>NZ_BDAY01000085.1 GCF_001612685.1 Nocardia altamirensis NBRC 108246
TAGGGGACCCAGAATCTGGGTCCCCTATCGTCGTTTGAGGCACCTTGCCGTGCCCGGACGACGTCGCCGTGTCGGCCCCCACCACGACACGTGATTGAATTTGTGGGGCCCCCGACCACCTCTTGCGGACCTCAGAAAGGGATCACCGTGTCGGAACAGAACGACGACCGGAAGTCCTTCCGGCGCGGCGAGGGATCCGATCGCCCATCCCAGGGCAGCGGCGATCCCAAGGACCGCGCTGACGGCCCGCGCGGCGGCGGCTTCAAACGCGACTCCAGCCAGCGCAGTGGTGGTTTCAAGCGAAACAACGACTCCGACCGCAGCGGCTCCGGCCAGCGCGGAAGTTCCAGCGACCGTGGCGGATCCGATCGCCGCGGCGACTCCGGAAGCCGCGGTGGTTTCGGCCAACGGAACTCCGATGATCGCGGTGGATATCAGCGCCGCGAGGGTTCCGACCGTGGGAACGACTCGCGCGGCAGCGGTGGATACAACAATCGCGGAGACGCGGGTAGCCGCGGCGGCTTCAACCGCGGTGGCGACTCGAACGAGCGCGGCGGTTTCAACCGAAGCGGCGGTTCCAGCGACCGTAGCGGCTCGAACCGCAGCGGAGATTCCGATAGTCGCGGCGGCTTCAAGCGCAGCGGCGACTCGAGCCGCGGTGGTTTCAATCGCGACGGCGGCTCCGGCGAACGCGGCGGATACAACCGCGGCGGCGATTCGGCAGGCCGAGGCTCCGGCGAACGTGGTGGCTTCAATCGCTCCGGTGATTCCGACAGACGCGGCGGTTTCAACCGCAGTGGCGACACAGGCGGTCGTGGCGGCTCCGGCGAGCGCGGTGGTTTCAATCGTTCCGGTGATTCCGATAGTCGCGGTGGCTTCAACCGTAGTGGCGACACAGGCGGGCGCGGCGGTTTCAACCGCAGTGGTGATTCCGGCGGTCGTGGTGATTCCAACCAGCGTGGTGGGTCGAGCGATCGTGGCGGTTTCAATCGCGGCGGTGGGTCGAGTGATCGCGGTGGCTTCAACCGCAGTGGTTCCAGTGACCGTAGCGGTTCGAACCGCGGCGGAGATTCCGATAGCCGTGGTGGTTTCAATCGCGGTGGCTCCGGCGACCGTGGTGGTTTCAACCGCGGTGGCGATTCCAGCGATCGTGGTGGCTTCAATCGCGGTGGCGACTCTGGCGGACGCGGTGGCTCTGGTGATCGCGGTGGTTTCAACCGTGGCGGTGACTCAGGTAATCGCGGCGGCTTCAATCGCTCTGGTGATTCCGATGATCGCGGCGGCGCCAACCGCAGCGACTCGGGTGACCGTGGCTTCAAGCGTGGCGGAGATTCCGGCGGTCGTGGCGGATTCGATCGCCGTGACTCGCGTGGCGACGGACCGGATGATCGGCGTCGCGGTGCTGAAGGCGCGCGTGCCGGTGCTGGCGGCGATCGGTCGCAGGACCGACGCGCACCGCGCCCGGAAGAGCCGGACCTTCCCGATGACGTGCAGGCAGCGGACCTGGATCCCACGGTCCGCCGCGACCTGTTGAGCTTGGACAAGACCAACGCGGAGGCCGTGGCCCGGCACCTGGTGATGGCTGTGCGCCTCATCGACGACGATCCGCGCCTGGCTCTCGCCCATGCCCGCGCTGCCCGCCAACGCGCAGGCCGCATCGCTGTGGTCCGCGAAACCGCAGGCGTCACCGCCTATCACGCGGGCGAATGGGCCGAGGCTCTCTCCGAGCTGCGCACCGCCCGCCGCATGTCCGGCGGCTCCGGCCTGCTCGCTGTGATGGCCGACTGCGAACGCGGCCTCGGCCGCCCCGAACGCGCCATCGAACTCGGCCGCAGTGACGAGGCCCGCGCCCTCAGCGGCGACGAAGCCACCGAACTCCGCATCGTCGTCGCAGGCGCCCGCATGGATCTCGGCGAATACGACCAGGCCGTCGTCACTTTGCAAACCTCAGACCTGGACCCTGCCCGCACCGGCTCCGCCGCCGCCCGCCTCTTCTACGCCTACGCCGACGCCTTGGTAGCCGCAGGCCGCACCGACGAGGGCCTCACCTGGTTCCTCAACGCCGCCTCCGCCGACCTCGACGGCGAAACCGACGCCGAAGAACGCGCCGACGAACTAACCGGCGACAACCCCAACCCCTAACTCACAACCAGACCTGCCTTTAGCACTAGCCCTCTACCCCAGCCGCTGCTGGAGCAGAGGGCTAGTCTGCGTTTCGTCGCTATGAGCCCGACAGGAAGAACGCTGCGCCATGGCAGGGAGCCGACTCCGAACTCTCCTACCCGGATTACGTTCTACTGCAACACAATCCGGGCCGCGTGAACTGTGGAGCGCATCGCCTTGTGAGCTGGTGGACGGAGAAACGCTCAGGGCTGGTTGGTGAACAGTTCGTCGACGGTGGTGGCCGTGATCGCGCGATCGAACCAGTGGTCCAAGCGATCGCCGTCCCGGCAGGCCAGGATGCGTGCACGAACGGTGTCAGGCACGTTTACACCACGGCGGTCCAGAAGCCTCACGATGTTCTTCGAACGCGCTTCGAAAGCGCCCTCGGCACGCAAGGCATTGGACGTTTCGGAGCGGAAAAACGAGAGGTCAATGGTCACACGCTTCCTCCAGAGCGACTGTCGAGTTTCGTAGTTTCAGCGCCGTTCTGCCACAACCGAATCCGAGCAGCGCAAACAACAACGCGCTGCTCGGCGATCCGAAGGGCAGAAGCGATCAAGGCTGGTCTGCGAACAGTTCGTCGACGGTGTTGGCCGTGATCGCGCGATCGAACCAGTGGTCCAAGCGATCGTTGTCTTGGCAGGCAAGTATGCGTGCACGAGCCTGGTCTGGCACGTCGACTCCACGGCCATCGAGAAGCCTCACGATGTACTCTGCGCGGGTCTCGGCGCGCGCCTCATCACGCCCCTCGGCGCGCCCCTCGGCGCGGAGGGCCTGGGAGGTCTCGGAGCGGAAGAACGAGAGGTCCATGGTCATCAGTGTCCTCCAGTATTTGAGAGCTGGGCTATTGGCCAGGCCTTGTTCCGTGAGTTCGGCGAAGATGTCGTGGTCATCGGCGTCGCCGACGCTGCGGAGGGCGGCCGCCAGCGTCTTCAGTATCGCATTGACATCAGGGTCTTTGGCGTGGGTGATGGCGGAGAGGGTGGCCAACGGGATGTCAGATTTGGCCGTGTCGATGTCGGTTATCGACGGGACGTTGTGGGGGCCGAGGACCAACGGGCGCACAACGAGGCTTGGCCATTGCTCCATGCCGATGGTCAGGGGACCGGTCGCCCATTCAGCGGTTGTCTTGTCTTGGCAGACGACGAGCAAGACTGTCGGCAGCGTGTATTTCGCGTAGAGGTGGGACAGGTAGTAGGCCCAGGCTGGTGGCCTGGTTGCGTCTTCTTTGCTTTGTGCTTCGACGAGCAACAGGAATGGGCCGGTTGCGGTTTCGATGCGGAGGACGGTGTCGGCTCGGCGTTCGACGGGGGTGGGTTCGGTCAGGTCGGTCGATAGGAGGATCACCTCGGTCGGGTCGGGGAAGGGGAGGTGGAGGGCGCGGAATGCGCGGGCGAAGGTGCCCGGGTCGTGCTGGAAGAGGCGATGCATTGCCTCGTGTTGGGAGCTGACCATGGGCGCCACCGTACGCACGGAAATCGAAAATTCGTTCGAGGGTTGATGATTGATCTGGATTGTTCGGCGTGGCTTTGGACACGCCGTGGTTGGTGTCGCGCGAACCTCCGTGGAGCTGGACGTTGGTACAGGAAATTGCGAGAGGTGGTGACGTGAAGTGTTGTCCTGTAACGGATTACGAAATCCGATTTGGAACGTTCCTAACTGGAATGGTCCAGTTGATGCGGTAAGTCGGGAGCGGGTTGACGCCGTGCGATTCCTGTCGGTCCGCTGGCGTAGTGTTCGGATGTCCTGAGCCGACCGGTGCGATCCGGACGGCGGTGGACGGAAGGTTCGGCACGGTGCCGATCGGTGACACGGAGAGTGGTGTGAAGCGGCTACGAGATCGCTACGAAGCCTTGCTGCTTGATCTGGACGGCACCCTGTATCGCGGGCATGCGGTGATCGAGGGTGCGCCGGAGGCGTTGGCCGGGGTGGAGCAGCGGCTGATGTACGTCACGAACAATGCCAGCCGCAGTCCGGAGACGGTGGCCGCGCATCTGGTGGAGCTCGGCTTTCCCGCGACCGTCGATACGGTTGTCACCAGCGCGCAGGCGGCGGCTCGACTGCTGGCCGAGCGGCTGGAGACCGGCGCGACCGTTCTGGTGGTCGGCACCGACGACCTGGCCGCCGAGGTCACCGCGGTCGGCTTGCGTCCGGTGCGCCGCTTCGACGGCGATGTGCCTGCCGCTGTGGTGCAAGGACATTCGCCGCAGACCTGCTGGGCCGATCTCGCCGAGGCCGCCTACGCGCTGCGTGCGGACGCACTGTGGGTCGCGGCCAACACGGATAAGACGCTGCCGAACGAACGCGGCCTTGCGCCGGGTAACGGCTCGATGGTTGCGGCGTTGCGCACGGCGTCCGAGCGCGAACCGATCGTTGCGGGCAAGCCTTATGCACCGCTGCTCGAAGACGCACTCGTCCGCGCGGGCACCCGCAGCGCGCTGGTGGTCGGCGACCGGCTCGACACCGATATCGAGGGCGCGAACACCGTCGGCCTGGAATCGCTGCTGGTATTGACCGGCGTGAGCACCCTCGACGAGCTGAAAGGTGTGAGCGCCGAATCCATTCCGACCTACGTGGCCGACTCGCTGGACGCACTGAATCATCCGCCGGTGCCCGCCGAGCCCGGCAACGACGTCGCAGACCTGGCCGACCGGTTGCGACGCAACCAAGGCAGAGCCGTAAGGGTGCGGGCGTCCGCATCGGAAATCCGATAGCGTTGACGCCACGATGACTACTCCCATGCCCCGCCCAACCGGCCCCGGAATGCACCAGGCAGCCGCGAACGAGCCCCGCCACGGGGTTCCGCTGCCCGGCCAGCATCTGCCGGGCGCGCCAGGGCGTCCGGAGCCGGCCGACCCGGAGCGCATCCGCAGCGAGATCGACGGTCTGCTCAACGAACTCGCCACCCGCACCAACTGGCCGGGCGGCCCTGCGCACACCGGCGATGCCGAAGCAGGCGCCGACATCACCCGTCGGGCCCGCATCCTCGAGCAGGCCCACGACGTGCTCGTTCAGGCCTTGGCCACGGTGGACAAGATCTGAGGTGGCCAGACGCGCACGCGTGGACGCCGAACTGGTCCGCCGCGGACTGGCGAGATCGCGGGAACACGCGGTCGAGCTGATCGGCGCGGGTCGCGTCCTGATTGCTGGAACGGTCGCCGTGAAACCGGCGACCGCCGTCGAAGCGGGCACGCCGCTGCTGGTGCGCGAGCAGCCGGATGAGGTGTCGTGGGCTTCCCGCGGCGCGCACAAGCTGCTCGGCGCGCTGGCAGCGTTCGAACCGGCCGGGCTCTCCGTCGCGGGCAAACGCTGCCTCGACGCAGGCGCGTCGACCGGCGGCTTCACCGATGTGCTGTTGTCGCGTGGCGCCCGCGAGGTGGTCGCGGTGGATGTCGGCTACGGCCAACTGATTTGGCGGCTGCAGAACGACGACCGGGTCCAGGTGCTCGATCGCACCAATGTGCGTTCCGTCGACCTCGAGATGATCGGCGACCCCGTCGACCTGGTGGTCGGCGACCTGTCGTTCATCTCGCTCGGTTTGGTCTTGCCCGCGCTTGCCGCGTGCAGCGCACCGGGCGCAGACCTGCTGCCGATGGTGAAACCTCAGTTCGAGGTCGGTAAGGAGCGCGTCGGCACGGGTGGCGTTGTCCGCGATCCCGGACTCCGCGCCGAGACGGTCCGCGCTGTTGCCGCCGCGGCGGCCGATCTCGGACTGCACACGCAGGGCGTTGTGGCCAGCCCGCTGCCCGGTCCCTCCGGCAATGTCGAATACTTTTTGTGGCTGCGCAAGGACGGGCAGTCCGAATACGACGAAGAGCGGGTTACGGCTCTCGTCGAGCGTGCGGTTGAGGAGGGTCCACAGTGAACGCGCCGACCAGTTCTGAGGGCCGGGAGATTCTGCTGGTCTCGCATCCGGGCCGGGCCGAGATCATCGAGACCGCGCATCGGGTGGCGAAGATCTTCGCGGACGCGGGCATCTGCCTGCGTGTCCTGGCGGACGAGGCGGACAGCACCCGCTTCGAGGCCGAGCCGGGTGGTTATCCGGTGAATGTCGTCGAGCACGGCCCGGACGCGGCGGTCGGCTGCGAGATGGTGCTTGTCCTCGGCGGTGACGGCACTTTCCTGCGCGCTGCGGAACTGGCCCGCCCGGCCGGGGTGCCGGTGCTGGGAATCAACCTGGGCCGCATCGGTTTTCTGACCGAGGCCGAGGCCGAGCATCTGGATGACGCGTTGGCCCATGTGGTTCGGCGCGACTACAACATCGAACATCGGATGACCATCGACGTCTCCGTCCGGGTGGACGACGAGGTGGTGCAGACCGGCTGGGCATTGAACGAGGCCAGCATCGAAAACGCCTCGCGGATGGGCGTATTGGAGTTGGTGCTGGAGGTGGACGGGCGCCCGGTGTCGGCGTTCGGCTGCGACGGCATCCTGATCTCGACGCCCACCGGCTCGACCGCGTACGCGTTCTCCGCGGGCGGCCCGGTGGTGTGGCCGGAACTCGAAGCGCTGCTGGTGATTCCGAGCAACGCGCATGCCTTGTTCGCGCGGCCGCTGGTGACCAGCCCGGAATCGCGGATCGCCGTGGAGTCGGTGGCGACGGGTCATGATGCGATAGTTTTCCTGGATGGCAGGCGCACCCTCGAGCTGCCGCGTGGCGGCCGGTTGGAGGCGGTGCGTGGCGCCAAGCCGGTGCGGTGGGTGCGGTTGGATTCCGCGCCGTTCGCGGACCGGATGGTGCGCAAGTTCCAATTGCCCGTGACAGGCTGGCGTGGCCGCCCGTCTGTGCGATCAGGCGCGGAGGCGGCAGCGCGCGTAACCACGGAGCGCCCGAGCGCAGGCGAGATTGAATACCGCCGAACGGAGAGCACGCATGCTGACAGAGATCAGGATTGACGGCCTTGGCGTCATTTCCACGGCCACCGCGCAATTTCACGAAGGTCTCACCGTCCTCACCGGTGAGACCGGCGCGGGCAAGACCATGGTGGTCACCAGCCTGCACCTGCTGAGCGGTGCGCGCGCGGACGCGGGCCGGGTCCGGCTCGGCGCCGCACGCGCTGTCGTCGAGGGCCGGTTCACCGTCGACGACGTGAACGACGCGGCCCGGGCCGAAGTGACGCAGGTGCTGGAATCGGCTGCGGCCGAACAGGATGACGACGGCAGCATCATCGCGGTCCGCACGGTCGGCAGCGATGGCCGCTCGCGCGCGCATCTGGGCGGGCGCGGCGTACCCGCCTCGGTCCTCGCCGATTTCACCGCGCCGCTGCTGACGGTGCACGGCCAGAACGATCAGCTGCGGTTGCAACGCCCCGATCAACAGCTTTCCGCGCTGGACCAGTTCGCCGCCGACACGATCGCACCGCTGCTGCGCAAATACGGTGTGCAGCGGCGTTCCTGGCTGGATGCGCGTACCGAACTGCTCGAACGGACCGCGCGCAGCAGGGAATTGGCGCAGGAGGCGGATCGGCTGCAGCATTCGCTGTCCGAGATCGACGCCATCGCACCGGAACCCGGTGAGGATGTGCGCATCGTGGACGAGGTGCGCAGGCTCAGCGATCTCGATTCGCTGCGTGAGGCGGCGGCGACCGCGCACGACGCGCTCGCGGGTCCGGCCGATGCGCCCGAAGACGGTTCCGGCGCACTGGAATTGCTCGGCGTCGCCCGGTCTCGCATCGAGTCGGCCGATGATCCGGCGCTGATCGGCTTGGCGCCGCGGCTCGTCGAGGCCATCGAGGCGGTGGTGGATCTGACCACCGAGCTCAGCGGTTATCTGTCGGATCTGCCGTCGGATCCCGGCGCGCTCGATTCGCTGCTCACCAGGCAGGCCGAGTTGAAGTCGTTGACCCGCAAGTACGCACCCGATATCGACGGTGTCATCGCCTGGGCCGAGGAGGCGCGCACCCGGCTCGGTTCGCTCGATGTCTCGGAGGAAGCGTTGGCGGCCTTGGCCGCTGAGGTCGATATCGCGGCCGAGCGGGTCAGGGAGGCGGCGCGCAAGCTGAGCACCGCACGCACGAAGGCGGCGGGCAAGCTCGCCTCGGCGGTGAGCGCCGAGCTGGGCGGTTTGGCGATGGGGAAGGCCAAGCTCGAGGTCGAGGTGCGTCCGATGCCTGCGGGACCGCAGGATTCGGCGCCGCTCACCATCGACGGCAAAGACGTGCATGCCGGGTCGTCGGGCATCGACGAGGTGGAATTCCGGTTGTCCGCGCACTCGGGCGCGCAGTCACTTCCGTTGAGCAAGAGCGCGTCCGGCGGTGAGCTCTCCCGGGTGATGCTCGCGCTCGAGGTGGTGCTTGCCCGCTCCGATCACGGGGCGACCATGGTGTTCGACGAGGTCGACGCGGGTGTCGGCGGCCGGGCCGCGGTGGAGATCGGCCGCAGGCTGGCCCGGCTGGCGCGGACCCATCAGGTGATCGTGGTGACGCACTTGCCGCAGGTCGCGGCGTTCGCGGACACCCATCTGGTGGTCGACAAGTCCGACGACGGCAAGGGCACCGTCAACAGCGGGGTCCGTGCGCTGACCAAGGACGAACGAGTGAAGGAATTGGCCCGCATGCTGGCCGGTTTGGACGACACCGAAACCGGAAGGGCGCACGCCGAGGAACTCCTCGAAACCGCCCGCTCCGAAAAGACCGAAGCCACCGTCTAACTCGGCAAGCACCGGCCACGAGTGGCACATGGCTGCGGCAAAGTGCGAGTAGCACGCACGGTGGTGTGCCACTCGTCGGCGATCTCGGTTACTTGACGGCCTTCTGCGCGGCCTTGATGAACTGGGTGATCAGGTTCTTCAACCCGAACTCGAGCACCTTGGCAGGCACGGGCAGGCTCGGGTCGGATTCCATCGTGTAGGACACCAGCGTTCCGTTGTCCGCGTCGCTGAACGTGACGACGCCGACGTGCCGCTTCACCGGCGCACCCTTGACGATCTTGTATTCCATCCGCTCACCGGGCACCAGCTTGGTGATCTCCTCGGTGACGCCGACCGGTCCGACGCCGAGCAGATGCTGCGCGCCGACCCCTTCGCGCTCGGTCAGGCCCGGCTTGGTCAGCTTGACCTGGATCGGGAGGTAGGGGTTGATGCTCTCGCGGTCGGCGAAGAGCCGGTACACGACCTCACGCGGGGCGGCGATGACGGCGTCGACGGTTGTGCTGGCCATGGGGGTCTCCTCTTCGAGTTACCTGTGACCCGCAGCATATAGGTATCACCGGGGCCGCCCGTGCGGGTGTGTTATCGGCGTCACAGACAGTTCGATTGTCGCATCGCGGCGTCGCCCGTCAGCCTGCTTGCTTCGGCAGCGTGACGGTCGCGCGGTAGGCGGGGCAGTGTTCCAGTTCGCCGTCGCGTGGACAGGTGAGCAGGTAGTCCAAATAGGCTCGGGCGATGTCGAGTTCGGCCATCTTCCGGTCGATCGAGGCGAGGTGGTCGGTCACCGTGTCACGCCAGTCCGGGTCGGTGCCGCGCGCGGTGAGCAGGGATCCGATCTCGTCGAGGCTCATCAGGCCGGTGCTCTGCCACTGCTTGATCAGGGCGATCCGGTAGAGCTGGTCCTCGTCGTAGCAGCGACGACCGCCGCGGCGGTGCGGCGTGAGCAGGCCGCGGCGTTCCCAGTAGTGCAGCGTGGACAACGGGATGTCGAAGTGATCGACCACGGTGGAGATCTCGGTCAGCTCGGGCATATCACCAGTTGACCTCAACTCGGGTTGAACGGGCAAGGTAACCCTTACCTTATTCGATCAATCCCGGAGGAGTGGACGATGTATTCCATTGCCGACGCCGCTCGCGCACTGCGTGCGGGCGAGACGACGAGCGCGGCGCTGATCGAGTCCGCGATCGCGCTCGCCGACCGGCACGACGCCGACCTCGGCGTCTATCTGACCCGTTTCGACGAGACCGCGCGACGGCAGGCCAGGCAGGCCGACGACGAGCGAGCGCGCGGGCTCGATCGTGGGATCCTGCACGGTATTCCGATCGCCGTGAAGGACAACATCGCGGTGGCCGACGGGCCGACCACGGCGCAGAGCCTGGTGCACGACCGCGCCTGGGGCATGGGACTGGACGCACCGGTGGTCGCCAGGATGAAGGCGGCCGGTGCGATCATCACCGGCAAGACTACGACAATGGAATTCGGTTGTGGAGTACCGGATTCCGGCAAGCCGTTTCCGTTGCCGCGCAACCCGTGGGAGTTGACCAGGTGGGCAGGCGGTTCCAGCTCCGGTACGGCGAGCGGCATTGCCGCCGGGCTGTTTCCGGCGGGCCTCGGCTCCGATACGGCGGGCAGTATTCGGATGCCCGCCGCCTTCTGCGGCGTCACCGGTTTGCTACCGACCTTCGGCCGGGTGCCGAAATCCGGTTGTGTGCCACTGGGTTACAGCCTTGACCGCGTCGGTCCGCTGGCGCGCACCGCGGCCGACTGCGCCGCCGTGCTCGAGGTGATCGCGGGTGCGCACCCGAGCGACCCGGACAGCGTGGACGGCGTGGACGGCGTCTTCACCTCGGGTCCGCCGATGCTCGACCTGGCCGGATTGAGAGTCGGGCTGGCGCGACGGGAGGATCTCCCGCTGCCCGCTGATCCCGAGCTGTCGGGCGTATTCGACCGTGCGATAGGGGTACTCGTCGCCTGCGGCGCGGACGTCGACGAGATCGCGCTGCCGTACCGGCGCGAAACCACCACCGCGACATTCGTCACCGCCCTTGCCGAGGGGCTTGCTTATCACCGGAACGATCTGAGGCAACGCTGGGACGGCTACTTCGTTGCGGCACGCGGGCTGCTGGCCAAGGGGGCCCTGGTGTCCGGTGCGGATTATGTTCAGGCGCAACGTGTCCGTCGGGTCGCCCAGACGGCGATGAGCGAACTGTTCGACCGGATCGACGTGATCGTCTGTCCCACCGCCGCCATCACCGCGCCGCGTTTCGATCAATTGGTCGATGCGGCAGGCCATCAGGACGACGCCGGCGTATTCGGGATGCTCGACACCGCGTACTGGAACGCCCTCGGTACACCAGTCTTGGCGCTGCCCATGGGTTTCGGTGCCGACGGGTTACCGCTGTCGCTACAGATCGCCGGACCTGCCTTCGGTGAGGCGACGATCCTGCGCGTCGGGGAAGTATTTCAACAGCACACCGATTGGCACACTCAGGTGCCGCCCATCCGGACGGCGGTGGTGGCGTGATCAAGCGTCAGCGAGTGCGCGCGACGGAGCCGAGCTTCAGCGAGGTGCGGTCGTGAGTACCTCGAAGAAGCGCGGGACCGAACTGCCGGACATGGCAATGCACCAGGGTGCCGAGGACGCCGTCCGAATCATGCTCGGCGCCGCAGGCTTGCCGGCCGATGCTGCCGAGATATGTGGCCAGGCAGCCAAATACCGCGACTTTCGCGCGGCAATCGACGCGCTCTATGCGGTTCCCGCAGTGCGATACGCGGACCCGGCGCTGCGCTTCGACGCGCACCCCGGTCGTGAGCAATGGGGCGACTCGAGTGCGACGGCGGGTCTCGACGCGCGCCCGTGTGATGAGGAGCAGGGGCGATGAGTGCGGTGTGGGATTCGGATCGAGCGTTGGGTCTCGACGTGCGCCCAGATCGCGAGGGATGGGGCGACTGGAGTGCGATAGCGGGACTTGATGTGCGCCCAGGTTGCGAGGGATGGGGCGACTCGAGTGCGACGGTGGGTCTCGATGCGCGCCCGTGTGATGAGGAGCAGGGGCGATGAGTGCGGTGTGGGATTCGGATCGGGCGTTGGGCCTCGACGCGCGCCCAGGTCACGAGGGGTGGGGCGAGTCGAGTGCGATGGCGGGACTTGATGCGCGCTCAGGATGGGGCGACTCGAGTGCGACGGCGGGACTCGATGGGCGTCTGGGTGATGAGGAGCGGGACCGGTGAGTGTGTCGACGGCGGTGCGGGATTCGGATCTAGCGTTCGGCTTCGATGCGCGACGAGTGGGCCTGATGAGTGTGCTGGTGTGGGTCGCGGATTCTGCGTTGTTCCTCGGGGGGCATGAGGGGGCGGGCCGGTGAGCGCGTTGACGACGAGGCAGGCCGACAGACGACAGGGTAGTGCGCGGCAGTCGCAGCTGGTGCTTGCGCTGGCTTGCCTCGGATCGTTCTCCGTGATCATCGACGCCACCATTGTCTCGGTTACGCTGCCCGACCTGCGTGCCGATCTCGGCTTCACGCCTGCGACGCTGCCGTGGGCGGTCAACGCGTACACGTTGGCATTCGCCGGGGGTTTGTTGTTCGGCGGCCGGTGTGCGGATGTGTTCGGCCGCCGGCGAATTCTGTTGGCGGGGTTGGGGATATTCACCGTGGCGCGCGTCGCGGCGGGGTTCGCCGACTCGCCCGCGTTCCTGTTGAGCGCCCGCGCGGTGCAGGGGCTCGGGGGTGCGCTGCTGATGCCGGTGACGTTGTCGATGCTGACCGCCGCATTCGTCGAGCCTGCGGCTAGGGCCCGCGCGCTGGCCATCTGGAGTGCGGTGGGGGCGGCGGGCGCCGCGGCGGGGCCGGTGCTCGGTGGTTTGCTCACTCAGGTGGCGGGGTGGCGCTGGGTCTTCTTCGTCATCGCACCC
The DNA here is from genome assembly GCF_001612685.1 of Nocardia altamirensis NBRC 108246. Lineage (GTDB taxonomy): Bacteria > Actinomycetota > Actinomycetes > Mycobacteriales > Mycobacteriaceae > Nocardia > Nocardia altamirensis. The sequence goes on from NZ_BDAY01000085.1 coordinate 12,724, forward strand.
TTGGGGGTGATCGGCATGATCGGCGCGATGGTGGTGCTGCCGCCTCGGGACACCGCAGTCGTGCGGCCGCGACTAGACATCCTCGGCGCGGTGCTGGTCACGGCGGGGATCACCGGCGTTGTTCTGGCGATCATGCGTTCGGCGGCAGCGGGTTTGGATGATCCCGCGGTCTACGTCGCCATGCTCGCAGGTGTTGCGCTGATCACGGTATTCGGTGTGCACCAGGCCTTCTGGTCGGTCGAGCCGTTGGTGCCGTTGAGCATCTTCCGCCTGCGTTCGGTGACAAGTGCCAACATCGTGATATTCCTTCTCGGCGTCGGCTTCCTCGGCAGTCCGGTCCTGCTTTCGCTGTATATGCAAGACGTGTACGGCTATTCGCCGCTGCTGGCCGGAGTGGGCTACCTGCCGTCCGGGGTGGCGATGATCTGCGGTTCCCGTTCAGCCGGATGGCTCACCGTTCGGTGGGGACCTCGCCGTGCCGCCATGCTGTGCTGCGTGATCGGCGGCATCGGATTCGCGGGCACCGCAGCCGGAATCGCGCTCGACGCACCGTACTTCAGGTCGGTCCTGGTGGCGGGCATGATCTTCGGTTTCGGCACCGCTGCCGCATTCACCCCGCTCACCGTCGCCGCCACCGACGGCGTACCGCCCGAACGTAACGGCCTGGCCGCAGGTGTCCTCAACACGGTCCGTCAGACCAGCGGCGCGGTCGGCCTCGCCGCACTCAGCGCGGTCGCGTTGAACGCCGGGTACGCAACCGCTTTCGCCGTCTGCGCCGCCTGCCTCGTCGCCGCCGGTGTGGTTGCCAGGATTCTCATGCCGCGCAAGTGAATGTGCCGCAGCGGGTACAGATTCCAGGAAGGAGGAACAGCTGCGCGGTGCTCTTCGCGCCGTGCAGGGCTGGTCGAGGGACGCGGTAGCGCGGTGCTGCCTGACCTACATGGGTAGTCGAGACGCAAGTTGCGCAGCGCGACCTGATTTGGTGAGCCAAGGCAGTCTGCAACAACTGTTGCAGCGACTCGCTTGCAGGCACCGAGTGCGAGAGCGCAGCCAAAGTCCGCACCTCTTCTGTGGATCCGCACCCGCTACGGGCGCCCAGAGGGGGTGCGGACGCACGGAAAGGGTGCGGATTGGCGATGCGGGTCAGTCGTGTTCGGCGCCGAGGCTGATGCCGCGGGTGGCCAGCCAGGGGAGGGGGTCGACGCGGTCGGTGCCGTTCAGCCAGACCTCGAAATGGCAGTGCGGGCCGGTGGTTTCGCCGCGGTTGCCGACGGTGGCGATCTGGTCGCCCGCCATGACGTGCTGGCCGATCGACACCAGCGCGGTGTTGATGTGGCCGTAGACGGTGATGGTGCCGTCGTCGCCGAGCAGGCGCACCCACATGCCGAACCCGCTGGCCGGGCCCGCGCTGATGACGGTGCCGTCCTCGACGGCGACGATCGGGGTGCCGATCGGTGCGGCCACGTCGACGCCGGCATGTAGTGCGCCCCAGCGCATTCCGTAACCCGAGGTGAAGACGCCGGTGGTGAACTTGGTGAAAAGCGGGCGCAGCTTCGCGTCGGCCGCCGCGGAGATGTCCTCGGCGACCTTGTCGCCGTTGTGCAGCATGTCGGCGAATTGTCCGAGGCCGGCCGGACCTTCGTCGAGCAATCCGGGTTCGACGCCGTTCGGTGCCGGGTCGGCGACTTGCCGTTGCCCCATCGCCATCGGTTCGACGCTCTGCGCCGGTGGTTGGTGGTCCGTGCTGGCCGCTGCGGTTTGGATCGCGGCGACGAAGGCGCCTGCGGCCACCGCGACGACGGCGGCCCGACCTTTCAGCGCGGACGGCGGTGGCGGCATCCGATGCCTGCCGCCGCGGCGTGTGCGCTGCACCGGCCGGTCCGTATTCGACCAGGGCGCTGGATCATTCGACCCATGCTCCGCGTCATTCGGCGACGGCCACGGATCATTCGAGGACAGCCACTGATCATCCGCCGACGGCCACTCGTCATCGAACGACGCCCACCGGTCGTCACCCGCTGCCCAGTGATCGTCCACCGACGGCTGGTTGGCATTCGACAACGCCTGCTTGTCGTCATCTCGCGATGGACGCGGGTTGTCGGACAACGGCCACTGGTCACTTCGTGACGGCGACAGGTTGTCCGACAGCGGCCACCGATCATCCGGCGCTGGTCGCGCGTCACCCGAACGCGGGCGCGGATTGTTGGTCGATGGTCGTGGGTCACTGGACAACGGCCACAGATCATCTGGCGACGGCCGTGGGTTGTTGGAGGACGGCCGCCGATCACTGGACGATGCCCGTGGGTAGTCGGACGTTGGCCATCGCCGATCCGACGAAGCCCGGTCGGCGGATGGCTTGCGATTGTTCGATGACGACCGCTGGTGGTCGGCGGATGGCCGCTGATCGTCGGACGAGGCCCGCCGAGCAGCCGACTGCGGCCAGCGATCACTCGACGAGGTCCGTTGATTGTCCGTCGAACGGCGAGCGCCGGACGCCCGCTGATCGTCCTTCGACCGCCGAGCATCCGATGTCCGCTGGTCGTCTGCCGACGGGCGATGGTTCGCAGATGTCCGCTGGTCGTCTGCCGCCCGATTTCCTTCCGGCAGGCCCCATTGATCCCTCGCTGCCCACTGATCATCGGCAAATCCCCACCGATCGTCCGCCGCAGGCAACTGACCTTCGGCCGCCAGCGAATCGGCCCGTCGCGCATGATAGCCATAACTTTGCTGAGCGTCGCCGGAAGTGCGCCGCTCGAACGCGAGTTGCTGATCGAACTTCAGCTGCTCGTATCGACTCATCGAGCCAACCGCGTTTGTCGGGAATGTCCAGAACCCGCCCATATGGGGTAAACGTCTGGTCTTTGACGCAACCGTCCGATATGTGTGGTTGTTCCGGGGAGCATCACGCAGTCGTCCTTTACGGCGTCACATCGAGGGGTTTGTGGATATCGGTCGACGGTAACGAAACGGTAGCGGTCTCGCTCGTTAGGCACGCGAAATAGGCATCGAACTGTGATGGTCGCCATAGTTTGGCGCCGGAAACGACGCGCGCGCCGCTCTGTCGGCGGAGTTTCCCCAGCGTGTCATGCGTCGTGTCGTTGTGGTCACAGTGACGAATGTGGTAGGCGGTACGGCGCGCCTCCACCAACGGTTGAGGGTTTGCGTGCAGCATCGGGGCCATGAAGATGCTGGCGCTGTTGTCGCGGAACACCGAAACGCTGCCCGGCCTCACCGGGATCGCCCGGGTGGATCGCAATACCCGGCGCCTGCTGAAGCGCGTCGGACCGGGGGACGTCGTCATTCTCGACGAGATGGACCTTGATCGGCTCACCGCCGATCGCCTGGTCGAGGCGGGGGTGGTCGCGGTGATCAACACCTCGCCGTCGATTTCCGGCCGCTATCCCAACCTGGGCCCGGAAGTGCTGGTGGCCAACGGGATTCTGCTGCTGGACACGGTCAGCTCGGATGCGTTCAGCCGGATCAAGGACGGCGTCAAGGTCCGCATCGACGAGGGCGTCGTTTACGCGGACAAGGTGACGAAAAAGGAGCCGGAGGCCCTGGTCAAGGGCATCGAGCTCACTGCATCCGATATCGCGGAGCGGATGATCGAGGCGCGCAACGGGCTGGCTGATCATCTGGAGGCGTTCGCGGGCAACACCATCGAGTTCATCCGCACCGAGAGCGCGCTGCTCATCGACGGCATCGGCGTGCCGGAGCTGCAACTGACGATGAAGCACCGGCACGTGGTGGTGGTGGCCGACGGCCCCGATCACGTCGACGATTTGAAGAAGCTCAAGCCGTTCATCAAGGAGTACGTGCCGATCATGATCGGCGTCGGCCGCGGCGCGGACACCCTGATGAAGCACAGCTACCGTCCCGACCTGGTGGTCGGCGACCCGGACGAGATCAGCACCGCCACGCTGAAATGCGGCGCCGAGGTGATCCTGCCCGCCGACACCGACGGCCACGCCAAGGGCCTGGAACGCATCCAGGACCTCGGTATCGGCGCGACCACCTTCCCGTCTTCCGGCTCGCCCGCCGACCTGGCGTTGCTGCTCGCGCACCATCACGGCGCCTCGCTGATCGTCACCGCGGGCGCGGCCGCCACCCTCGACGACTTCTTCGACCGGAGCCGCCGCGAGAGCAACCCGGCCACCTTCCTGACCAGGCTCAAGCTCGGCACCAAGTTGATGGACGCCAAGGCCGTCGCCACGCTGTATCGGAATCGGGTGTCCGGCATCGGCGTCGCGCTGGTGGTGCTCGCCGCCCTGGTCGCGGTGATCGTCGTGCTGCTCGCCTCGAATACCGGCACCGATGCCATCGGCTGGGCTGCCGACACCTGGAATCGTTTTGCACTGTGGGCGCAGGGCTTAGTCGGCGCCGGCACTCAATGACCAAGGGAGAACGATGATTTCGTTACGCCAGCACGCCGTTTCGATCGTGGCGATCTTCCTGGCGCTCGCCATCGGCGTTGTGCTCGGCTCGCAGACGCTGGCCGCGGATCTGCTGTCCGGCTTGCGCGCGGACAAGTCGGACCTGCGCCATCAGGTCGACACGGTGTCCGAGCAGAACCGGCGCCTCACCGACGAGTTGAACGCGGCCGACCGCTTCATCGCAGGCTCGGCGGGCCGCATCCTCGGCGGGACCCTCGCCGACCGCACCGTCGTCGTGTTCACCACCCCTGACGCCGATCCGGCCGACATCGATGGCGTGACGAAGTCGCTGGAGACCTCGGGCGCGGCGATCACCGGCCGCATCGCGCTCACCGATGCCTTCACCGACGCCACCGAAGGCGACCGGATGCGAACCACGGTCACCAACGTGATCCCCGCTGGCGCCCAATTGCGCACCGGCGCAGTCGATCAGGGCAGCATGGCAGGCGACCTCCTCGGCCTGGTGCTGCTGCTCGATCCGGCCAACGGGCAAACCCGCGGCACCCCACAGGAATTGGGCCTCGTCCTGGAGACCTTGCGCGGCGGCGGCTTCCTCGCCTACGGCGACACCCCCGTGCGCCCGGCCCAGCTCGCGGTGGTGATCACCGGCAACGGCGCCAAGTCCGCCGAGAACAGCCAAGGCGCCAACCTCGCGCGCTTCGCAGGCGCCCTCCGCGGCCGCGGCGCAGGCGTCGTCCTCGCCGGCCGTTCCGGCGCCGCCGAAACCCCGGGCCCCCTCGCCGTCGTCCGCTCCGACGGCGCACTCGCCACCACGGTCAGCACCGTCGACAACCTCGACCGGGAAATCGGCCGGGTCACCACCGTCCTCGCCCTGACCGAACAGCTGAACGGCGGCACCGGCCGATACGGAACCGGCAACAAGGCGACCTCCCTCACCCTCGCCTCGGCCCCGCGTTAGGCGGAGCCGCGGCCAACTAACAGCAAACGAGCGTGGCGTTCGATCTGGACGGCTGATCCGTGTTACCGTGAAGACCCGTGGGTCATACACGGAATCAGGCGCGAACGGCCACGAAGCACATCTTCGTCAGCGGTGGAGTCGCCTCCTCATTGGGTAAAGGTCTTACCGCCTCCAGCCTCGGTCAGCTGTTGACGGCGCGTGGACTGCGCGTCACGATGCAGAAACTCGACCCTTACTTGAACGTCGATCCCGGCACCATGAATCCCTTCCAGCATGGTGAGGTCTTCGTGACGGAAGACGGGGCCGAGACCGATCTGGATGTCGGTCACTACGAGCGGTTCCTCGACAGGGACCTGACCCGGGACGCGAATGTGACTACCGGGCAAATCTATTCGACCGTGATCGCCAAGGAGCGCCGCGGCGAATATCTCGGCGACACGGTGCAGGTGATCCCGCACATCACCGACGAGATCAAGAGCAGGGTGCTCGCCATGAGCGCTCCTGACCCGCAGGGTCAGACTCCTGACGTGGTGATCACCGAGATCGGTGGCACCGTCGGCGACATCGAGTCGCAGCCGTTTCTCGAGGCGGCTCGCCAGATCCGCCACGACGTCGGCAGGGACAATGTCTTCTTCCTGCATGTGTCGCTGGTGCCGTATCTGGCGCCGTCCGGCGAGCTCAAGACGAAGCCGACGCAGCATTCGGTGGCGGCGTTGCGCAATATCGGCATCCAGCCCGATGCGCTGATCTTGCGCTGCGACCGTGAGGTGCCGCAGGCGTTGAAGAGCAAGATCGCGCTCATGTGTGACGTCGATGTCGACGCCTGCATTTCCACGCCGGACGCGCCGTCGATCTACGACATTCCGCGCGTGCTGCACCGGGAGGGCCTCGACGCCTACGTGGTGCGCAAGCTCGGTCTGCCGTTCCGCGATGTGGACTGGACCGTGTGGGGCGATCTGCTCGATCGGGTGCATTCGCCGCGCGAGACGGTCGAGGTCGCGCTGGTCGGCAAGTATGTCGATCTGCCTGACGCCTACCTGTCGGTCACCGAGGCGCTGCGCGCGGGCGGGTTCGCCTCGCGGGCCAAGGTCCAGATTCGCTGGGTGCCTTCGGATGAATGTGAGACTCCGGCGGGCGCGCAGGCCGCGTTGCGTGACGTGGACGCGGTGCTGATCCCCGGCGGCTTCGGCATTCGCGGCATCGAGGGCAAGGTCGGCGCCATCCGCTACGCCCGCGCCCGCGGGATTCCGCTGCTCGGCCTGTGCCTCGGCTTACAGTGCGTGGTCATCGAGGCGGCGCGGTCGGTCGGTCTGGTCGAGGCCAACTCGGCCGAATTCGAGCCGGACACCCCGCATCCCGTCATTTCCACCATGGCCGATCAGGAGCAGGCCGTCGCGGGCGAGGCGGATCTGGGCGGCACCATGCGGCTCGGCGCCTACCCGGCCACCTTGGCGAAGGGTTCGGTGGTGGCGCGGGCGTACGGCAGCGAGCAGGTGTCCGAGCGGCACCGGCATCGCTACGAGGTGAACAACTCCTACCGCGACAAGATCGCCGAGAGCGGTCTGCGGTTCAGCGGCACCTCGCCGGACGGGCACCTGGTGGAGTTCGTCGAGCTGCCCGCCGACGTGCACCCGTTCTTCGTTGCCACCCAGGCGCATCCCGAATTGAAGAGCAGGCCGACCCGTCCACATCCGCTGTTCGCGGCGTTGGTGGCAGCGGCGTTGACATACAAGCTGGCCGAACGCCTTCCGGTCGACATTCCGGATGAGGAATTCGCGGGCGCGACCGAGCAGGCGTAGGACGATGACACAGCATTGCGGAGCGATTCGATGAGCGGCGGCGATCGGGTGACCGGTGGGCCCGAGGACGGGGGAGCCGCTCAACCGGGCGGCCACGCTTTCGAGACGGTCTCCAGCGAGACCGTCTACAGCGGTGCGATTCTCGCGCTGCGGCTCGATCAGGTCCGGATGCCCGGCGGCAAGATCGCCGAGCGCGAGGTGATCGAGCACCACGGCGCCGTCGCTGTCGCCGCCATCGATGACGACGACAACGTGGTGCTGATCAACCAGTACCGCCATCCGATCGGCAGGCGCCTGCTCGAGTTGCCTGCGGGCCTGCTCGATCTGCCCGGCGAGGATCCGCTCGTCGCCGCGCAGCGTGAGCTGGCCGAGGAGACCGGGCTGGCCGCCAGGGAATGGGCGGTGCTGGTGGATGTGGCGTTGTCGCCTGGCTTCACCGACGAGGCGCTGCGGGTGTATGCCGCGCGTGGGCTGTACGAAACCGACCAGCCGGAGCCGGAATTCGAGGAAGCCGACCTGCAGATCGTGCGGATGCCGGTCGCCGAGGCGGTGCGTGCCGCGTTGGCGGGGGAGATCGTCAATGCGACCGCCGTGGCCGGGGTGCTTGCGCTCGCCGCGGCGCGTGCGAGTGGACTCGAGCTGCGGGCGGCCGACGCGCCGTGGCCGGGGCAGCCCACCGCCTTCCTGCGCCGCAAGGCGGCTCAGCGGTCTGCGGACTGACGCCGGATGCCGGTGCTCCCGCGGGAGTTGGACGCCTATCTCGACCATTTGACGGTCGAGCGTGGTGTCGCGCGCAACACCCTCGGTGCGTACCGGCGTGACCTCGGACGGTATCTCGACTTCCTGACCGGGCGCGGCATCACCGCGCTCGATCAGGTCGCCGAGGGTGATGTCGCCGAGTTCACCATGGCGTTGCGGGCTGGTGACGCCGAGCATCCGCCGTTGGCCGCGAGTTCTGTTGCCCGCGCGTTGATCGCGGTGCGTGGGTGGCATCGTTTCGCCGCGGCCGAAGGCATGACCGTTACCGATGTCGCGCATGCGGTGAAGCCGCCCGCCCCGGGACGCAGGCTGCCCAAGGCCTTGCCGTACGCCGAGGTGCTGAAGTTGCTGGAGGCGGCGGGCGGTGCCGCGGTGGCGGATTCGGCCGCCGCACAGGGCAACGACGGTGGGCCGCGCGGCTTGCGCGATCGCGCGCTGCTGGAACTGCTCTACTCCACCGGTGCTCGCATTTCGGAGATGATCGGTCTCGATGTCGACGACATCGATGTCGAGGACCGGGCGGTCGTGCTCCGCGGCAAGGGCGGGAAGCAGCGCATGGTGCCGATCGGCAGGCCCGCGCTCGCCGCGGTCGACGCCTATCTGGTGCGTGGCAGGCCGGTGCTTGCCGCGAGCGGAAAAGGCAACGCAGGCGCACTGTTTCTCAATGCGCGCGGCGGGCGGCTGTCTCGGCAGAGCGCATGGCAGGTGTTGCAGACCGCGGCCGACCGCGCAGGCATCGGCGCCGCCGTCTCACCGCACACCCTGCGGCACTCCTTCGCCACCCACCTCCTCGAGGGCGGCGCGGATGTCCGTGTCGTCCAGGAACTCCTCGGCCACGCCTCGGTGACAACCACCCAGATCTACACCCTGGTCACCGTCAACACCCTCCGCGAAGTCTGGGCCACCGCCCACCCCCGCGCCCGCTAGCCCCGCTGCGGGCCAACGAGTCTCACAGGCCTTGCGTACGGTTCACAGGGCGTACAGCCTCTGTGAAAGGTACGGACGGTCTGTGGTCTGCGCCCTATCTGTCGCTTGTTCAGGCGCGGAAGAAATCGGACTGAGGTCCGGTTGAATTGCTGTGCTGAGGGCTGCGCTGTGCGGCCGGCACGAGTGAGGTGAGTTGAATGGCAAAGTCTTTCATCGTTCAGGCGGCCGATGTCGAAGCGGTGCGGTTGCCCGGCGGCGGGTCGTTCCAGCTGCTGGAGGACAGCGAGAAGTCCGAGGGGCTGTTCGGGGCCAACCGTCTCGTGCTCGCCGCGGGCGCGAATGGCACACGGCCGCACCACCACACGCAGTCGACCGAAATCTTCTACATCCTCGACGGCACCATGGAGTTTCTCGTCGACGGCGAACTGAGCTCGGTGCACAAAGGCGGACTGGTCGTCGTGCCGCCGGGCGTCGTGCACGCCTTCGGCGCGTCGGCGGACGGACCCGCCGAGTTTTTGGCAGTGCTGACACCGGGTATCGTCCGTTTCGAGTACTTCCGGCAGCTGGGTCGGATTGCCCGCGGGGAGGCGGAATGGGACAGCATGGACGACTTGCACGACCGCTTCGACGTGCACTTCGACGGTGACGCGGAGTGGCGCTGACCGAAACGCGGTAGCGTTCTGCTGTTCGCGGCCCGGCGTGGTGCCGCGAACACGCCGCGCGCGTCGCGGCACTTGCGCGCTCGTAAGCGGTAGCGTCTATCGAGAGCTGGACCGTACGAAAGCGAGGTCGGGCCTGATCGGCCCCGCTACGCTCGGCGAGGCAACGGGCAGGAACGTATAAGGAGCAGCGGATCGTGACATCAGCCGGAGCGGCAGAGCCGCCGATGGGTGCTGGGGCGGAGCCGCATCCGGGTCCGAAATCGGTACCGGCGGCCGAAACCCTATGGGGCTTAGGCGCCGATCTCCCCACCGAGGATGCGGCGCTCGGCCCGACCGGGCGCCCGCTGCGCCTGGTACCGGACCCGACACCGGTCGAGCGGCACGGCGATGCCCTCATCGTCGCCATGTGCAATCAGAAGGGTGGCGTCGGCAAGACGACCTCCACCATCAATCTCGGTGCCGCGCTGGCCGAATACGGGCGCAAGGTGCTGCTCGTCGACCTCGACCCGCAGGGTGCACTGTCGGCGGGATTGGGTGTTGCGCACCATGATCTGGACCTGACCGTGCACAACCTGCTGGTCGGCTCCAAGGGATCGATCGACGATGTGCTGATGCCGACCCGGGTCGAGAACCTGGACCTGCTGCCGAGCAACATCGACCTGTCGGCCGCGGAAATCCAGCTGGTCAACGAGGTCGGCAGGGAGCAGTCCCTCGGCAGGGCACTGGAACCCGTGCGCGACCAGTACGACTACATCATCATCGACTGTCAGCCGTCGCTCGGATTGCTGACCGTCAACGCGCTGGCCTGCTCCGACGGTGTGATCATTCCGATGGAATGCGAGTACTTCTCGCTGCGTGGGCTCGCGCTGCTCAACGACACCGTGGAGAAGGTGCGTGACCGGCTCAACCCGCGGCTGAGCCTGTACGGGATAGTGGTCACCATGTTCGATGCCCGACTACTCCACTCGCGCCAAGTGATGGCGCGCGTCGTCGAGGTGTTCGGCGACCTGGTCTACGACGCGGCGATCTCGCGGACCGTCCGATTCCCCGATGCCAGCGTCGCAGGCGAACCGATCACCACCTGGGCACCGAAATCCGGTGGGGCCGAAGCATATCGGGCGATGGCGCGGGAAGTCATCCACCGGTCCGGCCGGTGATCGGCAGCAACGAACCCGCGCCATCCTCCACCACCCATACGCCCGGCTCGGGGTTCGCCATCGGCGACGATCTCGCACCGGGCGACCTGCTCGAGCGGGCCGCCGCCCGCCCCGACGATTCGGACGAGGCCGATGCGGTGACTTCGAGCGAAGGTGAATCGGCTGCCGCGGCAACCCCCACCGACCCCGACGTGCCCGACCCGGCCGTCGCGAACCGCGCCGTCCCCGTCGGGTTCGACGCCGCAGGTGTGGCAGCCGATGCCGAGGATGATGTCGCGTCCGCCTCGGACGAGGCTGCTGTGTCCGAGGATTCGGCCGCTGTGGGCGTTGCGCCCGCCAGCTCGTACGATGCCGCTGGCCTGGTAGACGAGGGTTCTGTCGCGGGCCGTGCCGCTGACGTTGCAGGTGATGGCACTGCTGCGATCGCGGGCGATGTTGGTGTGTACGGCGATTCGGCTGCCGCGCGCGAGGCAGCACCGGTAGGGCATGAGACGGCTGGTGCGGCCGACGCCGCCGCTGTGGTCGGTGCCGCGATCGCGCCGGACGAGCTTGCTACGTTCGAGGATATGGCTGCCGCGAACCGTGCGGACTCCGACGGGCATGACACCGCCGGTGTCGCCGGCGATGCTGATGATGCCGTGCGTGGGCTGGACGATGCGGCTGCGATGGGCGAAGTGGCCGCCGCAGGGCATGAGGTTGCTGACGTCGCAGGTGATGCTGTTGTCGCCGCGGGTGATGGCGCCGCGATCGTGGCGGCCGACGCCGCCGATGCCGAGCGTGATGTCGCGATCGCGGGCGATGTTGCTGTGAGCGGCGATTCGACTGCCGCGGGCGGGATGGTCCCCGTGGGGGGCGAGGCCGGTGGTGCGGCAGGTGATGGCGTCGACGATGGTTCTGTCGTGGGCGAATCGGCTGGCGCCGCGGGTGATGGCGCCGCCGCGATGGTGGCGGGCGATGCCGCTGAGAAGACTTCTGTCGTAGGCGATGGCGCCAACGCAGCTGGTGATGGTGCCGCCGCGAGCGCGGGCGATGGTGCCGCGTCCGGGGATTCGGGGGGCGCTGGTGATGGGGCGGGGGATGGGGCCAAGGAGAAGTCTGGGTTTCATCTGCGGCTGAGTAACTTTCAGGGGCCGTTCGATCTGTTGTTGACGTTGATCAGCTCGCGGAAGCTGGACGTCACCGAGGTGGCGTTGCATCAGGTCACCGACGAGTTCATTGCTTATACGAAGGCGCTGACTGCGGCGTTGTCCGACAATGCGGCGACGCAGGCGTTGCGGGCGGACAAGATTCTGGACCAGACGACCGAATTCCTGGTGGTCGCAGCGACGTTGCTCGATTTGAAGGCCGCACGGTTGCTGCCGTCGGGCGAGGTGACCGACGCCGACGATCTCGAACTGCTCGAGGCGCGCGACCTGCTGTTCGCACGGCTGCTGCAGTATCGGGCGTTCAAGCAGGTTGCCGAATTGCTCGGCGAACTGGAGGCCGTTGCGCTGCGGCGATACCCGCGCGCGGTCGGCCTGGAGGAGCGCTTCGCCGACCTGCTGCCCGAGGTTACGCTGGGAGTTGACGCGCATGAGTTGGCCGCGATCGCCGCGGCGGCCTTCCGGCCTCGCCCGGTGCCCAAGGTCGGCCTCGACCATCTGCACGCGCACGCCATCTCGGTCGCCGACCAGGCCGCGCTCGTGCTCGAACGGCTGAAACTGCGCGGCAGAGGCGGCTGGACGACCTTCAGCGAACTGGTCGACGATTGCGATGTGCCGATCGAGATCGTCGCCCGCTTCCTGGCACTGCTCGAGCTGTACCGAGGCAAGACGATCGAGTTCGACCAGCCCGACCCGCTCGGCCAGCTGTCGATCAGCTGGATCGGCGAGGAAGCCCAGGGCGAACCCACCGAAGTCGTGACAATCGAGGAGGACTACGGGTGACCGAGCGCAGCGAAGGTGCGGTCGTCAACGACGAGACCGTCGACGCCGCACTCGCCGAACCACGCGAGTCCGCCACCACCGAGTCGGCCGACGCCGAGTCCGACACCACCGAGCGCGCCGCGTCTTCGGGAACGGCCACGTCGGGCGGCACCGCCGCGAGCGGCCGAGTGGCGACCGCGGCGAGCGGCAAGCTGCGCTCGACGCCGAGCACCGATCGGACACGGGCCGCCGAGCGATCGGCGGCCGCCGCCTCGCCAACGCAGCTCAGCGATACGAGGGTTCGCGGTGAAGCAGCCGAACCTGGCGACACCGAGCACGAAGCCGACGGTTCTGTCGACGCGGCAGCGGCTTCCGACGCCGACACCGAATTGTCGGCCGCACCGAACGACACCAGCAGCACCTCCGCGCGCGAGGCAGCGAAGTCGGATGACGCCGCGGGAACGGCTGCCGATTTCGGTGACGCGGCCGACGACGTGGCGGCGAGCCGCGGCCAGGCTGCCGCTGGCGAACAGTCCGAGGATGCCCCGTTGTCCGTGAACCGAACTGACGACGACTCGACGCAACGCAACGCAGCTGACTCGACCGATGCCCGCTCGGCGTCCGAAGATTTCGACGCTGCGGACACTTCCGATCGTCCTACGGATAGCGCCGAGCGCACCGCCGCTACCGATGACTCAGCCGGCGAAGCGGACTCGGCCGACACAGCCGACGCCCCGTCTGCCG
>NZ_BDAY01000086.1 GCF_001612685.1 Nocardia altamirensis NBRC 108246
CCGACACAGCCGATGCCCCGTCTGCCGCCGACTCGGCCGATGCCCCGTCTGCCGATGACTCGGCCGACGTTCTGGCTGCCGCTGCCGAATCAACCGACTCATCCGACGTTGCCGACGACACAGTGTCGGAGTTCACCCCGGAGCGTCTCGAGGACGACGAGTTCCGCTCCGCGCTGGAGGCGATGTTGCTCGTGGTGGACGCTCCGGCCCCGGTAGAGCAGCTGGCGGCGGCCCTCGACGACACCACCGAGCGGGTGGACGGAGTGTTGCGGGAGTTGTCCGCTGAGCTGTCCGCGCGGGGTAGCGGGATCGATCTGCGTTTCGTGGGGGACGGGTGGCGCTTCTATACTCGCAGCGAGTACGCGCCATATGTGGAACGGGTGCTGCTCGATGGCGCCCGCACCAAGTTGACGCGGGCGGCGTTGGAAACGCTGGCGGTGGTGGCATACCGTCAGCCGGTGACCCGGACCAGGGTCAGCGCGGTGCGCGGTGTGAATGTCGACGGGGTGATGCGCACGCTGCTGGCCAGGGGCTTGCTCGCCGAGGCAGGCGTCGACCCGGAAACCAACGGGACGATGTACGTCACGACCGAGTTGTTCCTGGAACGGATCGGCCTCGCGTCGCTGACCGACCTGCCGCCACTGGCGCCGCTGCTCCCCGGCGTCGACCTGATCGATGAGATCAACGAGAGCCTGGATACGGACCCCCGTTACACCAGGCTGAAGAAACCCGCCGAGGCCGATTTGGATCTCGGAACCGAAGAATGACGGGACAAAATGAATACGCCCGCTCGCCGAGATGGCACACCGGATCGTAGGAAACGCAGCGACCAGCCCGTCAGGGGTGGCGCAGCCCGAGACGCAGGCACCCGTGGTGCGGCTCGAGGAACAGAACGCGGCGCTTCGCGCGGCGACTACCGCGGGTCCGCTCAGGGCAGTGCCCAGCGCGGCACGCAGAGCGCGCCCGGCTATCGAGGCAGCGCCTCGTCAGCCACCCCGCGCGGCGCCGCCTACCGCGGAAACTCGCAGGACGGCAACGCTTATCGCGGCGACGCTCGCGCCGGCTCGCGCAACGCTGATGCGCAGGGCGGCAACGCTTATCGCGGTCGCACCGAAGGCGACTCCTACCGCGGCCGCACCGACGCCGCCAAGGGCGGCACTGCTCAGCGCGGAAACTCGCAGGGCGGCAACACTTCTCGCGCCACCGGTCGCGGTCCGGCGCAAGGCGCGACCCAGTGGGGCGCCGGCGGCATCCCGCAGCGCCGCGCCACCCAGCCTGCGCCGACCGGCAAGAAGAAGAATCCCAAGCCGCAGCGCCAGACCACCTCGGCACCGCACCTCAGCAACGCCAAGCCTGCCAAGCGTCAGCACACCGAGCCTGCCGTTTCGGAAGGCCACGTCAAGATGCCGTGGGGCGAGGGCGAGCGTTTGCAGAAGGTCCTCGCCAAGGCCGGGGTGGCGTCTCGTCGCGCCGCCGAGGAGATGATCGCCCAGGGCCGCGTCGAGGTCGACGGCGCCATCGTCGTCGAGCAGGGCCTGCGCATCGATCCGCAGGTCGCTGTCGTTCGCGTGGACGGCACCCGAGTGATGGTGCGCGAAGAACTGGTGCATGTGGTGCTGAACAAGCCGAAGGGCTGGCAGTCCACCATGTCCGACGATCTCGGCCGCCCCTGTGTCGGCGATATCGTCGCCGAGCGCATCGCGGCGGGCCAGCGCCTGTTCCATGTCGGACGTCTCGACGCCGACACCGAGGGCCTGCTGCTGCTCACCAACGACGGTGATCTCGCGCACCGGCTCATGCACCCGTCCTTCCAGGTGTCCAAGACCTATCTCGCGACGGTGAACGGCGAGGTGCACAAGTCGATCGGCAAGAAGCTCAAGGACGGCATCGAACTCGAAGACGGTCCCGCGAAGGTCGACAGCTTCCAGGTGCTCGAATTGGGCGAGGGACGTTCCTTGGTGAAACTGGTGTTGCACGAAGGGCGTAAGCACATCGTGCGCAGGCTGCTCGACGCGGTCGGCCATCCGGTGAACCGGTTGGTGCGCACGAATATCGGTCCGGTCGCACTCGGCGACCAGCGCCCTGGCACGTTGCGCGTGCTCGGTCGCTCGGAAATCGGCAAACTCTACGAGGCGGTGTCGTTGTGATGGGTGTGGAGATTCCGGTCGAGGCCCCGCGTCTGCTGTCGGGGACGAGTCCGCTCGTCGTCGCGATGGACGGCCCGTCCGGTACCGGTAAGTCCAGCGTCTCGCGCCGTCTCGCCACCCGGCTCGGCGCCCGCTATCTCGATACCGGCGCCATGTATCGGGTGGCGACGCTGCGCGTGCTGCGGGCAGGTGTCGAGCTGACCGATGCGGCCGCCATCGGTGCCGCGGTCAAGGAGCTGCCGCTGTCCATCGGCACCGATCCGCGGCGTGAGGTGATCCAGCTCGACGGCGAGGACGTGTCCTCGGAGATCCGTGGCGACGCGGTCACCAAGGCCGTGTCCGCGGTCTCCGCGGTGCCCGAGGTCCGTGATCTGCTCGTCGCACTGCAACGCGAGCTCACCAGTGCCGCAGAGCGAATCGTGGTCGAGGGTCGCGATATCGGCACCGTGGTGCTGACCGACGCGGACGCCAAGATCTACCTGACCGCTTCGGCCGAGGCCCGCGCGCACCGGCGCAACCAGCAGAACATCGCCGAAGGCCGCGGCGACGACTACGAGGCCGTGCTCGCCGACGTGCAGCGTCGCGACACCCTCGATTCCACCCGCAAGGTGTCCCCACTGCGTCCGGCCGACGACGCAGTGCTGGTCGACACCAGCGACCTGAACATGGATGAGGTCATCGACGAGCTGTATCGCGTTGTCGCGCAGCAGATCTCGACGAGTAGGCCGGGAGGCGCGCAATGACGGAAGACGTAATGGCCGGCGACGGCATCTGGAGTGACGAAACCGAGTGGGAGCTCGTCGATTTCGACAGCGAGTTCGACGGTGACGAGCAGCTGGCGATGCCGACGCTCGCCGTGGTCGGCAGGCCGAATGTCGGCAAGTCGACCTTGGTGAACCGCATCATCGGCCGCCGTGAGGCCGTGGTCGAGGATATTCCCGGGGTGACCCGCGACCGAATTTCCTACGAGGCCAACTGGTCCGGTCGTCGCTTCCTCGTGCAGGACACCGGCGGCTGGGAGCCAGACGCCAAGGGTCTGCAGCAGTCGGTGGCCAGGCAGGCCGAGGTGGCCATGGAGACCGCGGACGCGATCCTGCTCGTGGTCGACGCCGTGGTCGGCGCCACTGCCACCGACGAGGCGGCGGTGCGCAAGCTGCGCCGCTCCAAGATCCCGGTCATCTTGGTGGCCAACAAGGTTGACGACGAGCGCGTCGAATCCGAGGCTGCCGCACTGTGGTCGCTCGGTCTCGGCGAGCCGAGGATGGTCAGCGCCGCGCACGGCCGCGGCACCGGCGATCTGCTCGACGACGTGCTCGCGGTGCTGCCGGAGACTCCGCGCGAGGGCACCGGTGGGACGGGCCCGCGCCGCGTTGCCCTGGTCGGCAAGCCCAATGTGGGCAAGTCGAGCCTGTTGAACAAGCTGGCCGGCGACGAGCGCTCGGTGGTGCACGATGTCGCGGGCACCACCGTCGATCCGGTCGACTCGCTCGTCCAATTGGGCGGCAAGATCTGGAAATTCGTCGATACGGCCGGTTTGCGGCGCAAGGTCTCCCATGCCAGCGGCACCGAGTTCTATGCCTCGCTGCGCACCAAGGCGGCGCTGGAGGCGTCCGAGGTCGCGATCATGCTGGTCGATGCCGCCGAGCCGATCACCGAGCAGGATCTGCGGGTGATCAGCATGGTGGCCGACTCCGGTCGCGCGCTGGTGCTTGCCTTCAACAAGTGGGACCTGGTCGACGAGGATCGCCGGCTGCAGCTGGACCGTGAGGTCGACCGGGATCTGGTCCGGGTGCCGTGGGCGCAGCGGGTGAACATCTCCGCGCACACCGGCCGCGCGGTGCAGAAGTTGGTGCCCGCCATGGAAACTGCGCTCGAATCGTGGGACAAGCGCATTTCCACCGGCCGCCTGAACAACTGGCTCAAGGAGGTCGTCGCGGCGACGCCGCCGCCGATGCGTGGCGGGCGACTGCCGCGCGTCATGTTCGCGACCCAGGCGTCGACCCGTCCGCCGACGTTCGTCTTGTTCACCACCGGATTCCTGGAGGCGGGCTACCGCCGGTTCCTGGAGCGCAGGCTCCGTGAGGAATTCAACTTCGACGGCTCGCCGGTGCGTATCTCGGTGCGCGTCAGGGAGAAGCGGGAACGCAACAAGAAGTAGGTCGAGGACCAACGCACGAGCCCCGGGCTGCGATCGAGCATCGCCGCCCGGGGCTTTTCGTGCGGGCTCCGGATGCCACCCGACGGGGCTGAGGTACGGCATCGTCCCGCCGACCAGCTCGGCGCCGAACGGCGCGCCGGTCAACGTTTCGAGCACGGCGGTCGACGGTGCTCGATCGCCGAGCAGCATTGCCAGGGAATTGCTGGAGCAGTACGGTCCTGCGCCGATATATGCGTCTATCGGCCCAGGCAACGGCCTCACACGGTGTCAGAGTCAACCCGTCGAGTGATCCACGTCGCGCCTCCGGCGAAGTGTGTGTTGCACAACACTCTGACCGTGCCGCCGTGCGTCGGGCGGGGCCGACCTGGCAGTATCCGCACATGGTCATTCCCAGCGTGCTGCCGGAACGTCCGATCACCGTGACCCCCTTCGAAACCGGGTGGCCGGTGCGCCTCGCCGACACCGACGGCAACCAACGCCTTCGGCTCGACGCCATTGCCCGCTACCTGCAGGACATCGGGTTCGAACACCTCGACGCGGTGCCGGACGGCGATACGCACCGCGGCTGGGTGGTGCGCCGCACCGTGATCGACGTGCTGAAGCCGATCCAGTTCGGCGAGCGGGTCACCCTGCGCCGCTGGTGTTCCGGCTTGTCCACCCGCTGGTGCAACATGCGGGTGCAGATCTGCGGGAGCAGCGGCGGCCTCATCGAGACCGAGGCCTTCATCATCCATTTCGGCACCGAATCCGGCGTGCCCGCGCGGATGAGCGACCGCTTCCTGGAGCCGATGCTTGCCCACACGACCGAGCATCGGCTGCGCTGGAAGGCCGCCTTGAGCGATCCGCCGCCGGCCGACGGCGACGTGCGGCCCTTCCCGTTGCGGGTCACCGACATCGACATGCTCGATCACGTCAACAACGCGGTCTACCTGAGCGGTGTCGAGGAGGTGCTGGCCGACCACACCGACCTCGAGTCGGGTCCGCATCGTGCCGTCATCGAGTACGCGAAACCGTTGCGCACCGGTGACAGCGTGCACCTGGTCGCCACGCGGAGTGGCTCGGCGCTCGATATTTGGTTCACCGTCGCTGACGAACCCCACGCCGTCGCCCGGATCACGCCGCTCTGAGCGGTCAGCCGGCCAGTTTCGCCACCGTGGCGCGAGCCCCGTTGGCATACAACGAATCCAGCGTTGCGACGTAGGCGCGCACGAAACGCGGTTCGTCGATGAGATCGCCGAATACCGAACGGTCACTGAGGAATGCGGTGCGATCCTCGCGCTGGCGACGCGCCAGCGGGGTGAGGCGCGCGTGCAGCCGGTCGACGATGTCGATCGGCTGGCCCTGCTCATCGATGCCTTCGGCATAGCGGGCCCAGCTGGCGACAATTGCTGCCGCACAGGTGATCTCGCCGTCGTCGGCGAGCCGGTTGCGGATCACCGGCAGCACCCATTTCGGTATCCGGTCCGATGATTCCGCGCACAGCCGCGCCACGGTGTCGCCGATCGCCGGGTTGGCGAAGCGTTCGATGAGCGTCTGCTTGTACTGATCGAGATCGACGCCGGGCACCGGCAGCAGCGTCGGTGTCGCCTCGCTGTCCATGTACCGCAACAGGAATCGGCGAAACGCCGGATCCTGTGCCGCGTCGTGCACCAGTCGATACCCGCTGAGGTACCCGAAGTAGGCCAGCGCCTGGTGGCTCGCGTTCAGCAGCCGCAGCTTCATCAGCTCGTAGGGCGCCACGTCCGCGACCAGCTGCACGCCGACCGCGCCGTAGTCGGGGCGGCCGAGGGTGAACGAATCCTCCAGCACCCATTGGGTGAACGGCTCGGTGACCACCGGCCACCGGTCGACCACCCCGTAGCGCCGCTCGACCTCGGCCGCGGCACTCGGCGGCGTAACCGGCGTGATTCGATCCACCATCGAGTTCGGGAAGCACACCTCCTGTGCGACCCACTCGCCGAGATCGGGATTGCGCAGCCGGGCGAACGTGCCGAACGTGGTGCGCGCCACGTGACCGTTCCCTTCGATGTTGTCGCACGACAGCACCGTGAACGGTGCGATGCCGCGTGCTCTGCGCCGGGCCAGGCCTTCGATGATCAGGCCGAAGATGGTGGCGGGCACCGCATTCGGCGCGAGGTCGGCCTGGATCGCCGGATCGTCGGGGTCGAACGCGCCGGTGGTCGCCGAGAAGTGGTACCCGCCTTCGGTGACCGTGAGCGAAACGATGCGGGTGGCCGGGTCGGCGAGCTTGGCCAGCACCGCCTCGGGATCATCTGGCGCGTACAGGTATTCGACGATCGAGCCGATCACCCGCGTGGTCCACGAGCCGTCCGGCGCGAGGACGGACAGCGTGTACAGATCGTCCTGCGCCCGCAGCGCGTCCCGCATCCGCTGGTCGGCAGGCAGCACGCCGACCCCGCAGATGCCCCACTCCCTGGCGTCGCCCGCGCTGAGCAGCCGGTCGAGGTACATCGCCTGATGTGCCCGATGAAACCCGCCGACCCCGAAATGCACGATGCCGGTGCTGATTCCGGTTCGGTCGTAGGCCGGTGTCGCGATGCGGGAGTCGAGCTCCCGCAGGGTAGCGGCGCGCAGCGGCAGAGCTGTGTCCCAAGTCATGCTCACCCCACAAATGTTGTGTACGTCACAAATCGGATGCTACCCTCTATGAGCAGTAGATCACACGCTGAGCAGATGCTCAGACACTGCCTGGACTCGATGAGGAGGCCATGTGGCCACCGTCCCATCCCGGCCGAGCGCCTCGGATGACGTCAGGCTCGCGTTGCGGGCCGCGCAGCTGTATCACCTCGAGGGCGCCACGCAAGCCGAAATCGCGGCCAAACTGGGTGTTTCGCGGCCGACCGCGGGCAGGCTCATCGCACGGGCCCGCGCGCAGGGATTGGTGCGCATCGAGATCAGCGTCCCCGACGACCTGCGCGCGACCGTGCACACCGACGTCGAGTCGGAGCTGGAGGCCGCGTTCGGACTGACCGAGGCCGTCGTGCTCGGCGAGATACCCGACGGCTCGCCCTCCGGTCTGGTGCCGCTGGCCCGCGCGGCCGTCGGCGTGCTGGCCCGCAGGCTGCAACCCGACGACACACTCGGATTCACCTGGGGCCCGGAGACCATCGCCGTCGCACACGAACTGGGCACGAAGTCCGCGCGCTGCGCCACTGTCGTGCAGCTCGACGGATCGATGACCTCGATCGACTACCAAACCGGTGTCGACTACACCCTCGGCCGCTGCGCCACTGTCCTGCAGGCCACCCCGGTCCGGCTGCTCGCCCCGCTCTACGCCGATTCCGCGACCGTCACCGCGCTGGCCCAGGATTCGGTGCTCGGCCGCGCGATGGCACTCGGCCGCGCCGCCGACGTGATGATGTTCGGCGTCGGCACGGTCTCCACCGCGACCACGCTGTTCGAGGGCAGCTACCTCGACACCGCGATCCTCGACGAACTGCACGGCCTCGGCGCGGTCGGCGAGATCGGCGGCCGGTTCTTCCACGCCGACGGCAGCGACGTCGCGGGATCGCTTGCCGCACGCACCGTTTCGGTCGGTCTCGACGCCGTGCGCGCCTGCCGCTCGACCGTGCTGATCTCCGGCGGTGCGGCCAAACATCACGCCACGCTCGGCGCACTGCGCGGCGGGCTGGCCAAGATCCTCGTCACCGACCTCGAATGCGCGCGGTGGCTGCTGGAACAGAAGGAGGGCGCGGCCGATGAGCAGGCATAGCCCCAGAAGAAAACGCACACTGGCACTGGCCGTTTCGGCTGTCCTCGCCGCGGGCGGCTGCGCGGGCGCAGGCACCTTCACCTCCGGTGGCGGCGATCCGGTCACCATCGCCATCGTGTCCAACTCGCAGATGCGCGACGCGATCACGCTGTCGAGCGAGTTCGAGCGCGAAAACCCGGGCACCACCCTGAAGTTCGTCTCACTGTCGGAGAACGAGGCCCGCGCCAAGATCACCGCATCGGTCGCGACCGGCGGCGGTGAATTCGACGTGGTCATGATCAGCAACTACGAGACGCCGCAGTGGGCCGAGAACGGTTGGCTGACCGACCTGTCCGCCTACGCACGGAACACCCCTGGCTACGACGAGCAGGATTTCATCCCGTCGCTGCGAAAGTCGTTGTCCTATCAGGGCGCGATGTACTCGGTGCCGTTCTACGGCGAGTCGTCGTTCCTGATGTACCGCAAGGACCTGCTCGAACAGGCCGGGCTCACCATGCCTGCCGAGCCGACCTGGGACCAGGTGGCCGCCGCCGCGGCGAAACTCGACGACCCGGCGGGCGGGCGCTCCGGCATCTGCCTGCGCGGCAAGCCGGGCTGGGGCGAATCCCTCGCCCCGCTCAACACGGTGATCAACACCTTCGGTGGGCGCTGGTTCGACGAGAACTGGCACGCTCAGCTCACCAGCCCCGAAGTTGTTCGGGCCGTAGAGTTCTACGTCGACCTGGTGCGCACGCACGGCCAGCCCGGCGCGGCAACCAGCGGCTTCGGCGAATGCGCAACGCAACTCGCCCAGGGCAACACCGCGATGTGGTACGACGCGACCTCCGCCGTCTCGGTGCTCGAGGATCCTGCATCGAGCAAGGTGGTCGGCAAGATCGGCTACGCGCTCGCCCCGGTGCGCGAGAAGCCGAACTCCGGGTGGCTCTACACCTGGTCGCTCGGCATCCCGAAGACCAGCGACAAGCCCGACGCCGCATGGAAATTCGTCTCGTGGATGACCGGCAAGCCCTACATCAGGATGGTCGGCGAGCGACTCGGCTGGTCGCATGTGCCGCCGGGCAGCCGCCAGTCCACCTATCAGATCCCCGAATATCGGGAGGCATCGAAGGCGTACGGGCCGCTCACGTTGTCGGCGATGGAGGGCGTCGACCCGGAACACCCAGGGACACGGCCGGTTCCGTACACCGGCATCCAGTTCCTCACCATTCCGGAGTTCCAGGATCTCGGTACCAGGGTGAGCCAGCAGATCAGCGCGGCGGTGGCGGGCCGGATCAGCGTCCGCGCCGCACTCGACCAGGCTCAGCAGTACGCCGAGGTGGTCGGTCGGTCGTATCGAGAGAGCCAGTAGTCATGTCTGAAACCACCACCGCGCGCGCCACTCACGCCGCACCGGACGCCGCGCCGCCGCGAAACCTCGTCTCTCGCCGGGATCGGATCTCCCGTGCCGAAGGCTGGCGCCGCCGGGGTCCGCTGCTGCCCGCGCTGATCTTCATGCTCGTGGTCACCCAGTTGCCGTTCGTGTTCACGCTGTACTACTCGACGCAGTCGTGGAACCTGGTCCGGCCGGGCTCGCGACATTTCACCGGTCTGCAGAACTACGCGGATGTGTTCCGGGACAGCCAGTTCCGGCAGGTCGCGCTCAACACGGTGATCATGATCGTCGGCACCGTCATCATCTCGGTGATCCTCGGACTGCTGCTCGCGTTGCTGCTGGATCGGGCGTTCTTCGGGCGCGGCGTGGTGCGCACCCTGCTGATCACGCCGTTCCTGGTGACTCCCGTTGCGGCAGCGTTGATCTGGAAGACGACCATGCTCGACCCGGTCTTCGGCCTGGTCAACTTCGTGCTGAAACCGTTCGGCGTCGGCCAGATCGACTGGGTGAGTAAATATCCGCTGCCCGCGGTGATGGCCGACCTGGTGTGGCAGTGGACCCCGTTCATGATGTTGCTGATCCTGGCCGGGCTGCAGTCGATGCCGCGCGACATCGTCGAGGCCGCGCGGGTCGACGGCGCCACCTCGTTCGCCGTGTTCCGTGAGCTCACGCTGCCGCATCTGCGCCGCTTCATCGAACTCGGGGCCGTGCTCGGCGCCATCTACCTGGTGAACACCTTCGACGCGGTGTACATGATGACCTCGGGCGGGCCCGGCATCGCGAGTTCCAACCTGCCCTTCTACATCTATCAGCGCGCCTTCCTCGGCTTCGACATCGGCCAGGCGGCCGCGATGGGTGTGGTCACCGTCATCGCCACCACCATCGTCGCGACCTTGGCGTTGCGCCTGCTGTTCAAGTCGTTCACCGGAAAAGAGGAGGCGGCATGACTTCCCCTGCCCGCGTCGGGAAACCCACTGTGGCGGAAGGTGTTCCGGTGCGCAAGCGCCGCAACCGGACCGGCATGGTCTGGAGTGCGCTGGCCTGGGTGGTCGGCATCGGCTTCTTCTTCCCGGTGCTGTGGATGGTGCTGACGGCGTTCAAACAGGAGGGCGACGCCTACACCGACCCGCCGAAGCTGATCTTCACCCCGACCCTCGACCAGTTCTCGGCGGTCCTGGACAGCGGCATCGGCACCACCTTGCTGAATTCCACCTTCGCCACCGCGATGTCGACGATTCTGGTGCTGCTGCTCGGCCTGCCCGCCGCGTTCGCGCTCTCGCTGCGGCCGGTGCGGCGCACCCAGGACGCGCTGTTCTTCTTCATCGGCACCAAGATGTTGCCGGTGGTCGCGGCGATCGTCCCGCTGTACGTGATCGTCGGCGATATCGGCCTGCTGGACAACATTTGGGCGCTCGTCATCCTCTACACCGCGATGAATCTGCCGATCGCGGTCTGGATGATGCGCTCGTTCTTCCTCGAGGTGCCGAGTGAACTGCTCGAGGCAGCGAGCATGGACGGTGCGGGTCTGTTGACCGCGGTGCGCGAGGTGATCCTGCCGCTCGTCTCGCCTGGCATCGCCGCCACCGCATTGATCTGCGTCATCTTCTCGTGGAACGAATTCTTCTTCGCGGTCAACCTGACTGCCGTTCAGGCACAGACGATTCCGGTGTTCCTGGTCGGCTTCATCACGGGGGAGGGCCTGTACTGGGCCCGGTTGTCGGCGGCAGCGGTGCTCACCGCGCTGCCCGTTGTCCTTGCCGGGTGGATCGCGCAGAACAAGCTGGTGCGCGGTCTCTCGTTCGGCGCCATCAAGTAAGGAAAGATCCATGGCCACCATCAGTTACGACTCGGCGTCTTGCGTATATCCCGGTGCGGACACCCTCGCCGTCGACTCGCTCGACTTGGACATCGCCGACGGCGAATTCATCGTCCTGGTCGGGCCTTCCGGCTCGGGGAAGTCAACGGCGCTGCGCATGCTCGCCGGCTTGGAGGAGATCGATGCCGGATCGATCCGCATCGACGGCGCGGACATGCTCGGTGTGCCGTCCAAGGATCGCGACATCGCCATGGTCTTCCAGAACTATGCGCTCTATCCGAACAAGACCGTCGGCGAGAACATGGGTTTCGCGCTCAAGATGCTCAAAGTGCCGCTGGCCGAACGCAAGCAGCGGGTCGCCGAGGCCGCGGAGCTGCTCGGCCTCACGCCGTACCTCGACCGTAAACCCGCGAAACTGTCCGGAGGCCAACGGCAACGGGTCGCGATGGGCCGCGCGATCGTGCGGGAGCCGCGCGTGTTCTGCATGGACGAGCCGCTGAGCAATCTCGACGCCAAGCTGCGGGTGCAGACCCGCACCCAGATCGCCGCGCTGCAGCGCAGGCTCGGCACCACCACGGTGTACGTCACCCACGATCAGGTCGAGGCGATGACCATGGGCGATCGCGTCGCGGTGCTGCGCGACGGCAGGCTGCAGCAGTTCAGCACGCCCGCCGAGCTCTACGACCGGCCTGCCACCGCGTTCGTCGCCGGTTTCATCGGCTCGCCGTCGATGAACCTGCTCACGGTCCCGATCGTCGCGGGCGGCGTCGAGATCGGCGGCAGCACAGTGGAACTGCCGCGGGACCGGATCACCGCGCTGGCCGAGGCGGGCCTGGACACCGTGACCGTCGGCATCCGCCCCGAGCAGCTCGCACTGCGCCCACTCGCGCAGGCGGCTCCCGTCTCGGAGCGCCGCGACGGCGCCGGTTTCACCGTCACCGTCGAACTGATCGAGGAGCTCGGCAGCGAGTCCTACGTCTACGCCAGGATTCCCGGCACCCAGGTCACCGGCCTCGACGGCGAAGCGTTCACCTTCGTCGCGCGCTCGGGGATGCGGGCACCGGCCAAACTGGCCGAGTCGATCAACCTGGAGGTCACGAATCCAGGCACAGTCCACTTGTTCCACCCGGTGACCGGTGCCCGAATCGCCGATTAGGCGTTACCGTGCTCTGGCGGGACGCAACCGCCCCGCTTCGGCATGACAACCGCACCGGAGGCTTTGCGTGACTGTCGACTCCCCAGCGGCCGGTAAAACCGCCCTGCACAACGTTCGCGTCTTCGACGGCTACGGCCTGACCCAGCCGACGACGGTGGTGATCGACGGCGCCGTGCTCGGCACCGATCCAGGCGGCGCCGAACCGGTCGACGCGCGCGGCGCGATCCTGCTGCCCGGTTTCATCGACGCCCACGTGCACCTGTCCGGTCCGGAGTCGCTCGACGCGTTCGCCGCGCACGGCGTGACCACCGCGCTGGACATGGCCACCTGGCCTGCGGAACAACTCACCGGACTGCGTAACCGCCAGGGCACCACCGACATTCGCAGCGCGGGCCCGCCGATCATCGGCGCGGGCGGCATGCACGCCAAGATGCCCGGCCTGGCCGAGGCCGCCGTCATCCGCGGGCCAGAGGAGGCCGAGGCGATGGTCGCCGAGCGCGTCGCGACAGGCGCGGACTATCTCAAGCTCGTGCTCGAGGCGCCGGGTGACGGCGGCCCCGACGAGGCGACCGCCAAGGCGGTGGTGGCGGCCGCGCATGCCATGAACCGCCGAATCGTCGCGCACGCAGCATCTTTGGGCGCGTACGCCCTCGCGTTGGATGTCGGCGTCGACTTCGTCACGCACGTACCGGGAGACGGGCAACTCCCGGCTGAGAACGTCCGCCGGATGTCCGCCGAGGGCCGCGTCGCCATCCCCACCCTGGTCATGATGCAAGGCATCGCAACGGCTTTGGGCCGCCTCGGGTTCGCCGACTGCCTGGCCACCGTCGCGTCGCTGCACAGCCGCGGTGTCCCGATCCTGGCGGGCACCGACGCCAACAGCACACCGGGCGCACCGTTTCAGCCGCAACACGGCGCCTCCCTGCATCGCGAACTGGAGTTGCTCGTCACCGCGGGCCTACCCCCGGCGGAGGCACTGCGCGCCGCCACCATCCTGCCCGCCGAGCATTTCGGCCTCACCGATCGCGGCGTCATCGCGCCGGGCAAACGCGCCGATCTCGTGCTCCTCGACGGCAATCCGCTCGCCGACATCCGCGCTACCCGCCGCATCACCACCGTCTGGTGTGCGGGCACACCGATCACCCCATCCGGTCGGTAACACACGACCTCGTCTACGTGTCATGTCAGATTTCACGCGTCTCAACCGCTCGCGCCGCACGCACCAGGTACGCGAAAACGCGAACGGCGCCTGAGTAGTCCGCTACTCAGACGCCGTTCGGGGTGCTCTTCAGAGTGACATAGCTCCGTGTGAGCGCAGGAGCCTGGTGAGATTCGCGCTCACCACTCCGGCCGCACGCAACACCGCTTCCGCCAACGCCGGGATGCGTTGCAGCTCGCTCAGCGTCCCCGCCAGCGCGGCGACCACCTCACCGGAGGGCCCACGCACCGGCGCCGCGACGCACGCCAACCCGAAGCGACTCATGTCGGTGTCGAAGGCAAGCCCGCGTTCACGCACCAGGGTGACCTGCCGATTCCACTCGCGCAACGAGAACCCCTCCGGCGCGGTGGTGGTCGGGTGGCCGATCGCGAGCACCTGCTCGGCCGCGGTGCCCGAGGGCAGCAGCACCCCGGCGCGCAGCGGGAAGATCTCATCGATCTCGCGCCCGATCCCGCCGATGAGCATCGTGTTTCCCCGGTCGGTGACCGACAGGCTGAACCCGCCGCGATCCGAGGCCGCCGTCAGTTGTCCGAGCGGTCGTGCCGACGCCGCCCGCAACAGTCGGGCAGGCTGCCAGGTCTGGCCGAGTCGATAGACCCGGGGACCGATCTGATACCGCCCGCTCCGCCGTTGGACCGCCCCCTCGACGACCAACTGATTGAGCAGCCGATATGCGGTTGCTTTCGGTAGTCCGGCGTCCGACGCCAGCTCGGTCAATCCCTTCTCATCACCGTGCGCGAGTACCTCCAATAGGGCGAACGCCCCTTCGAGCACACCACGGCCCCCCATGGCCGACGCCTTCTCCATCGTCGCTTCGCTCACTCTCTGTCCTCCCATGCAGATAACGCAACGAACCGAGCACGTGCGTTGTTTATCGCTCGTGGTCCAACAAATGGAACGCCCGGTTCGCTCATTCGACCGACACCTTCCTCCGAGCGGTGGACCAGCGACAACATGGGTCCGTCGCGCCGAATCGGCGAGGGGAGTTCCTGTACATCGAAGAGTCTTCATCCACCGCCCTTCACCCGCGTTTCATCGACGTCTCATGGGCGTGCGGTGCTGCGCTCGGCGCGACGGAAACGACTCGGGGGAAATTTCGGGCAAACGAAATCGAGGGAGATCAGATGGTCGACAGTCTTTTCGCGGACGTGTCATATTTTCAGGTGCCGGTAGACGATTCCTATCCGTTCGGAATCCTGAGTTTCCGTTCCAACGACGGCGACTTTCGCGATCCGAACTTCGCCGCGAATTACGCATGGGCATGTCAGGCCGTAGATTCCGGCCGGTTGGCATGTTTCATCGTCTACTTCTACTCGCGGCCGAACTGGCTGGAGACCGTCAACGTGCATCGCGAGATGGTGGAACGGGCCGGTGGCCCACACCGGCGCATGATCACCATGATCGACCTCGAGTCCGGCGGGAATCCGCGGGGCAACCAGTCCGACGGCATCAACGGAGCGTACTGGCAGCTAACCGACTGGCTCGGTGACCGACGTCGCGTGATCGGCTATGCGAACCAGGGCGATTTCTTCGACATGTGGCCCGAACGCCCGGACGGACTGCGCATGGTCGGGGCCGGATACGGCCGCAACCCGAACCTGCCCGGCCAGATCGCGCACCAGTACACCGACGGCCAGGGCTACGGCGGTGGCCTGCCCGAGGGCTGCCCGCCGTTCGGCGATTGCGACATGAACATCGCCTACGCCATGTCGCCCCAGGATTTCGCCGCGGCGTGCGGCGTCGGAATAGAGGAGGAATTCATGTCCGCACTGAACGAGTTCGAGCAGCGCGAGCTGCTGGACAAGACCCGCGATATCTGGATCCAGCTGCGCGGGCCGGAGGGCGAGGGCTGGCCCCAGCTCGGCAAGAATGAGCACGGCAAGAACCGCACCCCCGTCGATGCGCTCGCGGCGATCGACGACGCGCTGGAAGACCAGCGGAAGTAAAGCGTGCCAACGCTACGGTGCCGGTGACGTGATCCGTCACCGGCACCGTGTTCTCTCGTCGCAGCCGAATCAGCAGGCGCCCTCGGCAATTGGGCCGCGGCGAATGACTGCCCCTCAAGCCTGGCGCGGCAGGATCGTCAGGACGAGTGCGAGCCCGGCCACGATGCTGACGCCCGCGACGGTCGTTGCGGCGACGGATGCGGTGAGCGCCGCGACCCCGATGATCAGTGCCAGGCAGGTGGCGGCGGCCAGCCACGCGGTGCCGTGTTCGACACCGGCGATTCTGGCCGGTTGGTGATTCGTCATTGCAGTATCTCCTTCGCGCCGGGGCGGCGTGCGGTCATCGAGACGCGCACGCCGCACGAGCCGGGCTACTTGCTGAACGCCCGCTTCGCCTTGTCCACCGCGTCACCGATGGCGTCCTTGACGTCGTCCACCGCGCCCTTGATCCCGGCTTCGGCCTGATCGGCCTTGCCCTCGGCCCGCAGCTCGTCGTCACCGGTCGCGGTACCGGCGGCTTCCTTGGCCTTGCCGGAGAACTCGTCGACCTTGTTGCCGATCTTGTCGCTGAGAGACATCGAAACCTCCGCTGTGTCGTCGGCGCATCCGGTCGGATGCACACGTTGTAAGGACACGGCGGCCACGGGAAGGGCACGCAGCAACCGCTGAGACAACGGTCACGTCATACTGAACGTGACGGTTTCCGATCCCCGGTGTCTATCCAGATGAGCGGTGGAGGAGGTGCTGTGACCACACAAGAAGCGGTTGCCGAGACCGCGCCGGACGATGCGACCCTGGTGAGCAGGGCGCGTGACGGCGACATGAGGGCCTATGAACAGCTAGTGCTGCGCTATCAGGCAAGGATGTTCCGGCTCGCGGTCAAGATGCTCGCCGATCGCGCGGATGCCGAGGATGTGGTCCAGGAGGTGTTTCTCGGTGCGTGGCGCCGACTACCTCAGCTCAACGACGACGCCGCCTTTGTCGGCTGGCTGTATCGCATGACGACCAACCGATGTTTGAACGTGATCCGGGGCCGCCGCCCGACGGTCGAGGTCGATCCCGAGATCACCGAATCGCCACGCTCGGACACCCAGCCCGAGCATGCCGTGCAGGTGAGCACCCAATTGGCCGCGTTGACCGCGGCGCTGCAACTGCTCACGCCCGAACAACGCGCCTGCTGGCTGCTGCGCGAAGTGCACGGGCTGTCCTACGAGGAGATCGGCGACATCGTCGAGGTGAACACGACGGCGGTGCGCGGCCGAATTGCCCGAGCACGAGCTCATTTGTCCGAGGTGATGAATCCATGGCGGTGAACGGCACGACAGAACAGGACTACCAGCTGCCCTGCGGCCGCGAGATCGAACAGGTCTGGGATCGCCTCGACGCCGTCGAGGCGGGACTCGGCGACGAACACGAGAAGACCTGCCCGCACTGCCGCTCCGCCAGGGACAGCCTGCTTGCCCTGCGGGACGCGACCAAGGAGCTGATCGACGAACCTGACCCGGCGCCGCCCGATCTGACCAGCCGGATCATGTCCGCGGTCCGCGCCGAGGCCAGGCGTGGCCGGACATTGCGACTGCCGACCCCCGCGCCTGGCACCGTCGAAGTCAGCGAGCAGGCCATCGCCGCGGTGCTGCGCTATGCCGCGGATTCGGTGCCCGGCGTCCGCGCCAGGCACTGCCGGGTACGCAGCGTCGGCATGGGCATGGACGGGGAGAACCGGGTCGAGGTCGAGATGTCGGTCGCGATCGGATTCGGGCACACCACGATCGGCGAAGCGCTGCCGATCGTGCGGGAACGGGTCATGGCGGCACTCGACGCGCAGACCGGATTGGAGCTGGCGACGCTGGATTTGGTGGTCGCCGATGTCTACGACACCGACCGCACCACGGGAGACGCCTGCTGATGACAACTGAAGCCATCTCCGAGGTGGTGATCGAGGCCCCGGTCATCGCCGCGGTGGCCGCACAGGCCGCGCGCGCGACGCCGGGGGTGGTGCGGCTGGAACCCGGTGTGCGCGGACTGGTCTCGACGCTCGTGCGGGCAGGCAAGCAGCGCTTGACCAATGTGGATCCGGCCGCATCGGAGGGCGTCCGGGTGCGCAAGAACGCAGCGGGGGAGCTGAGTGTGCAGGTGGATGTGGTGATTTCGGCCGCCCGCGCGGCGGCGGTGGTCGGTCATGCAGTGCAACAGGAGGTTTCGCGGGTGGTGTTCGAGCAGACCGGGCAGCAGGTCGACGAGGTGTCGGTGTCCATTCTCGATATCGAGCCGGAGCGGCGGTGAGTGCTGTCGACGTCACCGCCGCGATCCTCGAGGCGCTGGACGCGATCGACGGTATCCGCCCCGCCACCTCGCTCGGTGTCGAGAGCGCGTCCTGGTTTCCATGGGACGCACGAGGATTCGCGGTCGACCTGCGATCAGGCCTGGTCGAAGTGCGGGTCGCCGCCGCGGCACTGCCGTTGGCGCCACTGGTCGAAAAGGCAACGGCCGCCGTCCGTGCCGCGTTGGCCGGGACCGAATGGGCCGACGCCCGCCTGCGACTGGTGGTCGTCGAACTCGACGCCGTCGCTTTCGGCGGCGAGGGGGTTACCTGACTCACCCCATCCGGTCCGTGACGATGTGCCCCGACCGGGTGTCCATCTATCAGATATCCGCTGTACCCCAAGGGAAACCAGGAGGAAGCCGATGAACGCGACGACCACCACGGAGAAGACGACCGACACCAAAACCCAGCCGAAGAACGGGACCGCGGCGGTCGACAAGGACAGCAAGCTGGCCAGCGATCAGGGCACCACCACGATCGCCGATATCGTCGTGCAGAAGGTGGCCGGGCTCGCCGCCCGCGAGGTGCGTGGCGTGCACGATCTCGGCGGCGGCGCGGCCAGGGCGTTCGGCGCCATCCGGGACCGCATCCCCGGCGCGTCCGCCAGTATCGGCCAAGGGGTTTCGGTCGAGGTCGGCGAGACCCAGGCCGCCGTCGACCTGGAATTGGTCGTCGAATACGGCGTCGCCATCGCCGAATTGGCACGTGCGGTGCGCCGCAACGTAATTACCGCGATCGAGCAGATGACCGGGCTGGTGGTGGTCGAGGTGAACATCAACGTCAACGACGTCTACATCCCGGGCGAAGACGACGAACCGGCGCCGAGTAGCCGGGTGCAGTAAATGAACGCCACAGCGATTTGCCTCGCGATCGGCATCGCCCTCGGATTCGCGGGCGCCTTCGGCGGATTCGGCGCGTTCACCATCGTGCTGCTGTTCGCGGTGCTCGGCCTGGTGGTCGGCCGATGGCTCGACGGTGAGCTCGACCTGGCCGGACTGCTGCAGTCGGCGCAGCGCAGGGGCAGGCGATGACCGCCGTCGTCGCGGTCGACTATCCCGGCGTCACCACGGTCGCGCCGCGCGCGGTCCGGCGGATCGTGGCGCAGGCGGCCCGCGAGGTGGCCGGCGTCGGCGCCGATGTGCACGTCGACGCCCGGATGTTCGCGGACCGGGCCGCACTGGAGGTCCGGCTGCCGATCACCTATCCGGCGCCGGTCGATCGGGTGGCCGACGCGTGCCGCGCACATCTGGTCCGCCGCACCGGCGAGCTGACCGGGCTCGCGGTCACCGCGGTCGACATCGTGGTGACCGAGCTGACCACGGAAACCGTTGCGGGCAGGAGGATCCGATGAAACGCAGGCCGCGCCGGGTGCTTCCGGCGATCGTGGTCGCGGTGCTCGTCCTCGCGCTGTGCGTCGCGGTGGCGGTGTCGCTGATCCAGCGTTTGGTCGGGGCACACGAGTTCCTCGCCTACGACACCGTTGCGACTGACCTACACGGCATGACCTGGAACGAAGTGCCGGTGCTCGGCGTCGGAATCGCCGCGATGGTGCTCGGTTTCGCGTTGCTCGGCCTCGCGCTGTGGCCGGGCAAGCCCGCCGTGCTTCCGCTCGCCGCCGACGACGGGCTGATCGCAGGGGTCACCCGCGGTGGCCTTCGCACGGCACTGCGCAGCACCGCGCGCTCGGTGGACGGTGTCGGGTCGGCTCGAATCCGGCTGCGGCGCAACGCGGTCAAGGTGTCGGCGCGCACCGATCGGACCGGCGCCGACGGCATGCCCGAGGCGATCTGCGACACGCTGACCCGCCGCGTGCAGGAGATCAGCCCGCAGCCCGTCCGCCACGTGCGCGCGAAGCTGCACGGCCCGAAGACGGGACAGGCCTCATGAGTCGGGTGAACCGTCCCGCCGGACTGAACCGGACCGTGCTCGGACTGACCGGGCTGCTGCTGTTCGCAGCAGGCGGACTTGCCGTTGCCGCGCACTACGGGCGACTGCGGTGGGTCCACGCTGGCGACACCGTGGTTCCCGGCACCGCGGCGCCGCCGACCTGGGTGCTGGTGGTCGCGGTCGCGATCGCCTTGCTGATCGGCCTGCTATGCCTGCGCTGGCTGCTGGCCCAGGTGTTCCGGATGCCGAAATCGCGCACCTGGCGCACCGGCGGCAGCGAAGTCGCGGGGACAACCGTGCTGGAGTCGTCCACCGCCGCCGCGCCGGTGGCCGCCGATATCGAGAGCTACCCCGGCGTGCGCTCCGCGGCCGCCTGGTTGTCGGGCGAGCGCACCGCGCCCGAACTACACCTGGTTGTCACCGCCGAACCGAGTGCCGATATCGCCGACCTGCGTCGTCGCATCCTCGGCCACGCCGTGCCCCGCCTGCGCGAGGCCTTGGCCGTCGATGCCATTCCGGTGACCCTCGAACTCGATTTCGCCGAGGACCGTCGGCCGGCCCGCGTGCGCTGAGCCGGACCCGCCGTGCGGAGGCGGAGGCGGCGATGGTCGGCGGCCTACGGTAGTTTGTCGCGATGGAGAATCTCCGCGCCGGCTCGAGCGAAACGTGGCCGGATTCGAGCAGGCACTGCTCGGATGTGCGGCGAAGTCGACGCGTCGGAGGTAGCGAAGTGGCGATGCCAGGCAACCGGTTTGGTGGAGCGGGCTCGGTTCGACCGAGCCCTGAGTTGGCAGTGAATGGCATCGGCGCTCGGGCGGGTGCCCGATGAGCGCGGACGGGAAGGCGAGGGCGTTGGAGGCCGAAGTGCGCTCGGTGGACGCCACCCGCATCCTGTCCATCACCGGCGAGATCGACATGGCATCGGCCCCGCAGTTCCAGGCCGCGGTGGAGCAAGCAGCACAGGATCGGCCGGAAGTTCTCGTGGTCGACCTGTCTCAGGTGGAGTTCTTCGGTTCCGCAGGCCTGAGCGTGCTGCTCGTCGCTGCGGAGTCGGTGCCTGCGGGCAGCCTGCGCGTGGTGGCGTCGCCACCGGTGCGGCGGCCGATCGAAGTGACCGGCTTGGACAAGCTGCTCACCGTATTCAACAGCCTGGCAGACGCACTCGCGGTCGAGGAGCCGCGCAGGCCTGCCTGATTCAGCGCTGCCGTGGTAGCCGCACGACCTGGACGAAGAAGTCGTCGATGTGCTTGATGGCGGCGACGAATTGGTCCAGGTCGACCGGCTTGGTCACATACGCGTTGGCGTGCAGCTTGTAGCTGCGCAGGATATCCTCCTCGGCTGCCGAGGTGGTGAGCACGACTACCGGAATATGGGCGAGGTCCGCATCGGCCTTGATCTTCTCCAGCACTTGGCGGCCATCGTATTTCGGCAGGTTCAGGTCGAGCAGGATCAGGTCCGGCCGCGGCGCCTCCGCGTGCTCGCCCTGCCGGTACAGGAAGTCGAGCGCCTCCTGCCCGTCGTGAGCGACATGCAGGGTGTTGCCGATTTTGTTGTCCTCGAACGCCTCTCTTGTCATCAACTCGTCGCCGGGGTCGTCCTCCACGAGCAGGATGTCGATGGGCTGACCAGGATTACTCACGCCGGATCTCCTTGCGATGATGGTTCGACTTGCTGAGTTGCGCGGACCGGCTCGTCCGATTCCGCGGGTGCCTCGTCGACGGGCGCATTGAGGGTGAAGACGAAGCGGGTGCCACCGGTGTACTCGGTGTCGAGCCAGATCTTGCCGCCGTGATGTTCGACGATCTTCTTGCAGAGCGCGAGCCCGATCCCGGTTCCGGTGTACTCCTCGCGGCTGTGCAGCCGCTGGAAGATCACGAACACCTTCTCCGCGAACTCCGGCGCGATGCCGATGCCGTTGTCGGACACCGAGAATCGCCAGCCGCCGGTGTCGCCGTCCGGTGTGCAGTCCAGCCGGACGATCGGCGCCCGATCGGGCGCGCGGAACTTGATCGCATTGCCGATCAGATTCTGCCACAGCATGGTCAGCAGCGTCGGATCACCGGTGATCTCCGGCAACGTGTCGGGACGTTCGAGCCGCAGGTCGGTGTCCTCGGCGGCGGCCGCGAGGTTGGCCATCGCCTTGTCCAGCGTCTGGTCGAGGCCGATCGGCACGTTGCCGTCGATGACCCGGCCGACCCGGGAGAAGGTGAGCAGATCGTTGATGAGGACCTGCATGCGCTTGGCGCCGTCCACCGCGTAGGCGATGTATTGGCCTGCGCGCTCGTCTAGTTGGTCGCCGTAGCGCTTCTCCAGCAGCTGGCAGAACGCGGCGATCTTGCGCAGCGGTTCCTGCAGGTCGTGCGAGGCCACGTAGGCGAACTGCTCAAGCTCGGCATTGGACCGGCGCAGCTCCGCGGCCTGGGCGTCCAGTTCCGCCGTCTGCTGTGCGAGGGCCGCCTCTTGGACCCGGGAGGACGCCAGCTCGGCGACGACACGGCGGCGCATCGCCTCCACCGCCTCGGCGACGGTGGCCAGATCGGTCGGGCCGTGCGCGGTGATGTGATGGTCGAAATCGCCGTCGGCCACCTGCTTGGAGGCGGCCTCCAGATCGTCGAGCGGGCGCGCCACCAGCTTGCGCACCAGGATGGTCAGCGCGACCGCGGCGAGCAGGAAGGCGGCGACCATGCTGCCGAGCACCCAATCACGCACCGTACGAACATCGTTCAGCTCGGCTCGGTCCCGGTCGACCGTGTCGGCGAGTTCGGTGTTCTGGGTGGCGAACAGGGTGCGCAGCCGATCGAAGGTCGCCTTGCCGCGCTCGGCGGCTGCCGCGTCGGCGGCGGTGGTCCCGCGCGCGGAGACGGCGGCGATCAGCGGCTCGGCGTAGCCGGCGCGCCATTCGGTGGCCGCCCGCTCCACCGCGTCGAGCTCGGTGAGCAGCGGCGGGCGATCGGCGAGCAGCACGCGGATGGCGGCCACGGACTTCGCCTCGTCCTGCTGCCCGTCGAAATACGGTGCGAGGAACTGGGAATCGGCGCTGATCGCGTAGCCGCGGATGCCGGTCTCCTGGCTGAGCAGCGCGCTTTGCAGCCGGAAGGTTTCGGCGACAGCGGGCTGGAGGCGGTCGGTCAGTCGGTCGGCGACGCTGTTGGTTTTGCTGAGCTGGTGCGCGCCGAGAACGGCGCCGATGATCACCAGGATCACCATGAGGGCGAGCACCAGCAGGAACCAGCCCTGCACGGTCAGCCGGCCGGCCACGGACTGTCGTCGGGGCAACGTTGTCATCGGTTGTCCTGGTTGGGGTTCCGGTGATGCCACTGCAGATACATGACCGCGACATCGTCGGCAAGCCCGCCGTGTGCCTCGGCGAGTTCCTCGGCGCGCTGGATCAATTCGTCGACGAACAGCGCCGGGGCGGGGGTCGTGATCGTGCGCGCCAGCTCGAGCAGGCCCTCCTCGCCGAGGCGGTCGTGACCTTCGTCGGTGTGTCCTTCGAACAGACCGTCGGTGAACAGCATCAGCCCGGTGTCGAGCGGGAGCGTCATCTCGTGGGCGAACCATTCGGCGCGGCCGGGAAAGAAGCCGAGCGCGGGACCGCCGGGCACCTCGACCCACTGCACGTCGGTACCGGTGCGCAGCAGCATGCCGGGATGCCCGGCCCTGGTGACCAGCACCCGGCGGTTTTCGGGGTGCAAGGTCATGCTGGTGAGGGTGGCGAAGGTCTGGTTGCCGCTGCGTTCGGCGAGCAGCACCTCCTCCAGCAGCGACAGCTGCCGGATCCCGGAGATATCACTGAGCACCAGCGTGCGCCAGGCCAGCCGCAAAGCGACCCCGGTCGCGGCCTCATCCGGTCCGTGGCCCGAGACGTCGCCGATCAGCGCGTGCACGGTGCCGTCGGCCTGCTGCACCACGTCGTAGAAGTCGCCGCCGAGCAGGGCATTGGTGCGGCCAGGGCGGTAGCGCGCCACGATGTCGACGGCGCGTTCGCCGCGCATCAGCGGAGTGGGCAGCAGGCCGCGCTCGAGGCGGGCGTTCTCCTGAGCGCGCATCTGACTCGCGCGCAGCGCCGCGGCAGCCCGCTCGGCCTGCTTACGCTGGATCGCGTAACGCAGTGCGCGGCCGAACAACTCGGGCTCGACCCGGCCCTTCACCAGGTAGTCCTGGGCACCCGCTGCCACGGCGGCCAGCCCGGTCTGCTCCTGGTCGAGGCCGGTGAGCACGACCACCGCCACCTGATCGGTGTACTCCTGCACCCGCGCGAGCGCCTCCAAGCCCTGCGCGTCGGGCAGGTGCAGGTCGAGCAGCACGCAGTCGGGCAGGCCGGTTGCCAGTCGTTCGCGTGCCTCGGCGGCGGAACGGACCCAGCGCATCGGCAGGCCGGGGGCGCCGTCGGCGATCAGTTCCTCGACGAGCAGCGCGTCGGCCTGGTCGTCCTCGACGAGCAGGACCGATAGTTCCTGCCAGTTCCAGTCCGCGTTGGTGCGCGGATGGGCGCCACCGCCAAGCAGGCCCGCAGGCCAACTCTGCCCGGAAAGCATCGACCCGGTCTCCTTTCGTCCGCGTTAGCTACTCGTTGTCGCGACGCACGACTTACGCGGAATACCCAGAATTCCGGAGAGCACCCTGACATCTGTCCGTCTCACGATGCCATACCGGCGCTGCCTTCCTCACCAGCCCGCGCACGGGAATGTCTTACCAGGTGCGCCGGGTCCGGGCGGCGATTGTGCGCGGGGCGTCTCGCTCGCGGACGAAAAGCCTTATCCGGCAACCGCCTATCGCGTTGTGGCGACGGCCGATACCGACCCCGTGTGGAAAACCGGTTGGCGGGGCTCTGTATATTTTGCTTCAGCAACTAGTTGCGCGGGTCAATTAAGTCTGTGGGTGGGTCTGGCCGGCGTCGTTATGCCTCGCGAATGACCGCCTACGGTGCAGCGATAGGCTCGCCGCATTGTTGCACGCTGAGATATCGACCAGCAGTAGACAGCAGTTCGCTTGTGGCACATGGCCGGGCCGAGCGCCGGGCCGATCCGATCGACGGCCGCATCGGTGCCGGCGGCCACCGCCGAAGGGGTTCCCCACCGCTTCGAGACAACTCCACAAGAGATAGCCGACCAGAAACAGGCGCATATGACGAATTCGACCACCCAGGCAGCGGTGCCGGGCGTGGATGCGGGCGAGGCACTGCGACCACCCACCCCGCAGGCTGCCGACACCCTGTCGCACCGGCAGATCCTGACCATCCTGTCCGGGCTGATGCTCGGCATGTTCCTGGCCGCCCTCGACCAGAACATCGTCAGCGTCGCGATCGTGCGGATCGCCAACAGCTTGCACGGATTCGACGAACAAGCGTGGGCCACAACGGCCTACCTGATCACCGCGACCATCACCACGCCGCTGTACGGCAAGCTCGCCGACATCTACGGGCGAAAGCCGTTCTACCTGATCGCGATCGGGCTCTTCATCGTCGGCTCGGTGGCATGTACCTTCGCCACGTCGATGTATCAGCTCGCCGGGTTCCGCGCGTTCCAGGGCCTCGGTGCGGGTGGACTGATGTCGTTGGCGTTCACCATCATCGGCGACATCGTGCCTGCCAGGGAACGAGTGCGCTATCAGGGCTACTTCATGGTGGTCTTCGGCGGGGCCACCGTGCTCGGGCCGGTACTCGGCGGCTTCTTCTCCGACTACGACACCCTCGGCGGCATCGACGGGTGGCGGTGGGTGTTCCTGGTGAACGTGCCGGTCGGAGTGCTCGCGGTGCTCGTCGTCGGCAAGGTGCTCAACGTGCCGCACCAGCGGCAACGCCATCGCATCGACTGGTTCGGCGCGGTAACCATGACGATCTGCGTTGTGCCGTTGCTGATCGTTGCCGAGCAGGGCAGGCATTGGGGATGGAGCTCCGACCGGTCGCTGCTCTGCTACGGGATCGGCGCGGGCGGGTTGCTGTTGTTCCTGCTCGTCGAGTTCCTGATGAAGGACGCGGCGCTGATTCCGTTGCGGCTGTTCAAGAGTTCGACGTTCAGCGTCACCATTCTCGGCGGGTTCATCATCGGTGTCGCCATGTTCGGCGCGATCACCATGGTGCCGCAGTACCTCCAGGTGGTTCGCGGGTTCTCGCCGACGAAAGCGGGCTTGCTGATGCTGCCGCTCGTCGTCGGCATCACGATCGGCTCGCAGCTCGCCGGTCGGATCACCAAATGGACAGGGCGCTACAAGATCCTGCCGGTAGCAGGCTCGTTCATCATTGCGGCAGGCTCGGCGCTGCATGCGCAGGTGCAGTACGACAGCCCGCTGTGGCAGCCGCTGGTGTACGGCGGCGTCATCGGGCTCGGCCTCGGTGGCTGCATGCAGACGCTGATCATCGCGGCGCAGAACGCAGGTCCGCGCTCGGACATGGGTGTGTCGACCGCGTCGGCGACGTTCTTCCGGCAGATGGGCGGCACGCTCGGGGTCGCG
This sequence comes from Nocardia altamirensis NBRC 108246, assembly GCF_001612685.1. GTDB lineage: Bacteria > Actinomycetota > Actinomycetes > Mycobacteriales > Mycobacteriaceae > Nocardia > Nocardia altamirensis. The sequence continues at coordinate 26,211 of NZ_BDAY01000086.1, forward strand.
GTGTTCCTGACGATTCTGTTCAACCTGTTGCCGCGCAAGATCATCGACGCGTTCGGCGGGCAGTTGCCGCCTGGGTTCGATGCGGCGCAGCTCAGTGCTATGCAGAGCAATACGAGTGGTATTGCGGCCATGCCCGAGGAGTTGAAGGTACCGATCCTGACCGGTTTCACGGACTCGATGGCGTGGGTGTTTTATGTCGCCGCCGGGATTGCGGTGCTGGCGGGTGTGGTGCTGATGTTCATGAAAGAGATTCCGTTGCAGGATGTTCCGCAGGCGGCGCCCGCGGAGGAGGCGCCGGCTGAGTCGAAGTGGGATGAGGACCAGATGTGGGAGGGCGCCGCGCAGGTGCTCTCCGAGCCCGAGCCGGAATTGGTCGGTGCGGGTAGTCGACAGAGCGCGGCGGAGCATCACGGCAACGGTTTGTATCAATTCGCCACGGCGGAGGCGGGTTCCGCGGTGGCAGTGCTCGATGCCGATGCCGATGCCGATGCCGACGCCTTCGCCGGTACCGACACCAACGCCTTCGCTGAACTCGAGGACCGCTCGATCGGCGGGTACATCCGCCGCGAGGACGGACATCCGGTGCCTGGCGCGGCGCTCACCCTGATCGATCAGCGCGGGCATCAGGTGTCGCGGGCGGGCGGAGATGCCGACGGCGGCTACGTCATTCGCGTGCCGGAGACCGGCAGCTATGTCCTGATCGTCTCGGCGACGGGCCATCAACCGGCAGCCGTCACAGTCACTGTCGGACAGCAGGCGCACCGAATGGATGTGGCGCTGTTGGGGTCCGGTGAGTTGTCCGGCGTGGTCCGGTCGTCCGTGCGCGGCACTCCGCTGCCCGGCGCAAGGATCACGCTGACCGATTCGGACGGCGACGTGGTCGGCACCGCAACCACGGCCCCCGACGGCGCGTACACCTGCCACGGCATCGTCTCCGGCACCTACACCTTGGTGGCGGTGGCCGAGCACATGCGCCCCGGTGCGATCACCCTCACCGTCCCCGACAGCGGATTACTGCGCCAGGACATCGAATTGGCGCCGATGGCGGTGCTCGCAGGCTGGGCACTCGCCGACGGCGGACGCGCAGTCCCCGACGCCCAGATCAGCGTCCTGGACGCGACCGGCGACCTGACGGCGTCAGCACGAACGGACGACAACGGCCACTACATAGTCACCGACCTCCCAGAGGGCAGATACACAGTCGTCGCCCGCGGCTATCCACCGGCCACCAGCCAGATCACCGTCGCAGGCGGCGAGGTCAACCACGACGTGAAACTCGGCTACCACCCCAACGATTCGCCGAACACTGGGTAGAGCCGACCCGGACCCGCACCCTTACCGTGGATTCGCACCCCTTCTAGCACCTCAGAACGAGTGCGGATCCACAGAACGAGTGCGGATTCGAGCCTTCGGCCGTGAACCGCGAGCTCGCAGGTGACTTGACGTAGGAATTGTGCTCTTGACCCATGCTGCAGCATGGGTCAAGTGCATGTTCTGTACGTCAAGTGCGCCCGGAGGAAACCGAGAGGCGGCGAACTTCTTGGTGGGCTTGACCATTCGACTTCTTTGATCTTGAAAGCTCTCGAAACGAGAGCACAGCCAAGTGACCCGGCTGGGACGAGAGAACGCGTGATCGACTGCGGAGGTCAGCCGGGTACGGCA
>NZ_BDAY01000087.1 GCF_001612685.1 Nocardia altamirensis NBRC 108246
GCTGTCAGTCACGGGTTCTCTCGTTCCAGCCGGGTTGCTTGGCTGTGGTCCGGTCCAAAGATCTTGAAAGGAAATCGACGGTAGTCAAATGGTGCGTGTCGCAGGGCGTGTTGCAACCATTTGACTCCCGTCGATGAAGTTGATCAACCATTTCACTCCCGTCGATGGGGCGGCAACCGTTTCTCTCCCGTCAACGTCAGCTCATGAGGAGGAGGGTGGCTACTGCGCCGGTGGTGCCGAGGAGGGCCAGGCCGAGGCCGGTGAGGACGAAGCGCAGCATGGGGACTCGGACGTTGTGGGTGCGGCAGAACTCGAGGCAGAGCAGGGTGGCGAGGGAGGCCCACGGGGTGACGATCGGGCCGATGTTGGTGCCGATCAACAGCGCAAGGAGTTGGTTGTGGTTTTCCGGGGGGACGACGGCCTCGCCCGCGGTGTAGGCGGGGAGGTTGTTGGCCACGTTCGAGAGGGTGGCGCCCGCGCCTGCCGCACGGAATGCGCCTACCGCACCGGAGTCCGAGCCGATCAAGGTGTGCATGAGGTCGGAGAGACCGAGTCGGCCGAGGGTAGGGACGACGAGGAACAGGCCGACGACGAAAACCAGGAGCTGCCAAGGGATCAGGGACAGGCGCAGGGACGCTCGGTCGAAGACGGCGAACGCGAGCACCGCGATGGCGGCGGCGATGGTCGCGGCGATGCCGATGCGGTCGCCGACGAAGGGGATCGCGCCGATGAACAGCAGACACGCGCCCGCGGTGGTGTAGAGCAGGGTGCGTTCCTTCGCGTTCTCCGGGCGGACCGGCTCGGGCGGCAGGTACCGGTCGGTGTCACGGCGGCCGCGCCGCCAGTACCAGATCCACAGGCACAGCATGGTAGCCACGATCGAAACGAGCTGGGGCGCCCACATTTTGGTGGCGAACTCGGTGGCCGTCAGCGCGACCCGGTCGGCGGCGAGCAGGTTGGTCAGGTTGGAGACCGGGAGCAGCAGGCTCGCCGTGTTGGCGAGCCACAGCGTGGTCATGGCGAGGGGCAGCGGCGGGATGCGGGCGGGCACGGCGAGCGCGAGCATCACCGGAGTGATCAGCACCGCGGTGGTATCGAGGTTCAGCAGGATCGTGGTCGCCGACGCGAACAGCACGCACAGCAGGAACAACGCCGGATAGTAGCCACGGCCGAGGATGGCGAGCCGGTGCGCGATCACGTCGAACACCTTGGCCTGCCTGGTGAGTTCGGCGAGCACGATCACGGTGCCGAGGAACAGTAGCAGCGGTCCGATTCTGCGCATGTTGTCGGCGGCTTCCTCGCGCGGCAGCAGCCCGGTGAGCACGCACAGCAGTCCGGCGATGAGCAGCGCGATCCGCACCCAGTCCAGCACGCTCAGGCCCCAGCGGGGCCGTTCGGACGGCGCAGCGGCACTCGACGGTGGGTTCCGTTCGGAGGAGTCGACCTGTTCGGGCACACCGCCATGCTATTGGCCTGGGCCATACTGGGTGCGTGACACAGCAGGGTGGGCGGCCGCGGGACTTTTTCATCAGTTACTCCCCAGCGGACGAGCGATGGGCGACGTGGCTTGCTTGGCAATTGGAGAGCGCCGGTTTCCGCACCCTGATCCAAGCCTGGGATTTCGTGCCAGGCACCAACTTCATCGACTTCATGGACCGCGGCGTCCGCGACTCGACCGTGGTGCTCGCCATCCTCTCCGACAACTATCTCCAATCTCGTTACGGGACAATGGAATGGCAGGCCGCATTCCGCACCGATCCCGGGAAGCTGATGCCGATCCGGATCGCCGACTGCGCATTGGAGGGCCTGCTCGCCACGCTCACCTACGTCGATCTGGTGAACGTGCCGACCGAGGAGGAGGCCCGCCGTATCCTGCTCGAGCGCGTGCGGCACCTGCATGCCGGCCGTGCGAAACCGAGCACCGAGCCCGGGTTCCCCAACGGGGCGGTACTTCCGGATCACTATGCCGAGGAGGATCGCGCAGGCACCGTCGAGTCGCCGCTGAGCAGGCGCACTCCCGTTGCCGCCCCGGTCTTTCCCGGTGCTGCGCGCCCCGACGAGCACCGCACCGGCGTCAGCGTGCTGCACGTGGCCGGGCCCCGGTTCGGCCGCGGCCTGTTCGCGCCGGACGAGCCGAGCACGGCCCGCGAACTGCAGGCCAGGATCTGGTCGAACGTCAGCCAGCTGGTCAGCAACGGCGTGCCGAAACCCGACATGATCGTGGTGACCGGCGATCTCACCGAATCCGGCCGCCCGCGCCAGGTCGACGAAGCGCTCACCTTCCTGACCGGGCTGCGGGTGCTGCTCGGACTCGAACCGGACCGGCTGATCGTGGTGCCAGGCAACCACGATGTTTCGAAGATGGCCTGCCACGCCTACTTCCTGAATTGTGAAGCGCGCGAACGCAGGCCGCAGCCGCCGTACTTCCCGAAGCTGGAGCAGTTCGCGCGGCTGTTCAGCGAGCTGTATCAGGGGCTCGATCATCTGGTGTTCGATGTCGGGCAGCCGTGGACCCTGTTCCCGATTCCCGAATTGCGGGTGGTGGTAGCGGGTTTGAACTCGACCATGGCCGCCACCCACCTGCCCGACGACGACTACGGCCGGATCGGCGAACCGCAGGCCACCTGGTTCGCCGAGCGCCTGCGTCCGTTCGAGGAGATGGGCTGGCTGCGGCTCGGCGTGGTCCGGCACGACCCGCTGCCGGGAACCGCTGCGTCGCCCCATGATCCGGCGCTGTTACGTGACGCCGACACGCTGTCGCGGTTGCTCGGCGGGCGGCTCAACCTGCTGCTGCACGGCCCGGGTCCCGGTGGGCTGCACCTGGATCGGTTGGACGACAAGCTACCCGTGCTGCCCGCTGCCGCGGCGGGCCGCGACGAAATCATCCACTTCACCGCGGAGGGCCTCTCCCGATTCTCCGCGACCTCGGCGCCGGCCGGGGCACCCATCGCGAGCCTGGCCCAGCCGTGGTCGAATGCCGTTGCTGCACTGGCTTCGCACGCCAAGCACGAACTCACCGCCGCGGAGGAGCACGAAGAGCCGCCCGTCGAAACGCCAGCCATCATCGACCCGCACGGCAGGCTGCTCGAGCGGGTGGCCGAGGTGTGCGAAACCAGGCACGAGGGCGCCAAGATCCGCCGCGTCGAGTCCGATCCGCCGCATCTGATCATCACCCATCAGCGCGACGAGGTCACCGCGCAGTGGCGGGTCGGCGTGCACGTCGGCGACATGACGCGACAGGTGGTCGAGAACTTCCTCGGCAACGAGCCGGAATACGGCTCCGAACTCGTCTATCGCGGTGCGCCACCGCCGCGTTCGCTGCGCGAGGAGGCGGCAAGCCATGGGCTGCGAGTGCGCAGCTTCACCGAGTTCCAGGGCCTGCTCGATCTGGACGACTATCTCGCCAAACAGGTGGACCGGCTGCGTACCGACCGCCGTTACCCGCCGGATCTCTATGTCCCGCAACGCTTCCGGATACTCGAACACGGCGACCAGCTGATCCGCGACGATCTCGTCGCCGAACTGCTGCGCCTGGTCGCCGCGGATCACGGCCGATTCGTACTGGTGCTCGGCGATTTCGGGCGCGGTAAGACCTTCGCCCTGCACGAGCTCGCCCGCCGGATCACCGAAACCAGGCCAGCGCTGATCCCGATCCTCATCGAGCTGCGCACCCTGGACAAGACCCATTCGGTGGACGGCCTGGTCGCCGCGCACCTGGCCAACCACGGCGAGGACCGAATCGATCTGAAGGCGTTGCGCTACATGCTCCGTGAGGGACGGGTGGTGCTGCTGTTCGACGGCTTCGACGAGCTGGTCACCCGGATCAGCTACGAGTTCGCCGCAGACCACCTGGAAACTCTGCTGCAGGCCGCGGTCGGCAAGGCCAAAATCATTGTGGCGAGCCGTACTCAGCACTTCGAGTCGCGGTCGCAGGTGTTGACCGCGCTCGGCGAGCGGGTCGGCATGCTGCAGGATCGGCGCATCCTCAACATCGAGGAGTTCGCGCCAGCACAGGTGCACGCCTTCCTCACTAACCGCTACGGCGGCGACAGCGAGCGCGCCGATGCCAGGATGCGGTTGATCACCGGCATCCAGGATCTGCTCGGGCTGGCGCAGAACCCGCGCATGCTCAGCTTCATCGCGGACCTGGACGAGCGGCGGCTGCGGGCAGCGGCGGGCGCCAAGCAGACGGTGGGCGCGGCAGGTCTGTATCGGGAGATCCTCGAATCCTGGCTTGCGTACGAGACGGACCGCACCGCGACCACCGCAGGCTCGATGCCCGGCCTGCGGCTGCACGAATTGTGGCTCGCGGTCACGGCTTTCGCGTTGCGCATCTGGGAGACCGGCGAACCATATCTGCGGCTGGCCGAGTTGACCGATGTGGCACAGCATCTCGTCGAGATGACCGGCTCCAATCGAATGTCGGTGCAGCAGTCCGCACATGCCATCGGGTCGGGGAGCCTGCTGGTGCGCACCGACGACAACCTGTTCGGCTTCATCCACTCGTCAGTGACGGAATGGCTTGTCGCCAACCACATTGCCGAGCAGTTCGCGGCGGGTGTGAGTGCGCCTGCGCAGCTCGCGCACGCGCCGCTGTCTCAGCTGTCCATCGACTTCCTGTGCGACCTGGCTGATGTCCGGCTCGCCCGCGCCTGGGCCGACCAGGTGCTGGACGATCCGGTCGCCGACGAGGCCTCCCGGACCAACGCCATCCGGCTGACCACCCGGCTGCGCACCGCACCGACCGCCGACCTGCGCGGTGCGAGCCTGGCCGGGGAGGACCTGTCCTACCGCGACATGCAGGAGGTGGACCTGACCGGCGCGGACCTGACCGGCGCCCGCCTGGTCGGGGTCAACCTGGACCGCGCGGTGCTGCACGGCGCCCGGTTGGTCGGCGCGCGGCTCGATGAGGCGAGCCTGGTCAACGCGGACCTGACCGACGCCGATTTCACCAGGGCCCGACTGGCGCGCACCAACCTGACCGCCGCGCGTGGGCCGGGCAGTCGCTGGACGCGGGCGGCGTTGCTGAACGTCACCGGCATGCCGATGGGCACCGACCTGCGTGGCGCGGCCGTGGTGCCAGGAACGGTGGCGCGCACCGAATTCGCGCCTGCCGCGGTCGGTGTCCGGCACGGCTTCCACGCCCGCCACGGCCGGTTGCCGCAACCGCTGGCCTACAGTCCGGACGGCGGCACCCTGGCCGTCGGCAGCGACGACGGCGGCGTGCTGATCTGTGACACCGAGACGGGCCTGCCGCTGCGCACGCTGCTGGGACATCGGGCCCGCTCGTTCGCGGTCGCCTACACCGACACCGTGCTGATCAGCGGGTCCAGCGACGGCACCGTCGACATCTGGGACGCCCAAAGCGGCGAGGTGCGCCGAATCCTGCAGGGGCACAGCGAATGGCCGTGGCCGGTGGTGCTGAACCGCGCCGGTGATCTGCTCGCCACCGGCGACGCGGAAGGCACGTTGCGGATCTGGTCGCTGCCGAGCGGCGACCTGCTGCATGCGTGTGTTCCGGACGGCGGCCGGGAGTTGATCTACAGCTTGGCCTTTCACGACGGTGTGCTCGCCGCCGCCTACCGCGACGGCGCGGTCCGGCTGTGGGATGTCGAAACCGGTCGCGAGCGTGGTGAATTCGTCGGGTCGCCCGGCGCGGTGTTCCGGATCGCGTTCGATCCGACGGGCACCTTGCTCGCGGTCGGTGGTGGCGGCGGCACGGTCGCGCTGTGGGATCCGGTGCGCTGCGAACGGATTCGCGACCTGCCCGGTCACACCGGACGGGTCTACACGCTGGCGTTCCATCCGCGGCTTCCGCTGTTGGCGAGCGGGGATACCCATGGCGGACTGCGCATCTGGAACACCGAGACGGGTGCGTGTGAGCATGCACCGGCCGACCACGGCGCGGCCATCTACTGGGTGGCCTTCGATCCGACCGGCGACCTGCTCGCCTCCGGTGACAGTGCCGGGCTGCTGTGCCTGCGCGACAGCGCGACCGCGGAACTGCGGCACCGGATCACCGCGCACACCGGATCGATCTGGCCGTTCGCGTTCCGGCCGGACGGCGGCCAGCTCGCCGTCACCGACGACCAATTCACCACGCGGCTCTGGGATCCCGCCACCGGGACGTCGAAACACGTCCTGGTCGGGCACGGCAGGCAGGTCAAGTCGGTGACCTTCAACGCGGACGGCAGCCTGCTGGCGGCCTGCGGCAACGACGGCGTGGTGCGATTGTGGGATCCGATGACGGGCAGCCTGATTCGGCGCTTGGTCGGCAGCGAGGATCGGCTGCTCACCTTCGAGTCGGCGCTGTTCAGCGGGAAGCAGCCCAATCAGCTCGGCCTGGTCGGCAACGACGGACGGCTGAGTCTGTTCGATCTCGACGGCGATCTGTACCAGCGGCATATCAACGTCGAGTCCGCACCGGTCTGGGCGATCGCCTTCGATCCGCAGGACCGCTACGTGGCCACCGCCAACGACGACGACACCGTGATCATCTGGATGCGCACCACCGGCGCGCTGCACGCGGTGTGCGGCGAACATCGGGGACGGGTGCGGTCGATCGCTTTCAGCGCCGACGGCAGCCTGATGGCCACCGGCTGCGACGACTCGGTGGTGCGGGTCTGGGACGTCGAGTCCGGCGAGTTCCTGCGGGAAATGCGCGGGCACAGCGATCGCGTGTACACCGTGGTGTTCTGCGGTGACCGGCTCGCCAGCGTTTCCTGGGACACGACGGTGCGGCTCTGGGATGTCGCGACCGGTGCGAGCCTGCACGAGTTGACCAGGCATGCCGGGCGGCTGTGGGCGGCGGCGGTCGATCCGGCGAGCGGGCTGCTCGCCACCGCGGGTGACGATCTGGTGATTCGCCTGTGGGACATGGCAACCGGGCGACATCTGCACACGATGGAGGGCCACAAGCGGCGGGTGTGGTCGCTGGCCTTCCATCCGTCCGGGCGGCTGCTGGCCAGCGGTGGCGACGACGGCAACACGATCCTGTGGACGGTGCCTGGCGGCGACCACCTGGACGCGCAGGCCGCGCCGGCCATTCGGGCGGAGCTGCTGGGTCTGCCGGAGGGGTGGGCGGCGATCGCGCCGGACGGCCGGTACAAGTTCGAGGGCAACACGGCGGGCCAGTTCTGGCAGGTGATCGGCATGTCGCGGTTCGAGTCGGGGGAGCTGGATCCCTACCTCGAGGACGTCGGGCAGCTGCCGCCGGAGGCGCCGTTCTGAGTTCCCACGGCCACCGGGGCCGCCCGCGTCTATGCTGAAAATACCGGTGTCGCAGGGGAATCAGCGCTATCGGTCAGGCGGTCGACGACACGTCCTGAGAGAAAGATAGTGTCCTTCTTGCAACGTTCCCGTGTGAGGAGATTCGCCATGGTCGAGAAGGAGCAGTCGGCTTCGGCCGACGCCACCGCGCTGCGGACCGAGCACTATGCGCCCGAGCAGGCATTGGCGCTGTTCGACAGCCTGCCCGCGGTCCTGGCGGACGAGATCACGACCGGACGCTGGCAGGGCGACGAGGTCGACACCGGGCATCCCTTCGCAGGCGTACTCGTCGCGTCGGGGTGGTATGGCAAGCAGTTCGACGATGTCGACACCGTGCATCCGCTGCTGTTCGCCACCGGGGCAGGCGAGATCTTCCCGGTCGACCCGCGTCGCGTTCCGCTCGGGCTCGCAGGCAAGGTGCCGGTCGCCGGCATCCAAGCAGGCAAGCGGCTGCTGCCGCTGCTGCGTCCCGTGCTGCGCACCGGCAAGCCGACGGCGCGGTTGCGCAACGTGGAATACCGCGGGGTCAGCAGCGCCGCGATGATCTACGACCACCTGCCGATCATCGATCACTTCCGGCGCGTCGACGAGCGCACGTTGCTCGGCGTGATGGACATGCGCGGCTTGGCAGAGCCGTATTTCTTTCTCCTGCATCAGTAATCCGCCGCTCGCCGGCGGGCGAACGAGGAGGACAGAAGATGGAGCGCACTACCTGCCTGGTGGTCGGCGGCGGCCCAGCCGGGATGATCCTCGCACTGCTGCTGGCGCGCGCCGGAGTCGACGTCACCGTGCTGGAGAAACACAACGACTTCCTGCGCGACTTCCGTGGTGACACAGTCCATCCCACCACTCTCGACCTGCTCGACGAGCTCGGGCTCGGCGCGGAATTCGCGAAGTTGTCCGCGCGCAAGGTCGACCAGATCGCGTTGCCGACCACCTCGGGGCTGCAGACGCTCGCCTTGCTGAAAGACCTGCCAGGCAAACACAAATACATCGCCATGGTGCCGCAGTGGGATCTGCTCGACCTGCTCGCGCGGGCCGCCGACAAGGAGCCGAGCTTCCATCTGCGGATGAATACCGAAGCGACCGAACCGCTGTGGTCGGCGGGCAAGGTCGCCGGTGTCGTCTATCGGACCGCCGACGGCGCTACAGGTGAGATCAACGCCGACCTCACCGTCGCCTGCGACGGCCGCTCATCGGTACTGCGCGCCGCCGCCGGTCTGCCGTCGCGGAGTTGGCCGACACCGATGGATGTGTGGTGGTTCCGCATGCCGCGCAACGACACCGATCCCGCGGGTGTCATCCCGATCGTCACCGCACACCGTGCCGCAGCCCTGCTCGACCGCGGCGACTACTGGCAGGTCGCCACCCTCATCGCCAAAGGCACCGACGAGGTCGCCAGACGCGGGCCGGTCGACGAGATCATGCGCAGCATGGCCGACGCGGTGCCCTGGTTGCGTGATCGCGTCGACGCCCTCACCAGCTGGGACGAGGTCAAACTGCTCGACGTCAAACTCGACCGCCTCACCACCTGGTACACCGTCGGCATGCTCTGCATCGGCGACGCCGCCCACGCCATGTCGCCGGTCGCAGGCGTCGGCATCAACCTCGCCGTCCAGGACGCGGTCGCCGCCGCCAGAATCCTTGCCGCCCCGCTCCTTTCGGGGACCGTCAGCACCCGCGACCTGGCGCGTGTGCAACGCCGCCGCGCATTGCCGACCGCGGTAACCCAAGGGATACAACGCTTCCTACACGCCAGAGCGATCCGCCCGGCCCTCGAAGGCACCATCGATATCGCCAACTCCCCACAGGCGCCGCTGCCTGTCCGAATACTCCGCCGAATTCCGGTGATACGCAGCATCCCGCCGTTCCTCGTCGCGCGCGGCATCCTGCCAGAACACGCCCCAGACTTCGCACGGCGCAGTACGTATTGAATCGAGGGCGTGGCATCTGCCGGGACGCGCCGTGGCTCGGTGGGTATTGAATCGAGAGGGCAGCATGCTGCCGGTACGCGCCCCAGGTTTCACGCGGCGCAGTACGTACTGAACCGAGGGTGCGCCATTCTGCCGGAAGGCGCCCCAGATTTCGCACGGCGCAGTACGTACTGAATCGAGGGCGCGGCATTCCGCCGGGACACGCCATGGCTCAGTGCGTACTGAATCGAGAGGGCGGCATTTTGCCGGTACGCGTCCCGGGTTTCGCGGGGCGCGGCGACCGTGTTGGTGGCGCTTCGGTTACCTCGGCCCGACAGAGTGGAGGCGCCGAAGGCGAACGCGGCCGAGGCGGCTGTGGTGGTTACTCGGTGGCGGATTCTGGTGTGGCTATCCAGCCTGCGACCACGGACAGGCCGGTGGGGCGGTGGACGGCGAGGAAGCCGAAGGGGCGGTCGAAGGTTGCGGAGATGACGGTGGCGAGGCGGGGGCGTGGGGGTGCGCTTCCGGCCCGCATGCTGAACGCGGTGACCGCTGCGGCCTCGAATCCTTCTGTCGTGAAACGCGCCAGCACGTCTTGAGCGGCTTGTGCGATGCAAAGGGGCATGGGGGAGATGGCGGGGAAGTGGCCGCGTTCGCAGTCGGTGGCCGAGTGCAGGCCCATGAGTTCCGGGTTGTCCAGCAGGTTGTGTTTCGAGCGAACAGCGAAGGGAGGCAACCGGAGTACCAGCAGATCGGTGCGTGCCGTGACCTGCTTGCTGCGCACTGTGAGGCCGGGTCCGTCTGTGCCCGGCGGCAACTCCGTGCGGATCGGTATCGCACCGGCCAACGCGGCCAGGCCCGCGCCGAGCACACTGCCCGGTGTGCCGGTGCCGAGCAGCAGGTGGACGTCGAGGTCGGCAGTGCCCGCGACAACGACGCGGGTCACCGGTTCCGATCCCATCAGGAGCGAGGCCGCAGCGAGGTCCGGGGTTTGGCGAAACAGGCCGGGACCGCGAAATCCTTGCCACGGGCCGTCATTCGCCTGCAGCGCCACGTCGACGAAGGGTTCGCGCCAGCTCGTCTTGGCGACCAATGCCGTGGCCAGCACCAGCAGCGCGCGCGGGTCCACTTTGAGCGGGAAGCGCTCGATGAGACCGGCGGTGTGCTGCTTGGCCCAGGCGTCGAGCGCGTCTTGACCGGTCAGCCGTTCGATCACGCCCGCGGGCAACCGATCCGACCAATCACGGTGCAGCAGAAGATCTTCCCGCACCCACATACCGAGCGCCGCGGACACCGTCTCGGCGTCATCCAGCTCGCGCAACAGCCGCAGTCCGGCGGCATGCGCCTCTTCCGCAGGCAACCCGACCGCAGCCGCCAACTCCGACCTGGCGGGTTCGTTCGCCGCCCCCGCAAGCAGCGCCAGCAACGGCCACACGCCACCCCCGGACAACACAAAGTTGTCGACCCCAGCCGCCGCACACCACCGCGCGGTCAGCTCGTTCGCGGCCGCGACGTGCGTCCCCAGATCACCCATGCCCCGACCCTATTTCATGTTCACCGCGAACTGATGGCGGAATTTCGAGCGTCTCGAGTCCGCCCACCAGCGTCCGGTGATCGAGGGTCGATCACTGGCTCTCGCGGATGCACACGCCCGGCCCATTTCATGGTCACGGGAGTTGGTGGCGGTACTTCACAACCTGGGTCTCCGCCGCCGGTGGCGACGAGGCCCAGCAGTCGATCAGCGTGCCGTAGCGGGAGGGATTCGGCGACGAGTGGCACACCACTGTGTGGGCTACTCGTACTTTGCCGCAGCCATGTGCCACTCGTTGGGAGGTCGTGCGGATTTGGCTCTGATCGCTCCGGCGGGGCTCGTTGGGGGGCCGTGCTTTGCGGACAGCTATCCGTTGGTGGCCGGGCGGAGGATGAGTTTGCCTAGGACGGCGCGGGTTTCGAGGAGGTGGTGGGCGTGGGCGGCTTGGTCGAGGGGGAGGACGGCTTCCACCAGCGGGGCGAGGTCGCCTTTGGCTGCGCGTTGCAGGGTTGCGGTGTTGGAGTTGGCGACTCGGGCCAGCCAGTCGGGGCCTGCGCAGCCGATGAGGGTGCGGCCGCGGGTGATCAGGTCGGTGGCGGAGAGTTGGGCGGGGGCGCCGGAGAGCCAGCCGTAGCTGAGCATGCGGCCGGTCAGCGGGGTGGTGAGGTCGAGGATATCGAGGGCGGTTGGGCCGCCGATCGAGTCGAAGACCACGTCCAGGGTGGTTTCGCCGAGGGTTTCGCGGAGGCGGGTCGGCCATTCGGGGTCGTTGTGGTCGATCACCTCGTCGGCACCGAGCTTGCGTGCCTGTTCACTTTTCGCGGTGCCGCCGGCTGTGGCGATGACGCGGGCCGCACCGTATTCCTTGGCGAGTTGGGTGAGGATGCTGCCGATGCCGGTCGCGGCGGCCTCGACGAGCACGGTTTCGGTGCCGGTGAGTCGGGCCGTCTCCAGCAGGGGGAGCGCCACCGATCCGCTCATCAGTATCGCCGCCGCGTCGGCCGAGGACAGGTTGTCCGGGATCGGTGCCGCGGAAGCGGCTGGTGCGCTGACGAATTCGGCGTACGCGCCGAAACCCTTGGTGGCCACCGTTACTCGCTTGCCGAGCAGCGTCGGGTCGACGTCCGCACCCACTTCGGTCACCACGCCTGCCGCTTGGAAACCGAAGACCAGCGGGGGCTCGACGCCGAGCGGGAACGCGCCGGACCGCAGCTTCGTCTCCGGGAACAGGACCGGGATCGCTTCGGCGCGGATCACGACCTCACCCGGACCGGCCTGCGGCACGGGAACCTCCTCGGCCACCAGCACCTCGGGCCCGCCGATCCCCGTCATTACGATTGCCTGCATCACTAAACCTCATAACTTGACTGTCGGTCCACTTGCCTTCGCTACGATATGGACCGCCGGTCAAGTTGTCAACGAAAGTGGGTGCGATGGCCGACGGGCGACCCAGGGAACGGGCAGACGCTGCGCGCAACCGCCGCGCGATTCTCGACGCGACCAGCGCGCTGCTCGCCGAACACGGCGCCGAGGCGATCACGATGGACCGCGTCGCCGCAGCTGCGGGAGTAGGAAAGGGCACCATCTTCCACCGCTTCGGCAACCGCGCGGGCCTGCTGCACGAAATGGTCGCCGAAAGCGCTGTCACCCTGATGGACGCCATCACGAACGGGCCACCGCCGCTTGGCCCCGGCGCGCCCGCGGGCGACCGTCTGCTCGCCTACTTCGATGCGATGACGCGCCTGGTCATCGAGAACTCGGAGCTGATGGTCGCCTACCGGACCGAGCCGCCACATCCTCGGACGGGGGAGTTCCATGCGTTCTGGGACAACCACATCACCACGTTGCTGCGCGAAGCCCGGCCGGACATCGACGCCGAAGTGGTCGGCCGCCTACTGCTCGCCGCGCTCGGCGGTGAAATGGTTTCGGCCATGATCCGCTCCGGGGAGACCGCTCGACTCCTCGACGCCATCCGCGAACTGGTCGAATCCGTGCTCCGCGCACCGTGAGAACCGCCTCCGGCCTGCGCTGACGCCGCTGATCGCTTGCGGACCGTCAGAATGGTTGGCATGCAACGAATTCCGTTCGACATCGACGAATACGAGCGCCGGGTACACACGAGACCCTGCTTCGTCTGTGCCATCGTCGCCGGTACGCACGACTCCGACTTGGAACAGATCATCGCCGAGGACGACGAGCACATCGCGTTCCTGGTCCGGTATCCGACGCTGATCGGGCACGCACTCGTGGCGCCCAAGCAGCATCGCGAACACGTGGTGCGGGATCTGGATGACGAGGCGTACCAGCGCCTGATGCGCATGGTCTACCGGGTCGCGCGGGCGGTCGAGACCGTGCTGCCGACCGAGCGGATGTACGTGATGAGTCTGGGTAGCCAGCAAGGCAATTCGCACCTGCATTGGCATGTCGCGCCGCTGCCACCGGGTGTTCCCTACCGTGAGCAGCAATTCCATGCACTCATGTCCGAAAACGGTGTGCTGCCGTGGACGCTGGCGGATGCCGCCCGGCTGGCCGGGCAATTGCGTGCAGCGCTTGCCGATTCGTGAGAGTGATCAGTCGCGGGCCAGGATGGCGGCGAAACGTTCGTCGGCGCTGTCGAGTTGGTCGAGGATGTATTGCTTGACCTCATCGGACAGCGGGGTGTCGGGGCGGGTGACGAGGTCGCGGTAGATGGGGGTGAGGGGGCGGTATTTGACGGCTAGTTTGTGCATGTGCGGGCCGGTGGCGTACAGGATGCCGACGCCGTTGTCGGTGAAGTCGGAAAGCTTGATGATTCTGGCCCACGGGGCGCGGTCGAGATTGGCGGCAACGTGCTCGCGGTACTGGACGTGGCGGTCGAGCGCGGGGTCTGGTTCCGGGTTGGTCACGGCGGCAACGAGTTCGGCCACTCGGGGGCCGAAGCGATCGGACAGTTCGGCGAGGGCGGCGGTGGTGGCCTCGCCGGGACGGTCGCCGGCCAACTCGGTCGCGTGGTCTTCGACGGCGTCGTGCAGCAGGCCTGCGGCGACCAAGTCGCTGTCGCGCACCTGGTAGTGGCTGATGATCCGGATCG
The DNA here is from genome assembly GCF_001612685.1 of Nocardia altamirensis NBRC 108246. Lineage (GTDB taxonomy): Bacteria > Actinomycetota > Actinomycetes > Mycobacteriales > Mycobacteriaceae > Nocardia > Nocardia altamirensis. The sequence goes on from NZ_BDAY01000087.1 coordinate 13,784, forward strand.
CTACGCGCAGTAGATGATTGAGATATGGCTCGCGGCCGTAGCGGTCGTCGCGGTGCAGGTCGGCGGCCAGGTCGAGCGCGGCGGTGAGCCGGTCGACGTCCGGTAGCTCGGCGATCTCCAGTAACAGCCGTTCACGCAGTCCGGACTCGCCGTAGACCTCGCTGATCGTATGCAGCGGCATCACGGCCAAGACCCCCGCCCCAGGATTGCTCATGATGTCAATCTAACGGGCCGTGCCGGGCTCGAGTCCAGACGGCGGGTGAACTCCAGGTGCCGCCTGCGAGCGGCGGAAAACCCGTTGCGACGCACTGATCTTCTGTGATGTGCTTTGGGTATCGCGAGGCAGAAACGGAGGAAGAGTGGCCGCGCAACAGAAACGGCCGCGACCGAGTTCGGCCACCGATGCGATGCTGAAATTGCATCGACGCACCATGGTGCTCGACGGGCGGGTGTATACCGTCGTCAGCCTGCGTCCCGGCAGCGATTTCCGCTTCGCCACCAACTACTTTCACGACACTTGGCATGTGCTGTCCGACTGGCGTGGGGCTCGGGTGCTCGCCCGGCTGCTGTGGGGGCTGGCGTATCAGCGGCGACCCGGCACGCTGATCGTGATCGATCCGGCGCAGCTGGACACGAATCCGTTCGACGGGGCACCGTCGGATCCGATCGTGGTGGTGCCGTCCGATCTGACCGTGTTCACCTCGGCTGCCGCCGCGGCCCTGCGGCGTCGGCTGCCGTTCCGTGACCGTTCCGCGGGCACCGTGCGCTGGCAGACCTTCGGGTTGGACAGTGCGGTCGACGCCTTGGCGGCAGAACGCGCGATGGGAAGCGACGAGCGGTACAACAACGACTACGCCCCGCAGCCGACCGGCTGGCTGCGCGTCGACCGGATCGGCGGGCTGATCACGATATTCGCCGCCGCCGATCAACTGCGCGACCTGGCACGAACCATCGCCACCATGGGCAACTACCCCTACCGCGGCATGGCCTACCAGTACCTGGACTACCCCGAAACCAACGGCGAAGTCCAGATCTCCCGGCAGTACCGCAACCTGGTGACCTCCGCCCGTCGCGCCCGCATCGACATCGTCGGGCGGCGCAGCGGCCCGATCACCGAGGAAGCCGAACACGCCATCTGGTCCCACGCGGCCACGTTGCGGCGCAACAGATTACGCCGCCTAGCCGATCACGCGCCGAACTGACACCTTCACGCAGGGTCACCGCACCACGCTGTGCGCCACCGCGCGTCCTGGTGTCGCACCACGTTGTGCGTCACCACCGGACGTGTTTCGGGTTCGTCGAGGCAGTTTCACGCCACGGGTCCTCGTGACGCACCGCAGTGCGCGCCACTGCCGACCTCGTTTCGAAACTCGTCGACGCAGCGCCGCACCCCTCGATGTTGTTGCGGCACTGCGTCTTCGAGCTTCATGCCGTCGAGAAACGGCCGCTCATTCGGCGCTGGGGACGAGGGTGTTCTGGCGCGCCGCCGCCCACCACCGTCCGTTCTCCTTGACCAGGACGTACACCGCGATCATCGCCGGATCGATGTCGATGAGGGTGCCGTCGGCGGTGGTGGCCCGCGCTACCTTGTGCGCGATCGCCACGTCGGGGCGCACGAAGGTGATATCGGTGACCTCGTAGCGGACGTAGAGGTCTTTCAGAAACCCGGCCAGCCCAGCGCGATTCGCGGCGAGAAGTTCGTCTCGGCCGGTCATCAGCACGCCCATCGCGTTGACGACCGTGGCGTTGGCGGTGAAGTCGGCGGTCAGCAGCTCGGCATCGTTGGTGTTGTACGCGGTTTCGGCATTGCCGACGATCGCCGTGATGGCCGCGATGTCCGCGGTGTGGTCGACGGTGGTGTCGGCGAGGACGGGTGCCTGCGAAGTGGTTGCGCTCATGACTGCACCTCGCTGGCGCTCGGTTTCGTCATGCGCGGGGGCGCCCTGCAATATGATTCGCTCACTTCGTTCGCTCATGGTGTTCAGCTTCCAACCTGAACAATGCTTCAGGTCAAGCGGTATCGCTCAGCTCACAGTCCGTCAGCGCACACCGCGGGTCCGGAACTGAATGCTGATGCGTGGACCCGTCGGCCTGCGGGACTTCGGCACCGCATGCTCCCAGGTGCGCTGGCACGAGCCGCCCATCACGAGCAGGTCCCCGTGCCCGACCTGATACCGAATGCTCTCGCCACCGCCGCGTGGCCGCAGCAGCAATGCCCGTGGCGCACCGACGGATACGATCGCCACCATCGTGTCGTGTGTCGCTCCGCGGCCGAAGGTGTCTCCGTGCCAGGCCACGCTGTCTTGTCCGTCGCGGTAGTAGCAGAGCCCCGCCGTCGTGAACGGTTCCCCGAGCTCGCGCCGATAGTGCGCGGTCAATTCCCGCCGTGCGTCAGCGAGCACCGGATCCGGCAGCGGCTCGTGCTCCTCGTAGAACTTGAGCAGCCGAGGCACATCGACGACGCGGTCGTACATCGGCCGCCGCTCCGCCTTCCACGGCACATCGTCGACCAGCCGATCGAACAGCGCGTCGGCGCCGGACAGCCAGCCCGGCAGCACATCCACCCAGGCGCCGCGGTCGAGCACCGTCCGGCGCGCATCGCGAAGCGGCCCGAATTCGGTGTCCCCGAACCCGTCGAGCAGCGATCCCTGTAGCGGTGTCGACATGCCGCCGAGCGTACCGTCAATCGAACATGTGTGCTAGTTCTGCGCGGTATTCGAACCATGATCCCCGACAATCCCGACATTCCAGGAGGCGTCGAGTGGTGCGCCGCACAGCTCGTCCGTGGTGCCGCTCACACCGCGATATGCCTGGTGAAAGTGGGGTACCGGCCGCTGTTAGGCTGCTTGCCGTAAGACATCCTTTAACGGACCGTCCGGTGAGGCGGGGAAGGAGGTCGGCATGGCCGTGCCCGAAGAACGGGCCGCCAAGTCCGGCGCTGCCGAGACATCGCAGCGACACACCCCCGAGGGGGTGGAGGCGGGGCGGGAGCTGTTGTCAGCTTCCGATGTCAGTCGGACCATCGCGCGCATCGCGCATCAGATCATCGAAAAAACCGCGCTGGACGCGGGCGAGCGGGACGCGCCACGCGTCGTGCTGGTCGGCATCCCGACCAGGGGCACCTCGCTGGCCGCGCGACTCACGGACAAGATCGAGGAGTTCTCCGGCGTCCGCCCGGCCCTCGGTTCGCTCGACATCACGCTGTACCGCGACGACCTGCGCTCGCGCCCGCACCGGCCGCTGGAACGCACCTCGGTCCCGGAGGGTGGCATCGAAGACGCGCTGGTCGTGCTGGTCGACGACGTCCTCTTCTCCGGTCGCACCGTTCGCTCGGCACTCGACGGGCTGCGCGATCTCGGACGCCCGCGCGCGGTGCAACTCGCGGTCCTCATCGACCGCGGTCATCGCGAATTGCCCATCCGCGCGGACTATGTCGGCAAGAACGTGCCAACTTCGCGCTCCGAGGACATCTCTGTCCTACTTACCGAACACGACGGCCGTGATGGCGTTTACCTGCGACAGGAGGCTGAAGCGTGAGGCATCTGCTGACGGTGACCGATCTCGATCGGGCTACCGCGACGGAGCTTCTCGACGAGGCCGACCGGTTCGAGCAAGCACTACTCGGCCGCGACGTGAAGAAGCTGCCGACCCTGCGCGGCCGCACCGTGATGACGGTGTTCTACGAGAACTCGACCCGCACCAGGGTGTCGTTCGAGGTCGCGGGCAAGTGGATGAGCGCGGACGTGATCAACGTCAGCGCAAGCAGCTCCTCGGTCTCCAAGGGTGAATCCCTGCGCGACACCGCGCTCACTCTGCACGCCGCGGGCGCCGACGCACTGATCGTCCGGCATCCGGCTTCCGGTGCGGCACACCAGATTGCGCGCTGGATGGACGCCTGGGCCGTCTCCTCCGGTCGCGGCGGCCCTGCCATCATCAACGCGGGCGACGGCACGCACGAGCACCCCACTCAGGCACTGCTCGACGCATTGACCCTGCGTCAGCGCCTCGGCGACATCGAGGGCAAGCGGGTCGTCATCGTCGGCGACATCCTGCACAGCCGGGTCGCCCGCTCGAATGTCTTCCTGCTGGCCACTCTCGGCGCCGAGGTGGTGCTTGTCGCCCCACGCACGTTGCTGCCCGTCGGGGTGGAGAGCTGGCCTGCCCGCGTCTCGCACGCGCTGGACGCCGAATTGCCCGGCGCCGACGCGGTTCTCATGCTTCGCGTGCAGGCCGAGCGAATGAACGGCGGCTTCTTCCCTTCTGCCCGCGAATATTCGATCAACTATGGCTTGTCTGAGCGCAGGATGGCGCTGCTGGACGAGCACGCGGTGGTTCTGCATCCGGGTCCGATGCTGCGCGGCATGGAAATCGCCTCCGCGGTAGCCGATTCCGGGCAGGCCGCGATCTTGCAACAGGTGACGAACGGAGTACACATGCGCATGGCCGTCCTGTTCCGGCTGCTGGTCGGTACCCAGGAGGCGGTGGCATGACCGTGCTGATCAAGGGTGCTCGCGTCTACGGCGAGGGTGATCCGGTCGATGTACTGATCGCCGACGGTGTAATCCGCGAGATCGGCACCGATCTCGCGGCCGCCGACGCGGACGTCATCGACGCCGCAGGCCAGATCCTGCTGCCCGGCTTCGTCGACTTGCACACGCACCTGCGCGAACCCGGCCGCGAGGACACCGAGACCATCGAATCCGGTTCCGCCGCAGCCGCACTGGGTGGGTACACGGCGGTCTTCGCGATGGCGAACACCAGCCCGGTCGCCGACTCGGTGGTCGTCACCGATCACGTGTGGCGCCGCGGCCAGGAGGTCGGCCTGGTCGACGTCTACCCGGTGGGTGCCGTCACCGTCGGTCTCGAAGGCAAGCAACTCGCCGAAATGGGCACCATGGCAGCGGGTGTCGGCGCGGTCCGGATGTTCTCCGACGACGGCCACTGCGTCTACGACCCGCTGCTCATGCGCCGCGCGCTGGAGTACGCGAACACCCTCGGCGTACTGATCGCGCAGCACGCGGAGGAACCGCGACTCACCATCGGCGCTGTCGCACACGAGGGTCCGACCGCGGCGCGGCTCGGCCTGGCCGGGTGGCCGCGGGCCGCCGAGGAGTCCATCGTCGCCCGCGACGCGCTGCTCGCCCGCGATGCCGGTGCGCGCGTGCACATTTGCCACGCCTCCACCTCCGGCACCGTCGAGCTGCTGAAATGGGCCAAGGCGCAGGGGATTTCGATCACCGCCGAGGTCACCCCGCACCACCTGCTGCTCGACGACTCGCGCTTGGAGACCTACGACGCGGTCAACAAGGTCAACCCGCCGCTGCGCGAGGCCTCCGACGCCGCCGCCCTGCGTCAGGCACTGGCCGACGGCATCATCGACTGCGTCGCCACCGACCACGCCCCGCACGCCGAGCAGGACAAGTGCTGCGAGTTCGCCGCGGCGCGCCCCGGCATGCTCGGCCTGGAGACGGCGCTGTCGATCATCGTGCAGACCATGGTCGAACCGGGCCTGCTGGATTGGCGCGGCGTCGCCGCGGTGATGAGCGAGCGCCCGGCCGCCATCGTCGGTCTCGACGAGCACGGCAGGCCGATCGAGGTCGGCGAGCCCGCGAACCTGACGCTGGTCGACCCCGAAACCAGCTGGACGGTGCGGGCGAGCGAGCTCGCCAGCATCTCGAACAACACACCGTTCGAGGACATGACGTTCCCGGCCCGAGTGACGACGACGTTGCTGCGCGGCCGGGTAACCGCCCGCGAGGGCAAAGCAGTGCATCGTGGCGACGGAGGTCCGTAAGTGGAAAGAACGCTGTGGGTTATCGGACTGCTCGCGCTGTTCGCCCTGTGCATCTGGCTGATGTACCGCGGCTGGCAGAACCGGGCGAAGCGACAGCAGGCCAGCATCGGTGAACTGCCCACCGTGCCTGCCGACCTCGGCGCCCAGGTGCTGGAGCCGACCACCGGCCTGTATCTCGGCAGCACCATGGCGCCGAGCTGGCAGGACCGAATCGCGGTCGGCGACTTGGGTTTCCGGGCCAATGCGGAACTCACGCGATTCGAACGAGGAATTCTGCTCGAGCGTGACGGCGCGACGGTGATCTGGATTCCGCAGGAGTCCATCACGGTGGTGCGCACCGAGCGCGGGCATGCGGGCAAAGTGATGACAGAAGATGGTGTGCTGGTAGTTCGCTGGAAGCTGCCCACCGGAACCGAGATCGATACCGGTTTCCGCGGCGACGACAAGACGGTGTACCCGGCTTGGACGCAGGGCCTGCACGCGGACCAGACGAAGACGACGGGAGACGACGAGTAATGACGGCAGTATCGCGAAGCGATTCCATGGGGGGTGGCGGTCGGGTGACGGGTGGGCCGACAGGACAAGAAGCCGCTTTGGTGCTGGAGGACGGCCGGGTATTCCGCGGCTCGGCCTACGGCGCCGTGGGCGAGACGCTCGGCGAGGCGGTGTTCTGCACCGCGATGACCGGGTATCAGGAGACCCTCACCGACCCCAGCTATCACCGCCAGATCGTGGTGGCCGCGGCCCCGCAGATCGGCAACACCGGCTGGAACGACGAGGACGACGAGTCCGGCAAGATCTGGGTCGCCGGCTATGTGGTGCGCGACCCCGCGCGCCGCGCCTCCAACTGGCGGGCCACCACCTCCCTGCCCGAGGCGATGCAGAGCCAGGACATCGTCGGCATCGCAGGCGTCGACACCCGCGCGCTGGTCCGCCACCTGCGCACCCGCGGTTCGATGAAGGCGGGCATCTTCTCCGGCGCCGCACTCGCGGACACCGACACGCTGCTCGCCCGCGTCACCGGCCAGCCGTCCATGCTCGGCGCCGACCTGGCCGAGGAGGTGAGCACCGACGCGATGTACACCATCGAGCCTGCCGGTGACCGCCGCTTCACCGTGGTCGCGGTCGACCTCGGCATCAAGACCAACACCCCGCGCATGTTCGCCGAACGCGGCATGCGGGTGCATGTGGTGCCGTCGAACGCGTCGCTCGAGCAGATCCTCGAGCTGAACCCGGACGGTGTGTTCCTGTCCAACGGACCAGGCGACCCGGCCACCCAGGACGGCGCGGTCGCGCTGACCAAGGGCGTGCTCGAGCGCGGAGTTCCGCTGTTCGGCATCTGCTTCGGCAACCAGATCCTCGGCCGCGCGCTCGGCCGCACGACCTACAAGATGAAGTTCGGCCACCGCGGCATCAACATACCGGTGGTCGAGCACGAGACCGGCCGGATCTCGATCACCGCGCAGAACCACGGCTTCGCGCTGGAAGGCGAGCAGGGCGAGCGGTTCGACACCCCCTTCGGCAAGGCCGAGGTGAGCCACGTGTGCGCGAACGACGGCACCGTCGAGGGCGTACGCCTGGTCGACGGCCGCGCGTTCTCCGTGCAGTACCACCCGGAGGCCGCCGCCGGACCTCACGACGCCGCTTATCTCTTCGACCGTTTCGCCGGTCTCATGGAAGGAGCCTGATGCCACGCCGCACCGATCTGAACCACATCCTGGTGATCGGCTCAGGCCCGATCGTCATCGGCCAGGCCTGCGAATTCGATTACTCCGGCACCCAGGCGTGCCGGGTGCTGCGGGCCGAGGGCCTGCGGGTATCGCTGGTGAACTCCAACCCGGCGACCATCATGACCGACCCCGAGTTCGCGGATTCCACCTACGTGGAACCGATTACGGCGGAGTTCGTCGAGAAGGTCATCGCCAAGGAGCGCCCCGACGCCATCCTCGCCACCCTCGGCGGGCAGACCGCGCTGAACACCGCGGTCGCGCTGCACGAGAACGGGGTGCTGGAGAAGTACAACGTCGAGCTGATCGGCGCCGACTTCGAGGCCATCCAGCGCGGTGAGGACCGGCAGAAGTTCAAGGACATCGTCGCCAAGGTCGGCGGCGAAAGTGCCCGCTCCCGTGTCTGTTTCACGATGGACGAGGTGCGCGACACGGTCCGTGAACTCGGCTTCCCCGTGGTGGTGCGGCCGTCGTTCACCATGGGCGGCCTCGGTTCCGGCATGGCCTACAACGATGCCGATCTCGACCGCATCGCCGGTGGCGGCCTCGCGGCCTCGCCGACCGCGAACGTGCTCATCGAGGAATCCATCCTGGGCTGGAAGGAATTCGAGCTCGAGCTGATGCGGGACAGCCGCGACAACGTCGTGGTGGTCTGCTCGATCGAGAACGTCGACCCGATGGGCGTGCACACCGGCGACTCGATGACCGTCGCACCGGCCATGACGCTCACCGACCGGGAGTACCAGAAGCTGCGCGATCTCGGCATCGCGATTCTGCGCGAGGTCGGCGTCGACACCGGCGGCTGCAACATCCAGTTCGCGGTGAACCCGGCCGACGGGCGACTGATCGTCATCGAGATGAACCCGCGCGTCTCGCGCTCGTCCGCATTGGCTTCCAAGGCAACGGGTTTCCCGATCGCCAAGATCGCCGCGAAGCTGGCCATCGGCTACACGCTCGACGAGATCGTCAACGACATCACCAAGGAAACCCCGGCCTGCTTCGAGCCGACGCTGGACTACGTGGTCGTCAAGGCGCCGCGGTTCGCCTTCGAGAAGTTCCCCGGCGCCGACGCGACGCTGACCACCACCATGAAGTCGGTGGGCGAGGCAATGTCGTTGGGCCGCAACTTCTCCGAGGCGCTCGGCAAGGTGCTGCGCTCGCTGGAGACGAAGGCGGCAGGCTTCTGGACGCAGCCCGACGGCAAGTGGGCGCCGGTCGACGGCGACGTGCGCGGCGCGATCGAGGAAATCCTCACCGACCTGCGTACGCCCACCGAGGGTCGCATCTACCAGGTCGAGCGTGCCCTGCGGTTGGGCGGCAGCATCGAAGAGGTCGCGCTCGCTTCGGGTATCGACCCGTGGTTCGTCGCGGAGGTCGCCGGGCTGGTCGAGCTGCGCGAGGAGATCTCGGACGCGCCGGTGCTCGACGAGCAGCTGCTGCGCCGCGCCAAGCACTATGGGCTGTCCGACGGCCAGATCGCCGCGCTTCGCCCGGAGTTGGCGGGGGAGACCGGCGTTCGGGCCCTGCGCCATCGGCTCGGTGTTCGCCCGGTCTTCAAGACCGTCGACACCTGCGCCGCCGAGTTCGAGGCCAAGACCCCGTACCACTACTCGGCCTACGAGCTCGATCCCGCCGCCGAATCCGAAGTCGCACCGCAGCGTGAACGCGACAAGGTGATCATCCTCGGCTCCGGCCCGAACCGGATCGGCCAGGGCATCGAGTTCGACTACTCGTGTGTCCATGCGGCGCAGACCCTTTCGCAGGCCGGTTACGAGACGGTGATGGTCAACTGCAACCCGGAGACCGTCTCCACCGACTACGACACCGCCGACCGGCTCTACTTCGAGCCGCTAACCTTCGAGGACGTGCTCGAGGTCTACCACGCGGAAAGCGAGTCGGGGCACGTCATCGGCGTCATCGTGCAGCTCGGCGGGCAGACCCCGCTCGGCCTCGCACAGCGGCTCACCGATGCCGGCGTCCCCGTGGTCGGCACCAGCGCCGCCGCGATCGACTTGGCCGAGGACCGAGGCGAATTCGGCGACGTGCTGGTCGCGGCCGGACTGCCCGCGCCGAAGTACGGCACTGCGACCACCTTCGCGCAGGCCAAGAAGATCGCCGCGACCATCGGCTACCCGGTGCTCGTCCGCCCGTCCTACGTGCTCGGCGGGCGCGGCATGGAGATCGTCTACGACGAGACGTCCCTGGAGGGCTACATCTCTCGGGCCACCGAGCTCAGCCCCGAGCATCCGGTACTGGTCGACCGGTTCCTGGAAGACGCCATCGAGATCGACGTCGACGCGCTCTGCGACGGCGAGGAGGTCTACCTCGGCGGTGTGATGGAACACATCGAAGAGGCCGGCATCCACTCCGGCGACTCCGCCTGCGCCTTGCCGCCGATCACCCTGGGCCGCAGCGATATCGAGGCCGTGCGGCGCTCGACCATCGCGCTGGCCAAGGGCATCGGGGTGAAGGGCCTGCTCAACGTGCAGTACGCGCTCAAGGACGACGTGCTCTACGTGCTCGAGGCGAATCCGCGTGCCAGCCGGACGGTTCCGTTCGTGTCCAAGGCCACCGCGGTGCCGCTGGCCAAGGCCGCCGCGCGGATCATGCTCGGCGCCAGCATCGCCGACCTGCGCAAGGAAGGCATGCTGCCCGCTGAGGGCGACGGCGGGCACGTCCCGCTCGACGCTCCGGTCGCGGTGAAGGAGGCCGTGCTGCCGTTCCACCGGTTCCGCAAGGCCGACGGCACCGGCGTGGATTCGCTGCTCTCCCCGGAGATGAAGTCCACCGGCGAGGTGATGGGCATCGACGCCGACTTCGGCACCGCCTTCGCCAAGAGCCAGACCGCCGCCTACGGCTCGCTGCCCACCGAGGGCACCGTGTTCGTCTCGATCGCCAACCGGGACAAGCGCGCCATGGTCTTCCCGGTGAAACGCCTGCACGACCTGGGTTTCCGCATCCTGGCCACCGAGGGGACGGCGGAGATGCTGCGCCGCAACGGCATTCCGTGCGAGCGGGTGCGCAAGCATTCCGAGCCCGAAACGCTGGACGGTCCGGACCGCGCGCCGCAGCCGACGATCGTCGAGCAGATCCGCGACGGCGAGGTCGACATGGTGTTCAACACTCCGTACGGCAACTCGGGTCCGCGGGTGGACGGCTACGAGATCCGCAGTGCCGCGGTCGGCGCCAACATCCCGTGCATCACCACGGTGCAGGGCGCGGCTGCTGCGGTGCAGGGCATCGAGGCCGGTATCAACGGCGGCATCGGGGTGCGGTCCCTGCAGGAACTGCACTCGGTGCTGCGTGGGTGACGACGGCAACGGCGCGAACGGAGCGGGCACGATGAAGACCTTCGGCGCTCGATTGCAGCACGCCATGGCGCATTTCGGCCCCGTGTGCGTCGGCATCGACCCGCATCCGGCGCTGCTGGCGTCGTGGGGTCTCGCCGCGGACGCGGACGGGCTGGAGAAGTTCGCGGAGATCTGCGTCGAGGCGTTCGACGGCCGGGTCGCGATGGTGAAGCCGCAGGTCGCGTTCTTCGAGACCTACGGCTCGGCCGGAATCGCGGTGCTGGAGCGCACCATCGAGGTCTTGCGTGGTTCGGGCACGCTGGTGCTCGCCGATGCCAAGCGCGGCGATATCGGCTCGACCATGGACGCCTACGCCAGTGCGTGGCTGGCCGACGGGCCGCTCGGCTCGGACGCGCTGACCGCGTCGCCCTACCTCGGATTCGATTCGCTGGCACCGGCTTTGGACCTGGCCGCGGCGAACCGGCGCGGTGTGTTCGTGCTCGCTGCCACCTCGAATCCCGAAGGGGCGCAACTGCAACGGGTCATCACGGGTGACGGCCGCAGCATCGCCCAGACGATGGTCGACGCGGCTGCCGCGCGCAACGCAGGCACCGAGTTCGGCTCGATCGGCGTGGTGGTCGGCGCGACCCTGACCGAGGCGCCCGACCTGTCCGAGCTCAACGGACCGATCCTGATGCCGGGTGTCGGTGCGCAGGGCGGCGGCCCGGAAACCATCCGTGACCTGGTCCCCGCGGCGATGTTGGCGGCCGTTGTGCCGAATGTCTCGCGGGAGGTCCTTCGTGACGGACCCGACGTCACCGCGCTGCGCGCGCGAGTGAGCGCGCTGCAGGACGAGTTCGGCTTCCTGCAGCGATAAATCGCGGTGAACCGGCCGGAGACCAGCGCACACGCGCCGGTCTCCGGCCGGTTTCGTCCCGCGTGCTGTCATGTGCACGCATGCATATGGCCCGTAGCGGGCCCTGTGCGCCCTGCTGCGCCCATTTCCCGCCCCGGTGGTGCACTCGTCGGCCGGTGGGGCCAGGATGCACGGAGAGGGGCAATCTCCTCGCCACCGAATCGGTATCGAATCGGCACCCAATGTGGCCCACGCCGACCGTTCGATGTGTCTGTGACGCACGACACGCGGAAGAACACCGCGACACGCGGGAAATTCCGAGAAAGTTCCTGGTCGGGCCGTCGCCGGTTTGCTGGCAACAGATGTCACGTCACCGCAACCCTCCCGCAAACCTGTGTCGTTACTGAAAACTCCCTGCTGAGGGGGCATTTCGCGATTTCGGCGGTACGATCTGCGCAGCGACAGACGAGCGGTGCGGATAGTGCCGCTCTCGCGTCTACGGCATCCGGAATCATGCGCTGACCTGGGGGGTGGGTTCGCAATCGGTGGACGTCGTGGGTACGGTCGCTGAGACTGCCGGGTTACCGGCAGGAGTTGATGCAATGAACGATGAGACGGAGGAACCGTGGCCCTTCCCCAGCTGACTGACGAGCAGCGCGCCGCTGCTTTGGAGAAGGCGGCTGCCGCTCGCCGCGCTCGGGCGGAGCTCAAGGAGCGCCTGAAGCGAGGCGGCACCAACCTTAAGCAGGTCCTCACCGATGCCGAGTCCGATGAGATTCTCGGCAAGATGAAGGTGTCCGCGCTGCTGGAAGCCCTGCCGAAGGTGGGCAAGGTCAAGGCGGCGGAAATCATGAGTGAACTGGAGATCGCCCCCACCCGGCGTCTGCGCGGACTCGGCGATCGGCAGCGCAAGGCGCTGCTCGCCCGGTTCGACTTCGACGCCTGATAACGAGGGTGGTCGAACACACGCAGAAGGGTCGACTGGTTGTACTGGTCGGCCCCTCGGCCGTTGGCAAGTCCACCGTGGTCCGTTGCGTCCGCGAGCGACTGCCCCACCTGATCTTCAGTGTGTCGGCAACCACCCGGGCCCCGCGGCCCGGTGAGATCGATGGTGTCGATTATCGGTTCGTCTCCAGAGCCGAGTTCGACAGCATGATCGAAACGAACGAGCTGCTCGAATGGGCAGACATCCACGGTGGTTTGCAACGTTCGGGCACCCCGGCCGAGCCGGTACGGGCCGCCCTCGCGGCGGGCCTACCGGTGCTGGTCGAAGTAGACCTAGAAGGCGCACGGTCGGTGCGCAAGGCCATCCCCGAGGCGATCCTCGCCTTCCTCGCCCCGCCAAGCTGGGACGAATTGGTGTCCAGGCTGACCTCGCGCGGCACGGAATCGCCGGAAGTGATCGAGCGTAGGTTGGAAACCGCCAGGACCGAATTGGCGGCGTGTGACGAGTTCGACATCGTCATCGTGAACGACGAGGTGACCAGCGCCTGTGAGCAGTTGGTATCGTTGTTCGTTAGCACGAATTCCAGTTCGTGACCCCTGTCGGCTTTTTGTCGGCCACCCGCTGAGCCCAACCCGCCCGCCGGCTTCGTCGTCGGCCACTCATATACGCGCAGGAGCACACCTAGTGAGCAGTTCGGACATCAAGACCGTTCCCGCCTACGACACCCCGATCGGCCTGACCAACCCCCCGATCGATGAGCTGCTCGAGCGCACCTCGTCCAAGTACGCGCTGGTCATCTACGCAGCCAAGCGCGCGCGTCAGATCAACGACTACTACAACCAGCTCGGTGACGGCATCCTCGAGTACGTCGGCCCGCTGGTCGAGCCTGGCCTGCAGGAGAAGCCGCTGTCGGTCGCGATGCGCGAAATCCACTCCGACCTGCTCGAGCACTCCGAAGGCGAGTAAGCGCCCCGGGTTCGCGCGATGCCGCAGCACCGAACTCCCCGTGTGGGCGGGGAAGATCCACAGCCGGAGGCCGTAGTGACCGCACGGATTGTCGTTGATGTCCCCGCGTACGCGGGGTTCAGCCACCGGAGGCGTAAGTGAGCACACGGATCGTCGTCGGCGTCGGCGGCGGGATCGCCGCATACAAGGCCTGCTCGCTTGTCCGCCGGTTCACCGAGACCGGACACCAGGTGCGGGTGATCCCGACCGAGTCGGCGCTGCAGTTCGTCGGCAAGGCCACCTTCGAGGCGCTGTCCGGGAACCCGGTGCACACCGACGTGTTCACCGATGTGCCCCAGGTGCCCCATGTTCGGCTCGGCCAGGAAGCTGACCTCGTGGTCATCGCCCCGGCGACCGCCGATCTGATGGCGCGTGCGGCCCAGGGCCGCGCGGACGACCTGCTGACCGCCACGCTGCTGACCGCCCGATGTCCGATCCTGTTCGCCCCCGCGATGCACACCGAAATGTGGGAGCATCCGGCGACCGTCGCCAATGTCGCGACGCTGCGCGCCCACGGAGCGATCGTCATGGAGCCCGCGTCGGGCAGGCTCACCGGCACCGATACCGGCCCAGGCAGGCTGCCCGAACCCGAGGAGATCTTCGGACTCGCGACGCTGCTGCTCGAACGCGCCGACGCCATCCCGCGTGACCTGGAAGGCCGCCGGTTGGTCATCACCGCGGGCGGCACCAGGGAACCGCTGGATCCGGTGCGTTTCCTCGGCAACCGCAGTTCCGGGAAGCAGGGGTACGCCCTGGCCCGGGTCGCGGCCCAACGCGGCGCGCACGTCACGCTCATCGCGGGCAACACGATCGAGATGGCCGCGCCCGCTGCCGTCGATCTGGTGCACATCACCACCGCCGAGCAGCTCAAGACCGCGGTCGACAAGCACGCCGTCGGCGCGGACGCGGTGATCATGGCAGCGGCGGTCGCCGATTTCCGGCCGACCGACGTGGCCGCCGCCAAGATCAAGAAGGGCGCGGGTGAACCCGACGTCATCGCGCTGACCAAGACCACCGACATCCTGGCCGGTCTGGTGCAGGCACGCCGCGACGGACAGCTGAGCGGCACCGCGATCGTCGGATTCGCCGCCGAGACCGGCGACGAACACGGCGACGTGCTCACCTACGCGCGGGCCAAACTGGCCCGCAAGGGGTGTGACCTGCTCGTGGTCAACGCGGTCGGCGACGGCAAGGCGTTCGAGGTCGACACCAACGATGGCTGGCTGTTAGGTGCGGACGGCACCGAGCAGGCACTCGACCACGGGTCGAAGGCACTGCTCGCCAGTCGGGTACTCGACGCGCTCGGGCCGTTGTTGAACTGAAATCCATTGCAGTGCTGGGATAATTCCCAATGACCCCGTCGTCGATGCCGTGGTCCCCGATGCCATTCAGGGCGAGCTGTCTGAGATAGAGATCTCTCGGGGGCCAGCGTGTCGGCGACTTGCCATAGTCTGAGATGAAGGGTTGTGCGGTAGCAGCAGCACGTTACTGTCGCAATTCGACACGAACAACCCGTTGAGGGAGAGGGAAAAACTGTGCGCACGTCCGGCAGCCGGCTATTCACCAGTGAGTCCGTGACCGAAGGTCACCCGGACAAGATCTGTGATGCCATCAGCGATTCCATTCTCGATGCCCTGCTCGCGGAAGACCCGCGCAGCCGTGTCGCGGTGGAAACCCTCGTCACGACCGGTCAGGTCCATGTCGCAGGTGAGGTCACCACGTCGGCGTACGCCGATATTCCCCGGATCGTTCGGGAAAAGGTCCTGGAAATCGGATATGACTCGTCGGCAAAGGGATTCGACGGTAATTCCTGCGGTGTGAATATCGCGATCGGTGCGCAGTCGCCGGATATCGCGCAGGGTGTCGACACCTCGCACGAGGCGCGCGTCGGCGGTTCCGACGACGAGATCGAGAAGCAGGGCGCGGGCGACCAGGGCCTGATGTTCGGTTATGCCACCACCGACACTCCGGAACTGATGCCGCTGCCGATTGCGCTCGCACATCGCTTGTCGCGCAGGCTCACCGAGGTTCGTAAATCGGGCGTGCTGCCGTACCTGCGGCCCGACGGCAAGACTCAGGTCACCATCGAATACGACGGAGACCGTCCGGTTCGGCTCGACACGGTCGTCATCTCGACCCAGCACGCGGCCGACATCGACCTGGACAACCTTCTCGCACCGGACATTCGGGAGAAGGTGGTCGACGCGGTGCTCGCCGACCTGGAGCTGCCGAGCCTGGACACCTCGAACATCCGGCTGCTGGTCAACCCGACCGGCAAGTTCGTGCTCGGCGGGCCGATGGGTGACGCGGGCCTGACCGGACGCAAGATCATCGTCGACACCTACGGCGGCATGGCTCGCCACGGTGGTGGTGCATTCTCCGGCAAGGATCCGTCGAAGGTGGACCGCTCCGCTGCCTACGCGATGCGTTGGGTCGCCAAGAATGTCGTCGCGGCCGGGCTGTCCGACCGGGTCGAGGTGCAGGTGGCGTACGCGATCGGCAAGTCGGCGCCCGTCGGCCTGTTCGTCGAGACCTTCGGCACCGAGAAGGTCGACCCGGCGCGCATCTCGTCGGCCATCGCCGAGGTCTTCGACCTCCGCCCCGGCGCGATCATCCGCGACCTGGACCTGCTGCGCCCCATCTACGCACCGACCGCCGCGTACGGCCACTTCGGCCGCACCGACGTCGACCTGCCGTGGGAGCACACGGACCGCGCGGACAAGCTGCGTGCGGCCGTCGGCCTGTAGTGCGTCGGCCGGCTTGCGTACGTCGACCTGCCGTGGGAGGCCGCGCCAGATGCGCGCGGACAAGCTGCGCGCGGCCGTCGGCCTGTAGGCGACTGATGCGGTTCAGCGTCACAGAGTGAACGAACCCGCGGCGGACACCCCCGCCACCCAGGGGGAACTGCCTGTGGGTGGCGGCCGGACCGAGGAAACGGCAATGGAGCACCCGATCGCTCGGGTGCTCCCTTTGCTGTCTCCGGCCCACCTCGACCGCGACTTCGACTACCTGGTTCCGCCCGACCTGGACGCCGTCGCCCAGCCCGGAGTCCGAGTCCGAGTCCGCTTCGCAGGGCGGCTGATCGACGGCTACCTCCTGGAACGCCGCACCCACAGCGACCACGGCGGGAAACTGGTCAAACTCGAACGCGTCGTCTCCGGCGAACGCGTCCTCACCCCCGAGATCGCGAAACTCGCCACGATAGTGGCGGCTCGGTACGCGGGCACCCGCGCCGACGTCCTGCGCCTGGCGATCCCGCCACGCCACGCCCGCACCGAGACCGGCGGGTCGAAGAAGAAGGCGGGGGATTCCGGTGCGGAGGAAGAAGATTCGACGACCAGCCCGTCGGATCCGGCGAATTCCGTAGGAGACGACCCGCGCGCATCGTCGGTTGCGAAAGCGCCGCGCCGGGTGAAACCTGCTGACATCGAACTCGATTCGACTCGAGAGCCCGAGGTTGATCCCGCAGAAAGGCCGGGAGACCTTCCAGAGTCGCCCGATACGGATGCGCCGACCCGGTCGCAACCTGCCGCCTCCACATCCGTGGATGCGGATTCCCCTGCTAGCGAAGCTGATTCGGCGGAGTCGGCCGTTGCTGGGGGCGCGGTCGGGGATCGGAGTGGACCGCCTGTGGTACCCGCTGTGGGCACTGCGGCGGAGCCGATGGTCGAGATGGCCCCTCCAACCCCCGGTCCCGGTGGTGGGGACGCTGATTCGCTCGACGCGGCTCCTGCTGACGGCGCCGCCGAGAAGCGGAGTGGCCCGGTCGGACCATCGGGCGTTGGCGCTGTGCCTGACACGGGTCGCGCTGGCGGCGAGGTTGATTCGGTGGATGCGGCTCGCGCTGATGGCCCTGCAGGAATGGGGGCTGGCCTGTCCGAGTCGTCGGATGTTGGTGGCGCGGCGACGGCGGAGTCTGGCGTGCGACCGTCGAGTTCTGTTGGCGGGGACGCGGATTCGGTCGCTTCGGCTCCCGCTGACGGCGCTGTCGAGAAGTGGAGTGGCCCGCTCGGACCATCGGGTGCTGTGCCCGACGCGGATCCCGCGGGCGCGGATTCCGCTGGCGACGAAGTTGATTCGGCGGATGCTGACCGTGTTGATGGGCCCGAGGGTGATTTGGTGGGCGTGGGGTCGCCGGGTATGGACACGGTGGGATCGGATCCGGCTCTGGGCGAGGGGGATTCGGTAGGCGCGGGGTCGCAGGCGCTTGCTCACGGTGACGAGGAGCCGTTGGTTTCGTTTGATCTGGCGCCGTGGGGGCGGTATCTGCATGGTGCGGCGTTCATGACGGCGCTGGCGACAAGGAAGGGGCCGCGGGCGGCTTGGCAGGCGTTGCCGGGGGAGGATTGGGCGCGGCGGTTGGCGGAGCTGGCGGCGGCGGTGGTTGCGCAGGGGCGCAGTGCGATTCTGATGGTGCCGGATCAGCGGGACCTCGACCGGGTGCTGGCGGAATGTGATCGGCTGGTGGGGGATTCGGCGGTCGGGCTGTCGGCGGGGCTCGGTCCTGCCGCGCGGTATCGGCGGTGGCTCGCGGTGCTGCGTGGGACGGCGCGGGTGGTGGTCGGCACCAGGAGCGCGGTGTTCGCGCCCGCCAAAGATCTTGGGCTGATGGCGATATGGGACGACGGGGACGATACCTACGCCGAGCCGCGAGCGCCGTATCCGCACGCGCGCGAGGTGGCGATGCTGCGCTCGCACGAGACGGGGGCCGCGTTCGTCGCGGCCGGGTTCGCCAGGACCGCGGAGATCCAGGCGGTGGTGGAGAGCGGGTGGGCGCACGATCTCGTCGCAGACCGGGCGGTGGTGCGTGCGGCGTCACCGCGGATCAGCGCGCCGGGCGACAGTGATGCCGCGTTGGAACGCGATCCGATCGCCCGCGCGGTTCGTATCCCCGAGACCGCGTTCCGTGCCGCGCGCAGTGCGCTGAAGGAAGGCGCGGGCGTCTTGGTGCAGGTGCCGCGGCGCGGCTACATTCCATCGCTTGCCTGCACGAAATGCCGGACACCTGCGCGGTGTCGGCGGTGCAACGGCCCGCTCGCCCTTCCGGATGGTCGTGCGCGACACCAGGAATCGCAGGACGCCGCGCACAGCCCGAGCTGCCGATGGTGCGGCATCACCGAGGCGGCGTTCCGCTGCCCGTCCTGCGGTTCGCGTGCCTTGCGCGCAGTGGTGATCGGCGCCATCCGCACCGCCGAGGAACTCGGCCGCGCCTTCCCCGGCGTGCCGATCCGCGGTTCCGGCGGCGGCGCCATGCTCGACACCGTGCCGCCCGGCCCGCAGGTCGTGGTCGCCACCGTCGGCGCCGAACCCGTGCTGCCCGGTGGCTACGGTGTTGCTCTGCTCCTCGACAGCTGGGCGCTGCTCGGCCGCGCCGACCTGCGCGCCGCCGAAGACGCGTTGCGCCGCTGGATGACCGCGGCCACCCTGGTCCGCACGCACGGCCAGGTCATCGTGATGGCCGAACCGACCATCCCTACCGTTCAGGCGTTGCTCCGCTGGGACCCGGTCTGGCATGCGAGCGCCGAACTCGCCGCCCGCACCGAGGTCGGCTTTCCGCCGGCCGTCCGCTTGGCGGCGATCGATGGCACTACCGATTCCATTGCCGAGTTGCTCTCCGCCACAACCCTTCCCGACGCCGTCGACGTGCTCGGCCCGGTCCCGCTCCCGGTCGGCGCCCGCAAGCCCTTCTCCTCGGGCGATTCCCCCGCCGAGGTCGAGCGCATGCTGCTGCGCGTCGACCGCAAATCCGGCAACGCGCTGGCCCGCGCCCTCACCACCAGTCAAGCCATCCGCAGCACGCACCGATCCGATGCTCCGCTCCGCGTGCAGATCGACCCGGTCGACATCGGCTGACCGCGCCGCCCGTGGTTTCTACTGACCGCGCCACGCGCCGCGCACAATCGGGCGTTGCGCTTTTGCTCGTGATTAACTGTGCCGATGACGATCTCCTCGCTCCGCCGCATCTTCGCGACCGTGTGCTTTGCGGTCGTCGCACTCGGTTTCGCGACGGCATGTTCCAGCGACAACAAAGACGATGCCAAGTCGACGGCCAAGTCTGTCTTGACGCTCACTGTCACTCCGGCAGCGCCGAACTCGACCCCGACCCAAGTCACGCTGACCTGTGAACCCACCGGCGGTGATCACAAGAACGCGGAGGCGGCGTGTGCCGCGCTGACCGCTGTCGGCGGTGACTTCGACAAGCTGCCCGGTGATCCCGGCGCGGTGTGCGCTCAGGTCTACGAGCCGGTGACCGGTGCGGCGACCGGCACCTGGCAGGGCAAGCAGGTGGACTGGCGCAAGACCTTCGGCAACCTGTGCGAGCTGAGCGGTCGCACCACCCCGGTCTTCTGATTCGGAGCTGACTGTCAGCAGAAGTACGCGGCCCAGTCGAGGTCCGACTGGTGCCGCGCCAGGCCCAGCTGGTCGACCCTGCTTTTGACCTCGGCACAGACGCCGGAGAACCATTCGGTCGTCGTCGACCACAGCCGGGCCAGCTCGCCGTCCTCGCGGAGCAGCCACACCGGGGGATCGGGATCGTCGAGGTCGGCGCCGTCGAGCACGCAGACCTGGTATCCGCCGTGGTAGTGCAGCACCAACATGCCTTCTGGGTCCCGGAATTCGGCCGGTGGCGCGGCGATCTCATCGAAGAATTCCAGCGCCATGCTCTTCTCGTCGAGGCGGAGCTCTACGCCGAAGGCGCTTCCGTCGCCGAAGTACGGCCCTCGGTCGTAGCCGATGAGCCGCAGGATCTCGCGCAGCGCCGCCGGAACGGCTGCCGCTTGTTGCGCCACCGCCATGCCGTCGATCTCGGCATTCGTCGCCCCGGACACTGCGTCGGCGCGTAGACCGTGCGCGAGCACGTCCTGGAACAGGGCGTGGACTCGATCGATGGCGCGGGCATGGCCACTGTCGCTCATCGCATACCCCCGACTGTCGCTGCTGACCACAAGGTAGCGCAGGTAGCGCCGTGGGCACGCCGAAAATTTCGAACATCCTCTTGCGTTAGATGCATTGCCGATATATCGTCGATAACATGAAACGAACACGAGAGCCTGAGGAGGCTGACATGGAAAACCAAGAACAACGCGAATTCGGACGGCGCGGACGCCGCGGCTGGGCCGGTCACGAGGATTTCGATCCGCGGCAGCGGTTCCGCCGTGGCGGAAGGTACGGCCACGGACCCGATTTCGGGCCCGGTGGCTTCGGTCCAGGTTTCGGACCCGGCTTCGGGCCCGGTGGCTTCGGTCGCGGCCGTGGCCGCGGTGGCCGAGGTCGGCGCGGCGACGTGCGGGCTGCGGTATTGCTGCTGCTCACCGAGCGGCCGATGCACGGCTACGAACTCATCCAGCAAATCCGTGAGCGCAGCGACGACGTCTGGCGTCCGAGCCCGGGATCCATCTACCCCGCGCTCGCGCAGCTCGAAGACGAGGGCCTGGTGCTCATCGAGAAGGTGGCCGGTCGCAAGACCGCGCAACTGACCGAGGCGGGTACCGCCTACGTCACCGAACACAAGGACGAACTGGGCGACCCGTGGGCGGACGTCAAGGAAGACGTCGGAACCCAGGCCATGGACCTGCGTTCGCTCGTCGGCCAGCTGATGGGCGCGGTCGCACAGGTCGCGGCGGCGGGCACTCCGGCGCAGGCGGCACGAGCGGCGGAACTGCTCACCGAGACCAGGAAGTCCCTCTACCGAATTCTCGCCGAAGACGAGACCCCCGAAAAGTAACGGCGGGTGAAATGCCGCGTCGGGGTGCACATTTGAACCGGGTTCGGGAGATCATTGTGAGATGCGACAGTCTCGTGGTCTTTGGGGTTGGGGATATTCACAGTTTAGGCGGGCGGTGTGGCTTGTTGCGCTGACCGGAGTCGTCATGCTCGGCTCCGGGGTAGCGCACGCCGCGCCCGCTGGATATCGACCGCCCGAGGTGCCGACCCGGATCGGTCCGGTGCAGACCGACCACATGGCCGCCGCGCAGTATCAGAAGAACCACAGTGACGTGGCTCCGTTGGGCACCAACAACTTCGGGTGCGTGCCGAGCGCCGCGCGGCCACGGCCGGTGGTGCTCGCACACGGCACCGACTCGTCCGCGTACTCGGACTATTCGGCGATCGCGCCGCAGCTGGCCGCGGCCGGGTTCTGTGTCTTCGCGCTCAACTACGGGGGTAAGCCTGCGGCCGACAGTTACGGCACCGAAGATGTCGTGCTCAGCGCGCATCAGATCGGCGCGTTCGTCGACCAGGTGCTCGCCGCGACCGGTGCGACCCAGGTCGACCTCGTCGGGTTTTCGCAGGGCGCCACGGTAACGCGGTACTACGTCAACAAGCTCGGCGGCGCGCCGAAGGTCGGACAGTGGGTCGGCCTCGCGTCGCCGAGCTACGGCGGCGTGATGTACGGGTTGGTGCCGGTCGTGAACGCGGTGCCCGGCGGCATGCAGGCGTTCGCCAGGGTGACCTCGGTGGCGGCGGTGCAGCAGGCGGAAGGGTCGCCGATCATGCTCGAACTCAACGCGGGCGGTGACACCGTGCCAGGCCCGAAGTATGTGACGATCGGCAGCCGGGTCGACGAGATGATCCAGCCGTTCAGCAACATCGCCCTGCGTGGGCCCGGCGCGGAGAACATCACGCTGCAGGACCGCTGCGCGATCAACCTGACCGGGCACTTCCACATGGTGTACGACGCGTTCGTGCAGGAGTTGCTGCTCACCGTGCTCGACCCGACCGCGCCTGCACCGGTGTGCAGGCCGGTGATGCTCGGCACGGGTATCCCCGAGGTGATCATCGCCGGGAATTCGTGAATCGAGAACGCACCGCGGCGACATGCGTGTGGCGTGATCGAGGTGATCGACCTGCGGCGGAGCTGAGGGTCGGTTGCGCGTGGGCAGCCGGGCGGGGGAGTATCACCCCGCCCGACCGCACTCGAGTTTTACCAGGTGATGACTGGTGGATCGGGGACATTCGGTCGTCTCACTAGAATGAGACGACCGTGTTCGTCCGCTTCCGGGAGTTTGCCGTGACCATTCAGCCTGTTCGCCTGTTCGGCGACCCCGTTCTGCGTGCTCGCGCGGCCGAGGTCACCGAATTCGACAGGGAACTGCAGCAGCTGGTGACCGACCTGACCGACACCATGCACGACGACGGTGGTGTCGGCATGGCGGCGCCGCAGATCGGAGTGGGGTTGCGTGTTTTCGTGTACGACACTCATGACGCCGCCGGGCACCTGGTGAACCCGCGGTGGGAAGTCATCGGCGACGAAGAGCAGGTCGGCCCGGAAGGGTGCCTGTCCATCCCCGGCGTGCGCTACGACACCAGACGAGCGCTGCGTGTGCGCGCGACCGGCGTCGACATGCACGGCGCCCCAGTCGAATTCACCGCCGAAGGGTTGTTGGCGCGGTGTGTGCAGCATGAGACCGATCACCTCGACGGTGTGCTGTTCATCGATCGGCTGGATCCGGCGGCGCGCAAGGACGCGATGCGGACCATTCGCGAATCCGGTTGGTTCAGTGCGGGAGTGACGGTGCGGCAGTCGCGGTCGGTCAGCCGCACCGGCCAGCCGGGACCGTTCGGGCAGGGCCGCTGATGCGCATAGTCTTCGCGGGCACCCCTGAGCCTGCTGTGCCGTCGCTGCGGCGGCTCCTTGCCTCCACACGGCACGAGGTGATCGCCGTGGTGACCAGGCCCGACGCCGTCGCAGGCCGCG
Organism: Nocardia altamirensis NBRC 108246; assembly: GCF_001612685.1. Classification (GTDB taxonomy): domain Bacteria; phylum Actinomycetota; class Actinomycetes; order Mycobacteriales; family Mycobacteriaceae; genus Nocardia; species Nocardia altamirensis. The sequence continues at coordinate 37,099 of NZ_BDAY01000087.1, forward strand.
GGCGCAAGGTGACGAGGTCGCCGGTCGGGCTGCTGGCCGACGAGCACGGCATCCCCGTGCTGACGCCGCGCCGCCCCGCCGAGCCCGAATTCATCGAGCAGCTCACGGCATTGGCGCCGGACTGCTGCCCGGTCGTCGCGTACGGCGCGCTGCTGCCGCAACGCGTGCTCGACATTCCTCGATTCGGCTGGATCAACCTGCACTTCTCGCTGCTGCCTGCCTGGCGCGGTGCGGCGCCGGTGCAGGCCGCGATCAATGCGGGCGACGAGATCACCGGCGCCGCCACCTTCTTGATCGAGGCCGGGCTCGACACCGGTCCGGTCTTCGGCACGGTGACCGAGAAGATCGCTGTCACCGACACCGCAGGCGGGCTGCTCGAACGGCTCGCCGACAGCGGCGCCCGGCTGCTCGAGACGACGCTCGACGGCGTGGAAGATGGGACGCTGCACGCGGTTCCACAGTCCACCGACGGTGTCTCGCATGCGCCGAAGGTCACCGCCGAGGCCGCGCACATCCGCTGGGATCAGCCCGCACTGGCCATCAGCCGCCGAATCCGCGCGGTCACCCCGGCTCCCGGCGCCTGGACCGAGATCGACGGCCACCGCCTGAAACTCGGCCCGGCCGAAATGGTCGAAGAAGAACTCCCCGCCTGGACCATCGAGGTCCGCAAATCCGGCGTCTACGTCGGTACCGCCACCACCGCCCTGCGCCTGAACCAGGTTCAGCCGCAAGGAAAACGGATGATGGCAGCGCTCGACTGGGCTCGCGGCGCCCGACTGCAGCCTGGTGCGGTGTTCGCGTGACGATCCTCGATCGTCGGCAATACCCAACTCGGGCGCAGAGTTCGGCGGCGTGCGCGATTGCTGGGCGTGTGTCGTGTGCAGTGTCGGCGACCGCACCGCGGGGGAGTTCAGCTACGCGGCGCGGTGTCGCCGCCGCCAGCGGTGACCGTGCGGCCGGTTCGGGCCGACGCCGTCTCTCGGCGCAGCTAGCCGGCGCCCGCAGTTGTGCGGTGGGCCTGGTGCTGGACACGCAAACCTTTGTCCGTGGCGATGCGCCGCGACCCCAACGAGAGTGGTGGAGCATGACAGCACGGCGCACGATGGCGTTGATCGACCAGGTTGGCGCCGACTCCGGTGTGGTGGTCGCATGACGTCCCCGGAGGACAAGCGCGGCAACGAGTCCCGCGGTTCTGGCAGTGATCGCACCGCCGATGCCGGGCGTGCGAACGGTGTCCGAAAGGGCGCTGCCCGCGCGGGGCAATCTGCACGCGGTGCGAACGCCGGTGGACGGACCGATGCGGTCCGCCGGTCCGGCGCCGAGAGCCAGCGCGCCACACAGGGTGGTCGGGCGGCCAGTGGTCGACCCGACAACGCCAATCAACGCTCCGCACAGGGCAGTTCCCGGTCGACTGATCGACGCTCAGGGGGAAGTCAGCGCCCCGCACAGGATGCCCGAGGCGACAATTCGCGGTCCGGCAACACAAGCGATCGTTTCGTGCGCGCCGATCGGCCGCGCAATGGCAAGTCCGGCGCAGCGAGTCAGGGCTCCGCGCAGGGTGGTTCACGTTCGGCCGATCGCTCTTCGGGGCGTTCCGGCTCGGCGCAGAGTGGTCGAGTGAGCGGCCCACGGGATGAGGCGGCGGGTCAGCGTTCGGCGCGGGCCGGTTCGGGTACTGCGGGTCAGGGTCGCTCGGGCTCGGGTCAGCGTTCGGCGCAGGGTGATTCGCGTTCGGGTGATCGGGCCGGTTCGGGCGGAGCGGGCCAGGGGCGTTCGGATTCGGATCAGCGTTCGGCGCAGGGTGGGTCGCGTTCGGCTGATCGGAGTGCGGGGCGGGGGGCTGTTGCGGCGAAACGGGGTGGGGTGGCGAAGGATCGGGGGGTCGGGGCTGCGCGGGGGCGTGGTGGGGCGGAGGAGGGTGATGGTCCTCGGTTGGTGGCGCGGGATGTGCTGCGGGCGGTGCGGGAGCGGGATGCTTACGCGAACCTGGTGCTGCCTGGGCTGCTGAAGGATCGGCGGATTTCCGGGCGCGATGCGGCGTTGGCGACCGAGCTGGCGTACGGGGCGTGCCGGTCGCTCGGGTTGCTCGATGCGGTGATCGAGGCGGGGGCGGGGCGGCCGATCGCGGAGATCGACGGGCCGTTGCTGGATGTGTTGCGGCTCGGGGCGTATCAGCTGCTGCGGACTCGGATCGGGGCGCACGCGGCGGTGGACACCTCGGTGGCGTTGGCGCGCACCGAGTTCGGTGCGGGCAAAGCGGGATTCGTGAACGCGGTGCTGCGGCGTGCAGGGGAGAAGACCGTCGAGGAGTGGGTCGAGGCGTTGGCGCCGCGGGATCCGGTGGGGCGGTTGGCTTTCGAGTTCGCGCACCCGGTGTGGATCGCGCAGGCGTTCGCCGATGCGCTCGGTGCGCGGGCGGGGGAGTTGCACGATGCGCTGGCCGCCGATGACGCGCGCCCTGCCGTGCATCTGGTTGCTCGGCCCGGCGACATCACCGCCGAGGAATTAGCGCTGGTGACCGGCGGTGAAGAAGGCAGATGGTCGCCCTACGCGGTCTACCTCGACGGCGGCGACCCAGGCAAACTCGAACCGGTGCGCGACGGTATGGCGGGCGTGCAGGACGAAGGCAGCCAACTGGTGGCGCTCGCGCTGACCCGCGCGCCACTCAACGGACCAGACGGCGGGCGCTGGCTCGACCTGTGTGCCGGACCGGGCGGAAAGGCCGCACTCCTCGGCGCACTCGCAGGAATCGACGGTTACCGCGTCGACGCCGTCGAACCTGCCGAACACCGCGCCGAACTCGTCCGCAAGTCCGTCAACGGCCTGCCCGTCGACGTGCATGTGACCGACGGCCGCACCAGCGGCCTGACTCCCGGCTACGACCGCATCCTGGTCGACGCTCCGTGCACCGGCCTCGGCGCGCTCCGCCGCCGACCCGAAGCGCGCTGGCGTCGCACCCCCGCCGACGTCGCCGAGCTCGTCACCTTGCAACGCGAATTACTCACCGCCGCATGGGATCTCCTGCGCCCCGGCGGGGTTCTCCTGTATTCCACCTGCTCCCCGCACCTTCCGGAAACGGTGGCCGTCGTTGCCGACGCCGTCCGCCGCACCGGCGCGGAACAGCTGGACACCAGGGAGCTCCTCCCCGGCGTCACCGATATCGGCGACGGTCCCACCGTCCAACTGTGGCCACACCGCCACGGCACCGACGCGATGTTCATGGCCGCTCTTCGCAAGCCGTGACCCGCGGTACACCGAGAGCGCGTCGGTAGTCACAGCCGCATGCTGTGACTACCGAGCGCCGTCTCCGAGGCGGCTGGCAACCACCGGCCCGGCGGCGTTGCGAACGGTTTCGGTGACAAGCGCTCATCCGCGGTCGAGCATGTTGTGGCAGAGCAGTTTTCGTCGAGGTCAGTGTCGATCCACAGCATGACCTCGGGCAGGCGCGCCGTGGGGCCTGCGGTCAGGACGCGGCACACATCGCGGTCTCGAACGCCTTCATCATCGCGTTGTCGGTGTGCGGACTGCTGTCGACGGCCGTCTGGTTGAGCGTCACCACCACCGCACGGCCGTCGGAGGTGACGCCGTTGTACGTGGTGAAACCCGGGACTGTGCCGCTGCTTCCCCACACCTCCTTGCCGCATGACACCGATCTGGGGGCGAGACCGAGGCCGTACGGCCTGTTGTTTCGGTTGGTCAGCGGCACAAGGCTGCGCTTCATCTCGTCCAATTGTGCTTGCGGTAAAAGCTTTCCGCCGAGCAGAGCGGTGAAGAACCGGTTCACCTCGGCACCGGTCGACACCATCGCGCCCGCCGCTCCGTAGAGGGACGTGTCCATATCGGTGTACTCGATGTGCTGATTGCTGAATTCGAGATACCCCGACGGATGCGGTCCGCGCAGCGCGGTTTCACCGGCCGCCGGATAGTAGGTCGCCTGCAGCCCGAGCGGCTCGATGATGCGGCGCGTGATCGCCACGTCCACAGGCTGCCCGGTCACCCGCTCGATCACCAATCCAGCGATCAGGTAGTTGATGTTGTTGTATTCCGCCTGCGCGCCCGGCGCGAAGTGCGGCGGCAACGCCAGTACCCGGCGGACGAGATCGGCGGTGTCGAACCGTCGCCACCGGTTCAGAATCTCGCCCGTCTCCGGGGCGGGCAGATCGGTGTGGCTAGCCAGACCGCTGGTGTGCTGCAACAAGTTCCGTACCAGGATGCTGTCGTTACCGTTGCCCGGCAGCACGCCGGGCAGGTATCGCTCCACCGGAACGTCGAGTTCCACCTTCCCCTCGGCGACCAGTTGCAGCAGTACCGTGGCCGTGAACGACTTGGTGACGCTGCCGATCCGGACCCGCCCGTCGTCGGGGAATCGGGCACCGGTGGCGATATCGCCGACGCCCGCAGCGGCCGTCCAGTCCCGCCCCTGCTCGCTGACCACGACCTGAACTCCGGGCACCCCTGCCCGCACCACGGCATCCAACGCCTGCATGACCTCTGCGCGACCCGATTCCGTTGGTTCCGAATTCGCATAGACGCCATAGGAGTTCATTGCGATCATGCTTACGGTCGCGCCGAGCAGGACCGTGCGTTCCAGCACACGCCGAAACGGGCTCATACGAGTAAATCCCTTCTCGCACTACGGATGACCTTTCGGTCCTGGCGACCGTCGACCAGGCCGATCGTCGACCAAGCGCAGGGCAGCAGTACCGACCAGGTAGTCGCGACTGTTGGGCGGCACACGATAACAGTTTCGGTCAGCCTGCCGCGCAACAAAATACAGCCATTATGAGAGGCGCGAGCACAGTGGAATTCCGGCGATGCCATCCGGGATCTCACCGGCCGCCACGCCGAGTATCACGTCTGACGGGGGATCCGGAAAGCCGGTATTACTCGGGGATAGCCATGGCTATGGCGGTCGGCTAGTGGGATCGGTGGTGCGACACGGCGTGGTTGACTCCGGGAATCGGCGCCGCGGGCGAATACTCTCGCCGCCATGGAATTCTCCCTGGATCTGCCGTCCAGCTCGCTCGCCGATGCGGTTATGGCGATCGTGTGGAGCTCCCTGCCGGAGCCGATCGTCAACCACAGTGTGCGTAGCTTCCTGTTCGCTGAACTGCTTGCCAAGCATCGAGGGCTGATCGACGACCCGGAGTACGACCGCGAGTTGGTGTTCGTGGCCTCGGTGCTGCACGACCTCGGGACCGGGAAGCGGGCGCCGGGTAAGGCGCGGTTCGAAGTCGAAGGCGCGGATATGGCCGCGGCGCTGCTGACCACGCACGGGTTGCCGGCCGTCGACGTCGATCGGGTGTGGGAAGCGATCGCCTTTCACACCTCGGAGGGCATTGCCGAGCGATGCGGTCTGCTGCCGTATCTGACGGCAGAGGGCAGCAAGATGGACATCGGGTACAACGCGGAGGTCACCGACGAATACCAGGAGGCGATCCACGCGGCCTACCCGCGGTTGAACATGGTGAAGGTGCTCACCGACGCGATCGTCGACCACGCCCGCCGCTCGGCGGCCAGCGCCCCGATCTTCTCCCTCGGCAGTCTGCTCTTCAAAGAGCGCCAGGCCACCGGCGTCACCGAGCTGGAACTGCTGACCGCCGGTGTGTCTCCTTGGGGCGAATAGCCAGCGCCCGCCAGCCCGCGTCGTGCAAAGACGCGGGCTGCCGGCGGAGTCCGAGGACCTCGATCCCACCCCGCGAATCGCGTCGGATTCCATTCGTCCAATCCCGCAACGACCTCCTCCTGCACACTGACCACATGGCTCTGACGTGGCAAGACGTGGTCGCCCTCGCAACCGAGCTGCCTGCCGTCGAGGAATCGACCTGGTGGCGCAGCCCGGCCCTGAAGGTCGGGGGCAAAGGATTCGGCCGCCTGCGGGACGAGGCCGAGGGTGGTCTGGCGTTGGCCTGCGACCTCGACGAGAAAGCAGCCCTGCTCGCGTCCGGCGACCCGGCGTTCTACACGACACCGCACTACGACGGTTACGGCTACATTCTCATCGACCTGGACAAGGTCGATCCCGAGCAGCTTCGCGAATTGCTCGACGCCGCATGGTGGCTCACCGCTCCGGCGAAGATCCGCAAACAGCGTGCACCGCAACCGGATTGAGCTGCACTATTCCCGGCTGGATTGATCCCGCAGCCGAGCAAGGGTTTTCGCGAGGATGCGGGACACGTGCATCTGCGAGATGCCCATCTGCTGGGCGATCTGGGTCTGCGTCATGGATTCGAAGAACCGCATGGTGAGGATCCGGCGTTCGCGTTCGGGCAGGCCCGCCAGCAGCGGGCGAATCGCGACATACTCCTCGACCCGGTCGAATTGGGTCTCCTCCTCGCCGAGGGTGTCCAGCAGCGAGGCGTCGGTGTCGCGGCCGAGCGTGGCCGCGTCGATGGAACTGGGCTGATAGGCGTTGCCCGCGATGACCGCCTGGGTCACCTCGTCCGGGTCGACGTCGAGTTCGGCGGCGATCTCCTTCGCGGTCGGCGATCGGCCGAGGCGCTGCGACAGCGCATCGATCGCCGCGCCGATGCGCAGGTGAGTTTCCTTGACCCGCCGCGGCACTCGCATCGCCCAGGTGTTGTCGCGGAAGTAGCGACGGACCTCGCCCATGATGGTCGGCACCGCGAACGACAGGAAGTTGGAACCGCGTTCCACGTCGAAACGGTCGACCGCGTGCACCAATCCGACGCGTGCCACCTGTGTGAGATCGTCGAACGGCTCACCGCGCCCACTGAATTTGCGCGCGATGTGATCGGCCAGCGGAATGCAACGGCTGATCAATTCGGCGCGCAGAGCGGTGTGCCGCGCCGTGCCAGGCGTAGTCGAACGCAACTGCCCGAAGAGCAACCCGAGGTCGTCGTAACTGGCGACCGTCCTTACGGCCTCCAGGGTTTCGGTTTCCTCCGCAGCGTCTGCTTCGGTGACGCTCTCCGCATCCTCGGTGACGCTCTCCGCGTCCTCGGTGCCGTCCCCGGCATCCGCTGTGACGGTATCGCTGTCGTCTCGCTCGGGCTCGAACACGGTGTCCTCGTCTGCCACTACGCTTTCCCCCGGACCCGACGGAACTCGACCGTCGTCGGATATCCGGAAACTGACGAATCGAACGAATCCTGCGTCGCCTGCACCTCATCGGTGAGCGTACGCAACACGTGCCAGCCGAAACTGCGCTGATCGGGTAAGCCCGCCTTGGCGGCGATGCCACTGACCCGGACCAGCAGCTCGGTCTCCCCGACGGTGAATCGACAGTTCAGGCTGGTGTCGGGTCCGGCGACAGCGATCAGTGTCGAGCAGACCTCGTCGACGGCAAGCCGAATGTCGGCGACCTCGTCCAGCGTGAAATCGCTTAGTAGGACGAGAGTTTCGGCGAGCCCACGAACGATGGGCAGCTGTGTGACCGATGCGGCCACCCGAATCTCCACCGGGGTGCTGTACAGCCCCTGTTCCGCCGATATGTTGATCACCCTATGCAGGCTACCCACTCCGGCGCTGGACAACCCTCACTACCGATAGACTGCGGCGTTGTGTCCACCCCGACTTATGCGCGCCCGGCCGCCCCCATGATCGCTCCCTCCATCCTCTCCGCCGACTTCGCGCACCTCGCGGACGAGGCACAGAAGGTGGCGACCGCCGACTGGTTGCACGTCGATGTGATGGACGCGCATTTCGTGCCGAACCTGACGTTGGGGCTGCCCGTCGTGGAAAGCCTGTTGAAGGCGACCGACATTCCGCTGGACTGCCATCTGATGATCGACAACCCGGGTCGCTGGGCGCCGCCGTACGCGGAGGCGGGTGCACACAATGTGACGTTTCACGCGGAGGCGACCGATGACCCGGTTGCGGTGGCGCGCGATATTCGCGCGGCCGGCGCGAAGGCGGGCCTGTCGGTGAAGCCGAATACGCCGATCGAGCCGTACCTGGAGATTCTGAAGGACTTCGACACGCTGCTGGTGATGAGCGTGGAGCCCGGTTTCGGCGGTCAATCGTTCATCGCCAGCGTGCTGGAGAAGGCCCGCATCGTCCGCAGGCTTGTCGACGCGGGCGAGCTGCGGTTGCTCGTCGAGATCGACGGCGGCATCAACGCCGACACCATCGAGGCGGCAGCCGAAGCGGGCATCGACTGTTTCGTCGCGGGTTCGGCGGTCTACAACACGGCAGATCCCGGTGCCACGGTCGAGGCGCTGCGCAGGCAAGCCGCTGCGGTGCGCGCCGGCTGAGAACGGTCACAGCGTCTGTCGGCGCTGTCGTATCAGTCGGTCATATCGGTCGAGGTCGTTCGGTCGGCGCCGTCTGAGCCGCGGCACCGCCCGGTCTTTCCTCGTCGGCTGATCCCTGAATTCGGTTACAGCGCAGGCGTTTTGCGAGCTCCGACCGCGCGGGTCGCTTCGATCACCGCGGTGAGCGGCGGGCGCGACGTCGCGGCTTCCGGCGGCCGGATCCAGGTGCGGTAGCCGGTGTGCTCGTCGTCCGGCGAGGGCAGGACGACCTCGCTGCCGGTGCACGCGACGGTCGCGTACATCCGGAACAACTCGGCGGACACCGCCGCGGTGAGCGCCTCCGGCCGGTACGGCCCGGTGAGGAAGGTCCAGCGCTTGGCGCGCGGATGATCGACGACCGGTCCCGCGATCTCGGCCTGTTCGAGCCGCTGTTGCACGCGCGCGCCGAGATCGGCGGGCATCGTGATCGCGCCATAGTGTGTGCCGATGTGCAGCAAAATGCGGCGAGAGGTCGGGTCGATCGATGCGGGCAGGTGGAATTTACGCCGGTACTGCACGCAGCGAACCTCCAGCGTCGAATCGAGAAGAGTGGTCACGCCGCGCCCCCAACTGTGTCGAACTTGTTTTGACCCACTGTGGTTATCTGACTTCCTCGAGTGGTGGACATCCCTGGATCGAACTTCCCTGGCGCAACCAGCGTCCCCAGGTCGAAGCGTTCTGCACTGAACTGCTCGGTTTGGAAGTTGAACGGTAAGAATCAGCTACATAACAATATTGCGTCTATTTTGATCACGGCGCAAGCAAACGTTAAAAGTGTGTTGCCGGTGGGTACAACAGGGGATTCGGGGCCGATAATTGCTTTCTAGCGGTATCGAAATCCGATCAAATGAATGTCGCCGACGGTTAAAGGGCGATATTTCCGCATGCTCGAATGCAATTCATCGCTAATTCTTCATGAGTGCTCGCTCAGTCGCGAGATGTCCGGCCGACGGTCTGCTTCTTCCGGCGGTTGCCGGGACGAGGTCCTGACGGACAGCTGAGCGGAACCGTCCTGTCGGCTACGACCGGCCGTCGTTACGCTGAACACCGGGGGCCGACCGATGGGAATACCCGCCGGATCCGGACTGTTCCGCAACCGAGGACAACGACAGGGAGTCAGGCATGTTCACAGGCATCGTCGAGGAGCTCGGCGAGATCGTCGCCACCGAGCAGTTGGCCGACGCCGCTCGGCTGACGATCCGGGGCAAGCTGGTGACCTCCGATGCGGGCCACGGTGATTCGATCGCCGTGAACGGGGTGTGCCTGACCGTGGTCGAGGTGATCGGCGGCGACTCGTTCACCGTCGACGTCATGCAGGAGACGCTGAACCGCTCCAGCATCGGCAAACTCGACGCCGGGGCCAAGGTCAACCTGGAACGCGCCGCCGCGCTGAACAGCAGGCTCGGCGGACACCTCGTGCAGGGCCACGTCGACGGCACCGGCACCGTGCTCTCCCGCACCCCCTCGGAAAACTGGGACGTGGTGCGCATCTCGCTGCCCGACTCGATCGCCCGCTACGTGGTACAGAAGGGCTCGATCACCGTCGACGGCATCTCGCTCACCGTCTCCGGCCTCGGCGTCACCGACCAGCCCGCGGATTCGGACAGCACCGACTGGTTCGAGGTATCCCTCATCCCCACCACCCTTGCCCTGACAAATCTCGGCTTTGCCACCGTCGGCACCACGGTCAACCTGGAGGTGGACGTGATCGCCAAATACGTCGAACGCCTGCAGCAACGCGGGTGACAGCGGCCGGTCGGGGAACGCCACTGCCCGACGCCGTAGTGTAAGGACGGACCCATTCGAGATGGAGCACAACAGACGTGACCAGGTTCGACACCATCGAGCGCGCAGTCGCCGACATCGCCGCCGGTAAGGCGGTCGTCGTCGTCGACGACGAGGACCGTGAGAACGAGGGCGACCTCATCTTCGCGGCGGAGAAGGCCACCCCCGAGTTGGTGGCCTTCATGATTCGCTACACCTCCGGTTATATCTGTGTGCCGCTGACCGGCGACGACTGCGATCGCCTCGGCCTGCCGCCTGCCTACGCGATGAACCAGGACAAGCACGGCACCGCCTACACGGTGTCGGTCGACGCGCGCGAAGGCATCACGACCGGCATCTCGGGCGCCGACCGCGCCACCACCATGCGACTACTCGCGGCCGCTGAGGCGAAGGCCGACGACTTCACTAGGCCCGGGCACGTGGTGCCGTTGCGCGCCAAGGACGGCGGCGTGCTGCGCAGGCCGGGCCATACGGAGGCCGCGGTCGACCTGTCTCGGATGGCCGGACTTCGGCCCGCAGGCGTGATCTGCGAGATCGTCAGTCAGAAGGACGAGGGCCACATGGCCCGCACCGAGGAGCTGCGCGTCTTCGCCGACGAGCACAACCTCGCGTTGATCTCGATCGCCGACATGATCGCGTGGCGGCGCAAGCACGAAAAGCATGTGGTGCGGGTCGCGGAGGCGCGGATCCCCACGGCGCACGGCGAATTCACGGCCGTCGGCTACCAGAGCATCTACGACGAGGTCGAGCATGTCGCGCTGGTGCGCGGCGATCTCGGCGACGGCGACGACGTGCTGGTCCGGGTGCATTCGGAGTGCCTCACCGGTGATGTGTTCGGCTCGCTGCGCTGCGACTGCGGACCGCAACTGGACGCCGCGCTGGAAATGGTGGCCATGGAAGGCCGTGGCGTGGTGCTCTACATGCGCGGTCACGAGGGGCGCGGCATCGGGCTGATGCACAAGCTGCAGGCCTACCAGCTGCAGGACTCCGGCCACGACACCGTCGACGCGAACCTGCAGCTCGGGCTGCCCGCCGACGCCCGCGATTACGGCACCGGCGCACAGATCCTGGTGGACCTGGGGATTCGGTCGATGCGGCTGCTCACCAACAATCCGGCCAAGCGGGTGGGGCTGGACGGCTACGGGCTGCGGATCACCGAGCGGGTGCCGATGCCGTTGCGCGCCAACGCCGAAAACCTGCATTACCTGCGGACCAAGCGTGACCGGATGGGTCACGACCTGATCGGGCTCGACGACCTGGATCTGGGCGAGACCGCCCGCTGACGCACGGAAAGGCACACATCGATGAGCGGTACCGGCGTACCGACCTTCGCGCTCGCGGATGCCAAGGACCTCAAACTCGGCATCGTCGCGTCGCGCTGGCACACCACGATCTGCGACACGCTCGTGGCGAACGCCGAACAGGTGGCCAAGGATGCGGGCGTGCTGCATGTCACGGTGGTGCGGTGCGCCGGCGCGATGGAGCTGCCGGTGGTGGCGCAGGAGCTGGCCCGCTCGCATGACGCGGTGGTCGCGCTCGGCGTCGTGATCCGTGGTGGCACACCGCATTTCGAGTACGTGTGTGATGCGGTGACTGCTGGGCTGACCCGGGTCTCGCTCGACGCGGGCACGCCGGTCGCGAACGGGGTGCTCACCACCAATAACGAGGAGCAGGCGCTGGATCGGGCCGGGCTCCCCGGGTCCGCCGAGAACAAGGGCGAGCAGGCGTGCGCTGCGGCATTGGATGCCGCGCTCACTTTGCGTGCCCTGCGGCAGTCCGCGTAGCGATGCCGGTCAGCCGCATCTTCCGCCGCAGTGCGGAACCCGCCGTCGGTGAAACACCCGAGTGGGACCTCGAGGTTCGCCCACGGCACGCGGTCCGCACCGCGCGCATCGTCGCCGTCCTGATCGCCGCAGCCTTCCTCGCCGGCGGCATCTGGTTGCGCACCGGATCCACCGGTGTGAATTTCCGTGTCGCCGACCAGATCGCGATGGTGGTCATCGGCCTGCTCATCGCAGGCGCCGTCCTGATGCTGACCCGGCCACGGGTCCGCGTCGGCCCCGCCGGTGTCTCGGTCCGAAACGTCCTCGGCGACAGCGACTTCCCCTGGAACACCGTTGTCGGCGTCACCTTCCCCGACCGCAAATCATGGGCCCGCCTAGAACTCGTCAACGACGACTACGTGCCGCTCCTCGCGATCCGTTCCAACGACAAGGCATACGCCGCCGAATCAATGGACAAACTCCGCGCACTCGGCGCGAAGTACACCGCAGCCCAGCACCCCGAGGCCAAGTAGGCCAGTCGCTCAGCGCCTTGTCGCCGGGTAGCCCTGGCCACTCAGCACCTCGACCCCAGGTAGCCCCGGCCGCCAGCACTTCGACGCCAAAAAGGCTGCCGCTCAGCGCCTTGTCGTCGGGTAGCCCTGGCTGCTCAGCGCCTTGTTGCTGGGTAGCCCTGGCTGCTCAACGCCTTGTGGTCGGGTAGCCCCGGCCGCCCAGCGCTTTGACGCCAAATAGGCCGCCGACCAGCGCCTTGACGCGAGTAGCCCTGGCCGCTCAGCATCTTGACGCCGGGTAGGCCCGGCTGCCCAGCACCTCGACCCCCGGCCGCCAGCACCTCGACGCCAAAAAGACTGCCGCTCAGCGCCTTGACGTCGGGTAGCCCTGGCCGCCCGGCGCCTCAACCCCAAGGAGCCCGCCGCCCGGCGCCTTGTCGCTGGCCGCCCAGCGCCTCGACCCCAGGTAGCCCGGGCCGCCCAGCGCCTTGACGCCAGGTAGCCCGCAGCCCAGCGCCTTGTCGTCGGGTAGCCCTGGCCGCTCAGCGTCTTGACGCCAAATAGGCTGCCGCTCAGCGCCTTGACGTCGGGTAGCCCCGGCCGCTCAGCATCTTGTCGTCGGGTAGCCCTGGCCGCCCAGCATCTTGACGCCGGGTAGCCGTGCCCGCCCAGCATCTTGTCGGCGGGTAGTCCTGGCCGCTCAGCGCCTTGATGTCGGGTAGGCCCGGCCGCCCAGCGCTTTGACGCCAAATAGGCCGCCGCCCAGCGCCTTGACCCCAAGTAGCTCCGGCCGTCCAGCACCCTGACGCCCAAGTAGGCCGGCGTCCAATAGTCACTCCGCCCATGCGAGTTGGGTTCGGGCCAGCGGACGACTACCGGTGGGCCGGATTTTGGCGGCGAATCGGCAGTTCTGTTGGGCGCGCGGCTTGTTCGCAGCGGTGTCCGCCCATGTGGTGATCCAGCTTGACCTCGGACCTCGCTGCTGTCCCGCTCGCTGAGATGTGCTCGCGCGAGTGGTACATGGTGGAGGCGACACGCCGTAAAACGCCTCAGCCATGTGCCACTCGTGGGGTGTCGTCGGCGAATTGGCCTTGGTTATACCGATTCTGGACCTGGACACGGCCTTCTCGGATGCCATCGGCTCGGTTAACCGCTGGTTGCTGAGCGCATTGGCGGGCGTACAAGGGAGCCTTCGGCTTTGGGGTGGTGGTTAGGTGGTTTGACGGGGAGGGGGCGCGGGGAGGGCTGCGTCTAGTAGGGCTGCTGCTGCTGCTTTTGCGTGCTGCGCGCAGGTGGGGTCGTTGAGGACCATCGAGCGACTGGCTGTGCCGTCGGCGAGGACGGCGAGTTGTTCGCCGAGGACTTCGGGTTGGGTGGCGCCGAGTGTGCGCACCAGTTCGACCAGACGGTCGACGAAACGCTGTTTCTGTGCGGCCGCGTACTGGTGGACGGGGCTGTGCGGGTCGGGGTATTCGGCGGCCGCGTCGACGAAGGGGCAGCCGCGGATCGGGCCGTCGCCGTCGGGGATCGTGAACAGGGCGAGCAGGCGGTCGCGGACGGGCAGATCCGCTCGATCGAGCAGGCCTTCCACGGTCTGTCCCGACTCGAGCAGGTGCCGGAGGTAGTCGACGACGAGCTCGTCCTTGCTCGAAAAGTGCGCGTACAAGGTGCGTTTGGACACCGGCGCGGCGGCGGCCACCTGTTCCATGCCCGTCGCGGTGATCCCCTGCGACTCGAACAGTGCGGTGGCCGCGGCGATGATGCGCTCACGACCGCCACGGCCGCGGCGACGCTGGATCGTCTTCACCTCGCTCACCTCTAAAGCATACGGGACCGTGTACTTAACGGGTGGCTCGGTGCTAGCCTGCGGACGTTATGTAAACGATCATGTGTACATAAGGATCAGGAGAGAGCCTTGACCGGATATCACGCCCGCAGCATCGCGACGCAGGATTCCTTGCCCGACTACGCCGAGCGGTTGATCCGTAATCGGCGAGCCGTGCGCGCCTTCCATCCCGATCCGGTCCCGGACGACACGATGCAGGCGATCTTCTCCCTGGCAGCCGCGGCTCCGTCGAACTCGAACACACAGCCGTGGACCGTCGAAGTGGTCAGTGGGGCGGCACGCGATCGACTGAGCGAGGCATTGGTGGCCGCCGACGCACGCAAACACCTTTCGGTCGACTTCCCCTACGCGGACGAGCTCTACAGCGAGGTTCATCAGCAGCGACGCAAAGACTTCGGCGAGAAGATGTACACAGCGCTCGGCATCGCTCGCGAAGACCGCGCGGCGCGCGACGCCCACAACGCGGAAAGTCTGCGGTTCTACGGTGCTCCCCACGTCGCACTGGTGTGCGCGCCCGCCAACGCGGACCCACGGATGGCCGCGGACGTGGGCATGTACGGGCAAACGCTGCTCCTGGCGATGACCGCCTATGGCGTGGCCAGCTGCCCGCAGGGTCTGATCGGCTTCTACGGCAACACGATCCGCGAAACGTTGCAGATCCGGACCGGCAAGGTGCTTTTCGGCGTCTCCTTCGGGTACGCCCTCGACTGCGCCCCCGTCAACCACATCAGGATCGCCAGGGCGGATCTCGCCGAGACGACGAGATTCCACGTGTAGCGCAGTAGCTTCAGACCGCAGCAGGGGAGAGCTTGCGGATTACCTTGGTGCTGAACAGGATTCGGTGCGTGCTGGCGGTTCGGTGGGCACTCCCCGAACGTGCGGCGACCGGTAAGGTACCCAGAGTGGCGAAGATTGCGTTTCTCGGTGTGGGTCGGATGGGTTCGGGGATGGCGGCACGGATGCTGGCCGCTGGGCACGAGGTGACCGTGTTCAACCGGTCGCCGGAGAAAGCAGCGGAGCTGGCGGCCGCAGGCGCTGTGCTCGCGGCGACACCACGCGCGGCCGCAGAGCGAGCGGACGCGATCTTCGCGATGGTGGCCGACGACGCGGCCTCGCGAGCGGTATGGCTCGGCGAGGACGGTGCGCTGGCGGCCGAGAGCGCAGCAGACGCCTTCGCGATCGAATGCTCGACCCTGTCCCGGCCGTGGATGCTCGAGTTGGCGAAAAGTGCTGATGCGCGAGGATTTCGATTCATCGACGCACCGGTAACGGGACTTCCGGATGCCGCCGCGGCAGGCCGGCTGACCCTGTTCGTCGGTGCTGACCGGAATCATCTCGATGCGGCACGCGAACTCCTGCGACCGCTGTGCACCAACATCGTTCACTTCGGCGAGGTCGGCGCGGGCACCGCGTACAAGCTGCTGCAAAACCTGCTCGGCTCGATCCAGATCGCCGCCACCGCGGAGGCCTTGCGCACGGCCGAGCTTGCCGGACTGGACTTGCCAACCGTCGTCGAAACCCTCTCCGGCGGTGGCGTGGCCAGCCCGACGCTCGTCTACGCCAGCCAACTGATGCTGAACGGGGTCCACGATCGCGACATCGCCTTCACCGGCACACTGCGTCTGAAGGACACCCGAATCGGCGTCGAGCAAGCCGACGCGCTGAACGCGCCCGCCGCGATGGGCCACGCCGCATTCACCATCTTCGAGCGGCTCATCGATGCCGGTCACGGCGACCTCAACGAAACCAAGCTCATCGACCTCCTGCGCGAATGACGTTGCCGCCCCGTAACACCTAGGTCCTGCGCCGAGTTCCCTCCCCGCGCTTCCAAGGCTGGATCGCCCAGGGAAGCGTTGTCATCGTCGCCGGTACTCACCCCCGGTGATCAGCTCCTCCGCCGCCGTGCCAGGCGACGATCGAGCCCTCGGAAGCGCCGGGTGGAACTTCGGCACATCCCCTAGCGGGTGTCGCCGAGATCCGCTCAACCGCAGCGCCCCACTTCCTGTGCCGCACTCTCACGAGTGGGACATGGTGGAGGCGACACGCCGTGAGCGCCTCCGTCATGTACCACTCGCGGAGGTTTCCCGTCGCGAATGGTCCATGGCCGAGCCAACTCTGGGCCCGATCACCATCGACGGGAAGAGAGTGGCAGTTGACCCCCATCGGCGGCAGTCACATGGTTGCGGTGCTCGATCGACGGGAGAGAAA
>NZ_BDAY01000088.1 GCF_001612685.1 Nocardia altamirensis NBRC 108246
GTCGGCCGACAGTGAGGGCCGCCGGGTCGCGGCGATGGCCGCCTTCGCCGTCGCGGCGGGCCGCCTGCAGGCGATGACCACCAGCATGCTTGCGGAGTTGCGGGAGATGGAAGACCGGCACGCCGAACCGAGCATGCTCGCCGACCTGTTTCTGCTCGACCATCGCTCCGCGCAGGCAGGCAGGCTCGCCGACAGCCTCGCCGTCCTCAGCGGGGGCAGGTCGGGGCGCCGGTGGGCCAATCCGATTTCCGTCGAGTCGATCCTGCGCGGCGCCATGGGGCGCATAGCCGGGTATCAACGGGTCCGGCTGCGAGTCGTGATCGATGTCGCGGTCGCCGGTCATGCGGCGGAAGGCATCATGCACACCGTCGCCGAACTACTCGACAATGCCTGCAACTTCTCGCCGCCGACCACCGAGGTGCAGGTGTACACGGCCGAGATTCCCGCCGGTCTGGTGATCACCATCGAGGACAGCGGACTGGTCATGAGCGAATCCGCGCTGCGGCGGGCCGAGCTGCTCGTCTCGGGTACGGACCCGGACGACAGCGGGCACGGTTCCGCGGCGGATCCCGCCCCGGTGATCGGCACCCGGCTCGGCCTCGCGGTGGTGGGATCGCTGGCACGCAAGCATGGGCTCACGGTGTCGTTCCGCCCCTCTGCCATCGGTGGGACGGCGGCAGTGCTGCTGGTGCCGCGGGATCTGACCACCCCGCTGAATCGCGCGCCCGCGTCGATCCCTGCGGCCGCCGCGTCGGAGTCGCTGCCGTCGATCGTCCCGCCGTACGCGGCGACCGAAGACGAACCCGAGGAAACCGATTCGAAGCAGCGGCGCGGTCGCACGCTGGTCGGGCTCAAGCCCGTAACCGCGGACGACGTGCCGAACCATCTCGCACCGAACCAGGCTGCGACGAACAAGCCCGCGGCGCCACCTGCAGAGTGGGGTGCCCTCCAGCGCCTGGTGGCCAGTCGTGAAAAGGGCGGCGCCCCTTCGCACGTCGGAAACGGGGAGGTTTCGCCATGACCGAACACGCGATAGAAACCGTCCCCGAGCCACGCTACGTCGAGCGCCCGCTCGGGCAAGAGGCGCGCAGGACCGTCCGCAATGATGTCCCCGACCGGCTGTATGTCCTGACGGGCGGACGGAGCACCCCGGACTCCACTGCCTTCGATCCGGCCACCCTCGTGGTCAGCATGGTCGAATCGGCGCCGGACATGCCGACCGAGCAGGTGGCGATCCTCGATATGTGCCAGACTCCGACCGTCGTTGCCGATATCGCGACCAATCTGAGGCTGCCGATCGGCGTCACCACGATCCTGCTCTCGGACCTGTTGCGCGCGTCGAAGATCACCATGCGCCAACCGCAGACTGCCCCGAACACTCTTGGTGCGCGGCGTAATACCCAGCGCGCCGCCGCTCCCGAGGAGGTGCCCAGTGGACTCCGCAACGTTTGATTCGCGAGCTATCCCACGCGATACCGCCACCCAGCAACGTCCGGCATGGGCTGACGACAGCGCGGCGCCAAGCGGGTGCCCAGTCCACCGGTCGACGCTGGTGTCATTGAGCGACAACGAGTTCCGCCCCGGCCACCACGATCGGTATCAGCAGATTCGCCGCGAGCACGGGCCGGTGGTCGGCGTCGAACTGCCAGGCGGCATTCCGGCCTGGTTGGTCATCGGCTACATCGAACTGCATCAGGTCACCAGCGATCCCGTGCTGTTCCCCCGGGACAGCGGTCTGTGGAACCAGTGGGCGAACATACCCAAGGACTGGCCTCTGCTTCCGATGGTCGGCAGGCCGAATCCGTCGATCATTTCCACCGCAGGCGCGGCGCAGCGCAGTCACGTTGCGACCGTGGAGCCCGCGCTGGAGTCGGTCGACCTCATCCGATTGCGACAGACCTGCGAACGCCTCGCCGACCGCCTCATCGACGGCTTCTGCGGCAGGGGCACAGCCGATCTCGTCGCGGACTTCACGGCACCGCTGCCGATGTTGGCGCTGGCCTGGATCTTCGGCTTCGCCGACGAGGAAGAGTCGCAATTCGTCGACATGATGAAGATGCTGGCCACCAGCGGTCCCGACGCAGAATCCCAGTACGCGAACGTCCTCAGGCGGATGGAGCAGTTGCTCGCCGCCAAAAGGACCAAGCCCGGCGCCGATCTGGTATCGCGGATGCTGACCCAGCCCACCCCGTTCAGCGACCCGGAGTATGCGCGAGACTTGTTGGCAGTCATCACCGCCGGGTATCTGCCGACCGTCGACTGGATCGGTAACTCGGTGCGGCTGATGCGCACCGACGAGCGATTCGCCGCGGCACTCGGCGGTGGCCAGCACAGCATCGAGCAGGCGATGATCGAGGTGCTCTGGGAAGACACCCCGATCCAGATCTTCCCCGGTCGCTGGGCAGCGTCCGATACCAGGCTCGGCGACAAGGACATTCGAGCAGGCGACATGCTGCTGCTCGGATTGGCCGCCGCCAACACCGACCCGCACGTCGGCCGCAATCTCACCGGAAGCGTCGAAACAGCCGGAAACAGTGCGCATTTCGCCTTCGGCTACGGCGAGTACCGGTGCCCGTTCGCAGCGCAGCAGATCGGCGAGATCATTGTGCGGTCCGGCATCGAAGTACTCCTTGACCGGCTGCCCGATCTCGATCTGGCCGTGCCCGCGGAGAGCCTGGTCCGGCGTCCGTCTCCGTTCGTGCGCGGGATCGCTTCGATGCCGGTCCGTTTCACGCCCGTACGCCCGGCCGGCTCCACCCCGGTGGCGAACGCCGCGCGCACATCGAGGCTGTGGAGGTCTGCCAAATAGCTCGGGCTCGGCCTAACTCGGTCGCTGGCGGAGGTACTCGGCGAGGTCGCTGAGGTGGTCGGTGGCGATGCGGTCTGCTCCGGTGTCGTACTGCACGTCCCACAAGGCTTTTCGGGCGGCACCTGGCTGATCCGGCACGCCCCAGAAACGTATCCGCTTGCCTTCTCGATGGGCGCGGTCGACCAGTTCGGTGAGCGTGCGCCGTTCGGCGTCCGGCATCGCGCCTTCGCCGCGCCAGCGGAACAGCTTGGCCCAGTCGGCGTTGATCTCCGGCATCAATGTCGCAGGGATGCCGGTGCCGAGGTCGTTGGGTGCGCCGACCACGAAAGCGCTGCGAGTGTTCTGCGCGGCCAAGGTCGCCCGTAGCTCGGTGCCGTCGGTGAAGGCAGTCAACAGGCCGATGGTGACGGGGCCGCGGACCACGCGGCCGTCCACGTAGCGGGTGAACAACCCGGCGTACCGCGGGTCCCGCACGAGGTCGTCCAGCACCCGATAGGCCGCTGGCGCATCCCATTTCATCTCGATCAGCAGCTGGAACTCGCCGCGGTAGCCGGGGAGCACCGTGCCGCCGTTCGCCGCGACCACCTGCTGTAGCGGATCCAAGTAGAGCGAGCGCAGCGTGCGCCCTGGACGAATCTCCCACGGTGTATGCGCCACCGACAGGTCGCTCGACTGCAGTCCCGGATACACATCGGCCTCTACACTCGTGAAGCCTTGCGCCAGAGCGTCATACAGCGGTCGATCATGCAGGTAGTCGTTGTGTGCATGCGCGCGCGGCAACGCCGCCGCCGAAGGCGCGGCCGCCGCAACCCCTGTTTGCGGGGCAATGAGCAGTACGGCGAACATGATCCACGCCGCCACTGTCCGCGCGAGCCCGCGCTTGCCGGGATTCTCCGAGAGATATCGATCGACACTGTGCATGCCGCTGAGCAAACCGCCGACTGTTGATCTTCGCAACACCAGCCGTCCGGACTTCACCGGTTGTTCGCGCAGCAGTTCCAGCCGAGGCTCTGGTTATCGTTGGTGCGGGACCATCTCGCTCCGGCCAAACGCCGGAACCACCGTTGCCCGGCGCGGTCAGCAACCGTAGGGCGGCGCACCACGGGTGAATCCCCCATCGGCTGGTTAGGCGGCGTAAGGATCAGTGACACCGGAACATTGGTGGTGGATGATCAGGGGGCATTCTGCGGGAGGGTGACATCATGCAAGACGAGTCGATTGCTTCGGCCGAAATCAATTATGCGGATTCGGTTTCCGAGAGTGAACGAGACAATATTCAGCGGTCGATAGCAACTCTCGTCGAGCGGTCCCGAAAGAGGACTGCCCGCGAACGCGCTCTCGCTGCGCAACGGACGCAGATCCGATCCGCTGCGAAGGAGGCGTACGGCAAACTATTAGAGCCTGCGACACCCCTGCCGAATATTGCACTCGATGAAGGCCTGTCCGAGCCTCCCGATTGGCAAGCGGAGATACCCGGCACTCCCGCGCTCACCGAACAGACGGCACGCGAGATCAGCGAACTCCGATTCGGTAACGCGACAAGGATCTTCGGTCCGCCCTTCCACTACGACTGGCGGTGGTCGAACGGAGGTGGGACATACGCGGTCACCAACGATGCGAGCAAAGCGGGCAGCGCTGGCTCATGGGCGGCCGTGAAGAAGGACGACGCCTGGGCCGACGTGCACGCAGGCGTCGGCGTAGTGATCTCGACCGAGACCGTGAACGCCACCGGCCCCGTGCTGGTGATGGGCCGCTCACTCAGCCACTCGTACAATTCCTGGGGCGTGCATGCGTCGATCAACAACGGCGATGGCACGAGCGAGGGCAGGGTCGAGCTCACGGTCATGGAGAACGGCAATTTTCTCACGGCCGCGTCGACCAGAATCTGGCGATGCAGGCTCAGCGACTCCGAACTCGACTCGCACTACGACCCCGACAGTGGCTACGCCCTCGACACGACTCCCGAAGTTGTGTGGACCATGCATCCCGGCCGCAGCTACACCCTCAACATCGGCGCCTGGGTTTACGTCGAATGCCACGACGGTTGGTGGGGAACGGACAGCAGCGCAAGTGGACTGCTCCAACTCGATATCAATCTATTGACCCTCTTCAAGTAGATCGGACACTCGGCAGGGTCTCAGCCGAGGAGATGCTCGACGGCCAACTGTTGTAGAGCGACGAATCCGAAGTCACGTTCGGCAGCTTTCTCCGGATCGAAATCGTCGGTGGCGGCCAGGAATTCCGCGACCGACTCGCCTGCGCCGAGAGTGGGCTCGGCGAGATCGAGCACGCCGGAGTAGATCAGCGCCTCTTGCACTCGCGGATCGGCGCGGAACGCGCGGGCTTTGTCGGCCAGCGCCAGGTAGGTAGCCATGCATGCCGCTGCCGACTCCCACACGCCGACCAAATGCTCTGTGCGAGACGGCTTGTAGTCGAAATGTCGCGGCCCGGTGTACCGGGGTGCGTCCGGGTGTCCGGGAAAGCCGTTCTCGAGGAGGTCGACGGTGAAGAAGGCCGACATCAGGTCGCCATGACCGAAGACCAAGTCCTGGTCGTACTTCAGACCGCGCTGACCATTCAGGTCGATGTGGAAAAGCTTGCCGCTCCACAGCGCCTGAGCCAGGGCATGGGTGTAGTTCAGGTTCGCCATCTGCTCGTGACCGGTCTCCGGGTTGAGGCCGACGATATCGCCGTGCTCCAGTTCGGCGATCAACGCGAGGGCGTGCCCGACCGTCGGCAGGAAGATATCGCCGCGCGGCTCATTGGGTTTGGGCTCCAACGCGATTCGAAGGTCGTAACCCTGCGCCTTGATGTGGGCAGCGACGGTATCCAGGCCCTCGCGGTAGCGCTCGAACGCGGCGTAAACATCTTTCGAGCCGTCGTACTCGCTACCTTCACGCCCACCCCACATCACGAAGGTGGATGCGCCGACCTGCGCGGCCAAATCCACGGCGCGCAGGATCTTCCGCAGGCCGAAGCGCCGCACCGACCGATCGTTGGAGGTCAGCCCGCCGTCCTTGAACACAGGGTGCGTGAAGGTATTCGTGGTCACCATCTCGACGGTCAGTCCCGCTTTGCCGGTGGCCGCCAGCAAGCGTCCGACAATCCGGTCTTTGGTGGCTTCGTCGGCGTCGAAGGGGAATACGTCGTTGTCGTGGAAGGTGATTCCCCACGCGCCGAGTTCGGCCAGGCGGTCGGCATACTCCCACGGTTCGAGGGCGGGGCGGGTGGCGTTCCCGAACGGATCGATCCCGGTCCATCCGACCGTCCACAGACCGAAGGAGAACTTGTCATCGGGGGTGGGTAGTCGTGTCATCGTGCTGCTCCTGATGCGCTGCTTCGGGTCCGGCGCCCGGGGACACAATCGTTGCTGCCCCGGCGCCACTCCAGCCCATCCTCGTCGTCAATCGACGTCCGCAGCACCCGATCCGCGTATTCGCCCTGCCGGTTGGCGTAGGTACCCCACCAGCGCGCCGAGCAGTGGTAGCTGGGTGAAGCCGTAGATGACGTGAAAGGCGTAGTGGTACAGCGTCTGTTCTGGATCGAAGGGCAGTATCGACAGCGGAAGGACACTCACCACAGCGCCGCCGAGTAGATGCAGCAGCCCCCAACCGAGAAGCACCCATGCCGTAACCCGCCGATACCGGCGCACGCACCAGAGAGCGCCCAGGAAGAGGTAAACAGCGGTGGGATAGGCAGATTCGGGACTGAGAAGCGTTTGCCCCGGCAGATCCGCGACATTGTGTACGAAGAACCCCAGCCAAGACAGTGCGAGCGCACCCGAGACGACGAGTGTGGTTATTTCACCCTCATACGGTCGGAAACTACTGTTGCGCATGGTTCTCTCACCGCCGTCGACATCGTTGCCGCCGATCAGTGTGCCGGAACGCGCACTGGCAGCGGTAACAACAGTTCGCTCAATGGACCGAGCTGACCGGAGGCAGCGCCGGTCAGCAGTGAGACGGCGAGGTCCGTGTCGCACCATCGGCGAGCCTTGCCGCATTCACGACCGAGCTGCTTCAGTCGGCAATCGAGACGCGGGACCGGTTGTCCTGCAAGCTGATCTGACAGATGCCCGAGCTGGATCAAGCACCGTCCTGATGCTGGATGACTGAGCCGGCCCAGCGAATCTCTATGTAGCCCAGTCAGTTCGCTCTGCCTCACAGAATCCGCTTACGCAAACGATGAGTGCCTTTGATGTCCGTTGTTCAGCCGACGCGTCGCGCACGAGGCGCTGGCTACACTCTCCTTGTAGAGATCGTGGTCAAACCTTCTCCTCGAAGCAGGAATTCATCGCGTGGGTGCGGCGCCATACCAACTAACCCCGTGTGCTCGTTTGGGTTTCGACCACCGGGTCCGCGCCTCCTTGCCAGCGTCGGCGTGCCCGGCTGATCAAATCGGCTGACGGCCATCAGGAAAGGCGCTTTCTCCGGTTATACAAAGGTTTGTCTTCTGCTCGATCGGAGAAATGTGCTTTGCCTGGTATTGAGGCTCTTGCTTGTCGGTCTCGGAGTCATGTGCACCGTCTGCCCGAGCATGCCGCTCGCTTCGGCAGCCGCTTGTAGCGTGCCACAAACTCGCCTGCCAACGGTCGTCGAGGAACTACAGCTCGACGCCGTATCGATCGACTATGTGGTGGTGGTCGACACTTCCGGCTCAATGCAGGAATCGGGTTTGTATCCGAGAGTAACGGGTGCGCTGCGCACGTTCTTTGCGGCAATGAAACCGTCAGATCACTTGTCGATCTTGACGTTTGACACCGCTCCCACGTTGCGTTACTCGGATCGTGTCGGCCCTGACCCCTCGACCGCCATCGGACAGCTGCCGCCCGTCGCCGATGGCCGAGGTACAGACATCGGCGCGGGCATCGCGGCCGGCCTAGCCGAGTTGGAACGCCCGGGCCGCGGCCAGGTCGGAGCTATCGTGCTCGTCACCGACGGCCAGATCCAGGCGGACGGATCCCCTTATGCCACTGCAGAGTCGCGGGCCTGGAATTCGCTTACCGACCGTGCAAACCGTCTAACCGCGAATCACCACATCGCGTCCTATGCTTACGCGCTTGCACCGACGACCGACGCCGCCCTGTTGAAGAAGGTCTTCCACGACACGGTGGTGGTGGCGATTCCACCCGCGCAGGTCGAGGGCTACCTGAATCGGGTAACCGAGGAGACCGTCCGGCACAAAGCAACTGGGGCACTGCAACGGGATGCACAGGCAGGAGTGGAAGCAACCTGGGGCACGGATGTTGCTCAGTTGAATCTGGGCGACGGCGAGGCCGACTTCCCCGTTGTCTTGCGCTCGACATTCTCCCGCGTCCCCATTGTCGTCTGCGACTTCAGTATCGAGATCAAGGGATTCGATGCACACGTCTCGGGAGCCGAGCAGCCGATAGACCTGCGGCCCGGCGAGTCGAAGGAGGTCCACGTTCATCTGTCCGTTGACAGCATGGGCGGGTTCGGCTTCGGCAAGAGAACAGAGACTCGAAGCGGCACTGTCGCATTCACAGGAACGGTCGGTACGCCGTGGTCTCACGCCATTACCGAGGATCTCGGCGTGCCGTTCGCGCCGAAGCTGACCAGCCCACCCGGTCCCATCAGCGTCGTTGGCACCACGGGCTGGAGTTGGGTGACGCTGGTATCCATCCCGTTAGCGGCCCTGCTGCTCGGAATTGCGCTGTGGACGGCTCGGCGGCTGAGGATGCCGAAGCTCACCGGCGCGCTGGAGCTGATGGACGAAGGCAGACCAGTCACCGAATTCGCGCTCGGCGGCAAGGTTTACGCGTTCGGCAAAGGAAAACACGCAATTCCGGGAAAGAACCTCGTCGGCAACGTCCGCGCTGTCCATCGGACAGACGACTACCAGGGCGGTCTCGAGCATGGTGTGCTTGTTGCTGCCAAGCTCGGCACCACACGTCGCAGTGCCCGGCTCTTCAGTGGTGATTCGCTGGACATCGACAGCGTAACAATCACTTACACGAATTATCGAAAGTAGAAGGGAGTCGGGCATGTACACCGCTGCCTTGGTAATTGGTGTCGGAGGAACTGGCCGGTGGGTGTTGACCCACTTGCGGTCGAGGCTGCTGGCCGACAACGGTCGGTTGGACGGTGCGGATCCTTCGACACTCGGCGCCGTCAAACTGCTCGGCTTCGATATCGACAGCCAGAACGTCTACGAGTTCGCCGGACACTCGCTCGCCGACTCGGAGCTGCAGTATTCGACGCCTGAGCTCGCCGAGGTCGTCCATAACATTCGAGATGAACGAGACAACGATCCGAGGGCACGCTACCAAGAGATCAGGGAATGGATCAGCCAGGAAGACGCCCAGGCATACGACCTTGCCCTGCTCAACGATTTCATGGCGTCGGGCGCCGGGCAGATGCGCCAGTGGGGGCGGCTCGGCGTCGTATTGGCTCAAGGCCTGTACGAACGTATCAGGACAATTGTCGGCGGCCTCGCTGCAGGCGGGCAGGTCAACGTCTTCGTCACCGGTTCGCTCTGTGGCGGAACCGGTTCCGCAACGCTGTTCGATGTGGGCGCGATCGTCCACGATGTTCTCCACTACGTAGCACCTGGCACGCCACGAAGTATGTGCGGTGTCTTCCTCCTGCCCGCCGGAATGACGAACACGGTGAGCGCAGCCGAGTTCCCGTGGCTCGAAGCTTGCGCGTACGCGTCGCTGCGCGAACTCGACCGATTCCAGCGCAGTTCGCTGCACAACACGCTCAAACACAATGGGCGCGAGATCACGCTGAGAACCCGATTGTTCTCGCCCTGCTTCCTGCTCGACGGCGTGCGGGAACAAATAGGCAACACGGTGCAAGACGTCATCAACACCCAGGCCAACCTCGGCGTCGATGCCGCCATGGGCGACTTCATCTACAGCTATCTGAACCCGGCCTCTGGTAGGCGCCTGGAATCGGACGCACCCAACGCGGTGACACACACGGGGGGAAACCACCCCTTCAAATACAGCAAGTTCGGTGTCCACACCCTGTGGTCACCCCTGCCGCTGGTGCAGCGGGCACTTGCGATCGACGATGCACTCGAGGTACTCGACACACTCATGGCGCCGGCGGCGCAGAAGGGTAGCGCGGGCTTGATCGCCACGCCGGAGATCAGCTTCGACGGGAAAAGCGGCAAACGCACCGTATTCAATGCCCAGGTCTTTCAAGCGACAGGTGCCTATCTCGGGAAGCAGGCTGCGCGCGCACCACGCTGGCCGGAAATCCTTCCCTGGCTGTTGCCAGCTGATCCGCAGCAGAAGCCGAAGATTCCGTCGAAGCCGGACTTTACCTACGAGTTTCCAAACATCCGCCGGGTCAAGACCCCGTATGAGAACGCGACGGTCAAGGAGCGGGTTGATCGCCTGTATCACAGGCATCTCGATGAGATCCGCGGCCTCACAGGGGAACACCGAGGGCCGCTCATCCGCGATTTCCGCACATATCTGCTGGTGCAGTGTCAACGGATCGCCAACGAGCCGTCTCGAAGAGGCGGTTTGGCGCGGGCACGCGCCGCACTGGTGGAGATGGAGACAGCGGCCAGGGCGCTGCGTGAGCGTTTCACCCGGCTCAATGAAATCGAGGCACAGGCCGGACGTTTGTCCGCGCTCCGGCTCTCTTACGCCGACGCTCGAACTGCCCTCGACAGCAGCAGCGCGCGGCGAGACGCGTCCAATCAGAAAGAACTGTTCGAGGCAACGTCCCGCTTGATCGACGCCGAGCTGGACGCTCAAACCCGCTCAGCTCTCATCGAATTCATGGAGGAACTCGAGCGCATCATCGCGACTGTGTGCGATGAGGAGATCAATACATGGCAGTGGAAGCTGGAGGAGCTCAACGCGTTCACCAGACAGGCATCGAGCGAACTCGATCGAATCTGGGCCGAGCACAAAGCCGTCGTGGTACGAACCGTCCTGTTGGACCGGCACTCTGGATTGGAACGCGAGGTACGCCAGAAGTTGACCGAGCAGATCCTCGATCGAGTGCCACAGGACCAGAGGAGCACGATAACTTCGCCAGCCACCGCGTTTGCCGAAGAACAGACGAACTGGACGGTGACGCTACACCCGCACCGCGGCACCGAGACCATCATGCTCCGCGGACCGTGGCGCCTCGAGTCCGGACGCAGGATCGAGCTGGTGGACCTGATCGCGGCGCTCGAAGCGCAATACGCCTTCGTTTTGGAGACACCCTTCGGCAAGGCACTCGATCATTCGGCAAAGTCGGTGGAATCATTGGCTTCTGAGCTGCGCGACAAATCGAGCCTGCTCGCTTCGGTTGCGCAGGAAGCGAAGCGACCGCCCGATCCGCTGCCGATCGACGATATCGAGCTGTTCGGACCGTGGGGCGATGGGACGCCGGCGATGAGCCTGCTTCGGACTGAGCTGGTCTCTCGCGGCGTTCCGGCTGCCGCATTCGATGATGTGTTGTCGCTGGGCGCCGGTGATCCCGAAGCCGCCCGCGGTGTGCCGTTGAACCAGAGTCTTTGGGCGCTACGCAGTTACCACGGCGTCAGTATCGACGGCTTCGGCAAGACAGACGGACTCCGCCGCCGCTACCTCGAGCTGCGCGGTGGCGAGAAGCCACTGCACATCTTCCCGGAAGAACGCGCTGCGGTGCTGTTGGAAAAGGAGATGCACGAGCTTGTCCGCAACGGCGAACTGTCATGGGACGGTGGACTGCTCGGCCCCGAGGCAGCCAGTCTTGCCAAGGGCAGACGCCTGTTGCGGCAGGTCGTATTGGTGCTCGCCAGCAACATGCTCAGATGGGTCTACGACCGCGTAGACGATATCGGCGAATGGCGACTCTACCGGACAGAAACCACACCACTCGTCGTTGCGCGGGGGTCGAAGGCTTCTATGCTGATTCCCACTCTGCTCGAACACGCCAGCGATCCGTCTCCGATGAATCAACGGGTGGTCGAGGCGATGGACTTGGCCGCGAAAGCCGCTCAGCAGCACCACGATGACAACACGACGGCCGCTATCGAGCACATCGCAGCCGGGAACGTCGCCAAATTCGGTCTCGACGGACTGAGCGACGACGTCGCTCTCATGCTGCGGATCACGGCGGCCGCACTGCTCCGGTGACCGCGCGGTCGAGGTCTGTGCTGCGAGTTGGGTAGCTGACCGCCCAGGCCGCCTCGATCATCCGGAAGATCTCGTCCACTGCGGCCGCTGGCTCATCCGCCTCGCGGGCGAGCGAAAAGGCGTCGACGACGAACCTCGCGAGCGCCCGGCACGCTGTCGTGCTCGGTGCCGGGACGAGAGCTGCGGCGATGGCCGCTGCCAGCGAGTCCGCATAGCGCAGCCGCATCGACTCCTCGTACTCGCGGAGGGCGGGCGTTTGGTTGATCATGCGCCAGATCGGCGTGCCGCTGTCGGCCGCGCAGTGTCGCACCATGGCGTGGATCTCGTGGCGCAGCGCGGGGATGAGGGGTTCGTCGGCCGCCCGGTCGGTGACCGCCCGGGTAAGGCGCTGCTCGAAGTTCTCGTCCTGCTCGAAGACCAGGGCCTCTTTCGAGGCGAAGTGGGAAAAGACCGTGGTGACAGCCACATCCGCTTCCGCGGCCACATCACGGATGCCCACCGCGTCGTATCCGCGGGCCAAGAACAGTCGCAAAGCGGTGTCGGCGATGTTCTGGCGGGTCGCGGCCTTCTTCCGCTCGCGACGCCCGGTCGGCACGGTCATGCGCTGATGCTATCAGGCACAAATAAGTACCTGTTCGGAAACCCTAACTGTTATGTTCCGAGCACGCTCCGCCACTACCGATCGGAACACCGCGCATGGCCGCACACTCGCGATACCAGCTAGATCTGCCCGGCGACGCGCTGTCGGATGTGCTCGCCGATGCCACGCTGTCCACCTTCGGCCCCGACGATCTCGCCGAACTCGTTGTCCTGCAACGCTGCTGCTGGGTGCCGGAGGCCGTGCTCAACAACATGCTCGACCTTCCCGCGCTGCGGGAAACACACGACGAGGTGCTGGCGTGGGCGACAGCATCGACGACTCTCGTTGTGCGGCAACGCGGACGTCTGGTGGCGGCGGTCCGCGGCCAGAGCCGCGACACCGACTGGCATATCGGCCGGCTCATGGTCGCACCCGACCTTGCCGGCCGCGGCCTCGGTTCGCAGCTACTACGCTTGATCGAAAGTCTCGCTCCCCCACATATCGAACAACTCGTCCTGTTCACCGGCGCCAACAGTGCACGCAACATCCGCATGTACCAGAACGCAGGCTATCGACTTCTTCCCACACCGGACCCGCTCTCGCCCAACTACATCAGCGGCGTCGTTCATCTGGCCAAGCCTCGGAGCTGAGCAACGATCGTGAGCAGGTGAGCTACTCCGGTGCCGGGGATCTCTGTTGTGCCAATACTGCTTCCACCGGAATGGCGACGAAACCGCCGCCGATCACGACGATTCGATCGGCGGCCCGGCTCCAGTACAGGGCCGAGTAGCTGTCCCTGTCGTCGAACAGTTCCGGCGGCAGCGGGATGTAGGTGCGGCTCTCCGGGAAGTAGAGCACGCCGACGTGGCCCTCGTCGTTGCCACCGAACTTCAGCAGCAGACCGCCATCCGGTCCCGGACGCACCGCCATCACATTCGTCCATGCCTCGACATGCCGGATCGGTGCGCCGCCTCGATGGATCTCGTGCAGGTCCCGATTCGACAGGTAGAAGAATCCGTCGTCTCCTGCAGGCACCGAGGTGTACTCCACGGACGACCTCCGTGCACCCATCTCGAACGCAAGCACGCAGCCGGTGCCCGCCGCGTCGAGCTCGTAACCGTTTCCGTCCCAGATCAATACGGTGCTACCGTCCGCAAGCCGCGCGGCCCCGGTCATCGGACGCGCGGCGTCGCCGAGCACGCTTTTCACCACGGCAGCATCCGGGATGCCCGGAATCTGCTCCCACGCACCGGATTCCGTGAGCCACAACGGACCGGGCAGCGGGTCGCCGACGTTCATGCCGCCGAATCGCAGCAGGTGCGTCTTCACCTCGTGCAGCACCACGGGACGTGCTCCGAAGAAGTAGCACTCGTGCGCGTAGAGATCGGCCGCACCCGGCCCCTTGGGCGGCAGGACTCGTGGCGCGTCGTCGTTGCCGTCCACCAGGATCGGCCCGAACAACCGCGGACGCGCCTTGGTGTCGACGGTGGACTGCGCGAGCCACCCACCCGTTGGCGACTGCGCCGCCGCTACCCAGAATTCGTTGCGCTGCAAGGACAAGCGTGGCGGCCACGCCTCGAGGTCCCACAGCTCCACCCGCGGGTTCTTGCCATCGCTGTGCGACAACAGGAATCCGTCGACAATGTCATCGAGGACGCTCGCGATCGGCGAGGCCGGTGCGGTCTCCACCGCGGCGGCCGGAGTTCCGTCGTTGCCCAGGTACTGCGCCCACATCAGGTCCGGGTCGCCAGGGAAC
This sequence comes from Nocardia altamirensis NBRC 108246, assembly GCF_001612685.1. Taxonomy (GTDB): domain Bacteria; phylum Actinomycetota; class Actinomycetes; order Mycobacteriales; family Mycobacteriaceae; genus Nocardia; species Nocardia altamirensis. The sequence continues at coordinate 14,237 of NZ_BDAY01000088.1, forward strand.
TCCCCCGCCGCGGGCACCGCGAGATCGGTTGCCTCCCAATACCCGAGCTTGCGATCGACGGCCGCCCGCAGGGTGGCCACGATCCCACGGTACTTACGCTGCTCGCCTTTCGGCATCGGCGCGAGCTGCTCGTCCACCCACGCCAGCACCTCCGCCACATGATCGGCGGGCACATAGAGGCCGGTCGAGTAGTTCCCACTGAACCATCCCGACGAGAACCGCCCACCCAGTTGCGGATGTGCCGCAACAACTTCGGTGAACAACCCGTCCGGCGCATATTCGGCCTTCGGCACGAACACCGCGTCAGGGAACACCCGGCCCGCTTCGAACGCCAGGCTCAACGCCAGTCCCCGCTCGTACCGGTACGGCAGCATCGACGCGCTGAACATGACCGCCGCGACGGATACGGCCGCCGCCGCGGCGTGCCCGTCCGCCCCGGCCAGCAGCTCCCGCACCTGCCGCCAGAGGTCCTCGGCTCCAGGCCGCACCCGATCCAACGCCGTTGGCTCGGCGGAACTCCCGAGCAGCCGGGGCACGAACTGCTCCCGGATCGCGTCCTCGTCCACCAGATGCAATGTGCAGTCGTATCCCATGACCCTCCGCCTCGTCCTGCGTCCCCCTATGCAATCACGGGTACGACAGCGGCTCCCCTCGAGCATCCCCAGGCACGCGAACTCCGAGGTTGCTGCATCAGTTCCACGTCACAGCGCCATCAACCAGCCTGCCGGACCCCGAAGCTGCTACCTACTGAGAGCGTCGCCCAGGCCCAGCTCCGGGACAGTAAGTGCGCGAAAGTTGCCGTAGCGTAAACCCATTGATCATCGGTGCACCGAAACCGTCGTCGGACTCGCCTCCCGACTACGATTCCGGCTGCATGGAAGGTGCGCACGGCGAGTCGGCCTGCGCAGAAAGGCAGATCTTCATGGTTTCCACTGTCCCTGTCGGCATTGCGATATTCCCGCCGCCGGTACGCCCTGTGCTGGATGCGATTACCCGGGCGGAGGAAGCAGGCGTCAGCATGGCCTGGGTGCCGACGTGGCCGGTCGGCCCGGACGGGTTGAGCATTGTCACCGCGGCGGCCGCTCGTACCAGCAGCATCGGACTGGCAAGCGGCATCGCGATCACCTACCCCACTCATCCGCTGGCCAGGGCGAACGAGGCGCTGGTCGCGGCCGAGCTCGCGCCGGGGCGGTTTCGACTAGGCGTCGGAGCCAGCCACAAGGTAGCGATCGAAGGTATCTACGGTCTGCCCTACGGCAAGCCGCTCGGCCATTTGCGCGAATACATCGCGGTGCTGCGTGGCATGTTGTGGGACGGGCACATCGACCTGGACGGCGAGTACTACCAGGTGCACGCCAGCCTGCCTGCCGAGCTCACGCCGCCGCAGCCGCCGATTGTCCTGGCCGCTGTGCGCCAGAACATGATTCGCTTGGCGGGCGAGATCTCCGACGGCGCAATGCTCACCTGGGCGGGCCCGTCCTACGTGCGCTCGATCGCCAGGCCTGCACTGGAAGCGGGAGCACAACTCGCTCAGCGCCCGTGCCCACCGCTGATCGTCAGCGCACCCATCGTGCTCACCGACGATTTCGCCATCGTCCGCGAGGTGGCGCAGGGCGTCTTCTCCGCCTATCGGACCTTCCCCACGTACGCGAAGATGTTCCGCGAGGCGGGCTTTCCGCTCACCGAGGAGGGCTGGTTGAGCGACGAGCTCATCCGCGAAACCTTCGTCTACGGCGATGAGGAAACAATTCATCAGCGCCTGCGCGACCTGCACAAGGCAGGCGCCGACGAAATCGTCGCGATGATCTGCCCGCTGACCGACCCCGTCGGCGAAGAAGCCGCCATCCTGAAAATCATCACTCAGGTCACCGCGTAGCGGCCGATCTCACCAACTGCTTTCGAAGAAGCGGCCGGACGAACTCCTGGTGTCCTCTTGTGCGAGCCGCTCGGCCTCGTGCCGTGCGGTGTTCGCCTCGGCGAAGGCCTGGACCGACTGCACCTGCGGGTCGTCGGACAACTCCTGCATAGCCGCAACGACCTGCGGCTCCTTGTCGGCCAGCGCGGCCTGGTACGCGGCAAGGATCGCCGCGGAGTTGGACACGTCGACGGCAAGGAGGCGGTTCTCGGCGTCGACTTCGACGGTCACGCCGTCGACCGTCGCGACGCCCCGGATCCGCGTCAACTCATATTGCGCCCGTTGCACTTTCAGCCCGAGCTCGTCGTAGTGACTTGGCACGTCAGCCGCCGGTCCTGCCTAGCAATACCAGCAGCGGCCGGTCCCGATGCAGATAGCCGTTGGCACCGCCACCCCATTCCGGGGAGCTGCGCAACGCCACGTCGAGGTCATGACCGGTCAGGTACGGTCCGCTGGGCACCGCAGACTGCAATGGCCCGTCGAGCGGGGGCCGGTCCACCGGTTCCGCAGGCGCATAGGTGGCCCGCAGCACCGCGGCGGTATCCGGCGCGAGCTCGATGACCGCGTCGATCCAGTAGGTGCTCGGTCCCGGCGCCCGGCTGCCGGAGTTGTCCCGGGTCACCCAGGACACCGCGACCGGCGTTCCGATGACCGGAAAATACTTCACCAGCGGCTCGGTGTCGTGCCGCACGGTCACCTCGGGCGCCTTGCTCGTGGTGCAGCCGAGCGGCGCAAGCAGGGCAATGGTGACCGCGACAGCCGTACTCAGTCGTGCTTTCAGCGTCATTTCGGGCGCGCTCCCCCTGTGTCTCTGTTGTTGTCCGGGTAGCGCTTTCCTTCGCCGGAATCCCTGTTGTCGGTGCGATCTTCGCGGCCGGGATTGCGTTCCGGCTCCGAGGTTCCCGCGCTGTCCGGCGAGGTGGGCGGGTGGCCGAGCTCCCAGGACACGGTCCGCGTCACGTTGCCGTGCGACTCGAACGGCTTCGCCCAGCCTATCTCGGCGAAGCGGCCGTTGGCCGAGTCGGGGGCGCCGGTGGCGATATCGGCCTTGCCATTGTCGAAGTTGTAGTAGTCCTGGGCATTGACGCTGACATCCATGTAGACGCGGTTGCCCTCGACTCGGACGTTGGCGTTGCTCCACTGCTGGTAGTTGCCGACCGTCTTGGTCCAGTTCTCGGTGTCCGGACCGGGGCTGTCGACACCGACGGTGGTCGGCTTACCGGTGATCTGGAAGTTCTTGTTGCCTGCGCGGGCGAACAGGTCGGCCGCCGCGGCGGCCTGACTGATCTCCTTGTCGACGGCGCCCTTGATGTTCTTGTCCTCGCGATAGGCCTCGCTGTAGTCGAAGGCGATGGGCTTGCCGTCGTTGTCCCAGTAGTGCCGGTACAACGCGGTCGCATCGTCGAGGTCCGAACGGAACATCTCGCCGCCGAACAACTGGCCCTTCCATTTCGCCTTGGCGAGCCAGTCGCTGAATCCGCTCTCCTTCGAGTTGTAGACGAAGGTGTCGTCGTGCTTCAGGTCGGGCCGTTCCGGCGCGCCGATCTTGTAGCGGCCGTCCGGGGACACCAGCGGCGTCGTCGGCGCCTTCTTCAGCACCTTCAGGAAGCCGGCACCCTGCTTCAACATGCCTGCGGCCTGCTGTTCGTCTTCACCGAACTTCTTCAGCAGATCCTTGATCTTGGTCTGAAAGTCCTTGGCCTGCTGATCGAGTCGAGCTTGCAGGACTCGGCCGACGAAGCCGCCGTTGTCCGGATAGGTCGGCGCGGTCACCGAGCCGTCGTCGGTCACCTTCATGCCCGCGCCGGCCGCCTCCTTGTCCACGACGTCGAGCAGGCTGGTCCTGGTGCCGTCCAGCTGCTTGCCGTACTTGTCGAACAAGCTCACCAGGCCGACGGCGACCTCATCGATGTTGGTGGCCGACATCCGCTCGCCGAGCGCACGAGCCGAGGCCGCGGTCGCGGCCGCGCCCTTCCAGTTCTTCATCGTGCCTGCGACGTCGCGGCCCATCTGGTCGACGTGCTTGACGAAATCGCCGTTCTTGGCACCGAGTTCGGTGCCGAAGGTCACCATCGTCGCGGGTGCGCACCCGCGAACATGACTGATCGTCGTCACGACGGCAGCTCACCCTGCAGCCGCTTGAAGTGGTCACTGAACAGGCGCTCGACGTCTTCGTATGCCTTCGCACCGGAGGTGGTGACCTGTGACATCTGCACGATGTTCTGGCCGAGCGCCTGGAATGCCGCAACCGCGCCCTCGCGAATATCCTTGGTGACCTCGAGGATTGGTGAACCAGGCATCGTCACGTCGGCGCCGATCACCAGCTTGTTGATGACGTCGGCGTGGCCGGTCAGATCCTTGCCTAGCGCCCGCAAGGCATCGTTGTCCGCTTGGAGAATATCGGTCACGATCTCCCCTCCCTCATCTCCCGGAGAATCCTAACTCTCCCTTAACATTTCCACAGCAGGAAACGCCGCCCCCAGCCCCTGAAAGTATGGTCCTTCCGCGCATTGTGCCCGTGGGATCGCGCAGGCGGTGTCAGACTCGCTCGTCGACCTCCGACTTGTATCGGCTGGTGGCACTGTGCCATTCGAGTCCGCCTGCCATCCAGGCCTGCGCGCCGCGCAGAAACCGGTGCAGCTCGAGCGAGGGAACGGCAGCGAGCTCTCGTTGGGCGGTCTCGAATCCTCTGACGAAGTCGTTGTGCAGCGCGACCGTTCGCTCGATCGCGTCGTCGAGCGAACAGTTCTCTTCTGCCGCGATCAACAGCACCAGGTTGGAGTCGGGCAGTTCGTCGGCCGCCTCTTTCTCCGCCGAGTAGAGGTCGTTGACGAGGACCGATGCGGTGCCCGCCTGCATGAGGGCGCGATGGAAACGCTTGTCGTAGAAGAGATTTCCGGTGAGCTCGTAGCTGCCTACGACGTCGATCAGGGTCATCGATGTGTAGAAGCTGTCGTGCTGGCGCGCCGCGAGGTAACGCCATGCGGCAGGGGGTGTTTCGAGATATCGCCAGGCCGCATAGGCGGTCCAGCTCACATACATCTGGAAGGTGGTGTTGCACGCGCGCATCACCTGTGAAGGCGTTGCGTGGCTGGTCAGGTGTGCGGTCGCGGACCGCAGCGCGACAAGCACAGGATCGGCGGTCACCGCCTCCTCGAGTTGCTCGGTGTAGCTCCCGGCATACGGCGGCGGGTCCATCGCAGACATCACCAGTGCGAGGCGCGGGGGCAGCTCCGTCGGTGTTGCGCCCAACGGCGTCTCGTCGGCGTAGTAGTCGTCGGCCGCCCACCATGCGGCGTTCATCTGCGCGGCGACGAGCAGCCGGTCCGGGTCGTCGCTGTCGGGATGGGTCAGCATGGCCAATCGCCCGAAACCGGTGTCGCGGAACTTGTCCATGCGGCCCTCGTGAATACCGACGCGCTCGGCCCACGCCACCAACCGGCGATTGACTTCCTCGCCTAGATCCTCGTCGATGCGCGCGGTCGCCGGGCAGTAGAGGGGCGAGTGGGAACCATCACCCCAAGCCCGCTCCAGATACGGCAGCGGCGCATAGGTGTCCCTGCGCGCGAATCCGAGGCCGGACGGCACCCGGCCGATCTCACCGCCGGACGCTAGTTCCCGTGTCTGGCCGGTGGGATCGCAAGCGGTGTAGGCATTTTCGCCGAGCTCGACCGTGGCCTGCCCGGACGCGCCGGGGATATGGAACGCCGAGGTCCCCAAACCCAACGGTGCGGCCAATAACTGCTGGAGCTGATGCATCACGTTCGTTCCTCCCCTGACCAAGGGTGAGCGTCGATCAAACAGTGACTTGCGCAGCGTGCGTGGAGCTTTTCGCGACAAATAGATGGTAGTGCCAACATTCGTCGGTCGTCAGCGGAATCCAGGAATGAGCTCGTGGTCGATGTCGGCCGCGTCGCCCGCGGCCGACTGCGTCAGACGGCGCTCACACCTCGAGTTCCACATCGCTGATCGGATAGGCGACACAGGAATGTGTGTAACCGAACTGCTCATCGGAGAGGCGCAACTTGGCTTCCGCGGCGGTGTGCACCTGTCCCTTCACGACGCGCACCCGGCACAGACTGCACTCACCCGAGCGGCATGCGGCCTCTGGTCGAATTCCCCTGTCCTCCAGCGCGTCCAGGAGCGGGCGGTCGCGCGGGGTGCGGAAGGAGGCGCCGCCGACGGTCACGGTCACCTCCTCGCCAGGTTCGGCATCGGCAGGCCAGTGCGGCTGCGCGGCGGGCGCGGCAGGCGCGCCGTTGGCCTCGAAGCGAATCCGTTTGCGTGCGTGGCCGAGCGCGGTCAACTGCTCGAGCGCGTACGGGTACAGCGCCTGCGGCCCGCAGACGTACACCATGCGCCGATTCAGATCACCGGCGAGCGCGGCGATGACGTCGGAGGACAGGAATCCGGTCGCGCCGTTCCAGTCGGCGTCGGGCTCGGCGATGACGTGATCGACCGAGATGCCGGGATGTGCGGCGGCCAACGCGTCGAGCTCGGCGCGGAAGATGATGTCGGAAGCGTTGCGGGAACCGTAGATCAGCTGGAACCGCCGGTCCAAGCCGAGTTCGATCACCTCGCGGATCATGCTCATCGCCGGGACCACGCCGGAACCACCGGCCAGGAATACCAGATCGTCGCCGTGGAACAGCGGATTGTGATGGAAGGTGCCTATCGGCCCGGTCGTGGTGACTATCTGTCCGGCCTCGACCGTGTCGAGCAGGAGATTGCTGATCCGCCCGCCGGGAACCCGGCGCACGGTGAGGTCGTAGTGGCCGAGCCGGGTCGGGCTGGAGGAGATGGCGTACGGACGGCTCGTCCCGTCGACGAAGGCGTTGACGTACTGCCCGGCGAGGAACGGCGGGAGTTCTTCCCGGTCAAGGCTTTCCATCCGAAAGGTCTTGGTGGTCGCGGTCTCGTCGATGACCTCGGCGACGATCAGCCGCAGCCGCTTGGGGTGGTACGCGTCGATGGTGCCGCGCGTTTCGGCGAGGTGATCGCGGGTGTCGGCGGCGCGGGCATCGAGCTCCGCAAGCACCGCCCCGGCACCCTCGTACCGTTCGGCGAGTGGGTGTTTCATGTGTCGTCCTTCGGTTTTCAGGCGGCCTTGGCGCGCAGCAGTCGACGGGCCACGCGGGCGCCCGCTTCCAGGGTGGGCTGGAAGCCACCCATACCGGCCCATGAACCCGCCAGATGCAGTCCGGGAACATGGGTTTCGCGCTCGCTGTTGCGGAACAGCCAGCCCTCGCCCGCATCCTGGTCGTAGCCGTAGATGGCGCCGCCGGGATGGCCGAGATAGCGCATCATGGTCAGCGGAGTAGCGACGTCGACCTCTTCGATGGCGTCCCGGATGCCGGGGGTGACGGTCTCGCAGAGATCGAGAAGCGTGTCGGCATAGGCGAATTTGGTGCGCGCGTAATCCCGGGGCGACACGTCGCGCCAGATGTCGGCGTATTGCAGGGTGATGAGGCTGACATGGGTGGCTCCGGCCGGCGCGAAGCCGATCGGGGCGACATCGTAAGAGCTGACACAGATTCCGCGAGCGGGCGCGAAGGAGCGCCAGCCACCGTAGGTGTGGTCGTCGTCGAGATCGGCGTTGACAAAGGTGGTGCTCGTGGTGAATCCGAGTTCGGCCGGTGTCGCGTCCAAGCCCATGTGCAGGGCGAAGCCGGAGACGCCGACGCGGCGAGTGGCCAGGTCGTCGCGGACCGCCGCGGGCACGTCGATGCCCTCGAGCATCCCATAGGTGCTCGGCAGCGACGCATTGGACACCACATCGAGTGCGGTCACCTCGGTGCCGTCGTCCAGACGCACGCCGATGGCCCGCCCGGCCGAGGTGAGCACGGCCTCGACGCCGGTATTGAATCGGACGTCACCACCCGCGGACAGGAACGTATCGAGGATGGCCGTCGACATCGCCTGCGATCCGCCGCGCACATGCCACGGCTTGAATTCGAAGTAGGCGAACAACATCAACGCAAGATCCTGGAACGGCAGCTTGGATGGCGGCTGACCGAGATAGGTCCAGTACATGCCGAGGGCAGCCTTGATGCGGTCATCCTCGAAGTACTCGTCGAAGACGGCCTTGGCCGGTCGCAGACCGTACTCGAACAGCAGCGGGCCGAGCTGGTCCGCTGGCATCCCGCGCATGGCGGCGATCTGCCAGAACGTCACCTGCTTGACCAGTTCGAAGAAGCGCGCGGTGCGGTCACGGTTGCCGGGAAACTCGGCCTCGATGGCATCGATGGCGCCGTCCCAGTCGGCGGGCAGGGTCAGATCCAGCCGGCCAGGCACCACCGCCCGGTAGAGGTCGTGCTCCTGCACGAACTCCAGCTTGTCGGCGATGCCGAGCTGCCGGAACAGTCCCTCCCGCAAGGAGATCGACTGCCCCTCGACGCCGACCCCGGACAACTGGTGCAGGGCCACCTCGAATTCGAAACGTCCACGGCGGAAGGAGGTTCCGCAGCCGCCGGGGATATTGTGGCGCTCCAGCAACAAGGTTCGGGCACCGCCGCGCTGCAGGGTCGCGGCCGCGGTGAGTCCTGCGTTGCCCGCGCCGATGACGATGGCGTCGTAATCGGTCACGCCTCGCCCGCCGCACGCTCGAGCTGCGCGGTCGCCTCCGCCTTGATCTGTTCGAACTGCTCGCCCATCCGCACGGACAACGCCTGCGCGGCCGACAGCGGCCGCACCATCACCATGAAGTCGTCGATCCTGCCGTCGGCGTCGAAGTGCAGGAAGTCGCAACCGGTGACCTGCTTGCCGTCCACGGTGGCCTCGAACACCAAGGCATGGTCGCGCCCACCGACGTCGGCGATCTCACGCACATAGTGGAAGTCCTCGAAGACCCGGATGACCGCCCGCAAAATCGCGGCGGTGATCGCCTTGCCCGGATAGGGCCGGAAGGCCACCGGGCTGGTGAAGACGACATTGTCTGCCAGCAGCGCCTCGATGGCAGCGTCGTCGCGGGCCTCCACGGCTGCTCGGAACGGATGCATGTCCGACCTTTCTAGTAAATTTATTGAGTAGGTCAACGCACAGTATCGTGGATCACAAGAGCTGTCCATCAGGGATAGTGGACAACAAATTGATTAGTCATCATGACTGCTAGGCTGACCGAATGGCATTACGCGACGCCGTGCTGGCCGCCCTGCTCGAGGGCGAGGCATCCGGCTACGACCTGGCCAAAGGCTTCGACGCCTCGGTGGCCAACTTCTGGATGACCACGCCCCAGCAGCTCTACAAGGAACTGGACCGCATGGCCGCCGATGGGCTCATCGACACCCGCGTCGTGGAACAGGAGCGGCGCCCCAACAAGCGACTGCACTCGATCACCCCCGCGGGCCGAACGGCCTTGCGCGAGTTCGTCACCGCACCGGCCAAGCCGACCACCATCCGCGACGAACTGCTCGTGCAGGTGCAGGGCATGCAGAACGAGGACGCCCCTGCCATGCGCGGCACCCTCGCCGAGCGACTGGAATGGTCAACGGCGAAGCTCGCCAGATACGAGCGCCTGCGCGCCCGGCTGCTGAACGGCCGCAGCGAACACGCCTACCTCGAGGAGGCCGAGCGCATCGGCCCGTATCTCACACTGCTGCGCGGAATTTCGTTCGAACAGGAGAACATTCGCTGGATCGAGTTCACACTGGCGACACTCGGTCGGCGCCTCGCGGCGGACGCCTAGCCGTCCTACCTCGACGCTCCGGGGATCCGCCCGGATGAGGATTCGGCTGGTCCGACCGAGCCAGGACATTCCAACCGGAACGACTTCCAGTGGTCTCGGAAGGCCGATCGCGCGATGATAGTCAGACTCGGACAACGCATCCAGCGGTCGGCCAGTGCTGCGAAGGGTGGCTATGACAGCACCGGAAATCCTTACCACGCACCCGCTCTCGGATGCGGAATGTCTGCTGCTGCTGGCCAAGGTCCGATTCGGTCGGATCGTGTTCACCCGCCACGCACTACCGACGATCCGGCCGGTCAATCACCTCGTCGACGACGAGATGATCGTCGTCGCCAGCGGCTCCGGCATCGGCATTCCGCCATACGAGCAGGTGGTCACCTACCAAGCCGACACCCTCCACCCGGACACCCAGCTCGGCTGGTTCATCATTGTCACCGGCACCGCGGAACCGATCACCGATCCGTCCGATCTCACCCGCTACCACGCCATGCTACGGCCGAAACTGCCGGGCAGCCACGACCGCATCCTGCGGATCCACCCCGAGATCATCACCGGCATCCAATACCGCGAAGCGACCGCACCCGAACCGCCGCAGTAATTCCGGTGGGCAACAGCCGAGCGTGGCTATCCGACCATCAGCCCTGGTTCCCGCTCGAGGATCGACGTACACTCGTCGAATAACGCACGTACCAGGGTAGACGTGTTGCGAGATCACGATATTCACCTCCGGCAGTGACACTCCGCGTTGAACCCAGAGGCAAGGTCACGCTCATGAGATCGAGCTGGAACCCGGACGCGGCGCTGGACCACATCCAACTGGCTCACCGCGCTGCCGACCTGCGTGCGACCACGAGTCCGGCACAGCTCGCCGCGCGAGCCCAGTACTTTGCCACCGCACTGGAATTCGCCGCCGAACGGCCCGAGGCCATGTCCCGGCTGCACGGGCTGACCGCCCAACTGCGCACCCGCTCCACGGTGAACGTGCTGCTGCCGCAGGTGTTGGAAACCGCGATGGATGTTCGACGTCGGGCTTCAATTGCACACGCTCCGAGCCGTATTCGATCAGGCCGACACGACACCTGAGAATATCCGGGCCGCCAGCGACGCCGTCGGCGGCGTGCTGGAGGACCTGGACATGCTCACTCACGACACCGGGCTGGCCATGCTTGCCCTGGCCCGCGACCACGACGACGCCCCCTGCGCCATTCGACGCAGACGCCGCCGATAGGGACTTGCTGCACGAGATCCCGGTGACGCTGAAAGATCTTGCAGGCCTGGCATTTCCAGGTGCAACGCTCAGTTGTCGACCGCGCCCGGGGTCACCAGTCCTGCCGAATAGGCAGCCGCGACGATCTGCGCCCTCGATGACAGCTCCAGCTTGACCATGGCGCGGTTGAGATGGGTCTTGGCGGTGGATTCAGAGATGAACAGCTGGCGCGCGATCTGCTTGTTGTCCAAGCCTTGTCCTACCATCATCACGACTTCCAACTCCCGCTCGGTCAGCTCCGCAAGCCGCGACGTGGCCTGGCCCACCGCCCGTTGGTTGGCGGCGAACCGCCCGATCAGCCGCTTTGTAATGTGCGGCGCGATCAGCGCGTCGCCACGAGCGACCACCCGCACCGCGGCGATAAGTTCTTCCGGCGGAGCATCTTTCAGCAGGAATCCCGATGCGCCCGCGGTCAGCGCCGCGTAGACATGCTCGTCGAGATCGAAGGTCGTCAAGATCAGGACTGCCGACTGCCCTCCGCTTTCGGTCACGATCAGCCCACCGGCCTCCACCCCGCTCATCCCGGGCATGCTGATATCCATCAAGACCACGTCCGGCCGCAGCGCCCGCGCACTCGCCACGGCAACCACGCCGTCCGCGGCCTCGCCGACGACTTCGATATCGGGCTCAGCATTGAGCAATGCCGCGAGACCGGCCCGAATCAGAGCCTGATCGTCGACCAGCAACACCCGAATGGTCATCCGGTGCTCCTCCCAGCCGCATTCCCGTGCGTTGTTTCGGCAGGCAGCATCGCCCACACCCGGAATCCACCGCCCGGCAGCGGCCCCACCTCCAGCGCGCCGCCGAACATCGCCAGTCGCTCCCGCATCCCCATCAATCCCTGACCGCCCGAAGGCAACCGAGCGCCGAACGTGGCCCGAGGCGCAGCAGGTGGATCATTGATCACCTCGATCTCCAGCCCAGCCGACTGATACCGCAGGATTACTCGGGTGCGGACCGCGCCCGCGTGTTTGAGCACGTTGGTCAGCGCTTCCTGCACGATCCGATACCCGGCCACCTCCTCGCAGGACGGCAGGGCATAGCGCTCACCCTGCTGGATCAACTCGACCGGAAACTCGGACTGAGGCAGCGCCATGATCAGCTCCGTGACGTTGTCCATTCGGGCCCGAGACGACTCCCCTTCCGGCTCGTCCTCCGCGCTGCGGAGCATGGTCAACAGGTGCCGCATCTCGACGAGTGCCGACCGGCTCGTCGTCTCGATGACCGCCAACGACTCGATCGCCTGCGCGTTGTCGGCGGCGGCGAGCCTGCGCCCGACGCCGGACCGAACGACGATCACGCCGAGACTGTGCGCCACCACGTCATGCAGTTCGCGGGCAATGCGGACGCGTTCCCGCACGACGGCCTCGTCGGCGAGCTGCCGCTGCACCTCGGCCAGCTCGACCGCTCGTCGTCGGCTCTGCCGGACCGCCTGTCCGAAGAAGACGGTGATCATGGCGATGAGCGTCGGATTGAGCCATCGGTCAACGCCGGCCGACACCGGCGGACCCTCGGGGCGCAAGTACCACAGTTGCCACACGAACAGGGGAAACAACGCGGCGGCCAGCGTCGACACCCAGCGTCGCGTCGAGGTGCCGACCGTGTACAGGGCAGTCATGATGGCCACATTCACCAGGGGGTCGTAGGAACCCGAGTGATAGAGCCACGCAGCGGGTGGCAGCTGAGCGAGGTACACCGGCAGCGGCCACCGCCGCCGCAACGCCAGTGCACCGAAGATCACCGCCGTGGCGAGCAGGTCGCGCCAGCTGTTGATCTGGGACTGCGCCGGCCGCCACGGATCGGAGACGAGATCGGCCGCCACGAGGCCGACCGCGAGCGCGCTGTCGGCCACCAGCGGCTTGGATCCGAGCCAACCGATGATCCGCTCCATCGTTGTGCGGCGTCCCTTCATGTCGGCGACTAACAGTCCCGGGCGCACAGGTCGACGGGCGACCTTGCTGCACCCTATCGGAGAAATCGCCCTCACCTGGCTATTCGGTCGGCCGACCGGCCACCGCGTTGTACACGGCAATGCGCAGTCGCCTCATCCATCCGCCGCGCTGTTCGCGATGCGCTGCTCGGATCGCCTCGCGAGATCCCGGCGGGTAGGCCGACCGCGCCCACGGCGAACCAGGGCGAGCGAGGCGCACCGCGCCGACCAACGCGACGATCGGGATGAACAATCCGACCAGGCCCGTCCAGATCTTGCCTTTGAGCAGCGTCACCAGGGCGAGCACCGCATTGACCAGGATCACGCCGACGAACTGCCAGCCGGTCAACGGCGTATCGGCCACCCCGAACGGTGCGGCTCCGAGCAACAGCAGCCCACAGATCGCCGCACCGATGAACACCGCGTCGACCGACAGCCTGCCCTGCTCGGCCCAGTAGACGTCCCGTAGATGCAGGATCAACGCGAATTCGTCGAGGACGAGGGCCGCACCGACACCGAACAGCCCAGCGAAGATCTCCATCCACGGCGAGCGGGGGCCGATGGGGCTGAAGCCGCCGAAGCCAGCGACGAGCATGAAGCCAACACCGAAGACCACATGATGGATATGCAGGCCTCCCGGTGTGATGTTGCGCGGCCACCACGCCACCTCGGCGCGGATCATCCGGACGCTCAATCGGATAAACAGAAAGGCGGCCAAGAACGCGACCAGCAGGACGGCGAGAGGTTGTTTGCCGGTCAGCACGATGGCCCGTTCGTACCATCCCATCGCGATGATGTCGGCAACCGAGGTCACTCGGCACCTGCTCGGCCGTTTTCGAAAGGGCGAGGTATTCCGTACTGCCGCACGATGATTCTCCCGATTTGCGATGAGTGCATGTCACCCCCGCTCAGTAGGCTGCCGCACAGTCGGCGGCACTGCGAATTGTCAGCAATGCCTGTCCTACCTATGGGCAAATCCTAGGGAGGTGGACCGTCCGGCGAAATACCGTGCACGATGCGTGGATTCATACCGCAGGTGGCCGATCGGGCCACTTTTGTAGACCTGTGCGGTAGTCGACTGTCGCGCCGAGCGGTATTGCCCGAAGGTAGCTGCTCGACGAGGCTTAAAACCGTTCGGCGCAGAGCGCGCAGTTACCGAAACGTCGGGGTATCCACATGACAACTACCCACCAGGCACCAGTGACGTCAGTACGCGCGGAGATCGCCGCGCTGCTGGTCGGCGGCCCGACCTTATGGTTCAGGTACCGCGGACTGAGCATCCTCACCGATCCGACCTTCGATCCGCCAGGCATGTATCCGGGCGAGGCCACGCTTCGTAAACTCTCCGGGCCCGCCGTGCATCCGGACATTCTCGGCCCCGTCGATATCGTGCTCCTCTCGCACGACCAGCACGCCGACAATCTGGACCGCTCCGGCCGGGCCTATCTCAGCACCGCAGGCACCGTACTCTCCACGACCGATGCCGCCGCACGCATCAATTACGTTCACGGACTGGAGAATTGGGAAAGCGTGGTGATCGAGACGCCCGACGACGGCTGGGTCGTTGTCACCGGCGTCCCTGCGCGGCCGGGCCCAGCGCGATCGGAGTCGGTCACCGGCTTGGTCACCGGATTCGTCGTGCAGTCGAGCGGCTGGCCGACGGTGTACATCTCCGGTGACAACACCTCGCTCACCGCGGTCGAGCGGGTCGCCGAACACTTCGTCCAGATCGACGTCGCGGTGTTGTACACCGGCGCGGCGAACACCGGTCGGTTCGGCGACCTCGATTCCACCTTCAACGCCCGAACCGCCCTACTGGCGGCCGAACTGCTCGCCGACGCGGTGATCGTCCCGATCCATGCCGAAGGGTGGTCGCACTATTCCGAAACCCTCGATCGACTGACCAGAGAATTCGAGTACGGCAGAGAAGCACGCCGGCTCCGTATCCCGCAGCCGGGCAGGCTGTTCAATGTCTAGGAGACAGACCATGACAAGACGGAGCGACAACGTCATCCTGGTGGTCGGAGCCACCGGGCGACAAGGCAGAGCGACGGCGGCCGAACTGCTCGCCGACGGCTGGCAGGTGCGGGCGCTGACCCGGAACCCGGAAAGCCCTACCGCACAGGCACTTCGGACGGTCGGCGCGGAACTGATAGTCGGCGACCTGGACGATCGCGCTTCCTTGGAGGTTGCCGTCAAAGGCGCCCATGGGGTGTTCCACGCCCAGGCGGTGCGCGGCTTCGCGTCGGAATTCGTTGTCGCGGAGGAGATTCGACAAGGGAAGAACCTCATCGACGCGGCGGTGGCCGCTGATGTCGAGCACCTCGTGTATTCCGCCGCAGCCGACCTCGATGTGGAGCACGACAACGGAATTCACTCGTACCTGGCCAAAAGGGAGATCGAGCGATACCTCCACGAGAGCGGTTTACCCGCCACCGTGCTGCTCGCGACGATGTTCATGGAGAACATCGGCACCTCGGGGCCGATCAACGGCCGAGCGAACGGCACGTTCTCCCATGTGTTCTCGCCCGATCAACCCGTCCAGCTGTTCGCGGTCCAGGACATCGGCGCCTTCGCCACGGTGGCGTTCGGCAACCCCTACTGGTACGTCGGCACTCGTCTGACGTTGGCGGGTGACGAACTCTCCATGACGCAGGTCGCCACCGCCATCAGCGCCGCGACCCACAGGTGGATCGAGTACCGCCAGCTGCCACCCACCGCCCTCGACAGCCGCGACACCTGGCACCCCAACCTCGATGCCGCAGGCCGAACCCGACGGGCAGACATCAAGGCACTGCGCGGCATGTACCCCGAACTCCAGACCTTCGACACCTGGCTACGCGGCAACACCGGCATCTTTCAGCCCGACCTCCGCTGCGCCTGACCCGCTTCGACGTCCGGTGACCAACTCCTTGGCAGCTTCGAATGCCTGGGCGGAATCAAACCAAACTCTAATTAACTGCACGTTAGCTCAGCGATACGATCAGAGGGCACCTTCGGCCGGGAGGCTGGACAGGGTGGCGCATGTACTCGACCATTCCTCATCGAAGGAGCGTTGATGACAGATCGCGGACACATCACCACGCTGTTGGCCATCGGCGCCGCGGGGATCCTGCTCGCCGGCTGCTCGAGCGAATCGAAGCCTGCGCAGAAACCAACGGACCCCGGCACGGCGGTCGGCCCGCAGGCACAGGTCGTCGACTGTGCAGGCCGACCGTCCAGCCGTCCCGAACGGATCGATATCACCTGCGCCGACGCGAATCTGTCTGTCAGCGCCATCATTTGGGAAGCGTGGACGGCCACCGCCGCACGCGGCAACGCCACCGAGAACCGCAACATCTGCGAACCCAGTTGCGCCGAAGGCGAACACAAGACCACACCCGCCACCGTCGAGTTGACCAACCCGGTCGACGGCATGTTCACCCGGATCACCGTCAGCCCGGTCGGCGGCAAGTCCGAAACCTCCACACTGCCCAGCCTGAACGGGCCGGCGAAATCGCAGCGCACCGAGACTGCGGACGAGTTCGTCTACTGCGGCAGCGGAACCAAAGGTCTCGCGGTGTTCGTGTCCGCACCCGACGGCGTCGGAGCGTGCGCCAAAGCCATGGCGGTAACCAACGCCTATGGCGAACAGGACAATTGGAGCGAGAGCAAAGCCGTCACGGTGACCGTGGACGGCACTCCGTGGAGCTGTCAGCAGAAATCGGGAAACCCGAATCCGTACCAAGAGTGCGTGAACCAGCACGACCCACGCGAGAAGGCGAGGCTGTCCTCGTAACCAGCAGGGCGGCAAGTACTTGAACTCAACCCGCAAAGCAGCAGGCGCACTGGGTTATCCGAGGTGGAGGGCCACCTGCCCGGAATCGGTCTTCCAATACTTCCTGTTCAGCTGCGCGGTACCGGTGCCATCGGTGTAGGGCACCAATACCGGCTGTCCGTTGGACGGCTTCAGCACAACGGACCAGCTCTCGACCCGACCTGTGCATTGCAGCGTCACCCCCGGCGGGAAGCTGGTCAGCTGGATCGTGCCGCTGCCGCTGGTCTCCATCTTGGCGGAGACGTCGAGATAGCCGATACCGCCGTCACACCAATAGGTGCCGGTGGCCTGCAAGCCGTCAGGCGACGCGGTGACCACGGAATTCAACGTGATGAACTCGTCCTCGGGAGCGGCGCTCGCGGGAGTCGAGCACAGCATCATCGTCGCGGCTCCCGCCACCGCGATCAGCGCGCACTTCGTACCAAACATCGACGACCTCCTGACCATCCAACGCCACGAGAAATCGCCCTTGATGCTAGTTGGCCCCGCACGCCCTCCGGACCAATTCCGCAACTCCCATCACCCGGCCGGCAAGCACCTGCTGCCAGTTTGCGGCACCACGCAACGCTCTACTGTTCGTCGCTGCCACTACCAGCCGGACCCGCTACCCGAGCCATGAAGCTCCGGACAATTGCTCAGCACCCCTGCTGGGCAGGGCCGTCGCCGAGTTCGACGACGATCGATACCTCAGCCGCCCCCGGGCACGAGGCGACCTGCAGCTCGGCCGCATTCGCCGCCGAAACGACACGGCCACCGATGATTTGAGCGTGGTAGCCGCCGGGGTACGCCCGGGGCGGGGTCGAGATCGCCGTCACCGATCCGTCGGGGAATCGGCCGCCACGATCAGCACGCCGGGTGTCCCATCGAGAGGTGAACCGGTGCGCGGCGACGTCGTAATGCCATTCGATCGGGGTACCCGCGGTCAGTTTCGGATACGGGCGGACCAGCGCGTCGAGATTCGCTTCGCGCACGTTTGCTCCGCCTCGCGGCTGGTGCGCGTCCACCACGATGGCCTGGTCGTCCGGGTCCTTCGCCACCGTCGCGGGATCGCCGCCGAGGTAGGTCCAGTTGAACCAGCCGAGCCGGGCTTGATCGAACAGATCCACGTTCTCGATGAGCGCTGCCCGGTCACCGGTCGCGCCGAATTCCGTGACCACCGACGGGATCTGCACGGCATCGGTGTACACCTCGGCTTGATTGATATCGGACCTCCATTGCGGATCGCAGCCTGCGCTGCCGCCGCCCTGCAACGCCTGGACCACGCAGTACACGTTGAATCCGTATGCGGCGTTCGGCCCGGGCGGAGCGCCGAGATCCGCGCTGGTGCCGTAATTCGTGGTGACCAGCCCGGAGAACCAGATGGGTGTGTCGGGATCACCGGCCCGGATGGCGGCGTCGACATTGCGATTGAACGCCTGGAGTTGATCGATGACCACGGGCGGGCACACGTTGGCCAGGCATGGCAAGAAGGACGGGCCAGCGGGTGGCTGGTTCAGCGGCCCGTATCCGATGACTCCGGGTACGTCGCGGAAGTAGGCGGCCGTGTGCCGCCACATGTCCAGGAATCGAGTCTGAATGCCGATGCCGCCCGGTCCAGGCGCATTGGCGAAGAAGCTGGTGGTGGCCGCCCAGAAACCCGGGTTGGCCAGGTTCGCGGCGACCAGATCGTGGAAGGTATCCGGCATGCCGTTATCGATCGTTGCCCACAGTGGCGCACCTTCACCGCCGTATCTGCTCGACCACAGATCCTGGTGAAATTCGAGTTCGGTGGCAATGCCGTGATCGTGCAGCACGCGCACAGTGTTGGCGATATCGGCGAGGTAGCCGTCGTCGTATTGGCCAGGCTCCGGCTCCACCGCGGACCAGATGAGGGACATCCGGACCGCGTTGAACCCTTCCGCGGCAAGCAATTCGGCGTCCGGTTGGCCGAAGCCCTCCGCTGACGGAGTGTAGGGCGGGCGTTTGTTCGCGACGTTTTCACCGTGCAGGATCACGACGCGCCCTGCCGAGTCGGTGAACCATTTTCCTGCGGTCCGCATCGGCAAGGCGATGGTCGTCGGCCCCGTCGTTTCAGCAATGCTCGGGATGTTCGAAGAAGCAACCAAAAAGATGGTCGCGAGGGTGCCGAATACGAGCGTGCGTGCACAGCGTCGAGGCAGCATAGCAACAAAATAGCATCACCAAATCGGCCTCGAACGCATCCGACGTCCACACACGACCAGTCAATTCCGACCGCTCGAAAACTCGCTAGTTCGGAGACAACCAATCTGATTGTGGACGGGCGGTGATCCATTGTGCCGAATCGTCGACCACCCACGCGTCGCCTTCGATATCCGGGGCAATCATCGGCGGACCCTGCCGAAGGTAGCGAGCGGCCGCAGGGTCTGCGAGCCGATCAAGCTGGGGCAGAGGCTCTTTCGGGAGGTCGAGGGAGATGCGGACGAACCTGCCGTCCTTGACGAGGAAATGCGCGTGGAAGGTCGTCGTTCTGACCTGCCCCGGCACCAACGGTCCAGACGCCAACCGTTTCACGACTTCGAGGGCGACCAGCCGTTCCCTGACCCTGGCGTACACATCGCGACCGTTCGCGCTGATACGCAGATCGTCGACGAGCATGGTTTCGATCACTCCGTTGTGACTGTTCTGCAGCCACTGCAAGGTGTCCAACGCGCCACGGGTGAAGTTCACGCCGTAGATGTCGATCCGGATGTTCTCGTGGAAGTAGTCGTCCACGACATGGCGGTAGTTGCCGGAGTTGTACAGCGCCACGTATCGCGCGAACTCGTTTTCGTTCATCATTCCGTCCTCTTCGTGAGAGTGGACTGATCCACCGAAATCTGTTGTGCGTCCCCGACTACCGCCCACTCTGTGGCTCGATGAACACCTTCGATCGAAATCGGCCGCGACGATGTGGCCGCGGCAATAGCGCGAGAACCTACAGCGACGAAACGCTCGCTTACCCCTAACGCTTGCCCAGTTTGCTCTCGAGTTGCCAGACTCGTCAATCGGCAGCTGAGGCGCTATGACCGACGCCACACGGCGCAACTCGCCGCCACCGAGGCCGCAGCGGCGCGTTGGCCCCCACCGCCGACCTCTGACCATACGATGGCG
Source organism: Nocardia altamirensis NBRC 108246 (assembly GCF_001612685.1). GTDB lineage: Bacteria > Actinomycetota > Actinomycetes > Mycobacteriales > Mycobacteriaceae > Nocardia > Nocardia altamirensis. The sequence continues at coordinate 33,961 of NZ_BDAY01000088.1, forward strand.
AAATGCATGTCGTTGGCGCCGTGCTTCCTGACCGGGTCGAGGTGTTCGACCTGGTGATCGGCCTGCAGGTCTTCGCGGCAGCCCGCCTTGCCGACGGCACCAAGGCCTACGAGGTCCGGGTCTGCGGAAACGGGGCAACGACAGCCATGACTCGCGGGCAGCCGAGTTTCGGCATGCGACCGTCGTGGTCGCCTTCGGCGCTGGAGAATGCCGACACCGTGCTGGTCCCCGGCGGGCAACCACCGCACCACGCTGAGCAGTGGGTGCTCGATCGCGTGCGTCAGGCCGCCGAGCGTGGCGCCCGGATCGCCTCGTTGTGCACCGGTGCGTTCACGCTCGCGGAGACAGGGTTGCTGGACGGGCAACGCGCGACCACCCACTGGCTGGCCTGCGCTGAACTCGCCGAACGCTATCCGAATATCGACGTCGATCCGGCGGTGCTGTTCGTCGACCACGGTTCGGTGCTCACGTCCGCAGGATCGGCCGCGGTAATGGACATGTGCCTGCATATGGTCCGCAACGATTACGGTGCCGAGATCGCCGCCGACACCGCCCGATATCTGGTGATGCCCCTGCAGCGCGACGGCGGGCAAGCCCAATTCATCCCGCGCATTCCGCGCCCCACCGATCGGTCCGCGCTGCAACCGGTGCTGGAGTGGATCGAACACAATCTCGAACGTCCGCTGGCGCAGACCGAGATCGCCCGCGCGGCCGGGCTGTCCGTGCGCAGCTTGCAGCGACATTTCCAGGACCAACTCGGCACCACCGCCCAACAATGGCTGCTGCACGCCAGGCTCGACCGCGCGCGTCAACTCCTGGAAACCACCGAGTTGTCCATCGACCAGGTCGCGGAGGCATCCGGATTCGGTACTGCGGTGACCCTGCGACGTCATTTCACCAGCAACGTCGGAACGGCGCCTCGCGCCTACCGCAACGCTTTCCGCTGACCACACCATGAATAGCGCGAATATCGGCGCCGCTGCGCCGCGCCATTCGAGTGGCGCAATCCGATCGAATTTCGGCGCGACGAGTGGTGTTCGGATCAACGGCCCCGTCAGTACGCTGCAAAGCGGGCGAACTTCATGAAGCGGCATCGATCCTCCTGATCAGCTCTGCCGCTCCCCTATCTGGTCGAGTGTTCCGCAAGTATTCAAGAGTGGGTCCGAGCCGCCAGCACCTTCGGCACAAGGCAGTGAATGAGGCACCCGGCGTGCGACCACCCCGTGAAACTCAGGGCAGGAGCAGCACATGAACGCACCGAATCAGCTACTTCACAACGAGGTTCCTTCGGTACCCGGCGCGCAAAGCATTGTGACGGTCGACCGTTCACTCTGGTCGTACAAAGGAGCGCACGGCGGAACCGTTGCCGCATCGGGTTTAGCCGCGATGCAGGAACAGGTCGCCGAAAGTCACCGGGTACGCGCGCTGTCGGTGTCGTTCCTGGAACCGGTCGACGAACGTCCCCTGCTCATGGACGTGACTGTGAACCACGCGCGGCGCAGTTCGAGTGTGGTGTCATTGCAGGCCTATCAAGACGACGATGTGGCTTTGCTGGCCACCGCGACATTCGGCCGGCGCCATGACGGATGCCGGTACGAGGGACTCGTTATGCCGCGGGTTCCCGCGCCACAAGACTGCGAGGTGCTACCCGCACCGGCGTTTCCGATGCCCATCGCCGCGCACTTCGAACTTCGCACTGCGAGTCCGGTCCAACCGCTGGCAGGTGGGGACCGCGCTGAATTCCTGAACTGGGTACGGTTCACCGATCAACGCCCGACGGACGCGCAAGCGGTCGTCGCGCTGGCCGACACCGGATCACCCGCCCTGTATGGCGTGCTGACAACTCCGACACCGATCGTGACCGCCGAGTTGTCCCTGTATTTCACCGACGCCCTCGATGCCGAACCGGCCGACGAATGGGTGCTGGTGCACTCCCACACCGAGCACGCCGACGACGGATGGTCCATCGACACCGTCACGCTCTGGACGCCCGACGGGCAACTGCTCTGCAATTCGCACCAAACCCGCCGAATTCTGGGGTCGGCTCGCTGACCCGAGCCTCGGGTGTCGATCGAACGACGGTCCGCAGTGGAGGTGCGGTTCGGCTACCGGTCCGACTAAGTGCGGAAACGAAACGGCGGCGGGCATTGTGTCGATGATGAGGTAAGAGCATCACCGCAGGCCGGCGGCCCGCTACTGACCATATTCCGGGGGCGAGATGAATACGGCACAAGTCCAGCATCGACGGCTGATCGTCTATGTGCCTGGACTCGCCGAAAAGCCTGATGCGGTGGCGGGGCTGTTCGCCCGACTGCAACGGGAGCCTGGATACGGGACCGACGAGACGATCTACTGGCAGTTCCCTGATCCGATCCGCCGATTCAGTCGCGGCACCATGACGAACCGGTGCCGGGATCTCGCCGATCGGATCGACGCGTATTGGACGGGGCCACGCAAGACGCCGGAGATTGTGCTCATCGGGCACAGTGTCGGTGGACTCATGCACCGGTACGCGTATTTGCAGGCGTTGCGCGGGATCAACGGGCATCGGCTGGCGTGGGCGGAGGCGGTGAGCAGGATTGTGCTGCTGGCCGCACCCAATCGCGGGGTCGATCTCGGTCGGCTGCCGTGGTGGCAGCGGTATCCGGTGAAGGCGGCAGCGGTGCTGCTGCGGATGTTCACCGTGCTCGAATTGGTTTGTGGCGCACCGTTTATCACCAACTTGCGGATTCTGTGGTTGCGTGAGATCGCCGAGTTGGGCGATCGGGCGCCGATGGTGGTGCAGGTCAGCGGAAAGAAGGACAAGACTGTCGTGCGGGAGGACAGTCGCGATCTGGAGACGCTGCCTACCGGTGTGCAGAAGGTGGTGCCCGGTGCGACACACGCCGACATCATCAGTCTCGAACCTGGTCTGTCCGAAGACTATCCGGGTCAGCGCTTCGACATTCTGCGCGCGTCGATCATCGAACCGCTCAGTTCCAGCAATCCGGAAGCGCTCCCCGCGGGCGAGGCCGCGAAGACCTCGGTGGTTTTCGCACTGCACGGGATCCGATCCGGTAACGGCGAATGGCCGAGCGAGCTCGAGACCAAACTGCTCGACGCCGACAAGAATGTGCTCGTGGTAACGCCGTCCTACGGTCGGCTGTCGGCCTATGATTTCGCGCTGCCGTTCACCCGGCGGCGCAACCTGCGCTGGTTCGCCGACACCTACAGCTACCACCTCGCGCGGCATCCAGGTGTTCCGTTCCACTTCGTCGGGCACAGCAACGGCACGTACCTGTTCGGGCAGTCACTGAAACACATTCCGGCCCTGGAGTTTCAGAACGTCTTCCTCGCGGGCAGTGTGCTCCCCCGCGATTTCGACTGGATCCGCTGCGCCGACGACGGCCAGATCGGTTCCCTGGTCAACATCTGCGCCAGCGAGGACAAGCCGGTCGGCTGGTTGTGCAGCGGGCTGCGTGCGTTCCGGATGCGCGATGTCGGTGTCGGTGGATTCACCGGATTCGATTCGGTGCCACCAGGAACGCGCCAGATCCGGCATATCGAGGGCGGCCATGGCGCGGCGCTGGTGACCGAGCGTCTTTCGACCGTCGTCGACTATGTCCGTACCGGTGTGGCCAACGGCGAATCACTTATCGTCAAGCCCGGCAAGGGCTTCGACCTGATGTCGCGGGTCGCGCCCAGGCTGGCCTGGGTGGGGGTGGCGGCGCTCGCCGGACTGAGCTGGCTGGCGCTGTCCATGTTGGGCATTCTATTCGGCGCGGCAGTTGTCGCCGGGTCGCTCGCTCTCATCTACACGGCGCTGAAAGTCGCCTGACCCCAGTCGACAATGTCGCAGACGGTCCGAACTCGCCCGCACTGCACAGGGTTTCAATCGACGACGTCAGACGAGCACCGGCCCCTCATACAGCAGGGCGTCGCCGCTGTCGTACACCCGAGCTGTGAAGTGATCTATCGCCTCGAAGGCATATCCGCACTCACTGTGGAGATCGACTGCCACAGTGAATGATTGCCCCGCGATATCCGCCGCGTACACCGCGCCGCCCACACTGACCAGCTCCACTCGCGCGACCCCCGGAGCCAGCCAACCGCGCACCCCCGTCTCGATCACCGACACGATCAAGAACGGGCAATCAGCGAACCCGACGAGTTCACCCGACGACGCGACGAGCCGAAGATGTCGAGGTGCTATCGAACCATGAGTTCGCCGACGCGCCTGTGCGCCCCCAATAACCACGTGAATCTGCCTTACTACGATCCGATTTCGATCCGCAACACACGGACAACCTTCACATCGTCAGCAAGCGACGCAACGTTGCACAGATCCGTCATTTTTCGATCATTGTCCGAGCATCGCCACCCGGCTCAGCTGCGACTCATGCCGGCAACGGGTGTACGCGGGCCGCGCCGATGCGGTCGATGCGCTCGCGCCCCCACGCGCCGAGCGGTCCCAGCGCGTGATTGAGCGCGGACCCCAATTCGGTGAGCCGGTACTCGACCTTCGGTGGCACTTCGCGGTAGATCTCGCGCGAGACGATGCCGTCCTCCTCCAGCTCCCGCAGTTGCTGAATCAGCATCTTCTCCGAAACACCGGGCAGGCCGCGCCGAAGCTCACCGAAGCGACGCACACCGTGCGCCTCGAGCTCCCACAAGATCAGCGCTTTCCACTTCCCGCCGACCACGTCCATCGCCGCGTCGATGCCGCAGATGTATGGCCCCGATCGTTTTCCGCTCATCGCCCGACCTCTCTACCAGTTCACACACCTATCGGTAAGTACCCGACTAAATAGTAGGTACTTGTCGGCTCCGACGGCAAAGAGCACTGTTGGTTTCAGCGCGCTGACCACCACGTTCACGATCTACCAAGGAGTTGACCCCGCAATGGCGGATAGCACGAACACCACGGTGACGGTCCTCGGACTCGGCGCGATGGGCCAGGCGCTGGCCGCGGCGCTCCGCAAGGGCGACCGCCCGACCACCGTTTGGAACCGCACCCCCGGCAAGGACGCCGCCCTCGTCTCCGCAGGCGCAACCAGCGCTCCCTCGGCCCGCGCCGCCGTTCAGGCAAGCGACCTGATCATCGTCGTCCTCCTCGACCACGCCTCGGTGCACACCATCCTCGACCCCGTCGCCGCCGACCTGAAGGGCAAGCAGCTGCTCAACCTGACCAGCACCACCCCCGACGAGGCCCGCGAACTGGCCGTCTGGGCTGCCGAACACGGCATCGACTATCTCGACGGCGGCATCATGGCTGTTCCTCCGATGATCGGCCAGATCGGCGCGTCGATCCTGTACAGCGGCTCGCAACCGCTCTTCGAACAGCACCGCGAGACGCTCGAATTGTTTGCCGACACAGTCTATTTCGGCACCGACGCCGGCGTCGCATCCACCTACGACTTCGCCCTGCTCTCCGCCATGTACGCGATGTTCGGCGGCTTCATGCACGGCGCCGCCATGGTGCGCTCCGTCGGCGTCACGGCTGCCGACTTCGCCGAACGCGCCGTCGCCTGGATCACCGCCATGGCTCAGGTGCTCCCCGCCTTCGGCCGGATCATCGACTCGGGCGACTACACCAACCCCGTCCAATCCATCGCCTTCCACAAGGCCGCCCTCGACGCCATCAACCGCGCCAGCCGCGAAACCGGCACCGCAACCGACCTCGTGGCTCCCCTCAAAAACCTCCTCGACCGTCAGGTAGCCGACGGACACGGCGCCCTGGGTTTCGACCGCACCTTCGAGGAACTCGTCTGAATCACGGACAGGGCTTCCACCCCCACCGAAGCCCTCCCGCAACCTCGGTCATCCGACCAGCAACCCCCGCCAAAACACGCGGTCAACGCGCGATTTGGTCCACGCGCCGCCATCCTATAATCTTGCTGAGCACCACCGGTCCGGGTGGCGGAATGGCAGACGCGCTAGCTTGAGGTGCTAGTGCCCTTTAACGGGCGTGGGGGTTCAAGTCCCCCTCCGGACACAGTACGAGCCGAAATCCCTTGCACCGCAAGGGATTTCGGCTTTCTTGCATCTGTGGCCGACATGAACCCCATGAGACCGGACAACCATCGTTGAGTAAGTTTGAGGCGGATGCCGCGTTACCTGGTCGGTTCTTGTTCGATTGATGCCGGAATGGCCGCCGACGAAGCGAACGCATGCACTGCGTACGACGAATCCCGCTAGCTAGCGATCACCCGGAAGGTGGGAACGGAGCGACTCGACCTCGACGCCCTCACCGAGCACCGCGACCGCCAACTCGATCAAGCTAGCCAGCGAATGCTGGTCATCGAGGTCTCTCACATGCTCCTTGATCAGTCCACGTAGTTGCGGCCACCGCTTAACCCACTCCCGCAGGTGCCAGCGAATCGCATCGTCCAGATAGACAACAGCCGGGCTCGTCCCATTGAGCTTTCGCTGACCCACCAGGCTTCTTCGACCGACCAGAATCCCTTCGAAACACCACAACAGTGCGAAGTAGGTCGGCAGTATGTCCTTGGTATCTCGCCGACTTCGCTGCGCCGCACGGCGATACCCCTCCAAAGCATCGCGAACCTCACACATCTGCGCCGAGACGAGCGTGCCGTACAGCGACCGCGCCAGTTCGTAGCCCGCATGAAGCTTGACCCCACGCGCGTTTCGCCACGTAAGGCCCGCTCCTGCCAACGACACGGCGGCTGACAGAGCACCGATGATTGCCGGGTCTACCAGAGCCACAATCTGGCGACGCTACCTGACGATACAACTATGCGTCTACGCGATGACGTTGACATGCAACGAGATTCAAGCCGGTCGGCACTACTGCTGCGCAAGATGACGCTCGACCGACTTGAGCTTGGTGGTCAGCGTGTTGTTGTAACCGGGGCGAACGTCGGCCTTGATGACGATGCTGCACCTCGCGGAGACAGCCATGACGGCGTCGGTTGCCGCCTTGATGACCGCCATCACCTCGTCCCAGTCCCCTTCGATTTCGGTAAAGCTCGCCGCGGTCCGGTTTGGCAGCCCACTATCGCGGATGACCCGGACAGCCGCAGCCACCTGCTCGCCGACATCTTCGCCAACACTGACCGGGGTGATCGAGAACGCTGCGAGCATGACGTATTCCTCCTCTGTCGACACGAAATCTGTTACAGGACTACAGAGTACGCAGCATCTTGTCGGCCCTTGAGGAGGTTTCGGCACGTCGTACCTGCTCGGCCCGGGGTAAATCGCGGGTCCTCAACGATCGTGATCGGGCGTGGGCGCACAACGGCTGCCGGACTGCCTTGACGGCGAAGTTTTGTCGCAACGACCCAGGTTCCGATTGCGGTGCATCACCTGATAGGTTCGCGCGCATGTCTCGCCGCGACGACAAGACCGTCGGCCTCATTCTCGTGACGTATCAAAGCGCTGAAGATCTGCCGCCGTTCTTGGAATCACTACCGGCGGCGGTGGAGCCGCTCGCGCTCGACGTCGTCGGCGTCGACAACGTTTCGTCTGATCGAAGCGTCGAACTCGTCCAGGAATTCGGCGGAACCGTGATTCGCAACAGTGAGAACGTGGGGCTTGCTGCTGCGATCAACCAGGGGGCTGCCGCGACCGACGCTGAATGGATCTTGGTGGCCAACCCGGACACGAGGCTTGCGCCTGGATCGATAGCTGCGCTCGTCGAGACCGCGATGACCGACGACAGAATCGGCATGATCGGCCCGCAAGTGGCTCGGCTCGATGGGACGCCGTACCCGACTGGTCGCCGGTTCCCTTCGTTGGCGGTTGGAATTGTGCACGCGCTGCTCGGCGGGGTATGGCCGGGGAATCCTGCGACTCGCAGGTACTTCGGCGAGCCGGTGACTAGGGTCAGTGATGTCGACTGGATCTCGGGTTGCTGTATGTTGTTCCGCCGCAGTGCATTTGACTCAATTGGCGGGTTCGATACGCGGTACTTTCTTTACTTCGAGGAGACCAAAGCGGCATTGGACATGCACCGCGGCGGATGGCGGGTGGTCTTGGACCCCAGCGTTGAGATCCGCCACCGTCAGGGCGGGAGCATGCGGTCGGCGCCGTTCCGCAAGATCCGCAGCCACCACCGCAGCGCGTTTCGGTTCTACTGCGACTACCACCGGCGCTCTCCGTGGTTGGTATTCGCGCCGGTGGTAGCGGTTGGGCTGGTGGTGCGCGGGGCGATATCGGTACTGCGGACCGCGGTTACGCAGCGCACTGATCGCTAGGTAAACGGCTGCTCGTCGAGTTGAATCCCGGCGGCAAGGTCGTCAAGCAGCTTGTGCAGCATTCGGTTTCCTGTGCGTGAGCTGGGCATGCATTGCGTGCAGTCGTCGGAGATTCGCCGTTGCGAGGAAACTGCGACCACATCCAGCACACGGGAGCGCTTGATCGAGCCTCGGTCGTAGCCAGTTCGGGCGAAGCGTGGCTCAGCCTTGAGATCGCACGGCGACGACGCGGATATCGAGCAGGTGCTTGCTTTCCTGAGGTTGGTCATCGAGGTGAGGTCGCAATCCAGTGTCAGAGACGTGCCTTGCACCGGTGAATGCAATGTATTACGCGTGCACCGTCATCACCATCGGCCTCAATCCGGATCACCCGAATCGTGTGGTGGCTCACACCTTTCGGTCCGACGACGGCCCGACCGCACCGCCGGTAGCCCTGGCAGTGGCCGAACTGCGGGTTCGAGTGGGACATATCGAAAGCCTTGCTTCCCAACGGATGTGAGGCTATCGGCGTCGGGGTAGCGGGTGGTGAACATCCGCAAGCTGCGCAACGAAATACCTTGTGGTGCATAGAAGTCACCGGATGCGCTGTTCCTGTCCCGAACCGGACTGCACCGGGGTGAGCTCGTGTTCGATGTCGGCGTGGGCGCGAATGGCATCATTGTGAGTGGCGACGATGACGGTTGCGCCTGCGACGGCCAGCTCGCGCAGGATGTCGATGACTGTGTCAGCGTTGGCGTTGTCGAGGGATGCGGTTGGTTCGTCGGCGAGAACTATCGGCGGATTCTTGAGCAGTAACTGGGCCAGGGCGACGCGTTGCTGCTCTCCACCGCTGAGCTGGTAGACGTTGTCCTTGTCCCGTCCGGCCAGTCCGACTCGATCGAGGACCTCGTGGTAGCGAGTCGAGTGATTTCCTCGGGTCGTGAGTGCTAGACGCAGGTTGTCGGCGATGGTGGCGTCCTCGATGAGGGCGTAATGCTGGAACAGGTATCCGATGTTGTCGCGCCGATAGCGACGGCCACCACGGCGGCTGAGTGCGGTCATATCTGTCCGGTCGTGCAGGACTCGACCTTCCACGGGACGGTCGAGCAGACCGAGGCAGTTGAGCAGGGTGGTCTTGCCCGATCCGCTGGGGCCGGCAACAACCGCCAGCTGCCCATCACCGATGGTCATGTTCAGCCCTGACCACAAGGCCCGTCGGCCGAAAGACTTGCTCAGGTTCTCGATACGGATCATGAACCGATCTTTCGCAGCGGCTCGTGGTAGCTCATGGGTTTCTTCCTAAGTCGTGGGGTGGAGGGGCTATGTGTCGTTGATGCCGGTGGCGGTGATACGGCGGTGCGCGAGGGCCAAGGACGTGGCGAACACCGCGATCGCAACTACAGCTACGACTGTGGCGGGCATCAGCCGCCACCAGTCAGGTGCCTGAGTCAGTGGGGGTGCCGGAATTCCGAGGTCGGCGTAGATCGTGACGGCGCGCGCCCGTTGCCAGTTGTTCACGCATATCCACACGAAAGCCCCGATGGGAATGATGATTTCGAGCAGGAACATCCGCCGGTGGATGCGCCAGAAGGAACGGCCGACAACCTGACCGGCGTAGATGGTGCGCACCTGTTTGCGCGTGTACAGCACGCATGTAGTGACTGCGGCCAGGACCAGCACCGCGAGCGTCAATCCGAGTGTCACTCCAGCAGAGATCAAGCGACGGACGGCACTCGCGTGGTTGTCGGCGAGCAGCCCGGTGATCGGACGCATGCTCAGGATGTGATCGGCGGGCAGGTCCCGGTCCACAGCCGAAGTGATGTCCTCAGGTGAGAGGACGACACCGTATTGATTCGCCCATGCGGCGAGACGAATATCGCTGATCAATGGCGTTCCGTTGGGAATAGAGATGATCACCGGGTCATCAACCAGCGGCCGGGTCATCTGAGTACCCTCAGCATCTATTTCCTGGCCCTTGGTGGCATAGACGAAAACGGTTTGCCCGTCTGCGGCCGGCACCTGCTGTACGTGCGGTGGCGGCACTCCGGCGGGCAGGTTCTCCGGGGTGAAATTCTTGAGGACACTGGTCGTGATTGCTTCGGCATGCGTGCGTAGACGTTCGGGAATGATGATCCGAACAGTGTTCTCAGGCGCAGGCCCGTAGCGGGACCCGGCTGTATCCAACACCGGTTGGTCAGCGAGGAAGGTGTCGTTCACCCACAGCATTTCTCGAGTGACCGGCAAAGCCGGGGGCGGAAGATAGTCTCGCAACGCATCCCGTTTCATGACGGTAACCCGGCCACGGATGTCCAGCTGACGCAGCCACCGGCCGGTTTCCTCATCGTTTCGATCCATCGTCTCCCATATGCGATGGCCGGGGAAAGCAATGTTGACCGCGTCGCCCACGCGGGCAGCGTATGGGTGAGCGGCATTGCGATTGTCCAGATCCGCACAACCGGAGACTATCGCGGCCACGGCGGGCACAACCAGGAGGACGGCAAGGATCCGCAACGGGTACAACAGCGTCATCGCCGGCCCCAGCCTCAGTCTGCCCTTCAGTGTCTCCACCACCGGAGTCGCGAACACCGCGAGTAATGCGGTGCTGTAGGCCAACCCCACGACGAAGGCCATCAGTATCGCTGCGGTCGTGGCGACACGAGCGAACACAGCGAACTGAGCCCACCCGTTGTACCAGCGCAGGAAACCTGACACCGCAGCCCAGGCACCCACACTGGCGACCGCGCAGAACGGGGCCAGGCTGCGGATATCGCGCCACATCAGCTGAGGCACCGTCGCGCCGTGTAACCGCCACACCGCATACCGGCGGGCGCTCAGCAGCACCGTGCCTGAGGTGAGCGCGATCAACCCGCCAAGCAGCGCGGCGACCAGCACCCTCGAGCGCACTATGTACATCAGGGCCACCTGACCGAACGCCAAAGACGAACTCCGCGTACCGAATAGACCCAGCTCCTCGAAACGGGTCGTCAACTCCGCCGCTGCAGCCTCCGGCCCGCGCACCCGGTACGCAGCCCGGGGGTCGAGCCCGTCGCCTCGATCGAAGGGTTTGATGTCCAACCGCAGCGCCGGTGACCGCCCGAACGAGGTCAACAGTTCGCGGACCCTCGCCACACCATCTGATCGTGGATCACCGGCAGCAACATAGACATGATTGAGGTGATCGCCATCGTAGAAATCCTCGTCGACACGCAGGATCGTCGCGCGATGCCGCTGCGCGACGGCGGTGACCGTCTCCGTCACGTGCTCCCACGACACACCGCTCCGATTGTCTTCTACCTCCACGAGAAAGCCCCCCTGCCAGCCCGGATACTTATCCAGATCCTCGGCTATCAGGAACCCCAGCAACGACGCCGTAGCCAGCACGGAGCAGATAACGAACTTCAATCCAAGATGCCGCACACCAACCCTTTCGAACACACCCGCTTCAACGACAGACAACATCGACCAACGACCCACGATTGGATGCACAGCGAAAAGTGCTGGCGGGCAACATCTTACCGCCCACCAGCACTTCACACGAGGGACGCGCCTGCGACCCGGATCCGTCGCAGACTGCGACACCCCACCGATCATGACGCTCGCCAACGTGAACGCAGACCTAGCAACTCACGCTGTGCGCAACGCTTTTCAGATCAGTCGTTGACCCGCCAAAATGACTCCATCGTCCCGCCTCCGACTGCGCGATAGAGCGTCGTGTTCGCCCAAGCACCAGGTCCGACATCACGCCTATCTTGCGCACGCCCCTGTTTCGTGGTCGCGCCATGAGGCCTGCTGGCGTGGAAGTAATTCGACCAGCCCTTATCGAAATCTGTGCCGTAGTCCCAAACCCCGCCCTCCGGGTACTCTCGACCTCTCGGGCTGACACCTTTCATATTGACACCCTCGGTAAAGATCACCGATCCACCAACGACTTCACCAGCAGCGTTGAGCAGATCCGGACCCTTGATGACCCTGCTTTCCCCTGGTGACCTCGGGCTATCCGGCCCGTGAGCCCAAGCTGCTGATGCCCCCACAAATCCCGGGATAGCCACCGCTAGACAGCTGACAACCAGCGCGGTCTTCCATTTCATCGTCGAACAACTCCCCTTGTCAGATGTTTGCCCTCGCACAGTTCGGCCCCTCACCGGCGAGGTATGCGAGGGACCGAGGAGGACGCTACGTAACCCGTTACGGACTGTCGAGCGATCTTCGTTCCCACTCGAACGTCGTGCACGTAACGGGGAAATTCCCGATTCTGAGGGCTGATCCTGGGGCTGATCGTGTTGGTCATCGAGTGGGCGGCCGCGAACTGGCTACCAATCGCAGCGATCGTGACTGTCGCGCTCGGGACGTCCAAGGGCGGGTTCACAGCGCCCGACAACCTTCAGACCTTGTGCTGGCGGTGCAACCGCACCAAGTCGAACAAGGTCATTGCCAGCTGAACATCTATCGGCCCGGCGGGCGCGCTGACGCTTTGATCGTCTCGCGGCGCCAATTGTTCCACTTGTGCCGCCCGGCGCGGCGGGCGACGGCTGCCCGTCGGCCGGTCATTTAGGAGGAGGCTCGAAACTCGCATCTACTGCTGGCTCACTTGCCTTTTCGTGCAGACCAGATGGCGAACTCTCCGCCCGGCAGGCAAATGACTCGGGAGCCATCGACTCCGGCAAGCCCCCAAGCTTCATACTTTGGGTGGACGGGAACGTGGATCGCGGCACCGGAGTCGAATTCAAGACTCAAGCCGTCGACTTCACTGGCATCGGCTCTTGTCACGGTGGAGCCTACAATGGCTTCGAGGCCGGAACCGATCTCGGCATAACTTCCGGAAAGGGCGTTCAGCACGGCCCCAGCAGGTGTACGGAAGGACAGCTCGCCTTCGATTTGCAACTCGAACTCGGCCAGCGGGCCTATCTCCATCGTCACTGTGAATCCGGAAGTTACCTTCGAAATCTGCTGTCCGACAATTTTCAATTGCAGTTCCATTACTCACCAACCTGGAGGTTTCGGGTATGTTCCGTCCGGATTTTTTGGAAAATGAGTTTCAGAGGGAGCTCCTGGCTTTCCGTCCAGCTTCAAAGGTTGGCCCTGCTCATTGTAGAAGCGCACGTAACCGTTCGGGTATTCATCGTTGGGTAGCGCGTCGCGGAACATATTCTGATTCTTGACAGAGCCCGGCTTCTGCCACACCCACCCCTTCCCGTTGTCGGCGAGACGCACCTCCCAGTCCGCAGGGACATGACTTGGGCGCTCGGGCGAACCCAGCTGAACTGCCCTCTTGGCGAGGTCGATTATGCGTTGCAGCTTATCTCGGATTGTAGCGGGAGGCTTCTTTACCTTGATTGCTCGCAGCAGCTTGAAGGTGCTGTAAATGCCTTTGAGCCTGTCGGCGTATCTCTTGACCTTCTCCGCGATCTTGCCCGCCCGATAGGCGGCGACCGCTGCCGCACCGAACCCTGCCGTCAAGACTCCCGCGGCCGCGCTGATGACCAGGCCTACCGCAACGTCTTTCGCGATGTCGATCGCCAAGTCCTCGAGCAGCTTCGTCAGCTGGGCGCGCATGTCGTCGATAGCGGCCTTCTGCTCGCGACACGATTGCGCGAGATCGGCGAACAGGCCGAGGAGGTCTTCGGCCGCGGTCTTCATCTCCCGCAGGTCCTCGTCGATATAGGAGGCGTCCGGCGCGGTCACCGCCTCGAAACACTTCGCCTCTGCCTCGATTCGAGCAGGCAGATCCGCCGCTTTGCCATTGGTGGCCAACGCTTCCCACACTGCGGCGGCCGCGAGGAGCTTGTCGGGATCGCCATCCGGGATCGTCACCCCGGCAATGGCAGCAAGCCCGAAACCGTCATCGATCAACCCGTTGCCGGGCCCTCCGGCCGACGGCGGCGGAACGGGGCAGGTGCTCCACGCCGGGTAGAACGCTTTCGGTTGTCCCGGCTCCGCGCGGCCGGTGCCCTTCGCATAATCGGCGAGCGCGTAGTTGTAGCCCGCCTGTTGCAGAATGCCAGCGTAATTGTCGAGTGCCTGAACCAGGGAACTCGCCAGGCTGTAAGCCTCCGTGGCGTTAGTGTCGTACGAGGCGGCCCAGTCCTTGCATTCTCCCACGCTGCCACCCATGTCCTTGGTGTCACCCAAGGCCGCCATCTGGGCCTCGAAGTCCGCGTGAAAATCTACGGCCGCGGTGTGCAGATTGGTGGCGGAGCCGACGTAGACGAGCGGATCCACATTGAACTCGGTCACGGTGGTATCTACCCCCTGCCGAGCATCCGAAGATTCGTCGCCGCAGCGGAACTGTAGCGATCACGCGCGGCCTCAGCTGCCTGCTTCATCGCCGCGATCCCCTCGGCAACGTCTGTCGCGCCGGTCATCCACAGCCGGAACGCCTCTGCCTGCGCACCCGCAGCAGATCCCTGCCAACTCTGCTGTACCGTGTCGATCCTTTGCTGCAGCCCCGTCAAACTTTCGGACAGAAATCCGATGAATCCATCCAGCCGTGCTGAAATCTGCTCCAGCTCGGCTAATTTCACCTGAAAGGGCTGCGTGTTATCCATGCTTCCCCCTACGGCAGCTCGAGCGAGCTGGTCTGCTGTGCCCGCGATACGTCGTGATCCCCCAGCGTCTGGCTGGTCACCCCGAGCAGCTCCGCCATGGCGGACAACGCCTCGAGCACAGTGTTGGCACCATGCTTGGTCTCTGCCCATCCCGCACCGTAGGCATCGGCCGACGTGCCCTTCCATGACTCGAGCAATGCAGTGACGTCAGCACTCAACGATTGCAGCCCATTCGTCAGAGACTCGGCGGTCAACAGCACGAACCGGCCCGCATCGGACACCTCGGCGGGCACAACCGAGAACTCCGAAGATTCCGACACCGATGCTCCTCGCTCGTTCGAAGTGACCCCAGCCTGAGAAATAGCCCATCGTAAACGATAGACGCAGCGACCGATCGCAGCGGCTGCTCCCTGTACGTGTTGCCCGGCGGGCGCGCGGTGTTGTCCGGCGGTGTGTGGAACGCTCCCGAGCTGGACGCCGCATACAACGGCGGCGCCCCCTTGCCGAACCTGTTCGCAGGCGCCCCGGAATGGGTGACCGACCAGGTGCTGAATCTGCGCGCGACGCAAGGCTTGCTCTCGTTCTGCTACTGGTGGGACCACGGCGCTTGGTATCGCGGCGAATCGCCAGGAGCCGACCGGATCAGTGCGGCGGTGCCCGGGGTGTGGTCGTCGCGGATCGTCGCGGAGATCGTGTGTCAGGTCGCCGGCGACGCTTCGGCCGAGCGCCATCGGGAAGCGGCGGACACCCTGGTCGCCGCCGCCGAAGCCGGTGTGGTGACCCGCAATACGCTGTCCGCGGTGTTCGATGCTCCCGCAGACGACATCGACGGCGCCGTCTACCAGTTGTCGCTGGCCGGCCGGACGGCCACAGTCACCGCACCGCTGCCCCGCGATCGGGCGATCTCGCTGGTGCGCGCGTACATCCTCGGCCGCGACCTCGATACCACCGGCTATCCCCTCGACCAGCTCGCCGCCGAGCGACTCGAGGTCGGCTGGCTGGTCTTCGTGCCGACCGAGCCCGGCGAGCTCGCGATCGGGCGGGCCCTCTTCTATGTCGCCGACGATGGAGTGATCGAACAGTCCTCCTCGTCGACTCCCCCGTCGCTCTATACCGAAGGATTCGAATACCGTTTCCGACGGCGCGGATCGGCACCGGTTTCCTGAACCGACCAGCATCGCTCGGACCGCGGCGCCGCCACCAGTGACACAGCGTCAGGTCGTCACCCGAAGAATTGTCACTGCGCAATGCTGACGTGACTGCACTACTGGCGGCGCCCGCGCGGCACTGAGATCAACAAACATGTCAGAAGATCGTTGGGCCATGGTCACCGGCGCGGCGTGTGGTCTCGGGCGCGCGACCGCCCTTCGACTCGCCGAAGACGGGTACGCGGTCGTGCTCTGTGGTGACGACGGCGCCGAAGCCACCGAAACCCGCCAACTGATCGAATGGTCCGGCGGGCGAGCGAGACAGCTCATCGCCGATTTCCGCGACGCCGCAGCGTTACACGCCTTGATCGCCGCAACAACAGACGTGCTCGACGGCACCCCGTTAGACGTGCTGGTCAACAACACCTGCGCAATGGGTTGCGCGGAAACCACTGAGGCGCTGTTCGATACGGCATTCGACCTCATCGTAAAGGCCCCCCATATTTTGACCAGCGCCTTCGCTCCCACCATGGCCGACCGCGGCGGAGGAACGATCGTCAACGTCACCACCGGTGCAGGCACGATCGCCGCCCAAGCGGCCAAGGTAGCGCTCAACGCGCTGACCACCTCCTGGGCCGCCGAGTACGGCCCTCGTGGCGTGCGAGTGAATTCCGTGGACGCCGGCGCGGCGAGGCACATCGAAACGCCCGACGCAATCGCCGAAGCCATCCGCTTTCTCGTCTCACACCGCGCGTCCGCAATCCACGGTGCCGTACTGACTATCTCCGGCGCCAACAACGCGGCCGAGTTGCGCGCTTGACGCTCGGGTCTCGCCATCCAGGTTCTACGGGCCCCGATCACGAGGCTGGCGGCTCGAACGCGCTGCCATGTATCGCAATATGGCGGCCATCGGCGTCGACATCATCGCCTGGCGCCCGAACGTCCCACTCGGCCAAACGATGTCACTGCACGCCAGACGCCGGACCAGACGATGAAAGCGTCGCCGTCCGCGGCCGTATCTGGCACAGCGATGATCACTGCGGCGTTGATCGGCGTGCACACCTTGCTCTGCTCGCCGTCGGCGCACTCGGCTTGGCGCTGGCACTGGCGGGCCTGCGCCGCCGTCGTCGCGGGTCTGGCTGCCGCGAGGTATCTGACTGGCGTGCATGCGATCTGATCGCCGTCCGACATGGCATCGTCGATCCACCTGTTCTGATCGAAATCCGTACTCACGGCAAAATCACCGGCGAGGCGTGGCCGGGCCCGATCCAGGTCGGCAACCGCTTTCTGCCGCGGACCGCGCAGCAGCCGACCGGGTGGATCGAAACGTAGCACGGGGATTGCCCCGCATTCGGGCGGGTGAGAGCCTCATGCTGCCCAACCGCGATACGTACCCGGCCCGGACAGCGGAGAGCTGTGCCGGATCAGGCGAGCTTCGCGAAGAAGCCGCGGATGTCCTCGGCGAGGGTGTCGGGGACCTCGTAGGCGGCCCAGTGACCACCCTCGCTGTACTCGTTCCACTGGACGATGTTGGCGTGGTCGCGCTCGGCGAGGGCGCGCGGCGGCTTGTAGTCGTAGCCGAAGGACGCCAGGCCGATGGGGACGGTGGTGGGTTCTGTGGCGTGGGTGCCCTTGGCGTTCTCGTAGTAGAACCGGGCCGAGGAAGCGGCTGTGTTGGTGAACCAGTAGATCGCGACGTTGGTGATGATGTCGTCGGGATCGAGCGTGCCGATGAGCTGGCTGCTCCACGTCAGCTGGCCGACCGGGGAATCGGCCAGACCCGCGGCGATGGTCTGCGGCTGCGCGCGCTGGGAGAAGTCGTGGATGGAGTGCTCGAGGAACTTCTGACCGAACTCGATGAAGGCCCGATCCTGCTCGCTCAGGCTTGCCAGCTCGTCCGGGTCGCCGCTCGGGAAGGCGAAGATCTGGTTGACGTGCACGCCGATGACGTAGTCTGGGGCGAGCCGGCCCATCTCCGGGGCCACGATCGCACCCGCGTCGTTGCCGTGCACGCCGTAGCGCGGGTAGCCGAGGCGCCGCATCAGCTCGACGTACGCTGCGGCCATCCGCTCCGGGGTCCAGCCGATGTCGCCGGTGGGGCCGGAGAAGGCATAGCCAGGGTAGGACGGGATGACCAGATGGAACGCGTCGGTGAGCTTGTCGACCAAGCCCAGGTACTCGACGAATGAGCTCGGCCAGCCGTGGGTCAGCATCAACGGGGTGGCCGCCGGGTTGGCCGAGGGGATGTGCACGAAGTGAATCTGCTGTCCATCGATTTCGGTGCGGAAGTGCGGGAACGTGTTGAGCTTCGCCTCGACCGTGCGCCAGTCGAATTCGTTGCGCCACCGCTCGATCAGCGGGCGGGTGAACGAACCAGGCACTCCGTACTCGAAGCCGGGCGCCACCGGGATGCCGAGATCGACCTTGCCCGCGACCTTCTCGGCGGCCAGCTCGTCGGCGAACCGCGTGTGCGCGAGGCGGTAGTTCAGATCGTCGAGGTCGGCCTGAGAAATCTCGATGCGGAATGGGTGGATCTTGGTCATGGGATTCTCCTTGTTGATTAGAACGGAATGTTTCGTTCCGTTATGAAGAGTCTATCAGAACGGATCATTCCGTTTCAACCTCTTCTGCAAAATGGCCCTCTACCTGCACCAACACGCCGTCTCGACGCCGGACCCAAGTCCAACGTCCGCTCCAACCAGCCTGCACCCCCGGCCCCGTCGGCCACTCCCCAGCGCTGGGCATTGCGTGGCGGCGCCGTGCCACCCCGAGCGCCGAAGCCTCGCTCGGCGGCACCGTGGGGTGGACCTTCCGGTGCACCAAACCATCGGACTCGAGCGCACGAAGGACCCGGGTCAGCATGCGCTGGCTGATGCCTTCTACGGCGCAGTGCCCACCGCACCCTTCCGGTCGTCCCAGGTCTGGGGTAGCCAGATTCGACACTCTGGGAGTGCGGCGAGCAACCGGATCCCCCACTCCCCGATTCGGACAAGTCCGGCGCCGCGTTCTCTCGATCTGCTGGCCAGGAACGGACGGGTGGCGAGCCGATCAGGAAACGCGAGTGGGCCGGACACTGCCGACCACCAGCGCGTAAGCCGCCATCGC
>NZ_BDAY01000089.1 GCF_001612685.1 Nocardia altamirensis NBRC 108246
CGGTGCGCGCGGCGCGATCGTCGGCCGCCATCGACGGCGGCAGCACCGAGCTGCCCGCCGACGGGCGCGTGGCTGATCCGATCCTGGCCGGATCGCTGCGGGTCGGGCAGGCATTGGACGGGGACGCGCTGCGCAATCTGGTCGGCACCTGGCAGCGTGCGCCGCTGCAGGCGCTGGCCAGGCTGCATCTGCTCGCTGCGGCCGATCTGGTCGCTGACGAGGAGTCGCTGGGGCGGCCGCGCAGCGAGGCCGGTGTCGCGGAGCGGCTGGATCTGCTGGTGCAGACCGTGCTCGGCTCGAAAGCGCCTGCGCCCGTGATCGCCGCGGTGGTGCACGGCGAACTGCTCGCGCTGCGGCCCTTCGGCACCGCCGACGGTGTGGTGGCGCGGGCGGCGTCGCGGCTGGTCACGGTGTCCAGCGGGCTGGACCCGCATTGTCTTGGAGTGCCCGAGGTTTTCTGGCTGCGGCGCAGGCAGGCCTACATCGACGCGGCAACCGCGTTCGGGGCGGGCGAGGCCGCTTCGGTCGGTGGCTGGGTGCTGCTCTGCTGTGGCGCACTGGAAGATGGGGCTCGCGAGGCCACCTCGATCGCCGACTCGGCGGCTGGCTGAGCCCCTCTACACGTCAAAGCGGGCGGCGTTGTCGTTGCCGACCTCACCGCCCGCGTAGCACGGGAAACCCGGTTACCAAGCGTGCTGGGTGGGTTGTGTTCTGCGGCCTCGGCGATAATCCGAACTCCGGCGGTTCATCCCCGCAACCTGTGCGAGGCCCTCGCCGACGAAACCCGAATCTCGCAGGCCCACAACGCTTCTGCCCTTGTCGCGGCGCGCTCCGCGTGGGTGCCTGGTGCCCGTGCTGGGAAGGATGGCTGGGAGACTGAAACCTTCTCTTCCGGTCCTGCCTTGGCCTTCCGACCCTTCCGTAGTTACCTTTCTACTCTGTGACGGCCCTCACATCAAGAGCGGCGGGAACATTCGATAATCGGCGTGTCGATCGGCGTTTCGTGGTTAAATGCCTGGTCGCCGCAGCGTGGACATGTTTGCTGGAAGATCTCTTGGCAACCGCGCGGCTCCTGCTGGAGCAGCGCGAGTCGCCCCGCGGCATCCGGTGGCAAAACCTCAGCGGCGTCGGCGCAGCAATCGATAGCTGATCGCGCCGGCCACCAGCGCACTCAAGCCGACCACCGCAGTCGCGGCAAGGGTGGTGGACGACGGTGCTTGAAAGCGTGCCCACAGCGAAACCGGGTTGGAGAACGTAAGAATCGGCCAACCCTTGGCGAGAGCTTCGCGGCGCAGGTTGCGATCCGGATTGACCGCCGTCGGATGTCCGACCGCGCTCAGCAGCGGCACATCGGTGACCGAATCGGAGTAGGCGTAACACTTCGCGAGGTCGTAACCCTCACTGGCGGCGAGCTTTTCGATCGCGGCGACCTTGCCCTCGCCGTAGCAGTAGAAGTCGACCTCGCCGGTGTACTTGCCGTCCGCGACCACCATCCTGGTCGCCGCGGTGTGCGAGGCGCCGAGCACCTCGGCGATCGGACCGACGATCTCCTCGCCCGAGGCCGACACGATCACCACGTCGTGGCCCCGGATCTTGTGGTCGGCAATGAGATCGGCCGCCTCCGCGTAGATCAACGGGTCGACCAGTTCGTGAAGCGTCTCGGCCACAATGGTTTTCACCTGCTCGACATCCCAGCCCGCGCACATGCTCGTCAGATGTGCGCGCATCCGCTCCATTTGGTCGTGATCGGCGCCGGACAGCATGAACAGGAAGTGGGCATAGCTGCTTTCGAGGACATCGCGGCGGTTCAACAGGCCCTGTGCGTAGAACTGCCTGCTGAAAACGAACGTGCTCGATTTCGCGATCACGGTCTTGTCGAGATCGAAGAAGGCGGCGACGCGTCCATCCGCGGTGGGTGAGTCCACTCGACCAGGATAGGCGGCTAGCTCGTCTTCGCTAGATCCGGTGCTCCTGCGGCTAGCTCGACTGGGCTCGATCCGGTGCTCCTGCAGCTATCTTGCCTTCGCGCGGTCCGGTGCTACAGCGGCTGTCGCGCCTGTGCTCGATGCGGCGGTTCAGTGCCTCCGCGGAGTGGACTCGGCTCGTTGTGCCCGCGCGGCGGTCGTGCGGGTGCCGTGGTCACCTCGACGTCAGCGCGCGGTGTGCGTCTGCCCGTCCTCGGCTGTCTCGTCGGGATCGACCCCGGTGTGCGGCGGACGCGGACTGTGTGCTGTCCCCGCCTGTCCTGGTCGGTTGACCACCACCGTCGCGGGGCTGAACCGCGGGTGCGAGCGGGGAGTTTGCCCCGGCCCCTCGAGGCTCGTAATCGCTGCAAAGTTCTCCCGCCACAGACTTGCGTTGTGGGCGGGGCTTGGGTGTAGTATTGCTGACACCTGGACATGGTCCAGGCGCGTTCAGCCCGACCCCCCGGGGCTGAACCCGACGGCCCCAGCCTCCTCCCCCCCCGGCTGGGGCCGTCCTCTATTCTCAGGACGATTCCCGTCCCACCCCGGCGCTCAGAAGTTCTCCACACGCGCGAGTTATCCACAATCGCTACAACGGCTCTTCTGCCGTCGCCTGGATTCGGCAACGCTCAGCCGCATGAATCTTGAAGTGGCGCCGGACAACAGCCCGCCGCCGGCGCTCGTGCTCATCCACGACACCCGGCTGCGCGACGAAATACGCCGTGTCGCAGCCGCTGCCGAGCGCGGCCTCGACGAGCGCTCGCTGCCCATCGGCAGGCACGCGTGGACCGGCGCACCCTTAGTGATCCTCGACACAGTCACGGCGCTGGCGGCCGCTGATGCCGGATATCTGCGCCGCATCGGCGTCGTCGTCGTCACGGACGGCGAGCCGGGATTGCTCGATTGGCAGGCCGCCGCATCGGTCGGCGCCGAACGCGTCATCGCGCTTCCCGGCGCCGCCGAAAGACTTATCGAGATGTTTGCTGAGTACGGCGAGCGGCGCGCGGGAGACGGTGTCGTCGTCGCCGTGGCCGGCGCGGGTGGCGGTGCAGGAGCCTCGACGCTCGCCGCCGCCGTTGCGCTGCGCTCCGCCGCCGAAGGGTTCCGTCGCGACACCGTCCTCGTCGATGGTGCGCCCCTCGGCGGCGGCCTCGACCTGCTACTCGGCATCGAAACAGCCGCAGGGCTGCGCTGGCCGGACCTGGTGGTCGAGGACGGACGAGTGAGCGCGGCGGCGCTGCACTCCGCGCTGCCGACAGCGGCGCCCGGTGTGGCCGTCCTCGCCTGCGGGCGCTGCGGTGCGGGCCGGTTGCCACGCGAGATCGGGCCTGCCGCGGTCCGCGCGGTGATCGAAGCAGGCCGTGCCGCAGGCGATTTGGTTATCTGCGACATTTCCGGCGAACGCGGGCCGCACGCCGACCAGATGCTCGACTCCGCCGACCTCGTCGTGCTTGTCGTTCCTGCGCGATTGCGGGCCGTCGCGGCCGCCGAAGCGGTCTCCGCGCACATCGCACGCCGAAACCCCAACCAGGGCTTGATAGTCCGTGGGCCTGCCCCTGGTGGGCTGCGTGGACCCGACGTCGCCGAGGTGCTCGACCTGCCACTGCTCGCCGCCGTGCGTGCGCAAGCCGGGTTGGCGGCCCGTCTCGAACGTGGCGGGCTCACGGTGCAGCGCCGCGGCCCGTTGCGCGATGCCGCCGACGCGGTGCTCAGCGTGCTCAGTGCACCAGCGGGACAACGACGATGAGCGCACTGGTGACATCGGAGCTGCTCGACCGGGTGCGGGAACGACTGTCCGGCGGATCAGGGGATCCCGACCCCGCTCAGGTCGCCGCCGCCATTCGGGTGGAAGCGGGCGGGGTACTCGGCGACACCGATCTGCTGCGTGCGTTGCGATTGCTGCAGACCGAGATGACCGGTGCCGGAGTGCTGGAGCCATTGCTGCACGATCCCCAGGTCGCCGACGTGCTGGTGACCGGGCCGGATGCGGTGTGGATAGATCGGGGACACGGCCTCGAGCGGACCTCGATCACCTTCCCCGACGAGGCGGCGGTGCGCAGGCTCGCACAGCGGCTCGCCCTCTCCGCAGGCCGCCGACTCGACGACGCGCAGCCGTGGGTCGACGGCAAACTGTCCGGAACCGGAGCGGCGCTGGGCGATTCGTTCGGCGTTCGACTGCACGCCGTGCTCGCGCCGGTCGCCCACGGCGGCACCTGCCTCTCGCTGCGCGTCCTCCGCCCCGCAACCCAGGGCCTCGACGCACTCGCGGCCGCGGGTGCGGTGCCGGCGGACGCGAAGCGCTTGCTGGAACGCATCATTCAGGCTCGACTCGCGTTCCTGGTCGTCGGCGGCACCGGTGCGGGCAAGACCACCCTCCTCAGCGGCCTGCTGGCCACCGTGGCCCCGAGCGAACGCATCGTCTGCGTGGAGGACGCCGCCGAACTGGCCCCACCCCATCCGCACGTGGTGCGGCTCGTCGCGCGCACCGCCAACATCGAAGGCGTCGGCGAGGTGACCGTTCGTGATCTCGTCCGCCAGGCGCTGCGCATGCGTCCGGACCGAATCGTGGTCGGCGAGGTCAGAGGCGCAGAGGTGGTAGACCTCCTCACCGCCCTGAACACGGGCCACGACGGTGGTGCGGGCACAGTTCACGCGAACTCGCCCCAGGAAGTCCCCGCCCGCCTGGAAGCCCTCGCTGCCCTCGGCGGCATGGACCGTGCCGCCCTGCACAGCCAACTGGCGGCCGCCATCCACATCGTCCTGCACGTACACCGTCGACCCGACGGCTCCCGCGGCCTCCGAGAAATCGGCCTCCTACACCGCTCCGAATCCGGCCGCGTCCACATCGTCCCGGCCTGGCACGCCACCACCCCGGCCCCTGCCGCCCCCGAACTGACCCGCCTCCTCGACGAAAGGCTCACCCGATGAACGGAACTGCGTCGTGTGTGCTTCCTGGATCGCCAGGTGAGCGGGTCCAGCACGGGCATTGCCGTCCTAGACCTGAGTCGCCGGTCCGGGGAAGGGATCGCGAGGTGAGCGGAACTGCGTGTGTTCTTTCGGGATCGCGAGGTGAGCGGGTCCGGTACGGGTACTGCCGTCCTAGACCTGAGTCGTCCTTCCGGGGAAGGGATCGCGCGGTGAGCGGAGCGCCGTCGTGCGGGTCTTCAGTACCGCGGGGTGGGCCGGTATTGCCGTTGTGCCGAGGTCTGCACGGCACGCCGAGTCCTGTACGCCGATCGGGCTATTCGGCAATAACGATGTCGGCTTGCGGCCCTGGTCCGGCGGCGCGTGCCACCGGCTCCTCGTTGTACCGGTGGTCGAGCACGATCGGCCTCGCGCCTGCCCGACACGCAGCGTCGGTCTCGTCGTTGCCGCGACCTTCTGCCGAGCTGCGCAGGCCTATTGGGGCCGGCCGGTGATCACGGCGGTGGTTTGTCTCGCGGTTGCGCTGCTGGTGGCGCCGGTTTCGTCAGCACGACGTCGATTCGCCGGACTGTTCGTCGCGCCGACGGAGTCTCGAAAGATGGGACGCGAGAGGGTGATCCGGCTCGGTGTGTCGGCCGGGGTGCTGGCGGTGCTTGTTCTCGGGGTCGGTCCATTTCTGGCGGCGGCGATGGTGGCGGGGACGATCGGATTCCGCGTGCGTCGCGCCGCCCTCGATCGCCGCAGGACCATCGAATGTGCCTGTCTGCTCGACGCTTTGGAGGCGGTGATCGGCGAGTTGCGGGTCGGCGCACACCCGAGCGCGGCCGCGGAGGTAGCGGCAGGCGAAGCGCGAGGCGCCTCCGCCACGGCGTTCGCGGTGAGCGCCGGGCACAGCAGGTTGGGCGGCTCCGCGGCGGACGGGCTGCGGCAACCGGATTCGATTGTCGCGGGCGAACTCGCCCGTATCGCCGACGCATGGCAGGTCGCCGAGCGGCACGGACTAGCACTGGCCGAACTGCTGTCCGCCGCTCGCGCCGACTTGGCAGGCCGCATGCGTTTCCACGGCCGCACCACCGCCGCCCTCGCAGGCCCGCGCGCGACAGCCGCCGTCCTGGCCGGGCTACCGCTGCTCGGCATCGGCCTCGGCCAGCTGATGGGCGCCGCCCCACTCCGCGTCCTGTTCCTCTCGTCAGCCGGCGCGATCCTCCTGCCACTCGGCGCCGCCCTGGCCTGCGCCGGCCTGCTCTGGACCGACGCCATCACCCGAAAGGTCCTCGCGTGAACCAACTCCCAGCGTCAGTGCCCGCTGGCACCGCCATTCGCCCGACGCCTGCGGGCGCCCGATGTGCGACACCGATCGGTCCCGTCGCCACTCGGTGCTGCGCCTGGTCTGCACGGCAGCGATACCACCTGAAAGGTCCTCGCGTGAACCGACTCCCAGCGTCCGTGTCCGCCGGCACCGCCATTCGCCCGATGCCTGCGGGTGCCCGATGTCATCGTGCGGCACCGATCGGTCCTGCCGCTAGTCGGTGCTGCGCTTGGTCTGCCCTGGAGCGATGCCGCTTGAAAGGTTCTCGCGTGAAGGAGACCCCGGAGTTCCGTGTACGCGAGTGCGGTCATTCGCCCCGCGCCTGCGGGCGGCCGATGTCGTTGCTGGACGGGACGAATTGTGTTTTGGGCGAGGAGTATTCGCGGGTTTCGGAGTGCGGAGGGAGCAGAGATGGGAGTGGTCGTTGCGTACCCGTCGATGTCGGTGTTGCTGCTGGCGGCGGCGTTGATTCTGTTGCCTGGCCGGGTCGCGGTGAGTCGGCGGCTGAGGGCGCTCTGGCAGCCGATTTCGGCGCTGGTTGCCACGACCGTGGTGCGGCGACAAGCGGATCCGTTGGCGTCAGCGTCGGTGTTCGACCTGTTGGCGGCGTGCTTGCGGGCGGGGCTGCCGATGGCGAGCGCGGCGCGTGCGGTCGCACCGAGCGCGCCGGAGCTGTTGGCGGCGGCCCTGCGTCGCGCCGCGGATCTACTCGCTCTCGGCGCGGACGCGGCCACCGCCTGGGAGCGCGCGGCAGAAGGCAGTGTCGGCCAGTCGGGTGCGGAGGACATCGAGTCGCTGGCGCGGATGGCGCGCCGGTCGGCGCGATCGGGTGCCTCGCTGGCGATAGCCGTCGGCGAGCTGGCCGAGCAGCGCCGAGCCGCGGTCGAGGATGCGGCCGCTGCCCGAGCCGAACGGGCCGGTGTCCTGATCGGCGGTCCGCTCGGCCTGTGCTTCCTGCCCGCCTTTGTCTGTCTCGGCATCGTGCCGGTGGTAATCGGCTTGGCGGGCCGCGTGCTCGGCGATGGTCTGCTGTGAGCCGGGCTGCGGTGGAACGTGTCTGCGCGGATCGGCCGCGGAGGCGGGAGTGAGAGGGGAATCGAATGTCGATCGAACCGTTGACGAGTCGGGTAGTAGGCGGACTGGCGACCGCTCACCTGCGGCTGCGCGCACGAATGTGGCGGGTGGTGGTCGCGGACGACGGGATGAGCACAGCGGAGTATGCGATCGGAACCATCGCCGCCGCGGCGTTCGGTGCGGTGCTCTACGGGGTGGTGACCGGCGACAGCATCGTGAACGCGCTGACGAAGATCATCGATCGAGCCCTCAACACCGCCGTGTAGGAGGTCGTCCCGACGAAGTAAACCGCTGTGGTGCAACAGTTCTCAGCGATGATCAGGGCTCGGTGACGATCGAGGCGGCGATCGCACTCGCCACCATCGTCGTTGCGGTGGTCCTGTGTCTCGGGGCATTGCTGGCGGCGTCGGCGCAGGTGCGCTGCGTCGACGCCGCCCGCGAAGCGGCCCGCCTGTCCGCCAGAGGCGACGTCGCCAACGCCCTCGAGACCGCGCGCCGCCTCGCACCACCCGGAGCCGAAATCTCGCTCCGAACGGAGGGCAACCACGTCCTCGCCCAAGTGACCACCCGCACACCGCTCTTACCCCTGCTGACCCTCCAGGGCAGCGCAATCGCCGCCTGCGAGCCAGAGGCCACACCATGAGCGTTTCGGCACTGGACGGTCGTCTGGTCGGCACAGCGCGCGTCAGGTTCGGTGAGTGCATCGCCGTCGGCGAGTGCGGCGGGGTCGGCGGGGTCGGCGAGTGCTGTGGGGTTGGCGAGTGCTGTGGGGTTGGCGAGTGCGGCGGGGGCGGCGAGGAGGCCGGGGTTGGCGAGCGTGGCGGGATTGGTGAGGAGGCCGGGGTTGGCGAGCGTGGCGGGACTGGTGAGGAGGCCGGGGTTGGCGAGCGTGGCGGGATTGGTGAAGAGACCGGGGTCGGCAGTCGGAGTGCTCGGAGTTGGTGCGGCGCGGACGAAGGTGGGGCGACGGTGTTTGCGTGTCTGGTGTTGGTGGGACTGATCGGGGTGACGTTGCTGGTCGGGCAGGTTGGGGTGGGAGTGGTTGCGCGGCACCGGGCGCAGGCGGCGGCGGATCTTGCGGCGCTCGCGGCGGCGGGGGAGTTGGTGGCCGGGGTCGATGCGGGATGCGCGGCGGCGAGCATGGTGGCGCGGCGGATGGGCGCGCGGGTTCGCACGTGTGAAGTGGCTGAGTGGGACGCCACTGTGATTGTGGAAAGGAATGTACCAATGGGTCTGTTCGGCATGCGGATGGTGAGTGCGGTTGCGCGAGCAGGACCGGTTGATCAGTGAACGAGACGACCGTCCAGAACTTCCAGCTGGATGGTTGTTGCGAGTAGCGGAAATCGGTAATTCCGCAGGCCGAAAGAATTTCGGACACGCAATTGTCCGCCTCGGCGCGGATAAAGAAAAATGAATGCGCATGTCCGCAGACGTCGCCGTGGCAATAGCGCAGTTAACCTGAATACATTCCTTTTTATTCGGCGTCCTGCCTTGTGCAGCTGCACGAAGCTGACGCTACCGGGGTGACACCGCGATCATGCAGGTCAGATGGATATTCGATCACGAGCCGAGCTCGGCTCGATCACGAACCGAGCTCGGGACCTTCACCTAACGGACAACTCGGCCAGCACCGCGGTCAGCAGCCTGGCCGCACCTGCCTTGTCGAGCGGGTGGTTCCCGTTTCCGCACTTCGGGGACTGGACGCAGGACGGACACCCGGCGGCACAGGCGCAGGACTCGATGACGGCGAGCGTCGCGGAGAGCCATCGGTGCAGTTGGGCGAACCCGCGTTCGGCAAAACCGGCACCGCCGGGCTGACCGTCGTGGACGAAGACCGTCGGCAGCCCTGTGTCCGGGTGTTCGGCGGTGGAGACGCCGCCGATGTCCCACCGATCGCAGGTCGCCACCAGCGGCAACAGCCCGATCGCCGCATGTTCGGCGGCGTGCAGCGCACCAGGTACGTCCGCGGTGTCGATCCCCGCCTGCGCCAACAACTCCTGGCTCACCGTGTAGAGAACTGCCCTGGTTGGCAGCGTGTGCTCGGGCAGATCGAGTTCGACCAGGTCGAGCACCTCGCCGTTGGCGAGTGTCCGCAGATACCCGATCACCTGGCTGGTCACCCGTACCTGCGCCAATCCGGTCGTCACCTGGCCGTGGCGGCGCTGATCGGTCATCTCATCGATGGCGATCGAGGTGACCGACCGTGCGCTCGTGGTCCACCCGGGCTCGTCGGCGTGCACGAACGCCACCCCACCGTCGAGATCGAGCTCGTCGACCACGTACGTCTCGCCTTGATGCAGGTGAACGGCACCCTGATGCAGAGTCGCCGGCGCCCGGCCCGCATCGGCGGTGCCGAGCAGCCTGCCGGTCTCCCCGTCGACGATGGCCACCGGCGACCCGATGCCGCCGCGGACGTCGACGGCATCATGCGGCTGTGTTTCGGCGGTGACGTGCCAGCGCCCGTGCTCTCCGGCCCCGGTCCTGCGCCGGATCAGCCCCTTCTCGGCCAGGTCGGCGAGTAGCTCACCCGCCCCGAACTCGGCCACCTCGGCATCGGTGAGCGGCAGTTCCAGCGCGGCGCACAGTAACTGTGGGCCGAGCACATACGGGTTGCGCGGATCGGTGATGGTGGCCTCGACCGGCTTGTCCAGCAGCGCCGCCGGATGATGCACCAGGTAGGTATCGAGCGGATCGTCCCTGGCCACCAGCACTACCAGCGACCCTTGCGCCCGCCGGCCCGCGCGCCCGGCCTGCTGCCAGAACGAGGCGACGGTGCCGGGAAATCCGGAAAGCACCACCGCGTCGAGCCCGGCGATGTCGACCCCGAGCTCGAGCGCGTTGGTGGTGGCCGCGCCGAGCAGTCTGCCGTCGGAGAGCGCGGCTTCCAGGTCCCGCCGATCTTCGGCGAGATACCCGGCCCGATAGGCGGCGACGCGTTCGGCGAGTTCGGGATCGACCTCGAAGAGCAGCCGCCGCGCCTCCATTGCGGTGAGCTCGGCGCCACGCCGCGACCGCACGAAGGTCAGCGTCCTGGCTCCTTCGAGCACCAGATCCGCCATGATCCGGCCTGCTTCCGAGGTCGCCGCGCGTCGGACCGGTGCGCCGTTTTCCCCGGTCATCGTGGTGAGCAGGGGTGGCTCCCACAGCGCGACGGTGCGCGGGCCCTGCGGCGACCCGTCTTCGGTGACCGCGACACAGGGCGCCCCGATCAGCCGTGACGCGGCGGCCGCGGGCTCCGCGGTGGTCGCCGAGCAGAGGACGAAGACCGGATCGGCCCCGTACCGCGCCGCGATCCGCCGCAGCCTGCGCAGCACCAGCGCGACGTGTGAACCGAAAACGCCCCGGTAGGCGTGGCATTCGTCGACCACGACATAGCGCAGCCTGCGCAGCACCCTTGCCCAGCGCTGATGCGAGCGAAGGATGCCGAGATGCAGCATGTCGGGGTTGGTGAAGACCCAGCGTGCGTTCGCGCGCACCCACTGCCTGATCTCGGCGGGGGTGTCCCCGTCGTAGGTTGCCGGATAGATATCGCGCAGCGGTCCCTCGTGGGTCAGCTCGCCGACGGCACGCAGCTGATCAGCGCCGAGCGCTTTGGTCGGTGCCAAATAAATGGCAGTCGCCCTCGGGTCTTCGCGCAACGCTGTCAATACCGGCAGTTGATATCCCAGCGACTTGCCGGATGCTGTACCGGTGCTGACCACCACGTGCGCACCGCCGAAGGCGAGGTCGGCGGTCCTGGTCTGATGGGTCCACGGCGTGTCGACGCCGGTGTCCTGTAATGCCGCGATCACTTCCGGCGATGCCCAATCAGGCCAGGTGGTGACCGCGGCAGCACGGGCGGGCAGCTCGACGACGTGGGTCAGTCGGGGGTCCTGATCGGGCACTCCGGCCAGGACACGATTCAGCAACGATGTCCCGTAGCTGAGGCCGCTGTCGACCGCTGGTTGGGCCGTCGAGTCCGTCGGATTCATGCGGCGCGCGCCGCGACACGCTGAGAAAGTGTGAAACGTGTGCGGTTGGGAACGCCCACCTGCCATTTCGATACCAAATAGCGACCTGGGTCACAGGCTGTTTGCCATACGCCCACTCGGTTATCGAGAGGCAAACGAACCTCAAGTCTGGATTCTGGCATTCGGTCCCTCACCTGCGCATTCGCAAGATCAACTTTTTTGCAAATTGTCGGTAACTCGACTGTTGAATTGCTCGAAGACATGGTTCACTGGTTCCTGGTCGCAAGCTTCTGTGTTCGAGGGACGGATCCAAAGTCCAAACCGTCAGCAGGATCGATGTTGCGAACGGTGTGCTTGGTGCTTTCCTGCAGGGGGAACCAACAGTACAGCGGTCGGAACGGACCCGGTGGACGAACCCAGTTGTCCGCCGTTCCGGTAAGAAAAGAGAAGGAACAGAATGGCACAGGGAACTGTGAAGTGGTTCAACGCGGAGAAGGGGTTCGGCTTCATCGCGCCCGAGGACGGCTCCGCTGACGTCTTCGTCCACTACTCCGAAATTCAGGGGTCGGGCTTCCGTACCCTCGAAGAGAACCAGAAGGTCGAGTTCGAGGTCGGCCAGGGCACCAAGGGCCCGCAGGCCACTGGAGTTCGCGCGCTCAGCTGAGCGTCGCAATCCACCACTCGTCCCTCACCGCCGGTAACCGGAGGTGGGGGACGAGCTATATCTGGGGCAGGACACAACCCAGCGTGTCATGCTGGAACGCCCTGTCGAACACGCCGTGGCGCAGCCGCGGCGAAAAGACAGGGCATACTGATTCGCAATGACGCGCGTACGCTCTGTGGTTCAAGTCGCAAGCACTCGGCCACACGTAGCGTCAAGGTATAAACGTGTCTGGTGGCGACGCCCAGCCGTCGTCGCCGCTTGCCCCAGCCGCGCTGAGCGCTGAAAAGCGTCCGCGCGGGTCGACAGGAAAGGTGTATTCGCCGGTGGCAACACGAGACCGCGGTGCAGCCGACCAGGGCCGTCCCCTGCGTCGTCTCGTGATCGTCGAGTCCCCTACCAAGGCCCGCAAAATAGCGCCTTACCTCGGCCGTAACTACACGGTCGAGGCCTCGGTCGGGCACATTCGGGACCTACCGCGCGGTGCCGCGGACGTCCCGGCCAAGTACAAAGGCCAGTCATGGGCGCGCCTCGGCGTCGACGTCGACCACGACTTCGAGCCCATCTATGTGGTGAGCCCCGATAAGAAGGCCAAAGTCACCGAGCTCAAGAGCCTGCTCAAGGACGCCGACGAGCTCTACCTCGCCACCGACCCCGACCGCGAGGGCGAGGCCATCGCCTGGCACCTGCTCGAAACGCTCAAGCCGAAGGTCCCGGTCCGGCGCATGGTGTTCCACGAGATCACCGAGCCCGCGATCCAGGCGGCCGCGGCCGACACGCGCGAACTGGACAACGACCTGGTCGACGCGCAGGAGACCCGTCGCATCCTGGACCGGCTGTACGGCTACGAAGTCAGTCCGGTGCTGTGGAAGAAGGTCATGCCTCGGCTCTCGGCCGGCCGCGTGCAGTCGGTCGCCACCAGGGTGATCGTGCAGCGCGAGCGCGAGCGGATGGCGTTCCGCTCCGCCGAGTACTGGGATATCGCCGCCAAGCTCGACGCGGGCCCCGGCGAAGACGGCGACACCAGCAACCCGAGGACCTTCGGGGCGCGCTTGGTGAGCGTCGCGGGCGCACGGGTCGCTACCGGTCGCGACTTCGGCTCGGACGGACAGCTCAAGACCGCCACCGGTGTGGTCGTGCTCGACGAGAGCTATGCCCGCGCGTTGGCGCAGGCGTTGGACGGCGCCGATCTGGTGGTCTCCTCCGCGGAGGCCAAGCCGTACACCCGCAAGCCGTACCCGCCCTTCATGACCTCGACGCTGCAGCAGGAGGCGGGGCGCAAGCTGCGCTTCAACTCCGAGCGCACCATGCGGGTCGCGCAGCGGCTGTACGAAAACGGCTACATCACCTACATGCGTACCGACTCGACCACGCTGTCGGAGTCGGCGATCGCCGCGGCTCGGTCGCAGGCGACCCAGCTGTACGGCGCCGAATACGTGCACCCGTCGCCGCGGCAGTACACCCGCAAGGTGAAGAACGCGCAGGAGGCACACGAGGCGATCCGCCCGGCGGGTGACACCTTCGCGACTCCGGGCCAGCTGCACGCGCGGCTGGACAACGACGAGTTCCGGCTCTACGAGATGATCTGGCAGCGCACGGTCGCTTCGCAGATGGCCGACGCCAGGGGCACCACGCTGACCCTGCGCATCACCGGCACCGCGAGCAGCGGCGAGGAATGCGTCTTCTCGGCCTCGGGTCGCACCATCACCTTCGCAGGCTTCCTGAAGGCCTACGTGGAGAGCGTCGACGAGGAGGCGGGCGGCCAGTCCGACGACGCCGAATCCCGGCTGCCCGCGCTCGACGAGGGCCAGGGCGTCACTGCGGTCGAGCTGAACCCCGATGGGCACAGCACGAATCCGCCTGCCAGATACACCGAAGCCTCGCTCATCAAGACGCTCGAAGATCTCGGCATCGGCCGACCGTCGACGTACGCGTCGATCATCAAGACGATTCTCGACCGTGGCTATGTATACAAGCGTGGCAGCGCGTTGGTGCCGTCCTGGGTCGCGTTCGCCGTGATCGGTTTGCTGGAAGAGCATTTCGGCCGTCTGGTCGACTTCGACTTCACCGCGGGCATGGAGGACGACCTCGACGCCATCGCGGGTGGACGCGAGCAGCGCGGAAACTGGTTGTCCAGCTTCTACTTCGGCGGCGACCACGGCGTCGAAGGTTCGGTCGCGCGCTCCGGTGGTCTGAAGAAGATGGTCGGTGAGCGGCTCGACGACATCGATGCGCGCGAGATCAACTCCATCAAGCTCTTCACCGACGAGGAGGGGCGCGACGTCGTCGTCCGCGTCGGCAGGTACGGGCCGTACCTGGAGCGCATGGTCATCAATCCCGATGACCCAGAAGGGGATTCGATCTCGCAGCGGGCCAACCTGCCCGACGATCTTTCGCCGGACGAGCTGACCCCCGAGGTCGCCGAGAAGCTGTTCTCGACGCCGCAGGAGGGCAGGGTCCTCGGTACGGATCCAGGCAGCGGGCACGAAATCGTCGCCAAGGAAGGACGTTTCGGCCCGTACGTCACCGAGGTGCTGCCCGAACCGCCCGCCGAGGAAACGGCGGCGCCTGCCAAGAAGACCGCGAAGAAGGCAGCCGCGCCCAAGCCGCGCACCGGATCATTGTTCAAATCAATGGATTTGGCGACGATCACGCTCGACGACGCGCTCAAGCTGCTTTCGCTGCCGCGGGTGGTCGGCGCCGATCCTGCCTCCGGTGAGGAGATCACCGCGCAGAACGGGCGTTACGGTCCCTACCTGAAGAAGGGCACCGATTCTCGGTCGCTCACCAGCGAGGACCAGATCTTCGATGTGACGCTCGAGGAGGCGCTGAAGATCTACGCCGAGCCGAAGCGGCGCGGGCGGCAGGCTTCGGCCGCGGCGCCGTTGCGCGAGCTCGGCGACGACTCGGCCTCCGGCAAGCCGATGGTGATCAAGGACGGCCGGTTCGGTCCGTACGTCACCGACGGCGAGACCAATGCCACGCTGCGCAAGGGCGACGAGATCGAGTCGATCACCCCGGAGCGGGCGATGGAGCTGCTCGCGGATCGGCGGGCGCGCGGACCGGTGAAGAAGACGGCCAAGAAGGCGGCGGCCAAGAAGGCGCCCGCGAAGAAGACCGCGGCGAAGAAGACCGCCGCCAAGACGACCACCAAAACGGTCGCCAAGAAGACCGCCGCGAAGAAGACGGCGACCAAGAAGACCGGCGTCGGGAAATCCTGAGTTCGCGGGTCGCGCCTCGGGCCGCTAGTTTACGGTCCGAAGTGCACGACCCGCGAAAGGATTGTCCATGGCCGACCAGGAACGCGAAGACCTGATCAGCATGCTCGCCGCTCAGCGAGCACTGTTCCAGATCACGGTGCGCGGCATCGACGATCAGCAGGCGCGGCAGCGCACGACCGCCAGCGAGCTGACCCTCGGCGGGCTACTGCATCACTTGATCAGCTGCGAAGGGCACTGGGTCACGGTGCTCATCGAGCGCGACGAGAACGCGGTGGTGGAGCTCTCGCAGTTCGAGGGCGAGTACCGGATGGCCGACGGTGAGACCGTCGCAGGGCTGCTTGCCGAGTGGGACAAGGTGGCGGCGGCGACCACCGAGCTGATTCGCACGGTGGACAGCCTGGACACCTCGGTGCCGACGCCGCTCGCGCCGTGGTCGCCGGAGCGGGAATGGTGGACGGTGCGCTACACACTGCTGCACATTCTGCGGGAGATCTCGCACCACTCCGGGCACGCCGACATCATCCGCGAGGAGCTCGACGGGGCGAACACCACCTTGGCGCAGATCTCCTAACTCCTCAGCAGCCTGAGGAATTCGCGCATCCACGCCGGATGATCCGGCCAGGCGCGGCCGGTGACGATGTTCTCGTCGACGTACGCCTCGCTGTCGACGAACTTCGCGCCTGCCGCCTCGATGTCAGGGGCCAGCGCCGGATAGGCGCTGCACGCGCGGCCGACCAAAACGCCTGCGGCAGCGAGGATCAGCGGCCCGTGGCAGAGCGCGGCGATGGGCTTGCCCGCCTCCGCGAAGTGGCGGGCCAGCTGTCGGCAGTCCGGGTTGTTGCGCAGGTATTCCGGTGCGCGGCCGCCCGGCACCACCAGCGCGTCATAGGCGGCCGGGTCGACATCTTCGAACGCGATGTCGGCGGGCCAAGTGTGGCCTGGCTTTTCGGTGTACGTATCGAAGCCGTCGACGAAGTCGTGCACCACGAACTGCAGCTTCTTGACGGCGGGGGCCGCGATGTCCACCTCGTGGCCCTCTTCGAGTAGGCGCTGATACGGGTACATGACCTCGAGGTCTTCCGCCGCGTCGCCGGTGATCAACAGAATCTTCACGGTGATTCCACCTCCTTCTCGAGGATCCGCCCACCGTCCAAGACGGTCAATACCAGCGGGCGCGTCGCGCCGCTGACCAGACCGGTGGGTGTCGTGCGGGCCAGTGCGGACGGGTCGGTGTCGTGCGGATCTGTGGGTGTCGTCCGGGGGTCGCAGGCGACCCGGCGATCGGTGTCGGTGGGGGCGGCTAGGGTGTACGGCGTGGCAGGTGTCTTCGATCGGTTGGTCGGCCAGGATGCGGTCGAGTCCGAGCTGACGGCTGCCGCCATCGCGGCGCGTGCCGATGTGGTTCAGGGGGCGATGACGCACTCGTGGCTGTTCACGGGGCCGCCCGGATCAGGGAGATCCATTGCGGCACTGTGCTTTGCGGCCGCACTGCAGTGCACCGACCCTGGCTCGCCCGGCTGCGGCCGCTGCCATGCCTGCACCACCACCATGGCGGGCACGCACGGTGATGTGCGTCGGGTGATCCCCGAGGGGCTGAGCATCAGCACCAAGGAGATGCGCGAGATCGTGCAGATCGCGTCCCGCAGGCCGAGCACCGGCCGCTGGCAGGTGGTGGTCATCGAGGACGCCGACCGGCTGACCGAAGCCGCGGGCAACGTACTGCTGAAGGTGGTCGAGGAGCCGCCGGACCGGACCGTGTTCCTGCTCTGTGCGCCCTCGGTCGATCCGGAAGACATCTCGGTGACGCTGCGCTCCCGCTGCCGGCATGTGCACCTGGTGACCCCGTCGGTCCCTGCCATCGCGCAGGTGCTCCGCGACCGCGACAAACTCGACGAGAAGACCGCGAACTGGGCCGCTTCGATCAGTGGCGGCCACGTCGGCCGCGCCCGTCGCCTGGCCACCGACGAAGAGGCACGCGCCCGCCGCCAACGCGCATTGGCACTGGTCGCCGCCGCGTCGAAGCCCGGCGCCGCCTACGCCGCAGCCGACGTACTGGTGAAGGCCGCCGACGACGAAGCCAAGCAGATGAGCGCAACCCGCGACGACCGCGAGCGCGAGGAACTGGCCACCGCCATGGGTGCCGGTGGCACCGGCAAGGGCGCGGCAAGCGCCACCCGCGGTTCCGCGGGCGTACTCAAAGACTTGGAGCGACGGCAGAAGTCGCGAGCCACCCGCACCGGCCGCGACGCGCTCGATCGCGCCCTGATCGACGTCGCAGGCGTCTACCGCGACGCCCTCGCTGTCCGTTTCGGCGCCGCCCGCAACGGCTCAGGCGTCGCCCTCACCCACCCCGACATGTCCGACCAGATCCACGACCTGGCCCGCCGCGTCAGCCCCGAAAACCTGCTCCGCTCCATCGACGCCGTCCTCGACTGCCGCGAAGCCCTCGACCTCAACGTCAAACCCCGCTTCGCCTTGGCTGCCCTGGCCGCCGCCCTGATGTCCGCCCAAACCACGTAACCCCGCCGGGTCTACGTAGTAGACCGACTCGCGCGCTGTCCTCGTGCGACCGGACGGGCGCGACCTGCGGCTGAACTTCTTCGATGGCCAACCCGCCGACCACGAGCCTGCCGACCTTCCGGACCGCGATGACCACCCGTTTTCACAATCCACCCCCCGAGGCGATAGACTCGCCAGGCCGAAAGGCACGCCGCCTTAGCTCAGTCGGTAGAGCGCTTCACTCGTAATGAAAAGGTCGGGGGTTCGATTCCCCCAGGCGGCTCCATTAAAAGGGTCTCTGACATGCGCATCGTGTGTCAGGGACCTTTTTGCTGGTCGAACGAAGATTCGATGTGCGTGCAGTATGCGTGTCGGCGTCACTGAACAGGCGTTCGAGGACTGCCCAATGTCTGCATCTGATGGGTTACAGCGACGGCGGCCTTCATTGCTCGGAGCGATTGCCTGTCCCGCTTGGTGGGTGTGGGAAGGCTGTTGAAATCCACACCCGCCAGTATCGCGTCGGCGATGAGCTTGGACGGGCTCTCGATCTTGGCTCGATCTCGGAATGTCAGCATCGGGTTCGCGGCGGTCCACCATGCCTTACGTAGTGAGGTTCGCATGTTCGCATGATATGAATGTGGGTTTGACCGGCGGAGATGCTGCGCTGAGCGCGTCTGTGAACGTCTGGGGATAACTCTCGCGACAGTGTGTGTCGGTACGAACGTGCGGGCGCGTACGGACGAACCTAGACGCTCTTGCGCGTCCTCGGGATGAACGCGGTCACGTTGTCGGCGCTCGTTTGGGCTACGTCCTCGAACATGGACACGTAGACCTCCATCGTCAGCTTCATGTCGGCGTGCCCCAACGTCTCTTGAACGGTCTTCGGATCAGAGCCCGACGCGATCATGAGCGAACCGGCGGTGTGGCGAACATCGTGCAGCCGGATCGGTGGCAGGTCGGCGGCTGCGGCAAGGCGCTTGAACAGCTTGGTGAACTGGTTCGGGTCCAGGTCGCGCCCATCCTCGCGGGTGAAGATGCGGTCGGACTTGGTGTACGCCTCGCCCCATTTCAGCTGTTCGCGTTTCTGCGCGGCGCGGTAGGTCTTCAGGAGTGAGACGTTCTCTGTGCCGAGGGCGACGGTGCGGTCGCCAGCGTCGGACTTGGGCGTGTCCTCGATGACGCCGGATGGGCTGTGCACCAACTGACTTTCGATCGTCACGGCCTTGTTGTCCCAGTCGATATCCGGCCAGTCCAAGCCGAGCGATTCGCCACGCCGCAAGCCACGGGTACCCAGGATGTGCCAGAGGGCGTAGAGGCGGTCACCTTCGACAGCATCGAGGAATGCGCCCAGGTGATCGGCACGCCAGACCATGACCGTGGAGGGTGTGGGCGCTTCACGTCGTGCCTGCCTCGGGGTGCGGCCTTCCTCGATGAGCTTGGCAATGGCATCGCGCCAAGCCTTTTCGCGTGCCTTGGTCCAGACGAGCGCCTTGGGTGGCTTGCCCGATGGGAGCTTGACGAGCTTGGCGACGTTCACCGTGACCAGACCCTCACGCAGGGCATCGCTGAGGCAGCTACGGAGCATCGCGCGCATTCGCTGCATGGCAGACGGTCCGGTGACGCGAGCTTTGATCTTGCCGCGCCGGATCTCTTCGTTGCGTTCCTCGATGTGCTCGAAAGCCGCGGTGAGGTGATGGACGCGAAGGTCGTCCAGCTTCACGCGACCGATGTACAGCCCCCATCGCACGGAGTACCGGGTGTAGTGGTCGTGGGTGTTGCCCTTCAGTTCGTGCGCCTTGCCCTTGAGCCAGGTCTCCATGTACTCGGCGACGGTCTGACGCTCGGTGACGACCACGCCCCGATTCGCCTTGGCGCGCAGTTCATCAAGGGCGGCCTGTGCTTCGTCCTTGGTCGAGAATCCCGAGCGCGTGACGTTCTTCCGCTTGCCAGCCACGGTGACGCCGAGCGAGAACGCCCAGGTGCCATGATTCGCCCAATTGCCGTTGGGACGCTTGAGCTTCGGGCACTTCTGCCCCAGCTGACGCCGCTTACCGTCCGGGCCCACTTCCGTGCAGCCACACCGACGGTGGACGTATCCGGTTCCTGCCATTGTCTTGCCTTCTTTCTGGAGAAATGCGACGAGCCCCACGCATCGCGCAGGGCCCATCGGGGGTAGGTGGGTGTGGAGTCAGGCGGCGGATTGGTAACCCGGTCGGAGGCTGACGAGGGGGATTCCGTGAGTGTTCCGCAACCAGTCCTCGAAGTACGTCCAGGTGAGGTCGGCGGGCAAGCGAAAACAGCTCTCGACATCGTTCGGGATGACTGCGTAGGCGTAGTCGGGGAGCGAGCGGAGGTCGAGACTGAGCCCACATGTGGGTCCGAAGTCAACGATCTGGCAGGACCACCGCGTCGGCGTGTATCCGCGGTCTTCGTCTTTCCAGACGATCCGCTTTCCCTCGGCGAGACTGAGCCATTCGACAACGTAGGTCTCAAGGGTCGATCCGTGTTGGAAGTGCGTCAGGCGATCCCCTGCGCAGTTCCTGCAGAAGTCGCCAATCTCGATGACCTGATGGCCATTTGGGTCACAAATGATTCGGTCCGGGTGGCCCACGTCGCAGCACCCCTCGTCGTCGCAGTGGCTGAAACCCCCTTCGCCTGGACGACTGGGTATGTCGAGAAAGCTTCCATCGAGATATGCGTCGAGTGTCATTGCCGTTCTCCTCTCAGGCGGCTTGGGATCGGGACTGCTTGAGTTCGCACGGCCTGCACACCTCGTTGTGCAGTAGCGCCGTGTCGAAGAGCTGAGCGCAGGCGGTGCAGTACATCGCCCAGTAGTCGGGCTGGCCGGGGTTGCTGACGATCCACTTCTTGCGATCGGTCTTGGATTTGCGGTATGTCGGCATTGTCGTTGTCCTTCAGTCGATTTCAGGTGTCTAGGAGGCGCGTAGGGCGCCTGTCGGGATGCAGTGCGTGTGGTTGCTTGGTCGGCGTCACTCACCGCCCTCTGGGAGCGCGTTCTGTAGCTCGATGAGCTGGCTGTGGAGGGTGGTCAGCGTGCGGCGTTCTCGGGCGATCTCATCAGCCCGGCGCGAATTAGCTTCTGTCAGTTCATCAACCACACGCCCGATGTCGTACGCGACCTCCTTTGCTGGGTTACCGGGGATGTGCAAGTCGTCTAGGCCGCTCGCTGGATACTTTGTGCCGGAAGAGATTTCGATCTCGTCCACACCACTCGGTGGAGTGAAGAACGAGCCGACTGGCACGCGCAGGATCTGAGCAAATACGAACAGCTCGCTTGCGGTGAAGGCACGTTCGCCCCGCTCTGCTGCGGATATGGCTTGTCGTGGGTATGCCTTGTCGAGCGCTTCGCCGACACGTCGCCCCAACTCGGGCTGTGAGTAGCCCATGGCTTCACGGGCGATGCGGATTCGCTCACCCACTATGCGTTCGATCTTCAATCCGTCCTCCTTGTGGCTTCCGTCGCGTCTTAGGGGGAACTGTACACCGTTCGTGTAACCGGACACAAACGCTACATATTGACTTTCGATCGCGCCGTGTGCATTGTTGATGGCGACACGACATCAAAACAGCAGGTAGAAAGGTGTTTTTGAAGATGATCACGTACCCCAGGGAAGGGCTGAAACAGCTCACACAAGAGGAAGTCAACGAGCAGCCGTTGCTGCTGGGCGTCCCGATGATGACCAAGCTGTTGGGTCTGACGAAGCAGCGGATTCACATCTTGCTCAGGAAAGAAGGGATTGGCTTCAAAATCTATCGGATCAACCACACCACGCGGTTCTCGACGTTCGAGGTACTGCGAGGGCTGGGGTACGACACGACCGAGCTTGAGCGACGGCTTAGGACGAAGCCGATGTACAGCGCCGCCGAACTGGCCCGGATGTTCAGCCTGACGTACGGCCTCGTTAAGCCGCTCCTTGAGACGTCGGACATCACGCCTGTTCAGTTGGGCATGCATTCGCGTTACCCCACACCGGGCCTCGCGTCATGGCTGGGTGTGGAGCCTGATCATGCCCCACGCACACAGACGTCTACGTCGAGTGGAGAACCGGGCATCTCATCGTGTGTGAAGACCAAGCGAGGCACAGTGATTCGGCCCGGCAAGCCGTATCGCTTCTCCGGCAAGGTCTACGACGGCTCGGACGTGATCGTCATCGCTCGTGCGCTCGGTGTGGCCTGACATGCGCGCCGACAACGAATCACGCGCGAACGACGGTGCCAGGCGCTCACGGCGTCTGCTGGGCGGTGATACCGATGCTGGGTAACGGCGTGCTCGATTATGTGCTCGCGATCGTTGCTGTACCAGGTGACCAGGCGAACGAATGGCCTTATGCCGCAGCGCTTCCCATCGGTCTGGCGTTGTACCTGATCTATCCACACCGGCCCGGAGCGGGGCGAGGATGAGACGCCGCCGGTACGAACCGCCTCCGCTGCAAGGAGCGACCGAAGCGCCAGTGTCGGCGCTGGAATTCGTCGCGCTGTTCGTGTGTCCAGCGTGTGGAGGTAAGGCCGATCTGCTTGAGAGTCCGCGTAGCTGGGCCGTCGAGATCGACCACGCCGAGGACTGCGCGAATCCGATAGCTGCGCCTGAGTTCGATGAGCCGGACGTGGAGGACCCACGGGACCGGATCAGGTACCCGGAGCTGTTCGCCCCTCCACCTGTGGACCTCGATCACATCGACTGCCGTCACGGGCCGTTGGGACGGCTCTACTGCGAACGCAAGCGGCGATTGGCGGAGCGCGTCCGACGCGCAGAACAGGAAGCACAGAAATGATTGGGGAACTGGAAGTGGTTGCACGCGACATCGCTGGGCCCACACCGAGCTTCGCGGAATCGCGTAGTCATCTAACGGCCATGTGGGGCAAGCGGGCAAAGGGTACGGCGTATGCCTGCTTGGCGTTCAAGCACGCTGAGACTGAGAAGTGGATCGAAGAAGCGTACGAATGGCCGAGGCAGGCGAGCCAGGTCTGGCAGGCGATCGAGCGTCACGCAGCTGATCACCACTGCTTCTATTCGCCCAACCTCATGCGGACCGAGAGTCGCAGCAAGGGCAACTCCGTACAACGTCGCTGGGTGTGGCTTGACCAAGACCGTGCCGTAGTTGATGCCGGGTTCTTCAAGGAGTACCCAGCTACGCGCACTGTCGCGTCCGGTTCGGATGGCCACACCCAACGTTTCTGGCGCATGGATGCGCTCCTGACGACGGAGCAGCACCAGCAAGCATGCTGGGGCGTCGGTCGTACTTTGCGGTGTGGAAATGACAAGGTCACGGACAACGACCTGTTCCGCATTCCGGGCACGCTGAACCTCAAGCACAACCCACCGGTGCCGGTGCGTCTGGTCGAGGTGTTGGTGGACGCAACCTACGACGGGCGAGCCTTCAGAGACGCCGTGCGGGCTGATGACTACGCCGTGACCGACGATGAACCCGCGAACGTGCCAGACGCCGTACGTCCCTCCCAGATGCCGGCCAAGGGGTCTTCGCTATTCAATGCGCTCAGTGACGACACGACGGGTAAAGACTCGGGACGGTACAAGCTGACGTGGAACGCCGTCGCTCTGTGCCGGGAAGCTGGGTACACCGTGGCCGAAACGCTTTGGCTGATGCGAGATTACGAACCGGGCCGCGACAAGTACGAGGTGGAAAAGCACTACGTCGGCGGGCTGCCTCTGAAGATTGCTCAGTTCTACGCCGACAAGATCGCGAAGGATGAGAAGGGCATCGAACCGGAGGACGCAAGCTTGATGCCCTGGCTTGGGCGCACGGAATCGGGCGACTGGCAAAGCGGGAACGGCGAACTAGTGAACATCGCCGACCTGCTCGCGACAAGTCCACCAGTCGCCAATTTCCTCGAGCATGAGTTCATCCTCAAGGGTCACGTAGTCAAGCTGACTGCGCGTTCAGGTGCGGGCAAGTCGATCACCACTGCGGTGATGGGCTTCCACTGGGCACGAGGGTTG
The DNA here is from genome assembly GCF_001612685.1 of Nocardia altamirensis NBRC 108246. Lineage (GTDB taxonomy): Bacteria > Actinomycetota > Actinomycetes > Mycobacteriales > Mycobacteriaceae > Nocardia > Nocardia altamirensis. Next base: position 23,584 of record NZ_BDAY01000089.1, read on the forward strand.
TCGGCAACGGACCTTGAAGAGGAAGGAACGCGCCAGCTAGAGCGACCGCTACGGGTTCTGTACCTGGACGGCGAACTCGGCGTGCACTGGTGGCACCGATACCTCGGCCTGATGGGCGCGACGGGTGAGGACATGAGCAACTTCCTCCTGAAGTGCTTCCCGACCTGGCCGTCACTCGCGAAAGATGAAGGTGCAAAACGGTTCTGGCATCTGTTTAATGCCACCACACCGGACGTGGTGATCATGGATACGCTGTCGGCATTCACCAAAGGCGAGAAGGAGAACGACGCCGATACGTGGGCGCGGTTCGATGAGCGAATTACCCTGCCCCTCAAGGTCCGTGGGATCACCTTCATCATCAATGACCACGCGGGCTATGCCGACGAAGCGCGACGTGGACGCGGCAACTCTTCGAAGCAGTCCAACATCGACATCGAGTGGGGCATCTCCGCAGACGCCAACAACCGCGACAAGCTGTACCTGACCAGAGAGAAGGACCGTACCGGGCTTATCCCGCACAAGCTGGAGCTGAGGCGGTACGACGACCCGCTACGTATCGAACGCATCGTCCATCCCACACCCACCGATGGTGTCGTCACGGTCGACCTCGGGAGAAGCGGGAGCCGAAAGGCTGGCCGCCCAGCACGTGACTTTGAGCGAGACGTCGAATCGGTGCGGGCGTACCTCGGGGCGAACCCAGGTGCATCTGCGAACCAGGTGTTCAAGAACCTGCACATCCGCAAGCAGCGCGTCTATGAGGCTTACAACTTGATCATGGGCGAGGCGTCAGAGGTCGATGATGCGCTCAGCGAGGACATCTGAGGGTTGTTCCCGAATGGTGTTCCGGAATGGTGTTCCGGAATTGTTCTGAGACTGTTCCGGCGCAGGACCGGAATCTGTTCCGGAATACTATAAAAGCGAAGCGATATAGTAATTGGAACAAATAATGAAGCGGAACGGGACCCCGACTGCGGGCCGAGGCAATCGCTCACAAGCTCAGAAGGGTTTCTTCTGTGCGCGAGAAAGGAGAAAGACAATGACGCTCGTTCTATTGGACCCGACGCCCATCTACAAACGGCACAGGTGCGAAAGGCAACACCGCACAGCCCGGACGTTCATGAAGTGCGCAATTCCACGGGCGGTGTGGATACAGGGCGAGGGAGAGTATGCGCTCATCGCATGGTGCCGGGTACCTAGCGTGATGCTTTACCCGACCCGTGGACCTGCGGAAGCTGCGAAAGGCCAAATCGACCAATCAGCCTGCGGGCACGGCTGCACCGGAAAGCACGAGATTGTCAGGGTGCCGTTGGTGGGCTGGTGACGAGGATGCCGTCTAACTAATCATTAGATGAGTGGGATTCATGCGCAGGAAGGGCGCTGTGTGATGAGACTGTGCGTGGGTCCGATTCATCTGGTGTAGCGGGCGATATGACGTCTGCGAACGGTGCGACCGTGTGATTTATCGTGCCACGGTATTGCAGACGCTGTATGGGCCTGCTGGCGCTCCCTTTGTGTGCCTGCTCGGTGCGTGATGTCGGCAACGATGCGCCGCGGGAGATAAAACCGGGACCAATGTCTGAAGAAATACAGTTGTTGAACGCTGCCCGATTGCGGGCGGTGTGGGATGAAGGGAAAAGGAAATGGTCAAAGTTACTATGAATCTGTCCGAGGGCGGGAAAAGGAAGTTTCCGCATGTCTACCTGGCTGGCAGTATCTATCAAAATGACTGGAGGCATAGCCTTGTGTCTGATCTGAGAAGTGCCAACGCCACGGACAACGGTCTGTTGAGGAAGTGGCCCGCGATGCTCGTTGAAACCAAGATCGGCGGGGAAGCCTTTAGTTGGAACTACTGCGGGCCGTATGTCGCCTCGTGCGACCATGGTTGCGCCCACGGCCCAGGCACCCATGGAACCAATCGAACCATGTGCCATCCTGACGACTACGAACAAAAGACTCGCGGATGGGTCCACGCTCATTGCTTGGAGGCGATTCGTGACTGCGACATCTTCTTCGCTTGGCTCGGGAATAGCAAGACTCCGTGCACGGCATATGGGACTCTGGTGGAGATTGGGTATGCCGCAGCTCAAGGCAAGCAATTGGTTATTGCAGGTGAATGTGTAGCTCGGCATTGCACCTGTGAATCGGACGAGTTGTGGTTCTCCCGACAGTTCCCCGACGCCTTGGTTGTGGGTGCCCCCGATCCCATCCATGCATTTCACCAGGCTATCCACCGATTGCGGCAGGATCATGGCGGAATAAACTTCTTCTTCTGATTGTGGGTTCTGTCTGAGGCTATGGCTTAGTCACGCCTGCCCGCGACGGAGAAAACTTAGGGATACGGACTCGCGGCGATTTCGTGCAATCATCCTGTCAATGGCGCGTGCCGCCGCGCATCATTCCGGAGGAAACCAGAAAGGGAAGCCAATGGGCTACCGAGCTTTTCGAGATAACCGGACCAACACCAGCGACTTTGCAGCACTTGAGGAATTCGTATTCTACCGCATTCCTGGGGTGGATCAGGTATTCCGCGTCACTGCGAAGGAACTGGCTAGGCGGACATGTCAGGACTGCTCTGTTCCCGTCCTCACGATGGCTAACAAGACCATGGGAAAGGTGTTGTGGTGGTGGCACGATGATTCATGCCCAACTGCGCCAGAGGGGTCTAAAGCCAATGCGCGGGTGCTTGCGCGTCCGAAGCGATAGGAAAGGAGGAATGGAAATGGAAAAGAAGCAATTGACACGGGCTGATCTCGCGAAGATGACGCCCGAGGAAATCGTCAAGGCTCAGAAGGAAGGTCTCTTGAGGGACATTCTGAGCGGCAAGAACAAGCATCCTGCCAGTGCGACGTAAGGCTCACGCACCGCGATAGCGGGAGTGGGTAAGGATCGACCGAAACCAGCTGATAGTGCTATCGCCGCAACGGCAAGGCGCGCAAGCGATTCGGTGAATCCGTGAACTATTAACTCAGCGGGTCTACCCGCTGTCACCGAAAGGGGAAGATCAAATGTCCGTTCTCGAAGAACTGAAGGCCCGCGTGATCGCGGGAGGTAAGGCGACGCCGAAGGAATACGCCGAGGCGCGGGCCACTGACGAGCTGGCCGAACTCAAGGCTCAGTCTGAGGCGCGCGAAGCCAAAGAGAAGGCCGACGCTGAACACCAGGCCGCCGTGGCTGAATTCCTGACCGACTACGAGGAGTTCATGACTACGGACCTCGATCCGCTGCGCGATGCGTACGCGAGGGTTGTGCTGGAGGTTGCCGACCTCCACACCCAGCTCGAGGAACACCGCAAGAAGCAGTCCGGGATCAAGGTGAGGGCTTCGCGGCTGGGCCTGCACAACCATCCCCGTACAGGAAACTCGATTCCCCAGCATGCGCCTGTTCCTGAAGATGCGGAGCGGTGGAGGACTCAGCTCGTGACCGGCGATTACCTCGAACATGCGGTGGAGGAAGGCAAGTGCGGGTTCGTGCAGAGCCGGGGCAAGGCCGTCTCCCACGTGCTCCACACGCCCGAGCGCCGGGAAGAGATTCGTTCGCTGAATGAGCCCGGAGTCAACAAGAAGCAGGTCGGTGCTGAGATGCGCGATCGGATTCTGACCGAGGCCGAGGCGCTGCCCAGCGAGTAAGACTGTGGTCCCGTGACGCCGCCCACGGGGCCAGCAAGGTATGCCGAGAACCAGAGAAAGGGGAAATATCATGCGCAGCAAGCACGATGGGGCCGACGCTCGCACGAACGTGGTCCGGGCTAAGGCACGTCGCGCCAAGGCCGTACGAATGAAGATCGAGGGCGCGAGCTACGCCGAAATCAAGGTGGCGTGTGGATACAACTCGCTCAAGTACACCCGTGAGGAAGTGCGCGACGGGCTCAAGGCGTATTGGGCTCAGGACTTCGAGGAGAAGCAACAGCTATTGGCTCTGGCGATGGGTCGTCTCGACCGCGCGCAGCGAGTGGCTATGAAGCTGATCCTGAACCCCGACGTAGACGCACGCGATCGGGCGAAGGCGATGGATTCGCTCACGGCGCTGCTGAACCGCCAGGCGCGATTCCAGGCTCTCGACGCCAAGCCCACGGCTGACGATGACGGCAACGCTGTCGATCTGTGGCTTATCGAGATTGGCGGACAGGCCGAGCGACCCACTGAGTTGTCCGACGCTGACGAAGACGAGCCGGAGTATGAGGACGGCGACGAAGACTTGGACGACGAGGACGACGAATAGACCCGGAGTGCACAACTGCCCCCGTGCACTCCGCCCAGCCCCGCGACGGGCTTCTCCCCTTCCACCGTCGCGGGGCTTTCTCGTAGCTACCCGATGATGAGGAGGAACAGATGGCCGAGCGGGCCGATGTCAGGAAGCGCCGTGCGAAAGCTCTTGCCATGCGCGAACGTGGGTCGGGTGTGGACGAGATACGCGAAGCGCTGGGTTACAGCACGAATCGTCTTGTCCGACATGACATCCGTAAGGCGCGTCAGGATATCGCGCATCCGAAGCCTGCCCAACGCACTCGCAAGCCGCGCGAGGATGACGGGTTGCCAGTAGACATCCTGACGTCTCGGGATCGTCGCGTGCATAGATTCATCGCGCAACGTACGAAAGAGCGTGAGCGTCGTCTTGAGGGCCTGCTACGCGCGTCCGGGTTGACCGTCGCGCAAATGTCGCCGGAGCGACTGGGTAAACGTGTCTGGCATCTCGAACAGTACGACGCTTTGAACTTCCGGGCAGCGCAACGAATGTGATGGAGCGAGACCGACACGACGCCTGATCACAGTCCACGCATACCGTTGCCGACGTGCGGTGTGGAACCACTCATCTCACATGTCATCAGAACGCAGTTCGTCCATGGCTGCGGCGATCATGGCGCGCGCGTCTTGTCCGTGGATGGCTTGGTCCTTGAGACGGTGGAATGCCTTGTCGTACAACGCTATCTCGCTGGGCTGGGTGATCGTCAGCTCAGCCGAGATGGTCTCGACCTGGACCATGCGGGTGTCGAACATGATGAAGTTGTTGGTGGGCGCGGTGTAGGTATGCGCCGACGGGACGATGCCCAGCACGACGCGAGGCAGAGACATCGCCGTGAGCAATCGGTCCATCTGTTCGAGCATCGTGTCTGCGGTGCCGACGCGGGTGTGGAGAACCTGTTCCGCGAGCATGAAGTAGAACCGGTGATTACCTCGGTACAGGACTTGCTGACGTTCGAGGCGCGCGGAAAGGCTCGCGTCTATCTCGGTCGCTGGCTCGTCGCAGAAGTCGAGCACGGCCCGCAACAGAGCCTCAGCGTAGGGCGGCGTCTGCAACAAGCCTGGCACAAGGACGGGCTCATACCAGCGCATGAGGCTCGTTTTGGCCTCGGATGCGATCGACTGTTTCTGCCTGTGTGGCAAGCGCATCCGTCGCCATTCGAGATAGGCGGTTTCGACGTTGCGCAGGTTGGCGATGAGGTCGGGCACTTGATCCGCGGTGCGGGTGTGGATGCACCAGACGCGCACGTCATCGTCTGTCGGCACCTGCTTGCCGTACTCGATCTTCGAGACCTTGGAAGGGGGCCAACCGGCAAGCTCGGACAGTTGCCTACCGGTCAGCCCTGCATCCTTGCGGAGGTTGCGCAGGCGCTCACCGAACGCCTCGCGGGCCTCTTTCGCGGTAGTGGTCACGCCTTGACGTATTCAGCGTGGGGGACTGCCTTGTCCCACACTCGATTCCACACCGCCCGTGCGTGTTCGACTATCACCGGGTCGTGGCTGATGCCCCACCCGACGTAGCGGCCCGATGGCTCGAAGACTGTGAACGCGAGCGCTCGGTCATCGAGGAGCCAGAAGTCATCCGTAGTCAGCTCGGAAGGGTCGATCAGGTGTCGGGGCAGGTACCGGATTTCCTCGCCTACAGCGATGTTCTGTTCTGAGACAACGAGACCCCACCGGGTGTAGTCGGTGTGTGGCTCGGTGACGACGCGGGCACGGCGAATCTCTCGGCCTGTGCTCGTGACCTCACGAATCAGGTTCCACCAGTCCGTGCCCCATGCGTAGTCGTCGGGCTCGCCGGCCAAAAACTTGCCGAACGGCTCGGCTTCCTCTGGCGTCTCGTACGTGTCGAGCACTTCAAGGTGGTAGGCGCTGTGCTCGCAGGACCGGAGAAGGTCGTCGATTTCCTCACCTTGGAGTAGCTGCATGAATCCAAATCTCCTGTCCTACGGGAACCTCGATGCTGGTCTCGTGGTCCGGGGTGTTCATCTGTGCCAACGCCTCAACGTCCGTCACCGGAGTACCCGTCAGGATGAACGTGCCACGTCCGGTGTCCTCCAACGGTGCGCCGACGCTGGTTCCTGGGCGGGTGTGGGCAAGCAGCCGGTGCGGGATCTCCACGCGGTCATCGTGCCCCTTCACCCTCCAGCTCTGAACGACGTACGTACCTCGGTTCGTGGCGAAGAGCGTTGGGCTTCCACCGTTCTGGGTGTTCTTACCGAGGAACGTTAGGCGCAAGGGTTGATCTTCTGTTGTGGCGTTTCGTGTGATTTCTTCCATGCATCAATCGTCAGACACCGGGAGAAACTGGTCAACAGAAATCGTATCAGCGAGAAATCTAGAGAAATATCGTTCAGGTTTTCGCGCTCAGGTTCTTAGGTTCATCTGCAACGGGTCGGGTGAGGTGTCCACTCCTTCACCCGGCTCGGAGCCAATCTGCGCGACATGAGGAGTCCTGACCATGAAGGACGAACTGACGAGACGGGCTGAACGCCGGTCGATGCGCATTGGTCGCTCGGCTGACGGATACGTGCTGGCAAGCCCGTTTCGGGTGCTGGTCATCGGCTCGTTGGCTGACATCGACGCATGGCTCACTGCGGCAGAAAGCCACGATCGCAACCGCAAACTCATAGTGCCGCAAGGCCGTAACGCTGACCTCTGAGTCGCCATGGTCGTAGCCGCCTTCAGTCTCGCCGTAGTCGCGGCATTCGTGCTCGGCTTCATGCTGGGCCGCCATCGCTCCACACCCCGCCAACCGGGGCGGCACAGCTTCGAGTACTACGCGATGGCCTCTGAGACGACGATGGAGCTGCCCGTCATCACCGACGACGCATCGCACGACGCGACGCATACGGTAGATGGCGTCTGAGATCGTCTGTGAGCGACTGCGATACGTGCGCTCGAGTGATCGTATGGTGGCGATTCGTCAGCGCCGCACGGGCACGCTCGGGGGAGAGTGTCAGTAGCTGTCGGTACGCTCGGATCAACACGAGCCGAGGAGGCAGCATGGCCGTCAGGCCGGGCAGTCACGTATGGGAGCGGATCGACAACGACGGGGTGGTCGAGTTCGCTTGGGGGACATCTACCGCAGGCATCTACGAGGACCTGAAGCGCGGAGACGAGACCCTGAGCATCATGCAGTCCGACCACGAACGAGGCACCGAGGGATGGTGGCTCGATGAGAACGGCTTCAAGTTCCGCGTAGAGAAAGTCATCTTCGACGCTGAGCAGCCCGATCTAGCCATTCGCGTTGTCTCGCACGAACGCCCGCCATTCGGCGAGTGGCAGATAGTCGAGTAGGGCATCCACCACAAAGCCCCGGCCGTAGCCAGGGCTGAGAGGTCGAGCGATCGTTACTCGGCGTTGGGTGTGGATTCCTCGGTTGCCTGCTTCGCGGCTTCTGCCTTGGCGACCTTCGCGGCCTCGCGGTCCTTGGCCCACTTGGTGAAACGAGTCTTCATCGGGCCGACGTCCTTCGTGGTGAACGAGTAGCGCGACCCGGCGCCCACGGCTTCGTAGTCGGTCGATGCGCGGAGGAACACGCGCAGCGTCTTCGGGTCGGTGCCCAGCGCTTCGGCGACCTGCTTCGTGGTCAGCTTGTCGGCGGTGGTCTTCTTCGCGGCGGGGGTGGTCATCGTGGGCTCCTTCGTCGGTGTCGCCTTGGTGGCGTGCGACAGCAACGTAAGAGAGGTCAGGCGCTGGTCCGAACAGATGACGGTGGACTCCGTGGGAAGTTGTGACCTTCGCGCCTGTCGTCATGAGCAGGCGAAGGTGTGTGTCGTGTGCGTGCACTGTGTCGTCTGCGATGCGTGCCGACGTCACGGTGCGAACGTTGACGCCAGGGTGCGAAAAGGTGCGCTCACCTGCGCAGGAGCGATACAGCATCGCGTACCGCGTTGACACGAACGGGCGCTACTTGGATTTCTCGTAATGAAAAGGTCGCGAGTTCGATTCTCGCAGGCGGCTCCACAAAAACCCCTGACGTGTTGTTCACGCCGGGGGCTTGTTGGTTTCGGCCGCCCATTTGCTCGGTGGCCAGGTGTGTCATCCCGTCCTATGGCTCACGAGGGGTCAACACCGCTGCGCTTTGGACTTCGGGTCCAACTAAGCTCCGACGAATTCTTCCCAGCCCTTCGGCGGCTGTCGCCGTCGCGCCGCGGGGGTGGTGTGGACGTGATCGCGGAACATCTTGCGCTGCTGGGTCATCCGATGGTCGACTGTGGCGGCGGATAGGCCGGAACTGACGCGATCAACGGCGTCGACGGCATAGGGTCATCGGGTCGGTGGGCGGTTTGGGACGCGTCTGTCGGCGGTAGATGGGCGGTGCCAGCTGGCACCGCCGTTGCTTTGGTTGTCACAGCTCGGTATCCGCAAACGATGGTCTGTTGAACCTTTCGGGAGGATTTCGAATGAGAAAAACGATGGTCGCCGCTGCACGCGTCGGCGCCGCTGTTGTGTCGGTGCTCGGCTTTGCCGCGGTGGTCGGCGCGGGCACTGCGCACGCCGCGCCGGAGGATTGTGTCGTCACGCGGGACCTGGTCAGCGCGACGGCGACCTGCCATGACGCCGATGCGCCTGCGGGCAGGGAATATGCCCTGGTTGTCGAGTGCTTCGGACTGGCGGGCGTGCCGAATGCCTTTCCGCTCATGGCTATTGGCCCTTATCGGGGCGGGTGGAGCGGTTCGTTCAGTCCGACCGGTCAAGGAACGGCATCGTGTCTGGGGCCGACCAGCATCGGCACCGCGACCAATGCCTACGTGAGGATTTACCGCGACTGATCGAATCGCGGTTCCGTTCAGCGCGACGTGCTGCACGTCGCGCTGAACGGACCGAGTCGCCGCGGCATCGCGGGCCGAGGGGCGCGGCTCAGTTCTGTTGCCGGGCCGCGGCATCGAGATCGTTGGCGCCGATGACGCGTTCAGGAACGAGTCAACGCACCGGACACCAGGTCGGGTGAAAGGACGAAGTCGGGATCGATCTGCGCGACCATCTCCGCACCAGCCCATGCGTTGGCGTTGCGCAGGTGGAATTCGACGGCTTGCCGCTGGTAGGCGACCCAGTCGCGGGTTTCGGCGTCGAGTGCCGACTTGATCTGCGCCAGCGCTTCCCGGTTCTCGGTTTCGAGGTCGGTGATCGGCCGGATGTCGCCGCGTTCGGCCGCGCGCACGTGCCCGGAGCGGCCGATCCAGCACAGCAGGTTTTCGCCGACGTGTTCGCGCAGGAAGGCCAGGTCGTCCGCGTCGCAGATCTTGTTGCCGACGACGACGATGCGGATGCCGAAGTCCTTGGCGTAGTTGAGATATTGGCGATAGACGCCGACGCTGCGCAGGGTCGGTTCGCAGACCAGGGCGGTCAGGTCGAAGCGGGTGAACAGTCCGGAAGCGAACGAGTCGGCTCCGGCTGTCATGTCGACCACCACGTACTCGCCTGCACCGTCGACCATGTGGTTGAGCAACAGTTCGGCCGCGCCGACTTTGGAGTGGTAGCAGGCCACCCCGAGATCCTCGTCGGTGAACGGTCCGGTCACCATCAGGCGGGCGCCGCCGACGTTGCGCACACAGGCGGAGTAGATGGGGTTGTCTTCGGTGACCCGCAGCAGCCGCGAGCCCGATCCCGGCGGGGTGGTCTTGATCATCGCCTCGGCCGACGGGATCCGTGGGTTGTCCCCGCGCAGGAATTCCTTGATCAGCGGCAGGTGCGCGCCCAGGGTGGGCAGCGTCAGCGACTCCTCTTCACCGGCCCCCAATGCCGCGGCCAGATGCTGATTGATGTCGGCATCGATCGCCAGGGTTGGCGCCCCGCGCTCGACCAGATGCCGGATGAACAGCGAGGACAGCGTCGTCTTGCCACTGCCGCCCTTGCCGACGAAGGCGATCTTCACAGCACACACCTCTCACATCGGTAACGATATTCATGTTCGTGATAGCGACAACAACCTACTCGACGCCTTGCCCCGATCGAGCCCATGTGGTCCTGTGGTCTGCGGGTTCCCTTCTACCGCAACATATTCCAGGCGACACGCGCACGAGGCGGCCCCGGCACGTGAAGCGAGTGTCATCGCTACGTGCCTGAGGCCCGTGCCAATTCGAATCCTGTGGTCCGATCCCGAGTGCGGGGTTGAAGACGCAGGTCAGCGTGCAGGCGGACAAATTTTCAAAAAAGTTCTCGGCCCGTGTCGATCTATCGTGCCCCCCGTTCGACCTAGGGATGAAAGGGTCCAAACGGGACCCCGGCTGAACCTAGGAGAGGGAATCATGAAGTACATGCTGGTGATGCGTGCGACCGACGAGGGCTACGCGAGCATGGGCGAGGTCGACTTCGACAAGATGTTGGAGACGATCGGGCGGTTCAACGACGAGATGATCCGGGCGGGCGTGCTGCTCGCTGCGGAAGGGCTCGAGGATCCCGCCGACGGTGTGGTGGTGGACTTTTCGTCCGAGCCGCCGATCGTCACCGACGGGCCGTACGGGGAGACCAAGGAGTTGTTCGGCGGGTTCTACATCTTGAATGTGGCGTCCAAGGAGGAGGCGATCGAGTGGGCCAAGCGCGCGCCGCTGGCCGGTCCCGGCTTCAAGACCGAGATCAGGCGGGTCTCGACGATCGACGAATTCCCGCAGGACAACGAGTGGATCCAGAAAGAGCGGGCGTGGCGCGAAGCCACCGGCCAGCTCTGAGCGGGACAGCGGGCGATGGCCGAACACTCCGGTCGTGAGGCCGTCGCCGCGGTCTGGCGGATCGAATCCGCGCGCATCGTCGGTGCGCTGGCCCGCTACACCGGCGACTTCGCGCTTGCCGAGGACCTCGCACAGGAGGCGCTGGCCGAGGCGCTGGTGACCTGGCCGCGCGACGGCGTGCCGCGCAATCCGGCGGGCTGGCTGCTCACCGTCGGCAAGCGCCGGGCCATCGACGGGTTCCGGCGTCGCTCCGCGCTCGACGATCGGTACGCGGCGCTCGCCCACCATCTGGGCGAGGGCGGCACCGTTGCGGGCGGCGATCCGGCCGATCCCGCGGCGGCCGACGAGGTGCTGTGGGATCCGGACCAGATCGACGACGACGTGCTCGCGCTGATGTTCATCTCCTGTCACCCGACGCTGTCGAGGGATGCGCGGATTGCGCTCACGCTGCGCGTCATCGGCGGTCTGACCAGCGACGAGATCGCCAAGGCGTGCCTGGTGCCGACGGCGACGGTGCAGGCTCGGATCACCAGGGCGAAGAAAACCCTTGCCGCGGCGCGGGTTCGGTTCGAGGTGCCGTCGGCGCAGGAGCGGGGCGCGCGGCTCGGCTCGGTGCTGAACGTGGTGTATCTGATCTTCACCGAGGGCTCGTCGGCGAGTTCGGGCAGCGACCTGATCCGGTTCGAATTGGCAGGCGAGGCACAGCGATTGGCGCGGGTGCTGGCCAGGCTGGTGCCGACCGAGCCGGAGGTGTACGGGCTGCTGGCACTGCTGGAACTTACAGCGGCACGGTTTCCCGCACGCACCGGACCTGACGGACAGCCGGTGCTGCTCGAGCAGCAGGACCGCAGGCGGTGGGACCGGGCCGCGATCCGCCGTGGGCGCGCGGCGTTGCAGCGCGCGACAGAGGTCGGTCGTGGTCTCGGCGCTTACGGTCTGCAGGCCGCGATCGCCGAATGTCATGCTGTCGCACCGTCGGTCGAGGAGACGGCATGGGACCGCATCGTCGTGCTGTACGAGGCGCTCGGCAGGCTCGCGCCGTCGCCGGTGGTCGATCTGAATCGTGCGGTCGCGGTGTCCATGGCGCAAGGGCCAGCGGCCGCGTTGCCGATCGTGGACGAGTTGATGGCCGCCGAAACACTCTCGGGGACACATCTTTTGCCGAGTGTCCGCGGCGAACTGATGATCCGGTTGGGCCGGACCGCGGAGGCGCGGATCGAGCTGGAACGCGCAATTGCCTTGTGCGGCAACGACCGTGAACGAACCGTGCTGTTAGGGAAGCTCGCTGCGCTGAAGGACGGCTAAAAGCGTTGTGGCGGAGCCGAATCCAGCGCTGCGGGGTGTTGCTCCTGGGCCGGGCGCCGTTGATCGGCCCAGGAGAACAGTTGTGGGTCAGCCGGCGGCGGCGGTGCGGCGGCCCGCCTGCGCGGCGACGAGTTCGAGCTCGGCGTTGAAGCGGTCGGCGGCCTCGATGTTGCCGAGGTGGCCGGTGGGCCAGCTGTGGTACGCGGCGAGGTGGCCGGTGCGGGCCAGGACGTCGGCGATCCGGCGGGACATCCGCTCGGGCAGCAGATGGTCGTGGCTGCCCGCGATGACGGTGGTCGGCACGGTGAGATGCTGGGCGCCGTCGCTCAGGTCGATGTCGGCGAGGGCGGCGGCATGCCTGCCCCTGGTGAGCGGGCGACACGAGCGGACGATGCCGAGGGCGAAGTTCACCTCGTCGGCGGTCGCCTTCTTGCACATCACCCTGGCCTTGAACAGCGCGCCGACCGGCCAGCCGCCGGGCAGCGGGACCGGGGTGGTGAGCACGGTCTCGGAAATGAACGTCGGCAGCCGTACCGGGGTGCCGAGCAGCGTGACCGGCTTGTTCTGCACGGTCAGCGGCTTGTTGAGCAGCGGGAGCAGATCGGTGTCGTACCGGATGTTGCCCGAGGTGGTGTTCAGCAGGATGGCGGCGGCGGCCCGGCGCCGGACCTGGTCGGGGTAGTGGGCGGCCCACGCCTGAATCGTCATTCCGCCCATGCTGTGCCCGGCGAGCACGGCCCGCTGGCCGGGGCGCAAGGTCGCGTCGAGCACGGCGGACAGGTCGTCGGCGAGGGTTTCCCGGCTCGGCATGCGGGAGCCGAGCTGGCTCGCGCCGTGGCCGCGCTGGTCGTAGCAGACCACCCGGTAGCGATCCGCGAAGGCGTTGATCTGCGGGTTCCAGTACTCGATGCTGCAGCTCCAGCCGTGGATCAGCACGATAACGTCGCCGTCGGCGGGCCCGTAGGCGTGCACCCGGAGTCGGGCGCCATCGATGGTGGTGACCGGGATGACCTCGTGCGGGGCGGTGGGGGCGTTCAACGACGCGGTCCGGAAGGTACGCGAACGTAGTCCGGCACGATATGCGGCGGTCAGCGCGCCATTTCGCGCGTCCGCCAGCGTCTTCATCGACTTCACCAGCATCGGGCACTCCTTTGTGTCTGCCGCCACAGTACAGTGCAAGCAAAGTGCTTGCTAGTGCTAGCGCACGGTGGCGAAACTTCTGGCTCGTCAGGGGGAATACCCGGAATCGAGCTCAATGACACTGTCTCTCTTCACAAAAACGCCGCCGGTGTGGCGGTTCTTCCGGGTCATCGCGACACGCCCATGCGATTGTTAGCCCGCGGCACGGCGATTCGATAACGGTTCGCCTGGCGGATCGGACAGCGCCGCGATTTCCTCGGGGATCACCAGGCACACCTGATCGTCCGGATGAAAGTCGCTCGGCACATCGCTGCGATTGGGTGCATGGACGAAAACGACCACCGATGAGCCGTCGCCAGGATCGATCTCGACCGCGACCATGTGCTCGCGATTGTCGTCGGCGAGGTCGCCTTCCCTCGGTGTGCGCCAGTGCCCCACATGCCCGAATTCGAGCTTGCGAGTCGCGCTGACCCCGAATCCGTCGAGCCGGGTAGAACCAGCGGCATCCACCCTGGAAATTGTACTCTACCTGCGAAAAGAGGAAACCCCATCGATCTTGTCCGACCCAGGTGCGATGATCGGCGGCGTGGCTTCCGATGAGATCGGCTTCGCGGCACCGATACCCGTGCTCCGCATGTTCGACGTCGCGCGGGCATACGAGTTCTATCGCGACTATCTAGGCTTCACCGTCGACTGGGAACACCGGTTCGGCGATGACTTTCCGTTGTACGCACAGGTTTCCCGGTCCTCGATGAAGCTGCATCTCAGCGAGCACCACGGTGACGGCACCCCGGGCACGGTGGTGTGGATCGAGGTCGCCGATGTGTACGCCTGGCAGGCCGAGTTGGCGGGCAAGCAGTACCGCTACGCCAAACCGGGCTGCCCCGAAGAGGGTCCGGCCGGGCCGGGATTCGAGCTGGCCGATCCGTCCGGCAACATCCTGCGCTTCGCGCAACCGGAGGATTAGCTGCGCAGCCGGTAGCGGCGCCCGGTGGCGCGCAGTTACCGTGGGTGCTGTGGAAAGTACGCACGTCGCACCGGAACCGGCGGCACCTTCGGACTCCGCCAACCCGTCCCGGTCCGGCCTGCGGGGGATGGGGATACCGCTGCTGGTCGCTGGCGTCGGCATCGGCGTCGGTGTGCTGCTGCACCTGCGCGACCCGCACGTCGAGGGTTCCTACGGCATCTGCCCGGTGTACGCGCTCACCGGTTGGTGGTGCCCAGGCTGCGGTGGCATGCGGGCGATCAACAACCTGACCAACGGCAACCTGCTCGATTCGGTGCAGAGCAACGTGCTTGCCGTGCCCCTCGTGCTCGCCTTCGTGCTGTGGGTCGGCGACTGGACATTGCGGGCCTGGCGCGGCGAACGCATGCGCCTGCCGTCCATCAACGCCGTCACGATGTGGACGTTCTTCGCGCTGCTCGCGGTATACACGGTGCTGCGCAACACCCCGTGGGGAACCTGGCTCGCACCGGTCTGAGCGCGCCGCACTCGACGGCGTCGCCCCGTGTTCTGAGGCGAAAGGCGTTGTGCCTATACCGCGTTGGCGGGCGGCAACTGCGGAAGCGGCTGCTCGGTCAACCACTGGTCCCAGAGCGGGCGCAGCGGAACCCGGCTGTAGTGCCCGGCCAGATCGGTGAACTCCTCGGTGGTGACCGACCCGTGCCGGTAGCGAATTGTCCACTCCCGCAACAGATCGAAGAACGCGGTGTCGCCGAGCTCCAGGCGTAACGCGTGCAGGGTGAGCGCACCGCGCTTGTACACCCGATCATCGAACATGCGCAGCGGGCCCGGATCGCCGACGACGATGTCCTGCGACTGCCTCGACAGGTTGTGCCTGGCCGCTCTGGCCAGTTGGTCGGCGGTCGGCCCGCCCGCCTCCTCGGACCAGATCCATTCGGCGTAACAGGCGAAGCCTTCGTGTAGCCAGATATCGCGCCACTTCGCGATGGTGAGGCTGTTGCCGAACCACTGGTGCGCCAACTCGTGTGCGACCAGTCGTTCGGCGCCGCGTCTACCGTCGCAGTGGTTGGCGCCGAAGATCGAAATGCCTTGCGCCTCGATCGGGATCTCCAGGTCGTCGTCGGTGACGACCACGGTGTAGCCCTCGAAAGGGTAGGGCCCGAACCGTTCGGCGAAGACCTCCATCATCCGCGGCTGCCTGGCGAAGTCGTGCTCGAAATTGGCGCGCAGCCGCGGCGGCACGACGGCCTGCATCGGCACCGCGCCGTGTGCGGTCGGGATGCGGTGCTTTTGATAGGCGCCGATCTGGATGGTCGCCAGATAACTCGACATGGGTTCGGCCTGCTCGTACACCCAGGTGGTCTGGCTCGCCTTGGTCTGCTTGCGCAGCAGCGTGCCGTTGGCCAGCGCGTAGTACGGAGTGTCCGTGGTGATCGAAATCCGGTAGCTCGCTTTGGAACTCGGATGATCGTCGCAGGGAAACCAGGACGCGGCGCCGTTGGGCTGGCTGGCCACCAGCGCGCCTTCGGTGAGTTCCTCCCAGCCGACCTCACCCCACGGGCCGCGCACCGGCTTCGGCGTGCCGCCGTACTGGATGACCAGCGAAAGCACGCCACCGGCCGGGATCCGCTGCTGCGGAGTGATCGTCAATTTGCCGCGCTGGTGCAGGTATTTCGCGGCCTTGGCGCCGTTGACGAACACCTTGGACACGGTGAGCGCTTGCGAGAGGTCCACCGCGAACCGCGGCCGGACCGCGGTGGTCACCGCGGTGATCTCGGCGCGGCCGGTCAGCCGATTGCTGGCGACCTTGTAGATGAGTTCGAGCTCGTAGCGGGATACCCGATATCCCCGGTTTCCGTTTTGCGGCAGATACTCGTCGATGGGCTCTTCATAGAACTTGTCCGGCATCAGTGAGGCGCTCCGGGGTCGCCGCGGAACCAAGGCGCGATCGGGTTGCCCCACCAGCGAGTGGACGGTGGCACGGTGTCGCCGCGCATGACCAGCGAGGCGGGGCCGATGGTCGCACCCTCGCCGATGGTCGACGCGGGCAGCGCGACGCAGTGCGGGCCGAGGGTGGCGCCGGGGCCGAGGATGACGGTGTCCATGGACATGATGCGGTCGTGGAAGAGATGGGTCTGCACGACGCAGCCGCGTTCCACGGTCGCGCCGTCACCGAGTGTCACCAGGTCAGCCTCCGGTAGCCAATAAGATTCGCACCATACCCCGCGGCCGATCTTGGCGCCGAGGCCGCGCAGCCACAGGTTGAGTACCGGAGTACCCGTGGCGGCGCGGGCAAACCATGGTGCGGCAACGGCTTCCACGAAAGTGTCGGAGACCTCGTTGCGCCACACGAACGAACTCCACAGCGGATGCTCCTCGGCGCGAATCCGCCCGATCAGCAACCACTTCGCGGCCACCGAGCTGGCGCCGGCGAGCGCTCCCGCCGCCAGCAGCACCAGCCCGCTGAGCAGTGCGGTGGCGAGATGGCCGAGGTTCTCGGCGAGCCAGGCGAGGGTGAACAGCACGCCGAGTCCGATGGCGAAGGTCACCAGAACCGGGATCAGGCGGCAGGTTTCGACGATGCCGCGGGCGAGCCGAAGCCGCGGCGGCGGATCGAAGGTGCGCGCGGTGTCGGAGTGATCGGAGGCGCGGCGCAGCCGCACCGGCGGGCTGCCCAGCCAGGACGAGCCTGCCTTCGCCTTGGACGGCGCGGCCGAAAGCACCGCGACCAGACCGTTTTTCGGTACCCGCCGACCGGGCGCGGTCATGCCGGAGTTGCCGAGGAAGGCCCGCTTGCCGACCTTCGCCTCGCCGATCCGCAGCCAGCCGCCGCCGAGCTCGTAGCTGGCGATCATGGTGTCGTCGGCGAGGAAGGCGCCGTCGGCGACCGTGGTGAACTTGGGCAGCAGCAGCACCGTCGACGCCTCGACGCCCTTGCCGATCTTCGCGCCGAGCAGGCGGAGCCAGATCGGGGTGAGCAGGCTTGCGTAGAGCGGGAAGAGGAAGGTACGGGCCGAGTCCAGCAGTCGCTCGGTCGACCACACCTGCCAGCCGACCCGGCTGCGCACCGGGTGGTAGCCCTCTTTCAGGCCGATGCTGAGCAGTCGCACCGCGACGATGGTGACCGCCGCGTACACCGCGAGGCTGAGCAGCGTCGCGACCGGCAGGATCGCGAAGGCGCGGCCCAAACCGCCTGCGAGCGTGCGGGTATCGCGGATGAACCAGGCGATGAACAGCCCGCCCGCGCCGAGCCCGAGGATGGGCACCGCGGCGAGCGCCATCGAGGTGATGCCGAAGATCGCCACCCAGTGCGCTGCCCGCTTGGGCGTGTGCGCGGGCCAGCGGTGGTGTGCCTTACCGATTTTCGCGGCGGGCGAGCCTGCCCATTCCTGCTCGGCCTTGACCTTGCCCGAGACGGCGGAGCCCGCCGCGACCTCGGCGTTCTTGCCGATCTTGGTGCCGGGCAACAGGATCGATCTGGCGCCGACCACCGCGCCTGCCCCGACGGTGACCGGGCCGAGGTGCACGACGTCGCCGTCGAGCCAGTAGCCGGACAGGTCGACCTCGGGCTCGACGCTGCAGCCGTCGCCCAATTCGAGCATGCCGGTCACCGGCGGCAGGGTGTGCAGGTCGACACCCTTGCCGATCTTCGCGCCGAGCGCTCGCGCGAACGGCACCATCCACGGTGCGCCCGAGAGGTTTTCGGCGCCGCTGGCCTCGGACAGCCGCACCGCGGCCCACAGGCGCAGATGGACCGAGCCGCCGCGCGGGTACTGACCGGGTCGCACCCCGCGCAGCAGCAGGCGGGCGCCGACCACGCAGATGGCCATCCGGCCGAGCGGGGAGATGAAGAGCAGGAACGCGGCAAGCGTCCACCACCAGGACAACTGCGGCAGCCACGGCAGCGATCCGGACCATGCCGCGATATTGCCGACGATCGCGAGCCAGGTGAGCCACTGCAGGCCGGTGAGCGTGGTGAGCGGGATGGTGGCGAGCACTTGGGCGGCCTGAGCGGACAGCGGCGTCGGGCGGACGACGCGCTCCTCGACGGCGACGGCCGGTGTGCTCTGCTCCAGCAGTTCGGCGAGCGCGCCGAGCCTGGGATGGTCGTAGAGGTCGGCGACGGTGATCTGTGGATAACGCTCGCGCAGCGCGGTGACGAGTTGCGCCGCCGCCAGCGAGCCGCCGCCAAGGTCGAAGAAGTCGGCGTCCAGGTCGGTGACCTCGCCGCCGAGCACCGAATCCCACAGCCCGGCCACCCACTGTGCGACGCCGGTGAGATCGTTGTCGGCATCGTCGTCGGTGCTGTTGGGCAGCGGCCACGGCAGTGCGTTGCGGTCGACCTTGCCCGAGGTGCGGGTCGGCAGTTCGTCGACGAGCGCCAGCCTCGGCACCAGCGGGGCCGGAAGCTGTTCGGCCAGTTGGGCTCTGGCGCCCTTGAGGTCGAAGTCGGCGCCGGGGCCGGTGAGGTAGCCGACCAGGATCTTGTTGCCTGCCTTGGTGGTCCGGATCGCCGCCGCGGCGCCGGTGACGCCGGATAGGTGCTGCAGCGCGTTGTCGATCTCGCCGAGCTCGATGCGGCGTCCGCCGAGCTTGATCTGGTCGTCGGCGCGGCCGAGGAAGACCAGGCCCGTGCTGTCGTTGCGGACCAGATCGCCACTGCGGTAGGCGCGATCCCAGCCGACCGAAGGCAGCGGCGCGTACTTCTCCGCGTCCTTCGCGGGATCGAGATAGCGGGCCAGGCCGACGCCACCGATCACCAGCTCACCGGATTCGCCCTCGCCCACCGGGTTTCCGGCGGAGTCGACCACAACGAGGTCCCAGCCGTCGAGCGGGAGTCCGATCCGGATCGGCCACTCGCCGTCGAGCAGTGCGGCGCAGGCGACCACCGTTGCCTCGGTGGGGCCGTAGGTATTCCAGACCTCACGTTCCGAATCACCGTTTCCGGCAAGGCGTTCCGCGAGCTCGGGTGGTACCGCCTCACCGCCGAAGATCAAAAGCCGGACCGCGTCGAGCGCCTCGGCAGGCCAGGTCGCGGCCAGCGTCGGCACCGTCGAGACGACGCTGATCTCCCTGCGCACCAGCCACGGGCCGAGATCGGCGCCGGTGCGGACCAGGTCACGCGGCGCGGGCACCAGGCAGGCGCCGTTGCGCCAGGCCAGCCACATCTCCTCGCAGGAGGCGTCGAACGCCACCGAGAGGCCGGCCAGGACACGGTCGCCGGGGCCGATCGGGGCGTCCGGCAGGAACAGCCTGGCCTCGGCGTCGACGAAGGCGGCGGCGTTGCGGTGGGTCACCGCAACGCCTTTCGGGGTTCCGGTGGAACCGGAGGTGAAGATGATCCACGCGTCGTCGGCGGGGGTCGGCAGCGCACTGACGCCCTCGTCGAGCGAGCGCTCGGCCGCGGCACGGATGCCCGCCGGTGTCGTTTCGATGCCTGCGGCGGTGACGATGGCGGTGACTTGAGCCTCGCCGAAGACCAGTTGGGCGCGCTCGTCCGGATCGTCGGCGTCGACCGGGACGTAGGCGGCGCCCGCATACAGCACGGCGAGGATGGTGAGGTAGAGGTCGCTGGCGCCCGACGGCATCCGCACGCCGACCCGGTCGCCTGGCCGCACGCCCGCGGTGGCGAGCCTGGCCATGATCTTCTCGATCTCGACGACCATTTCGAGATAGCTGAGGACCGTGTCGCCGTCGTCGATGGCGGGCGCATCGGGATGCGTGAGCGCCGTCGCGGTCAGGATGTCGACGAGGGTCCGGGCCGGTGGTGTGTTCGGGGTGCCGAGTAGCGGGTCAACCGTCGCATCAACCTGTGGCTGGAGCATGACGCCCTGCCCACCTCCCATTCGCCCGCCTCGCACTTCCTGGTGTTGTTTCTGTCATAGCTGGGTTACCAGTTGGCAAACGCCATGGTGACCAGTTGTCCAGGCTACTCGGGGTTGTCGACGTTTGTTGTTCACCGGCGCGGATGCCCGGCTCGGCACCGTCGCTGGAGTTGTTGCAGGTCGTGGCGATTTCTGTCAGGCGCGCCGAAGCAATGCCTGGTTGGCGGGTTGCGGAGGGGGTTCGCCAGACGGTCGCTGCGCGGTGCGGTCCGCAGCGATGTGATTCCGCTCATCGGGCTGGTGATCTTGCAGCTCAGAGCGTTTCGCGCCCGGCGTGGCGCGGTGCGGTCAGGCCGCGGAGGCGGCGGTGCCGATGCCGAGGGTGACCAGAATGGCGGCGCTGGCCTGTTCGAGCCGATCCCGGATCTTCGGGCGGCGCAGCAGCGTGACCGCTCGGGAGGCGGCCAGGGCCAGGAGCACCATCGCTACCGCGGCGATGGCCGATTCGACGGCGCCGAGCGCGAGGGTGTTGGCGAAGGTGACCTCGGTCAGGAACTGCGGTAGCACGGCGAGGTAGAACAGGCCGACTTTCGGGTTGAACATGCACGAGACGATGCCCGCGGTGAACGCCGAGCGAACCGAGGTGCGCGCGCCGGACCCGATGTCGACCTGATCCTCGGCGGCAGCGGCGGCCCGTGCCGCCCTGCGTTGCCGTCGCTGATCGAGCAACGCGCGAATACCCAAGTACAGCAAGTAGATTCCGCCGACGATCTTGAGCGCGCGATAGGCGGTCGCTGACTGCTCCAGCAGCGCGGCGACGCCGGCCGCGACCACCACCGCCCACAACAGGCCGCCGAGTGCCGACCCGATGGCCGCCGCGATCCCCGGTCGCGCGTCCACGATCGAGAACCTCAGCACCAGAAACGAATCCGGGCCAGGAGTGATCGACAGCAGGACGCACAGGCCGATGAAGCTCAGCAGCAGGGAAAGTGACACTCAACGATGGGAACTCACGGTGACGCGATAAGCAACGGGTTTATGCCCGCCAGTGGGTGTCCTGTTGACAGGGCGGGTGATCTTCTGTCAATCTCGGGACAGGTCATGAGTACCAGCGTTCAGCCCCGGCTTGCTGGTCGGCAACCCTCCTCCGCGGTGGGGTGCTCCGGGTGACGACCGGGCCGACGCCCAACCGGGTGCGGCAAGCGCGGACTCGCTGAATCTTGCTGATTACGGGTCCCAGAGCCGACGGGATTTTCGTGATGACTGCTGTTGTGGACCAGAACTGTGCGCTGGCCCGAGTCTCGGGTGACGACCTGCGGGTGCCGCTCGTCCAAGGCGGAACCACCACCTATGCCAATTTCGACTACGCCGCGAGCGCACCCGCATTGGCGCAGGTGACCGACCGGGTGCAGCAGCTGCTGCCGTTCTACGCGAGCGTGCATCGCGGCGCGGGCTACGCCTCGCGCATCTCCACCGAGTGCTACGAGGCCGCGCGCGGTTCGGTGACCCGGTTCCTCGACGCCACCGACGATCAGGTAGTCGTCTTCACCCGCAACACCACCGACTCGCTGAACCTGCTCGCGTCCTGCGTGCCGGGCGACACCGTGGTGCTCGACATCGAACATCACGCCAACTTTCTGCCGTGGACCAAGCACGGCCGCCGCGTCGTGCACGCCGCGGCCACCGTCGAGGAGACGGTCGGCAGGCTGGTCGCGGAGCTGTGCAGCAAGCCTGCCGCGCTGCTCGCGGTGACCGGCGCCTCGAACGTCACCGGCGAGGTGCTTCCGCTGGAGCGCCTGGCCACCGTCGCGCACCAGTGCGGTGCCCGCATCCTCGTCGATGCCGCTCAACTGGCGCCGCATCGGCGAATCAGCCTGCGTGAGACGGGCATCGATTACGTGGTGTTTTCCGGTCACAAGCTGTACGCGCCGTTCGGCGCCGGTGTGCTCGTCGGCCGCAGGGACTGGCTGGATGCGGCCGAGCCGTACCTCGCCGGCGGTGGTGCGGTCCGTGAGGTCACCACCGGCGGCGCCGAATGGGCGGCCGCGCCGCAGCGGCACGAGGGTGGTTCGCCGAACGTGCTCGGCGCCGCCGCGCTCGCCGCTGCCTGCGACGCGCTCTGTGAGATCGACGCGGAAACTCTCGCCGCACACGAACATCGGCTCGCCGATCGGCTGCGCGCAGGCCTCGCCGCGATCCCCGGCGTGCAGCTGCTGAGCATCTGGACCGACAGCCCCGACACCGTCGGCATCGTCGCCTTCACTCTCGACGGTTTCGTCCCCGGCCACGTCGCCGCCTACCTCTCCGCCGAGCACGGGATCGGCGTCCGCGACGGCCGCTTCTGCGCCCACCCCCTGCTGGCCCGCCTCGGCCTGGACGGCGCCCTGCGCGCCAGCATCGGCCTCGGCACCACCCCCGCCGACGTCGACCGCCTCATCGAAGCCGTCGCCACCCTGGTCAACACCGGCCCGGCCTGGAACTACGCCGCCACCAACAACGTATGGAACCCCACCCCCGAAACCCGCCCCTTCACCTCAACCGCCCCCGTCGGCGCCGCCCCCTGCCTCGTCGACTAGCCGCAGCACCCTCGATCAGCTTGATCCGCACCTGTTCTCGGGATCCACACGTCCCGCGACAGGTGCGGTTTCAGTCCGGATGCTCAGTCGCCGAGTTTGGTGGGGCGGTGGTAGCGGCCGTTGTAGTAGAGGAGGGGGACGGCGGCGGGGGAGTCGTTGGTGTTGTCGTGGACTCGGGTGACGAGGCCGACGACGAGGGTGTGGTCGCCGAGGGGAATGAGTTGGTGGACGGTGGCGCGGAGCCAGATGGGGGTGCCGTGCAGGACCGGTTCGCCGGTGTCGAGGGTGGTCCACAGGGATCGGTCCGAGAAGCGTTCTTCGGCGGTGCGGGCGAAGCGCTGGGCCAGGTGGTGCTGGTGTTCGCCGAGGAAGTGGATGACGACGGAGTCGGCGTCTAGCAGGGCGGCCAGGCTCGACGAGGTGTGCGCGATGTTGAACGAGACCAGCGGCGGCGCCAGCGACAGGGACGCGAAAGAGGTCGCGGTGAAGCCGATCGGGCCGTTCGGTGAGTTCAGCGTGACGACGGTGACGCCGGCCGGGTAGTGGCGCATGGAGGCGCGGAACTGCTCGGCGGTGATCCCGCTCAGGTCGTCGGGGACCTGGAAATCCGTGGCGGGCCGTTCTGCTTCGGTCACCCGTCCAAACCTACGCTCCCCCGCCTCTCCGGGAATTCATGCCAGACGTGGGTGCCTCGACAGCGGTGTTGGCGACCGGCGGAGATATTGGTGCAGAGTTAGCCAGTGCCCGACGAGTTACCCATGTTTTTGCGAGATCAGTGGGATAGCGGGCAAAAGACAGAGCGAGGGCGACCGCAGTTTCAGTCGACGTCGATCGGCAGGCCTGCGGTGATGCGTACCAGCTCGTGAAAAGAGGTGCGGAACACTGTGTTCGGGTGCCCGCCCGCGGCCCAGACCTCGCGATGTTGCGAGAGCGCGGTGTCCACCCAGGTCGGCAGGTTGGTGGGATGCCCGACCGGCGCGATCCCGCCGATCGGCTGCCCGGTCACCTCGCGGACCATGTCGGCAGGCGCGTGCGTGAGCGTGCCTTCCAGGCGTTTCCCGGTCGATTCCAGGTCGACCTCGTGCTTGCCGGAGACCAGGAGCAGCACCGGATCGTCGTCGAGCAGGAACAATCCCGCGGTGATGATCGCGCCGACGTCGACGCCGAGTGCTCGCGCCGCGTCCGCGACCGTTGGTGTCGGTACCGGCTGGGTCACGATGACACCGTGATGGCCTCGAGCGATGAGGGTGTCCGCGACTCGGCAGGCGATCGGTGGCAATGTCGACCTGCGCATGACACCAGAGTAGAGCGATCCAGGGTCGTACGTCTGGCTACTTCTGGAATGCCTCAGTAATCGGGATAGCCCTCGCTCGGTCCGAGCATGGTGCTGAGGCGCGCGCGGGTGATCTGCGCAAGCACGGTGCCGCTGCCGCCCGAGACATGTTCGTGCACAACTACTTCGAGTGCCCGATCCAAGTCGTCCTGAGACAGCGCGAGCAGCTCGATATCGGCTTCGGCCAGCAGCGCGTCCTGATCGGCGTAGGGTCGGGAGTCGGCGAGCTTGGCGGCCCAGGTGACATTGCCGCAGCATTCGAACAGTGCGTGTATCGCACGGGCACGGGTGATTTCGTTGAATCGGTCGAGACCGATTCCCTGATGCATCAGCATGATGGCCTCCGAGGCGATGAAGTGCGGGTGCTGATGCACTCATGATCCGGCAGCCGACCCGGTGGGACCTAGTGCGCCGCAGTGATTTTGCGCAGGGTTTACATAGCGGGTGGTTGCGGTGAAATTCCTGGCCAGCGCGGTGCCCTGGCCTTTCGGCGCACGCCGAGGCAGGCTCCTCTACGCTGTACGAATGACAGAATGGCAGGCTTTCACCGTAGAAACGAAGGACCACGTCGCGCAGGTGACGCTGACCGGTCCCGGCAAGGGCAACGCGATGGGCCCGGATTTCTGGCGGGAGCTGCCGGAGATCTTCCAGGCGCTCGACGCCGACCCCGAGGTGCGCGCGATCGTGCTGACCGGCTCGGGCAAGCACTTCTCCTACGGCCTGGACCTGCCCGCGATGAGCGGCACGTTCGGCCCGCTGATGGGTGAGCGGGCGCTGGCCGCGCCGCGTACCGAATTCCTCGTCGAGGTGCGCAAGATGCAGGCCGCGGTGACCGCGGTGGCCGACAGCCGCAAGCCGGTGATCGCCGCGATCTCCGGCTGGTGCATCGGTGGCGGGCTCGATCTGATCGCCGCCGCCGACATCCGCTACGCGAGCGCGGACGCCAAGTTCAGCCTGCGCGAGGCGAAGGTCGCGATCGTCGCCGATATCGGGTCGCTGCACCGGCTGCCCGGCATCATCGGCGAGGGGCACCTGCGCGAACTCGCGTACACGGCCAAGGACATCGACGCCGCGCGCGCCGAGAAGATCGGCCTGGTCAACGATGTGTTCGCCGATCAGGAGGCAGCGCTGGACGCGGCGCACGCGACGGCACGCGAGATCGCCGCGAACCCGCCGCTGGTGGTGCAGGGCGTGAAGGACGTGCTCGATCAGCGCACCAAGGACGAGGTGGCCGCAGGCCTGCGCTACGTGTCCGCGTGGAACGCCGCGTTCCTTCCGTCGGAGGATCTGACCGAGGCGCTGAAGGCCGTCTTCGAGAAGCGCGCGCCCGAGTTCAAGGGTAAGTAAAGCCCGGTTTACCGCTTGCCCCAGTGGCAAGTCTGCGGACATACTTGCATCGCACAACTAATTGATTGATGCAAGCAAAGGTAAGTGTGTGGATCCCGAATCGCTCGACACGATCGCCGCGCAGCTCAGCCGATTGCAGCGGATTCGAGATCGCACGGCAGCCCAGCTGGGCACGTGGACCAAGGACGGTATCGATCCGGCAGCCTTCGGAGCGCTGATGCGGCTCTGCTGTGACGGACCGATGCGATCGGGCGAGCTCGCCGCGGTGCTGCATTCGGATGCGTCGACGGTCAGTCGCCAGGTGGCCCAGTTGGTCGCCCAGCATCTGGTCGAGCGGCAGGCCGACCCGGATGACGGCAGGGCAACTGTGCTCGTCGTCACCGAGCGGGGGCGCACGGTCGCCGAACGGATTCGCAAACGCCGCAACGAGAACCTGACCAGGGTCATGTCCGATTGGACGCCACAATCCGTGGCCGACTTCGCCGCATTGCTGCGGCAGTTCGTCGACGACTTCGAGCGCGCAAGACCAGAGATGGTCGCCGCTATGCGCCGCAACTGGGACCAGGCCTTTAGTGAAACGGAGAACGACACGTGACATCGGAGACCATGGAGGCGCCACCGGCTTTCACCCATCGGCAGATCTTGGTGATCCTGAGCGGGTTGATGCTCGGAATGTTGCTGGCGGCGCTCGACCAGACGATCGTGTCCACCGCGATCCGCACCATCGCCGACGACCTCAACGGCTACTCGTTGCAGGCGTGGGCGACTACCGCGTACCTGATCACCGCGACCCTGGCGACGCCGTTGTACGGCAAGTTGTCCGACATGTTCGGCCGCAAGCAGTTCTTCATGCTTGCCATCGCGATCTTCATCGTCGGCTCGCTGCTGTGCACGCTGGCCCAGTCGATGTATCAGCTCGCGGCGTTCCGCGCCGTGCAGGGCATCGGCGCAGGCGGCCTGATGTCGTTGGCGCTCACCATTCTCGGCGATATCGTCGGGCCGCGGGAACGCGCCAAGTATCAGGGCTACTTCCTTGCCGTGTTCGGTACCTCCAGCGTGATCGGCCCCGTCCTCGGCGGCGTGCTCGCTGGGCAGGACACCATTCTCGGGGTGAGCGGCTGGCGCTGGGTCTTCCTGGTGAACGTGCCCGTCGGCCTGATCGCGCTCGCCGTGGTGTACCGGGTGCTGAAACTGCCGAAGCGGCCGCATTCCACCGACCGGGTGGACTGGTGGGGCGTGCTCGTCCTGGCGATCGGCCTGGTCCCGTTGCTCATCGTCGCCGAGCAGGGACGTGAATGGGGCTGGGGCAGTGGGCGTTCGGTGACCTGCTACGTGATCGGCGTGGTCGGCATCATCGGGTTCGTGCTGGTGGAGAAGCGGCTGCGGGACGCGGCGCTGATTCCGCTGCGGATGTTCACCAACACCACGTTCGCGCTCGGCGTGGTGATCTCGTTCGTTGTCGGCGCCGCGATGTTCGGCGGCATCTCGCTGCTGCCGCAGTACCTGCAGGTGGTGCGCGGGGCGAGCCCGACGCTGGCAGGCCTGCAGATGCTGCCGATGGTGCTCGGCCTGATGACCGGTTCGGTGATTTCCGGCCAGTTGATCGCGCGGACCGGCCGCTATCGCGCCTTCACGCTGATCGGTGCGACCATGCTGACGCTCGGCCTGTTCCTGCTGCACTACCTGAACGCCGACAGCCCGCTGTGGCTGGTGATGGTCTTCATGGCATGCACCGGTTTCGGGCTCGGCAACCTGATGCAGCCGCTCACGCTGGCGCTGCAGAACGCGTTGCCGCCCAAGGACATGGGCGTGTCCACCGCGGCCGCGACGTTCTTCCGCCAGATCGGCGGCACGCTCGGTGTCGCGGTGTTCCTGTCCATCCTGTTCGCGCAGCTCTCGCCGAACATCTCCGACGAGATGCGCAGTGCCGCTGCCGATCCGCAGTTCCAGCACGCGGTGGTCGAGGGCGTGAACAGCACCAACCCTGTTGACGCCGCGCTGTCGAAAGGCCTGCTTGCGCAGGACACCTCGGCCGCAGGCAAGGTGCTGCAGGACAGTTCGATCATCCAGCAGCTGAACCCGGAGCTGGCCCGCCCGTTCAAGGTCGGCTTCGCGGAGTCCATGTCGACGGTGTTCCTGTCCGTGACCGGCGTCGCGCTGCTCGCGCTGATCCTGGTGGTGTTCTGGAAGGAAGTGCCGTTGCGCACGATGGGCGGCATTCAGGCGGCCAGAGCCGAAGCGGCCGAGAAGAACTCGGTGAACGATGTCGAGGTGCGGGTGATGGATCAGGCCGGGCTCATGCTCGGCGGCGGTGAGGCGGTGAGCCCGCCGAACGGTGGCGGTCTCGACCGGGCCGCCGGTAGATCGGCGGACGGATCCGGTACTACGTGAGCCAATTCGCTTGGGCCTGCACCGCGCCCGGGACTGTGACGGTCCCGGGCGCGGTGTGCGCTGTCATGAGGACCGCATGAACGGGGTGATCCGCGCGCTGGGCGACAAGTTCCGGCGGTTGCCCGGTGCGATCTGGTACCTGGCGGTCGGCGGCGTGACCTCGTTCGTGTCCCTGTTCGCGCTGATCGGATTGCTGCTCGTCGCCGCCTTCTGCCTGATCGGTGTGGGGATTCCGGCACTGCCCGAAGCGTTTCGGGTCGTCCGGCCGCTGCTCTCGTTCGAACGCCGCAGGGCCGCACAGTATCTCGGAGCCCCGATCGTCGAGTCGTATGAGCCCTTCACCGGCGGCCTGCGGCAGCGGGTGACCACGGTGTTCACCGATCCCGCCAATCGCAGGGATTTCGCCTGGCTGGCCGCGCACGGGACGACCGGACTGTTCATCGGGACCTTCGCGATCGGCATACCGCTCGGCGCGCTCAATCAGCTGCTGATCCCGGCCTACTGGCAGGCGGCGCCCGAAGGCGACGTCATCACGTTCGGCTTCCTGGTCGACTCCTGGCCGCTGGCGGCGTTGAGCTTTCTCCTCGCATTTCCGTTGATCGCCGTGACGCTGCGCCTCCCGGCCGTGGCCCGCTGGCAGGCGTCGGCGGCGCGCTACCTGCTCGGACCGGCCGAGGGCGCCGTGCT
>NZ_BDAY01000090.1 GCF_001612685.1 Nocardia altamirensis NBRC 108246
CTCGACAACCGGTGCGGAATGCGCAGTAGGGGTGCGGATTTCGGTGTTGAGGCACGGCTCGCCGCGGGTGCCGGCCTAGGGGAGACCTCTGATCCCGGCATCTGGGAGCACAACGGCGCGGCTGATGGTCGAGGGGGCACTGGTGGCGGGGGCTTCTCGGGGTGATGCCGCCACCAGTGCCCCGTGATCAACCGGCCAACTCCAGAACCGGTGCGGATGCGCAGTAGGGGCGTGGATTTCGGTGCTGAGGCATGCCTAGCCCGCTGTTGCTGGTCTCGGGTAGTCCCGCGATCCCGGTATGTGGGATCAGAAGTGGTGGTTTCGTGCTGAGGGGGCACTGGTGGCGGGGCTTCTCGGGTGATGCCGCCGTCAGTGCCCCGTGATCAGCTGACCAACTCCAGAGCTGGTGCGGATCCACGGAAGGGGTGCGGATTCAGGGGCCGGGGTTAGTTCGGTGGAGCATTGTGCTCATCAGTGTTGGCTTCGGGCGTCGCGGTGCGCGGGTACCGGAGTGAACGGGGCGCAGGGGTGCGCGGGTGCGGCGGGCGCGGGCGCAGGGTGCGCGGGTGCGGGAGTACGGCAGTGCGGGTGTGCGCGGGTGCGGGAGTGAGTGGGTGCGGAGTGAACGGGGCGCGGGTGTGCGCGGGTGCGGGAGTGCGCGGGTGCGGAGTGAACGGGTGCGGAGTGAACGGGTGCGGAGTGAACGGAGCGCAGGTGTGCGCGGGCGCAGGGTGCGGGAGTGCGCGGGTGCGGGAGTGTGGCAGTGCGCGGGCGCAGGGTGTGCGGGAGTGACCGGGTGCGCGGGTGCGGGAGTGCGGGAGTGCGGTGGAGGTTAGACCTCGGTGCGGTTGGGGTGGATGTCGACTGGGACGTGGTTGATTCGGAGGAGTGGGTCGACGTGGTGGGTGGCTGGTAGTGCGGTGATGGTGTGGGGCGGGAGGATGTGGGGGGTGTGGGGGACGATTCGTCGGGTGTGGGCGTAGACCGCCGCGTGTACTCGGTCGCGGACGCCGAGTTTGGCGAGCACGTTGGAGACGTGTGTTTTGACGGTTTGTTCGCCGACGCCGAGCGTGTCTGCGATCTCCGGGTTGGTGTACGCCTTGGCGATCAGCAGCAGGACCTGGTGTTCTCGGGTGGTGAGGGTTGCCACCTCCGGTGCGGTGGGGAACGGGTCGATCCCGGTGGTCAGCCGCGTGACGAGACGGCGGGTCAGGGTCGGGTCGATCAGTGCGTCGCCGCGGGCCGCCATGCGGATGGCTGAGATCAGGCCGTCGGACGGCAGTGCGGTGGTGAGGAATCCCGACGCGCCGAGACACAGTGCGCGGTAGAGGTTTTCGTCGGTGTCGGAGGAGGTGAGGGTGAGGATGCGGGTGGCGCCGCCGAGCGCCGCGATGGTGTCGATGGCGGCTGGGCGGTCTAGGCCGGGCAGGTCGAGGTCGAGCAGCGCGACGTCGGGACGCAACCGTTCGATTTCCCGGATCGCGGCGGCACCGTGGTCGACCTCCGCCACGCATTCGAGATCCGACTGGGTCGCGATGGCGGCACGCAGGCCGGAGCGGAAGACCACTCGGTCGTCGGCGAGCAGTACGGAAATCGTTGAGCCCGAAGGATTCTCGACTCCAACAGGCGGGGAGCCCGCATGGTTCAGCGGCTGGTGCTTTTCGACGGTGCCGCTGGTCGGCGTCGCCGCGTTGGCCACACCGCTCATCGACAAGGTCGCGGCGGTGACGGCGAGCACGAGGGACGACGCCACTCGGAGCAACGGGCGGGCGGAGGAGTTCCTGGCCATAGGTTCGACGGTAGCGTTATCGGCAGGCTGCGCGCGCCGGCACCAGGGCAGACGCTGGGCAGGCGGACCGGCGACGTGCGGTGTTCAGCGCAGGAACCCTTCGTAGTTCCGGTTCATCACTTGGCTTTCGAGCTGTTTGACTGTGTCCAGGGCGACGCTCACCACGATCAGCACGGAGGTCCCGCCGAACGCGAGACCCGGCGCGACACCGCCTGTGCCCGCACCGAGGAACAAGTTCGGCAGCACCACGACCGCGCCGAGGTAGAGGGCGCCGGGCAGGGTGATCCGGCTGAGCACATAATTCAGGTAGTCCGCGGTGGGTTTGCCTGGCCGGTAGCCGGGGATGAAGCCGCCGAACTTCCGCATCTCGTCTGCGCGCTCCTGCGGGTTGACGGTGATCGCGACGTAGAAGTAGGTGAAGAACACGATCAGGGTGAAATAGATCGTGACGTACACGGGGCTGGTCGGGCTGACCAGGTATTGGTGGATCCACGCCTGCCACCTGGTCTGATGTCCGGGATCGCGTTGAGTCAGCTGGGCGAGCAGGTTCGGCAGGTACAGCAACGACGATGCGAAGATCACCGGAATCACGCCCGCCTGGTTGACCTTCAGCGGCAGGTACGTCGAGGAACCGCCGTACATCTTCCGCCCGACCACACGCTTGGCGTACTGCACCGGAATCCGCCGCTGCCCCTGCTCGACGAAGACCACGCCGACGATTACCGCGAACACCGCGACGCACACCCCCGCGAACAGGAGCGCGTTCCTGTCCAGGAGCGCTTTGCCCTGAGTCGGCGCCTGCGCGGCGATACCGGCGAAAATCAACAGCGACATGCCATTTCCGATGCCACGCTCGGTGATCAGCTCGCCGAACCACATGACCAGCGCCGCCCCTGCGGTCAATACCAGCACCAGTACGATCATGCCGAACAGGGAGGTGTCGGCGAGGATGCTCTCGGGACAGCCGGGCAGCAGTTGTCGACGCGCGGCCAACGCCACCAGCGTCGAGCCCTGCAGGACGGCCAACGCCATCGTCAGATAGCGGGTGTACTGGGTGATCTTGGTCTGCCCGGTCTGGCCTTCTTTGCGCAGTTCCTCGAACCGCGGGATCACCACGGTCAGCAGTTGAATGATGATGCCCGCTGTGATGTAGGGCGTGATGCCGATCGCGAACACCGAAAGGTGCAGCATCGCACCGCCGGAGAACAGATTGATGAGCTGATAGATGCCCGCCGACTCGCCACCGGAAGCAATCGCGACGCAGGTGCGCACAGCCGGGTAGTCGACTCCCGGTGACGGCAGTGCCGCACCGAGGCGATACAGCACGAGCAGTCCAAGCGTGCCGAGGATCTTCCGCCGCAGATCCGGGGTCCGGAGAGCCGGTACAAAGGCGGAAAGCACGAGTCCTCCTGATGAATAACGTTGTCGGACATCGGATTCCGCTGGCGGTACGCAGGCGACCTGCCAGCGCCTTTGACGGTACGGAGCAACCGCTCCCTCCACGTCGCCCGCGAGTCGGAATTCCGCCTCCCTCAGTTGGGGGAACCCCGCCCGCCGCGATCCCCACACCAACAACGCCAAAGGCGCCTATCGACCACCCGATCCGCCGCCCGCACCCCCGAACGCGATTCGACACAACCCCATCGCAATCCACACTGCCCTCGCCCCCGAACGCTTTCCGGCGTTGCTCATCGCGCACCGGGTGGCCCTCGCCTGTGGACGCTTTCCGGCGTTGCTCATCGCGCACCGGGTGGCCCTCGCCTGTGGACGCTTTCCGGCGCTGCTCATCGCGCACCGCGTGGCCCTCGCCTGCGGACGCCTTCCGGTGCAGCTCATCGCGAACCGCACACCGGCGTGCCCCCGAGCGACTTTCGACGCCACACGCCGTGATCCGCGCCCACGTCTCGACGAAACCAACCGCGATCCGTGCACCGTCGGTACCTGCGAGCACGTTTCGATTCCGCACCAGCGGGGATGTGTTGACGGGTGCTGGAAGGTGCGAGATGGGCGGATTGGGTGGCGTCGAAAGGCTCTTGTGGTGTTGTGGGGATCGGGGTGGGCTGGGTTGACGGGTGCGGGAGGTCCGGATGGGAGATCGGGTGGGGTCGAGGGGGTTTGGGGCGGGGGGACCTGGGTGGGGCGCGGGTAGGGTTGGGGTGAGGTTGGTTTCGGGCCGGCGGGAGGGTTCGATGGACGAGGGATCGGGGCGGCCGAGGGGGCTTGGGAAGCGCGCGTGGGTGACGACGAAGCTGGTGCGTCGGGTATTGCGTGGGCTTGCTTGGTCGAAGGTTGTGCGGGTTACCGTGCTCGGGCGGGCGGAGGTGCCGAAGTCGGGGGCGGTGATCGTGGCGAGCAACCACATCTCGATGCTGGACGCGGTATTTCTGTGGGGAGCGTTGCGGCGCAGGGCTATTGCTATTGCGATGGCGGAGCTGTGGTCTTGGCCGGTGGTGGGGTGGCTGGTGCGGCGGCTCGGGCATATTCCGGTGGTGCGCCGTGACAGCGAGTCGGGGCTGACCGCGCTTTCGAAGGCTGAGCAGATCCTCCGGCACGGCGGCGTGCTGCTGATCTATCCGGAAGGGCGGCTGGTTGCGCCGGGCGAATCGGAACCGTACAAGCCGGGAGTAGCGAAACTGGCTCTGGCGACTGGCGTTCCGATCATTCCGGTCGGCACCACCGGCACCGATCGAGTCCTACCCATGCGACGCACCCGCGGCGACGGTCCCGCCTTCGACCGCCACCAACAGGTGACCATCCATTTCGGTGCGCCCATCGACCCCGCCGACTTCGACGACCCCGACAAGCTCCTCGACCACCTCCGCCAGCGGATCGAGGATCTCCGCAGCACGAACTGACACCAGCCAGCCAGTCGTTGGAACCGATGTCAACGTCGGCGCGCGGTGGTGGTCGGGTCAGGGGTTGGTGAGGGTGTGGAGGAGGTCGGCGAGTTGGTTGGGCTCGGACCACATGGGCCAGTGGCCGGTGGGGAGGTCGAGGTAGTCGGCGGTGAGGTGGGTGAGTTCGGTGAAGGCGGGGACTTGGCCGCTGTCGCGGAGCTTTTCGACCTCTTCGGTGGTGATGCTGTTGCAGATGACGGTGGTGGGGATGGACCAGCGGGCGGGGGAGTCGCTGAGTTCGAGGGGGCCGGACGCGATGGTGGTCGGTTCGCTGACGGCGCGTTCGCGGAAGCGGGCGAGAGCGGCCTCGTCCAAGCCGACGAGGCTGTTGCCTGCGGCTTCGAGTTCTGGCCAGTCGGGTAGCGGCCATTCGGGGCCTGCGTCGGCGCGGGTGGCGTCGATGATGTAGCCGTTGGGGATCGGGGCGGAGTCGACGTAGATCGCACGGTGGAAGCGGTCCGGTGCGCGGTCGGTGGCGAGGTAGGCGGGGGCTGCGCCACCGGAATGGGCGACGAGCACGGCGGTTTCGCCTGCGGGGACGGCGTCGATGATGGCTTGGGCCTGAGCCGCCAAGGTGGCCGAAAGTCGGTCGGGGTCAGCCGGATCCAGGCCGGGGAGGGTCAGTGCCTGTACCTCGTTGCCGCGTGCGCGCAGGTTGTCTGCGACCTCGTCCCAGGCCCATGCGCCGAGCCAGAAACCGGGAACCAAAACCATCCGTGTAGCCATGGGTCTTACCTTGCCGTATCGGACCGACATGTTCAGAGCTAGCTCGCTGCCCGCGTCACGCTATACCTCATTTATCCACAAACAACCCTATTGCATCGACGTATAGGGAAGTTTAAGGTAGCTTCATGACCGAACGCCTCTACTCCGTGGAACAGGTGGCCGAACGCCTCGGGCTGCACGTGCGCACGATTCGCAACTACGTGCGCGACGGGCGGCTCAACGCGGTCCGGATCGGGAAGCAGTACCGGATCGCGCATGAGGACCTGGAGGCCTTCACGGGTCGGCCGGTGCCTGCACCCGTGCGGGAAGCGGTCGAGAGGCGGCGGCACAGCGAGGTGTCGAGCATCGTGCAGATCGAGGCGATCTCCCCCGAGATGGCGGATCGGGTAACCAGCTTGCTGATGGGCGCGGCGGCGAATCGGTCGGCCGGCGACGATCCGTTGCGCATCCAGACGGTCTACGACGCGGAGCGGGCTCGCATGAAAGTCATTGTCCTTGGCGGCCTTGCCGATACGGCTCGGCTGTTCGACTACCTGGAAGGGGTGCTCGCATCATGAACGACCGTCGCGAGCCAACGATGAGCGCAGCACAACCGGACACGATTGCCGCGCAACCGTGGGATAACGCTATGCGCACGCTCTACAAGTCTGAGCAGGGCGCGAACGCGGTCCAGCAGCACTATCGAAAGTTGTTGGACGCCTGGACGATCCCCGCCGAACGGGTGCGGGTGCCGACTCGCGAGGGCGAAACTTTCGTCCTGGCCTGCGGTCCGCAGGACGCGCCGCCGGTGGTACTCCTGCACGGCTCGGGTGGGAACGCGGCCAACTGGCGCGGCGACATCGCCTCGTGGGCAACACATTTCCGCACGTATATGGTCGACATCATCGGCGAGCCCGGCGGCAGCGCACCGTCGCGCCCGCCGTTGGATTCCGACGCATACGCGCTGTGGCTCGACGACGTGCTGGAAGCTCTTGACCTCGACGATGTTTCGATCGTGGCCAGCTCGCTCGGCGGCTGGATGGCGCTGGACTATGCGACCCGCAGGCCGAGCCGGGTGACCAAGCTTGCCCTGCAGTGCCCGAGCGGCATCGGCAAACAGACGATGGGTTGGCTGCCGAAAGCCTTGTTCCTGAGGATGTTCGGGCGTCGCGGCGTACGGCACACGGCGCGCATGGTGACGGGCCTGAACACCCCGCTGACCAAGGCCGCGCTGGACGACATAGTCCTGACTTTCACCACCTACAAGCCGCGCACCGAGCGGCTCCCGATCTTCTCCGACGACAAGCTGCGCGTCCTGACCATGCCCGTTCTGGTCATCGTCGGCGCCAAGGACATCATGCTCGACTCCGCAGAAACCGCCGAGCGTGTCCGCCGCTGCGTCCCCAGCGCCACGGTCCATGTGCTCCCCGAAGTCGGCCACGCCATCCTCGGCCAAACCGACACCGTCCTCGCTTTCCTCCGCGATTGACGAACGCGCCCAACCGTTCTCGGTAGCGAATCCTGATCAGTAGACGGGCCCGGTGTACTTCTCACCGGGCCCCTTGCCCGGCTCATCCGGGTGCGCCGATGCCTCGCGGAACGCCCGCTGCAACGACTGCAATCCCTCGCGGATCGGTCCTGCATGCGGACCGAGGTACTCGACCGACGCCGTGACCAGCCCGGCGAGCGCGGTGATCACCCGACGCGCCTCGTCCAAATCGCGCC
This sequence comes from Nocardia altamirensis NBRC 108246, assembly GCF_001612685.1. Classification (GTDB taxonomy): domain Bacteria; phylum Actinomycetota; class Actinomycetes; order Mycobacteriales; family Mycobacteriaceae; genus Nocardia; species Nocardia altamirensis. The sequence goes on from NZ_BDAY01000090.1 coordinate 7,117, forward strand.
TCGCACTCGACTCCGGATCCTCGTCCGCGAGCCCGAGCTTCTCCGCAGCCGAGCTCATCAGCATCACCGCGGCCCGGCTGATCACCTCCACCGCCGGGATGTCGGCCAGTTCGCGCACGGAGTTGTCGAGCTCTTCAGTCATGCCTGTCAGGCTAGCGAGGCGCCACGAAGCAGCCGCAGCTGGCCGATCTCCGCGACGTTCTTCATCAGCTCCGAGTTCACCCAGCTCACCAGATGCGCCACGGTCAGCTTGGCGTCGGCGGGCCAGGGAAAGCTCGACGGCTTGTCGAGGCCGGACTCGGTCAGCCCGTCGAGTGTGCGAATCCAGCCGTCGCGCAACCCGCGCAGCCATGCCACGGCGGCTCTACCGTCGCCGGGCCAGTGCACGTCGGCGCGGTCCCGTGGTGCCCGGCCCGCGAGCTGATCGATCGCCGCGCTCCACCACCAGCCGATATGCCAGCTCAACCAGCCGATGGTCGGCAGCGGAATCGGATCGGGCTCGATGTCCGCCCAGTCCGGCCGCCACGCTCCGTCGGCGTAGAGGCGCACCGTCCAATAGGAGTCGGTGGGCGCCCAGAGGAAGTCGTCGACACGCAGCGCGTCGAGGTGCAGCTCGGTGAGCGACCAGGTGAGGTCGAATTGCCATCGCAGCAGGTCGAGACGTGAAGTGGGCATGGCTGGAGCCTGGCAGGCACGGGGTGTCGCGGCAACTCGGGCGAGGGTGGATTCGGTAATAGCCGAAGCGCAATGTTAGACTTTCCGCTGACGACCGCCCCTGGTTGTGTCTTCTACCAAGATTTCGAGCCTGGGGCTGATAAGTGGAGCCCGACTCCCACCGTTGCCGACGAGCAATCGTATAGGTCAAACGGTCCGGTCACCCGCCTCTGCGGAGGCGGGTTTCTTGTGCCGTGGTTCTCTCACGAGGATCGCGCGAGCAAGATCGTGCGTGAGCTTTCGCGTGCGCTGACCGGTCGACATCGGGCCCCGAAGCGGAATACCGCTGCGGGGCTTTTGTGTTGAACAGGGGTTCGCAGTTATTGCGTGCGGTCGTCTTGACGACACCGCTTGACCTAGGAGGCCCCATCAGCACTGAGACCCGCATCAACGATCGCATCCGTGTTCCCGAGGTCCGACTCATCGGACCCAGCGGCGAGCAGGTTGGGATCGTGCGTGTTGAAGATGCACTACGCGTCGCCATGGAGGCGGATCTCGATCTCGTCGAGGTCGCTCCGGATGCACGTCCGCCGGTCTGCAAGATCATGGACTACGGCAAGTTCAAGTACGAGACGGCGCAGAAGGCGCGTGAGTCTCGGAAGAACCAGGTGCAGACCGTGATCAAGGAGCAGAAGCTCCGCCCCAAGATCGACGACCACGACTACGCCACCAAGAGGGGCCATGTGATGCGCTTCCTCGAGGCAGGCTCGAAGGTCAAAGTGACCATCATGTTCCGTGGACGTGAGCAGTCGAGGCCCGAACTGGGTTACCGGCTGCTGCAGCGGCTCGCCGCCGACGTCGCAGACCTGGGGTTCGTCGAAACCTCGGCCAAGCAGGACGGTCGCAATATGACCATGGTCCTCGCACCACACAAGGGTGCGAAGACGCGGGTGAAAGCTCAGCAGGAGTCCTCGGCTCCGCGGCCGCAGCAGCCCGCTGCGCAGCAGAGCGCCGAGCCTGCAGACACCGCGCCCGCTGCGGCTCCGGCCGAGCAGGCCGCCCCGCCGCAGTAATACCGATCAGAGCCGGCGGTCCGTAAGGACCGCCGGGACGAGACAGATTAGAGGAATCCATGCCGAAGATGAAGAGCCACAGCGGCGCCTCGAAGCGATTCAAGGTGTCCGGTAAAGGAAAGCTGCTGCGTCAGCAGGCGAACCGTCGCCACCTGCTCGAGCACAAGTCCACCCGCCGGACTCGTCGTCTGGATGGCACGGAGGCCGTCGCGTCCGTCGACGTCCCACGCGTGAAGAGGCTGCTCGGTCTCTGAGAGACCTTTCAACCGTAGCGACTGCTTGCAGGTCGCTCGAAACGGTCAGCAGCGACTGCGCACCAGTCGCTCGAAAGTGCCGATGACCCTGCGTCATTCGCCACGAGTAAGCAACCGCGATCCGGATTCCGGACGCCGACCAACCGACCAACCCCCGGGTGCCCGCATGCGCCCCCTAGATCGACAGGACTGACCCATGGCACGCGTCAAAAGGGCCGTCAACGCTCAGAAGAAGCGTCGTTCCATCCTCGAGGCCTCCAAGGGCTACCGCGGCCAGCGTTCGCGGCTGTACCGCAAGGCCAAGGAACAGCAGCTGCACTCGCTCACCTACGCCTACCGGGACCGCCGGGCGCGCAAGGGTGACTTCCGCAAGCTCTGGATCGCCCGCATCAACGCCGCGGCGCGTCTGAACGACATCACCTACAACCGTTTCATCCAGGGCCTGAAGGCCGCGGGTGTCGAGGTGGACCGCAAGATCCTCGCCGAGCTCGCCGTCTCCGACGCCGAGGCGTTCGCGGGTCTCGTCGCGGTCGCCAAGGCCGCGCTGCCGCAGGATGTCAACGCTCCGGCTGCCTGATCGTGTGACTGACGAACACCTTTCGGAACGACCCGTGGACGCGCTCGCCGAGCGCACTCCGCGGGTCGTTCTATTTTCCGTATTGTCGGTATTGCCAGCGACTCAGCCGGACCCTTTGAACATGGCTAGCGCGGCCGTGAGTGGATCGAATGCCCCGTTAGCCAGCGAGTAGTCTGTTACTCGCTTGTGGCCTGCGTCGAATTGGTGGCTGAGGATAAGCCTCCAGCCGCCACTTACTGCTCGGTGTTCTGCCAGCTCGTCTCGTGTTGCTTCTGCATTGAATCTCTCGTTCAGATTCTTCGTCATACGATTGAGTTCTTGTTTTCCGGTGAGCTCCCGCAGTATTTCGGCCGAGACGTGACCTCTGTTCCCCTGTTTGCCGAGTTCCGCGAGTAGCTTTTCGACAAACAGCACGCTGTCGGGTGTCACGTTCGCGAGTACGCGGTGGTACAGGTCCACCTGCGGGTCCAGGGGCTGCGCGGGAGTGGTCGGTGCGCTGTTGTGTGGTGTTGGCGACGCATCGGCCTGTGTGTCGTTCAGAGGCTTGGTGGCAATCGAATCGGTGCGCACCATATTTCGGATGACATCGTCATGGTCGAATGCGCCGGCGGCAGCGCGAATTCCTTCTCGTTTCGATTCTGACACATCGGGTACCTCGGCGGTCAGCTTGGCCAGCTTGTCACGTGCTGCTCGGAGTGCCTCGCTGATTGCGTGGGTGTATTTCATCTCGCAGGCTTCCCCTCCTTGTCGGTAGCCTAACAATTGGCGACTCTCGTTTCGAGACCGTAGTTCCACTGCCGGGAAGGCTTTCGCAATGCTGATCCGAGGCGAAGGATTCTCGGCACCCGCAGACGTGTAGCTTCACTGGCATGGCATCGACCCCGGAAATCATCGACTACCGCAATCCGCGGGTCGTTTCGGCTGTCAAGCTGCATCGCGGCGCACAGCGTCGCAAGACCGGGCTCTTCCTCGCCGAGGGTGCCAATTCCGTTGCCGCCGCGTTGGATACCGGCCGCGTGCAGGAGCTGTTCTACTCCGCGGATGCGGCGACCAGAGAGCATGAACTCGTCGCGAGCGCTGTCGGGATGGGGGTGCGTACCACGCTCGTCAGCGACCGCGCCGCGCAGCAGCTCGGCGAAACGGTCACCGCACCAGGGCTCGTCGCGGTCTGCGGGCTGATCGACGTGCCGCTGGCCGACGTGCTCGCCGGCCAGCCGCGCATGCTGGCCGTTCCGGTCGAGATCGCCGAACCGGGCAACGCGGGCACCCTCATTCGGGTGGCGGACGCGGTCGGCGCCGACGGCGTGGTGCTGGCGGGGGACACCGTCGACCCGCACAACGGCAAATGCGTGCGCGCCAGTGCGGGCAGCCTGTTCCATGTGCCCATCGCGCGGCACCGCGACATCACCGAAACGCTGGATTCCCTTGCTGCCGCAGGCATCACGATCCTGGCGACCGCCGCCGACGGCGAGGTGGACCTCGACGACGCCGACGAGCTGTTCACCGGACCGGTCGCCTGGCTCTTCGGCAACGAGGCACACGGCCTCGCTCCGGCCGTTGCGGCGCGCGCCGACCATCGCATCCGAATCCCCATTCACGGCCGCGCCGAGAGCCTGAATCTCGCTGCTGCGGCAGCCATCTGCCTCTACACGGGCGCACGCGTCCGGCACGCCAAAGGTCCCCGCGCGGATTAACTCCCAAATGCCTCGCAGTTAAGCCGTTGGGGTCGCCGGCAAGTCGGGTGGGCGCTTCAAGATCAAAGACTCTGCGCTGCGCACCTTTTGGTTTCTCGCGCATGATCCACCGGGCGAGAACGCGCGCGGGAACACGAAAGGCGCGCGGGGTGGGCGCTTCAAGATCGAAGACTCTGTGTCGCTCAGTCGCCGTTGGCCTGCAGATCCGCCATGATCTCGGTCGCCCACGGCGCGGGCACCGCGTCCGGTCCAGCCACCTGCATCGCGCTCATCACCGTGAGCAGCATGCCGGTGGAGAGAAAGCGCCGAACCTCTAACCGTGAGGCACCCGTCAGGTCGCCGATCAGCTGGTAGACCAGGCCGAATCGGTCGCGCACCTCGTTGCCGATCACCGGGTCCGCGCTTGCCGCGAAGCCGTGCAGGAACACCTGAAGCAGCTCCCGTTCGGTCAGGAAGACGTTGTATCCGCGGCCGAGTGCGAGCAGCGCCTCCTCGGGCGTCGCGTCTGCTGCCGCCTCCGCGCGCGCCGACCGGAAGATCTCCTCGATCCGATCACACACCCGGTGGACCGCGGCGATGAACAACTGCTGCTTGGTGCCGAACAGCCGGATCACGTAGGGCTGGGAAACGCCTGCGCGCCTGGCGATTTCATCGGTGCGGGTGGCTACGTAGCCGGATTCGGCGAAGGCGGAGACGGCCGCGTGCAACACCTGCTCGCCTCGTTCGGTCGCGGTCATTCTGACCCTGGTCGAACTCGCCATCTCGGCCACTCCGTTCGCTGACAAACTCGCTATGGATTGACATGTTATCAGTCGATGCATACTCTTCCGGTCATTAGTTATCAGTCAATTACAACTAAGGCTGGACATGACCGAAACCCTCGAGCCCGCCGCCGCGGCGACGGTCGCGCCATCGACCGGCGGACGCGCCATCGCCGCAGTGCTCGCCGCCGTCGGGATCCCGACCTTCATGGTCACGCTCGACAACCTGGTGGTGACCAACGCACTCCCCGTGATCCGCACCGAACTCGGCGCCTCGCTGGCCGACCTGCAGTGGTTCATCAACGCCTACACGCTGTCCTTCGCCGCGTTGCTGCTCACCGTCTCGGCACTCGGTGACCGGCTCGGTCGGCGCCGCGTCTACCTGGCGGGCATCCTGCTGTTCACGGTGGCGTCGGCAGCCTGCGCACTGGCCACCGAGCCGTGGATGTTGATCACCGCCAGGGCTGTGCAGGGCGTCGGCGCCGCGGGCGTAATGCCGTTGTCCGTGGCGTTGCTGTCGACTGCGGTGCCCGAACGGCTGCGCAACGCGGCGATCGGAATCTGGAGTGGCATAGCAGGATTGGGGGTCGCGGTAGGCCCGCTCGTCGGCGGCGCTGTGGTGAAAGGCTTGAGCTGGCAGTGGATCTTCTGGCTGAACGTGCCGATCGGCCTGGCGGTGCTGCCGTTCGTGGCCAGGGTGTTGCGGGAGTCATACGGCAGAAGCAAGCGGCTCGACCCGCTCGGCCTGGTGTTGTCGGCGGGCGGTGTGCTCGCGGTGGTGTGGGGCGTGATCCACGGCGCGGAGGACGGCTGGCTGTCCGCCACGGTGCTGGGCGGTTTGCTCGGCGGCGCGGTGTTGCTGGCCGGGCTGGTCGCGTGGGAACTGCGAACGCCGGATCCGATGTTGCCGCTGCGGCTGTTCCGTTCGCGTGCCTACAGCGTCAGTAATGCGACGACCTTCACGTTTTCGGTGGGTGTCTACGGTGCGGTGTTCCTGCTGGCACAGTATTTCCAGGTCGTGCGCGGTGACGACCCGCTCGCGGCGGGCCTGCGCACCATGCCGTGGACCTTGGCGCCGATGGTGGCCGCCCCGATCGCCGGCCTGCTCGTCGACCGCGTCGGCGCCCGCGCGCTGCTGGTAACCGGGCAGGTTCTGCTGGCCGTCGGGCTGGGGTGGATGGCCGCGCTCACCACGATCGACGTCGACTACGGCGCGTTGGTCGCGCCGTTCCTGCTCGCCGGAATCGGCATGGGCTTGACGTTCGCGCCCACGACCACCGTGGTGCTGGCCAGTGCCGCGCCGGATGACCGGGCGATGGCCTCTGGCACCAACAGCACGGTGCGGGAGGTCGGTGTCGCGATGGGTGTGGCGGTCCTCGCGTCCGTATTCGCCGCGCACGGTTCGTATCTCAGCCCGCAGCACTATGTCGACGGGCTGGTGCCTGCCCTCTGGGTCGGCACCGCGATCGTCGCCGTCGGTGCCGTCCTCGCCCTGTTGCTCCCGTCGCCCGGCGCAGCGCCGCGCTGAGTGTGCGGGTGGGTGCTGCCGGGTGGTGGGGATCCGGGCAGCGCTCCGTGGTGCGAGACAGCCCTGCCCGGATCGCGCATCCCGGGCAGGGCTGTATTCGTCACGTAACGGCGCAAGCACGCATCCCGCAAACAGTGACAGGTGTGGCCGTCGTCGCAACTCTGCGTGCGTTATGCCAGGGCAGCATGGGTTCGGCGCTGCACGGGGAATCCGGGTGAACCGGGTATCGGGCATCCAATAGGATTCCACCAGCAGCAATGTGGGCAGGGAATGAGCCGTGCCCACGAACCGATCCCCAGGGGAGAGTCGAACCATCGTGGCCGACGACAACGACGCAGTCGAGCAGAACGCGACGCTGACCGAGGAGGCACTGGCCGCTGCGGCGGCGGCCGCCGAGAAGGCGTTTGCCGCTGCCGCCGACCTGGACGCGCTCGCGGTCGCGAAAACCGAGCATCTCGGCGGCAAGGCTCCGCTGGCGCTGGCGCAACGCGCACTGGGCAGCATCCCGAAGACGGAGAAGGCCGACGCGGGCAAGCGCGTCAACGTAGCTCGGGCCAGGGTGTCCGAGGCGTTCGAGTCGCGCCGCGCGGTGCTGCTGGCCGAGCGCGACGCGGCCGTTCTCGTCGCCGAGGCGATCGATGTGACGCTGCCCGCCCGCCGCGACCAGGTCGGCGCCAGGCACCCGATCTCCGTCATCTCCGAGCAGGTCGCCGACGTGTTCGTCGCGATGGGCTGGGAGGTCGCCGAGGGTCCCGAGGTCGAGACCGAACACTTCAACTTCGACGCGCTGAACTTCCTGCCCGATCATCCGGCGCGCACCATGCAGGACACCTTCCATATCGCGCCGGAAGGCTCGCGCCAGGTGCTGCGCACGCACACCTCCCCGGTGCAGGTGCGGTCGCTGCTGGAGCGGGACCTGCCGATCTACGTGGTCTGCCCCGGTCGCACCTTCCGCACCGACGAGCTCGACGCCACACATACCCCGGTCTTCTCCCAGGTGGAGGGGCTCGCGGTGGACAAGGGCCTGACCATGGCGCACCTGCGCGGCACGCTGGACGCGTTCGCGCGGGCGCTGTTCGGGCCGGATACGCGAACCAGGATGCGCCCCAACTACTTTCCGTTCACCGAGCCCTCCGCCGAGGTCGACGTCTGGTTCCCCGGCAAGAAGGGCGGCGCAGGCTGGGTCGAGTGGGGCGGCTGCGGCATGGTGAACCCGAAGGTGCTGATCGCCAGCGGGATCGATCCCGAGGTCTACAGCGGGTTCGCGTTCGGCATGGGCCTGGAGCGGACGCTGCAGTTCCGCAACGGCATCCCGGACATGCGAGACATCGTCGAGGGCGACGTGCGTTTCACGTTGCCGTTCGGCGTCCGGTCCTGACCCCCACCCTTCGATCGAGAGAGCGAAACGTCAAGTGCGAGTAGCGCAGTCCTGGCTGACCGACATCATCCAGCGCACCAACCCCGGCTGGTCGGTGACGCCGGAGGAGCTCGACGCGGGGTTCGTCCGGGTCGGGCTCGAGGTCGAAGAGGTCGACAAGCTCGAGCCAGTGGGCGGTGACATCGAGAAGCCGCTCGTCGTCGGCCGTGTCGCCGAGATCACCGAGCTGACCGAGTTCAAGAAGCCGATCCGCTTCTGCAAGGTCGACGTCGGCAACCCCGAGCTGCAGGAAATCGTCTGTGGCGCCACCAATTTCGCGGTCGGCGACCTGGTGGTCGTCGTGCTGCCCGGTGGTGTGCTGCCCGGTGGTTTCACCATTACCTCGCGCAAGACCTACGGCCATGTCTCCAACGGCATGATCTGCTCGGTCGCCGAACTCGGTATCGGCAAGGACCATTCGGGCATCCTGGTGCTCGAGCCGGGCACCGCCGAACCGGGCACCGACGCCAATGAGCTGCTCGGCCTGGACGATACGGTCATCGAGCTCAACATCACCCCCGACCGCGGCTACTGCTTCTCGGTGCGCGGCCTCGGCCGCGAACTCGCCTGCGGCTTCGACCTGGACTACGCCGATCCCGCCGTGCGCACCCTGCCGGATGCCGAGCAGGACGCCTGGTCGATCCGCCTGGAACCCGAGTCGAAGTGCACCCGTTTCGCGGCCCGCCGCGTCACCGGTATCGACCCGAATGCGGTGAGCCCCTGGTGGTTGCAGCGCAGGCTGCTGCTGTCGGGCGTGCGCCCGATCTCGCCCGCCGTCGACGTCACCAACTACGTGATGCTCGAGCTCGGCCAGCCGCTGCACGCCTTCGACGCCGCGAAAGTGAACGGCGGCTTGGTGGTTCGCGCCGCCAACAAGGGCGAGACACTGCGCACCCTCGACGAGGTCGAGCGCACCCTCGACGCCGAAGATGTGGTGATCGCCGATGATTCGGGTGTCATCTCGCTGGCCGGTGTGATGGGTGGCGCGAGCACCGAGGTCAGCCCGGAGTCGACCGACATCCTGCTGGAGGCGGCCACCTGGAACCCGCTGCTCGTCTACCGCACCTCGCGCAGGCACAAACTGGTGTCCGAGGCGGGCAAGCGCTACGAGCGGGTGGTCGATCCGGAGATCAACGTGATCGGGCTGGATCGTGCCGCCGCCCTGCTTGCCGAAATTACCGGTGGCACCGTCGAATCCGCACTCTCCGACGTCCGAGTCCCGGTGCCGCCCGTTGCGCCGATCCGGATGGACATCGACCTCGCCGACCGCGTCGCAGGCGTGGTCTACCCGACCGGTACGTCCGCACGCAGGCTCGCGCAGATCGGCTGCACCGTCGAGGTCGCCGTCGACGAGAGCACCGGGCACGGCCAGCTGGTGGTCACCCCGCCGAGCTGGCGTCCCGACCTGGCGCAGCCCGCGGATCTGGTCGAAGAGGTGCTGCGGCTGGAAGGACTGGAGCAGATCCCGTCCGTCCTGCCCACCGCGCCTGCCGGCCGCGGTCTCACCGCGACCCAGCGCCGCCGCCGTGCGGTGAGCCGGGCGCTGGCCTTCGTCGGCGCCGTCGAGGTGCCCGCGCCGGTCTTCCTGCCCGCCGGTGTCTTCGACACCTGGGGCCTGGAGGCCGACGATCCGCGCCGGACCACCACCCGGGTGCTGAACCCGCTCGACGTCGAGCGGGCCGAGCTGGCCACCACGCTGCTGCCAGGGCTGCTGGAAGTGGCCGCCCGCAACATCTCTCGCGGTGCGCGCGACCTGACCATCTACGGCATCGCACAGGTGGTGCTGCCCGGCGCGAACGTGCGCCCGGTCGAGGCACTTCCGGTCGATCGTCGGCCCACCGATGACCAGATCGCCGAGCTGCTCGACTCGCTGCCCGCTCAGCCGGTGCACGTGGCCGCGGTGCTCACCGGTCGTCGCGAACCGCGTGGGCCGTGGGGTCAGGGCCGGGTGGCCGAGGCCGCCGACGCGTTCGCCCTCGCCGATGTGGTGGCCGACGCGGCGGGCGTCACCATCGAGCGCCGCCCGGTCGCGCACCTGCCCTGGCATCCGGGTCGCTGCGCCGAGCTCGTGGTGGACGGCACGGTCGTCGGCTACGCGGGCGAACTGCACCCCGCCGTGCTGGAACGGTCAGGGCTGCCGCCGCGCACCTGCGCCGTCGAGCTCGACCTGGATGCGCTGCCGTTGCGTGAATCCCTTCCTGCCCCAACGATTTCCCCGTTCCCCGCGGTGCTGCAGGACGTCTCGGTCAGCGTCGAGAAGGCCACTCCTGCCGCGTCCGTCGAGTCGGCGCTGCGCACCGGCGGCGGCGAACTGCTCGAGGACATCGCGCTGTTCGACGTCTACGAGGGCGCTCAGGCAGGCGAGGGCCGCAAGTCCCTGACCTACGCGCTGCGCTTCCGTGCGACGGATCGCACGCTGACCGAGGACGAGGCGAGCGCTGCCCGGGACGCCGCCGTAGCCGCGGCAGCGGACGCGGTGGGCGCAGTTCTGCGCGGCTAGTACACCGCCGCGCTGAACCAGACCGAGTCCATGCGCCCCACGGCAGTCAGAGCTGGCGTGGGGCGTGCGGACATCTGGTGGCGCCGAGCGGCCGCGGTACCAGTGGGCGCCATCTTGCACGGCTAGGCCGGCCACCGTGCCGCGCATAGCCCACAACAGGTAGCGCTGCTGTACCCGGTGGACTCGCTGTCGGCCGGGTCGGGTGACCAGGTGGCAGCGAAGCGAGTATGAACATGTACATGCGACACCCCGCGCACCCGATCCTCAACGCGCTGACCTACATGCCGGACCGGCAGGTCGTGCAGACGCCTGACCTGCTCGGCTTGGCCTACACGGACCTGTCGATCAGCACGGCCGACGGTGAGACGCTGCACGCGTGGTGGCTGCCCGCGCCGAACTCGGTCGGGCACATCCTGTTCGCGCACGGCAACGCGGGCAATATCGGCGATCGGATCGGGCTGTTCGCGCTGCTGATCGAGGCGGGTTTCGATGTGCTCGCGTTCGACTACCGCGGCTACGGCCGCAGCACCGGACGACCCACCGAACACGGCACCTACCTCGATGCCAGGGCGGCGCGGCGCGCGCTGCTCGAACAACCAGGCGTCGATCCGAATCACGTGCTGTACCTGGGGAAGTCGCTCGGCGGCGGTGTCATGACGGAGCTCGCGACGGTCCATCCGCCCGCCGGACTCATGTTGATGTCCACGTTCTCCGGCCTGCGCGACGCCGCGCGTGCGGTCTACCCGTTCCTGCCGCGCCCGTTCGTCCCCGATGCCTATCCGAACGAGCGCCGGATCCGCACCCTGCGGGTCCCGATCTTGATCATGCACGGCGATCAGGACGAACTCCTGCCGTTGCGGCAGGCCGAGCGCCTGTATGCCGCCGCGCGAGAACCGAAGCAGCTGAAGGTGTTCCCCGGCGGCGGGCACAACGATCTGATCATCGTCGGCGGGGCGGCCTGGTTCGAGCTGGTGCGTGACTGGGCGCGCGCGGTCGTCCAGCCGTAACGCGGAGCGGCTCCCACGCCGCCTGCCGCTGCGTAGCCTGGCGGTATGACGGAAAACAGCGAGATCGCGGCGCGATTGGCGGCGCTGGCGGACCGCGAACTGGTCGGCGTGCTGCTGGTGGCGACCGCGGGGCGGCCTGGATTCGAGACTGTGCACGCGGCCCTGCTCGGGGTCGCCGAGGCAGCTGATGCGGGAGGTCCGCCGGGTGTGACTCCTGCCACGATGCCGACGTCGGTGCATGACGCCGCCCCGGTGCATGACGTATCCGGGCAGGTCGGAGGGGTTTCTCCGGTACCGGCGGTACCGGTACCTCCGACCGGTATCCCCGCACCGACTGAGACAGCCGGATATTCACCGTCCGGAGTCCCTACTTGGGGGTCAGTTCGCGATAAGGTCGAGCAGCGCTTCGGCACCGCACAGGGTATGGGCGAGCTCGACAAGCAGACCCCGGCGGGCCGCAGCGTCGACGAGCAATGGGACGCGCGCGAGAAGGCCGCGCGTGAGCGCCTGGATCGGATACGGAAGTCGATGCACGGCAACGACTCCGAGACAAGCGGGCCGTAACCCGGCCGGGCGCACCGTACTACGACTGTGAGGGTGGAACCGGCGATGACCGAGCCGCGTGAGATTGCCGAACGACTACTCGATGCTCAGGTGGAATTCGTACTGGCCGAGGTCACCGGTGACCGCTTCGCGGAGGTGGTGGCCCGCGACGTCGAATCGGTGCTCGGCGTCGCCGACACGCTGATCTTCCGCGACATCGTCGAGATCGATCAGGCCAAGCAGACCGTCGCGACGATCATCGATCAGATCGGCGGCAGCCCGGTGATCGCCGACATGGTCGGGGTCTTCGCCGATTCGATCTACGACAACATCGCGGCCAACAACGACTACACGCTCGGTCAGGTGGTCGACCGGGAACCGGTAGAAGCGTTGTTGGAGAAGATCTTCGGCATGCATCAGGCCCAGGAGCGCATCCTGGACCGGCTCACCGAGAGCCCGCTGGTCGCGACCGTCGCGTCGAAGTTCGTCGACAAGTTGATCTCCGATTTCATGGAGGCGAACAAGCAGATCGCCGGAAAGATCCCCGGCGTCTCCTCGCTGATTTCCATGGGTCAGTCGGCGGCCAAGACCGCCAAGAAGGCGACCGAGAGCACCTTCATCGGCGACATGGCAGGCAAGGGTGCGGTTTTCGCGCTCAAGCGCACCAACAACGCGATCCGCGAGATGCTGCGCGACGCCCCGGTGCACGACGCCGCGATGGAATTCTGGGACCTGCATGCCGACGAGCCCGTCAGCGGCCTGCGCGATTACCTGTCGCAGAAGGACCTGAACGAGTTGGTGCTGATCTGCTACGAAATCGCGATCACCACCAGGGAGAAGGAATATTTCGGCCTGCTCGTCGCCGAATGCGTCGAGGTGTTCTTCACCAAGTACGGCGATTACACGTTGGGCGCCATGCTGCCCGAGCTCGGACTGAACGCCGCCGATATCACCACCGAGATTCTGCGCTACGGTCCGGCCGTGATCGAGGGCGCGAAGCGGAATGGCGTGCTGGCCAAGCTGATTCGGGAGCGGCTGGAACCGTTCTACACCTCGGAGCAGGTACTCGCGATCCTCGGTGATGTGTAGTCGTGCACAAAACTACTAGCTGATCGGTCGCCATTCGGTTGCTGATTGTTGTCCGGCCCGTTCGCTCGCAAGAGTGGGCGGGCCGTTCTCGTGTCAAATCCAGGGGGGTGGAACCGCTTGCGGCCCAAGATTTCGAGTGTGCATACCCGGTGCGCCGCTGTGCTCCGCGATGGCCTGCCTGAGCTGGGATGCATTGAGTCGTAGCGCAACCGATCGGTCACAAACTGGCCGGTTGGTAGCAAGAGGTTTCAGCTGAGGTTGAAAAGAATGAACAAAGTGCTGGGACGGGGGTGCTCGAGTTGACGCAGGACCAGGGGTATGGGATTTTGCTCGGAGACTTTCCCGTGCGCTCGTCGTGAGAGCTGTCACGGCCGGCTTTTCGGAGGAGTAGCAGGTTGGTGCGTTCACGTTCACGGCAACAAAAGCCCGGGGACACACCGGATCTCAACCCTCTGGTTTCCCGTGCTGATAATGAGTTGTCGAGCGGCACAATCTCGGCAATTGTCCGGCCGCGCACCATCGGCGGCCAGCTGACTCGAATTCTTGCCCTCGCCCTGGTATTGGTGCTCGCGCTGCTCGGCGTGAACGTCTTCCGTGAGTTCGCGGACTACCGGGAGTCGAACGAGACGGTGAAGGCCGTCTCGCTCGCGCTGAATGTGCAGGAGCTGAACAATCAGATCCAGCGCGAGCTCGGTCTGAGCAACGGTCTGCTCGGTGGTGAAAACCGGCTGCGGCAGCCGCTGGTGGAACAGCGAGCCAAGCTCGACTCGGCACTGGCCACGCTGACCGCGGCCGCGGCGGCCGACGCGCCGGGCGCCGAGCAGGTCCGCGCGGCGCTCGGCCAGCTGAACCTGCTGTCCAACACCCGCGCCCAGGTCGACTCGGGCCGCATCAGCAGGCAGGTGGTGTTCCAGTTCTACACCGATGCTGTCGCCGCGCTGAACCGCCTTCCGCTCGGCCTCGACCAGGCCCGCGACCCGCAGATCCAGCGCGGACTGCAGGCGCTGTACGCGCTCGGTGCCGCCAAGGAAGAGGTCGACAAGGAGCGAGGCTTCCTCAACGGCGTCTTCGTCGCAGGCCGCTTCAACGGCGGTGAATACGTGCAGTTCATGGAGATTCGCGCGACCAAGCTCGCCGCGTTCGCCGCGTTCTCCCGCTACGCGACCAAGAACCAGCAGGACAAGCTCAACGGCGCGTTGAACAGCGACAACGCCACCAAGGCCGAGACGTCGGAGACCTACGCGATCGCCTCCGCCGACGGACCACTGGTCCGCGAGGTGGACCCGATGGGCTGGTGGTCGCAGATGTCGAGCGCCATCGACGATCTGGGCGAGGTGCAGAAGGTGGTTGGCGACGACGTGCAGGCGCGCGCCGACGATCTGCGCACCGCCGCGTTGACCAAGCTGATCGCGTTCCTCGTCGGTGCGGCCGTCGCCATCGTCGCGATGATCGTGCTGGTGATCACCTCGGTGCGCGCCATCGTCCGCCCGCTTGCCGCGCTGGCAGGCGAGGCCGACGACGTGGCGTCGCGCCGACTACCCCAGGTCATCGACGCGTGGACGCACGCCGACGACAGTCGTCCGGAACCGCCGATGCCGGTGCGGCCGCCCGCCGGGTCCAGTGTCGAAATCGCCGCCGTGGCGGGCGCGCTGGACCGTGTCCAGACCACCGCCTTCGAGCTCGCCTCGCAGCAGGCGCTGGTCCGCCGCAACACCACGGAGTCGATGGCCAACCTGGCTCGCCGCAACCAGAACCTGGTGCGCCGCCAGCTCGGCCTGATCAGCGAATTCGAGCGCGAGGAACTCGACCCCAAGGGTCTGTCCAACCTGTTCGAGCTCGACCACCTCGCGACTCGCATGCGCCGCAACGCCGAAAGCCTGCTCGTCCTCGTCGGCGAGGCGAGCCCGCGCCGCTGGGCGCAGCCGATCGCGCTGAGCGACGTCATCCGCGCCGGTCTGTCCGAGGTCGACGACTACCGCCGCGTGGTGCTGCGCCGGGTGGACGATGTGCTGATCGTCGGCGCGGTGGTCAGTGAGCTCGCGCATATGCTCGCCGAGTTGATCGAGAACGGTCTCGCCTTCTCGCCACCGGATCTCGAGGTCGAGATCTACGGTCGCCGGGTGCCGCAGGGGTACCTGCTCGCGGTCGTTGACCACGGTGTCGGCATGCCGCCCGACCAGCTCGCCCAGTCGAACGCCAGGCTGCGCGGTGAGCAGGACTTCATCGTCGCGCCGACCCGCTACCTCGGCCACTACGTGGTCGGTCGCCTGGCCGAGCGGCTCGGCATCGCGGTCGAGCTCAACGTCTCACCGGTCAGTGGCATCGTCGGACGGCTCGCGCTGCCGCTGGAATTGCTTGCGCAAGAACCGGATCAGCGGGCACAGGGTGGCGGCCGTGGCAAGATTTCCGACAGGGGCGTCGAGCGGAGCTGGGGCGCCGATTCCGAGTCGAGGGAGACGCCACCCTCCGAGACCACCAGCCAGACGATGTCGGCGGTCTTCGGCGGTCCGGCGGCACCTGTTGCGCCGGAACCGAATACGTCCAACTTCGGCGGCCCCGCACACGGGTCGCCGCAGCGGGGCGGTCCGGACTACAACGCGCCGGATCGCAACGGGACCGGTCGTGGCGGCATGGACGCGCCGCGTCAGGACTACACCTCGCCGCGTCACGAGATGCCGCGCAACCCCGCGCCGCCACAGCGGCCGGCGGGCCCCGCGCATGCGGCGCCGTCCGACTCCGGACCGGCGACCGGTGCGTACGCCCAATTCCTTTCGTCCCCACCGCCCTCGTCCCCGCCGCCCGCGGAGACCACTGAACGATCGACGATCGATACCGGCACCATGTGGCGCATTTACGAAACCGGAGAACAGCCGCGCGGATACAACGGCGCGGACAGTGCGACCCAAGGCCCGCGCACCACGCGCAACGGACTTGTGAAGCGCAACAAGAAGTCTCGTTCCGCGGGCACCGCGCCGAGCACTGAATCGCGACGGGACGCCACTGGCACTCAGCGGCCGGATCGTGCGCCGATTCCGGAGCGCTCGCCCGAGGAAACCCGTAGCATGTTGTCGTCGTTCCGGGCCGGGCACGAGCGCGGCGCCCCACCCGCCCCGTCATCCACGCGGCCGTATGTCGGTGCCCGCGAACATGATTCAGCCGTCAACGACGATCAGGTGCCGACCACCCCGACCACCGCAGAGGAGAACCGGTGACCACTCACTTGCCGAGCGCTGACCCGCACACATTCAACTGGATGCTCGCCAACTTCGTCCGGGAGACCGACGGCGTACGCGACACAGTGGCGGTTTCCTCGGACGGGTTGCTCATCGCGATGTCGGAGGGGCTCGACCGCACCTCGGCCGACCGGCTGGCCGCCATGGTTTCTGGCCTGGCCAGCCTCGCCAAGAGCGCTTCGCGCAGCTATTCGTTCGACGGGCTCAAGCTGATCATGATCGAGATGAAGCGCGGCTTCCTGCTCGTCTCGGCCATGGGTGACGGCAGCTGCCTCGGCGTGATCGCCGACGGTAACTGCGATATCGGGCTTGTTGGCTATGAAATGGCCGTGCTTGCCGAACGCGCCGGGTCGCTCCTTGATCCGACGTTGATTTCCGAACTGCGAGAGACGTTACGTAGATGAGAGATCCTGACCGACCGCGACTGCCGGACCCGCGGATGATCCCGATGAACCATATGTTCGGCTGGTTCGATCCGGATCGGCCCGGCCAGCAAGCACCGCCAGAAGAAGATGTTGTCGACAGTGATGAACAGTTTGTGCGTCCCTTTGTCGTCACCGCGGGGCGCACTACGCCGTTGATGGACGGTCTGCGGATCGAAACCCTGGTGCAGGCGCCGCCTTCGGCGCTGTCGGCACCGCTGCGTTTCGAACAGCGGACCGTGGTCGAGCTGTGTCAGCAGCCGCACTCCATCGCCGAGATCGGTACCGCGCTGCGCGTTCCGGTCGGTGTCGCGAAGGTCGTCGTCAGCGATCTCGCCGCCGCGGGCTACGTGTCGGTGCGCGAATCCGATCAACTGTCCACCGCTGCCATCGAGAGGATCAGGGACCTTGTACGGGCACTCTGACGTGAGTACACCGCCACCGCCCGGCCCGACGATGCCGTCGTCGGTCAAGATCGTCATCAGTGGCGGATTCGGCGTCGGCAAAACAACATTCATCGGCGCGATCTCCGAGATCGAGCCGCTGGTGACCGAGGCGGCGATGACCGAGGTCGCGATCGGCATCGACGATCCGGGCCGCCGTGCGGAGAAGACGCAGACCACGGTCGCGCTCGACTTCGGCCGCATCACGTTGGACCGCTCGCTGATTCTGTACCTGTTCGGCACGCCGGGCCAGGACCGGTTCGTCTTCCTGTGGGACGACCTGGTCGACGGTGCGCTCGGCGCGGTGATCGTGGTCGACACCGGCCGGGTCGACGACTGCTATCCGGTGCTGGACTACTTCGAGGAGAAGCAGACGCCGTTCGTGGTGGTGGTCAACCGCTTCGACAACGGCACCTTCTTCGATCTCGGCGAGGTGCGCGAGGCGCTGGAGCTCGACGACTGGATCCCGGTGCTGGAATGCGATGCGCGCGACCGGGAATCGGTGAAGGAAGTGCTCGTCGCGCTGCTGGAGCAGGTGTTGTTCCACCGCCTGTCGGCGCAGGGGATGCCCGCGTAAGCGGATTTGCCTTCGAACGGGATATGGCACGGTGTTACGCCGTCTGCCATGTCCCGTTCGGCGTCTCTGCAGGGGTGTGGGCGGCCTGCACGGGAGTAGGGAAGGGTGGGCGGCATGGGTGAGCAGAAGGAGCGAATGCTCCGCGGGGATCTGTACCGGGACAACGACGAGGAACTGGTCGCGGAACGACGCCGCGCGCAGGGCCTGTGCGACGAGTTCAATCGCACCGGCGCCGACGACACCGAACAGCGGGACGCCCTCCTGCGTGCGCTGCTCGGCAAGCTGGGGGAGGGGTCATGGATCATGCCCCGATTCCAGTGCGACTACGGGTATCTCATCGAGATCGGGACCAACAGTTTCCTGAATTACGATGCGATCCTGCTGGATTGCGCGCCGATCAGCATCGGTGACGACGTGTCCATCGGGCCGCGGTGCCAGCTGCTGACCGCGCTGCATCCGGTGGACGATCACGAGCTGCGCAGGCAGCGGTGGGAGTCGGCGGCGCCGATCCGGATCGGCGACAACGTGTGGTTCGGTGGCGGTGTCATCGTGTGTCCAGGCGTCACCGTCGGCGACAACACCGTGGTCGGCGCGGGCAGCGTGGTCACCCGCGACCTGCCGTCGCACGTGTTCGCGGCGGGCAATCCCGCGCGTGTGATTCGCCCGCTCGACCAGACCGTGCCCAGCGACGGCGCCGACCGACAGTGAGTCGCGTCGGCCCTGCCGCGCAGCCCAGCATCGAGTTCCTGCTCGAGGTGCCCGCGATGAATCCGGACGACACGCTGCGTGCGGCCGGCGGTTTGTGTCACCCCGCGGCGCGCGTCAGCACCGCGATCGGCAGCTTGCGTGACGTCAGCGCCTGATAGGTGTCGAAGTCTGGATACGCGGCCGTCAGTGTGCGCCACTTGGCGGCGTATTCGGCCTGGTCGGTGACGACCCTGGCGGTCACCGGCCAACTCTCCTTGCCGACGCGCACCTGCCCACCGCCCGCCGCGACCAGGTTGAGCCACCACGCCGGCGGCTTCGGATTGCCCCCGAACGACCCGACGACCAGCAGGTCCTCGCCGTCGCGGACCAGCATCAGCACCACCGGACGCGGCTCGCCGGACTTGCGCCCGGTCACGGTCAGCTGGAAGATCGGACGGCCCAGGTACTTTCCGAAGGCCGTGCCGTCGAACCGCTGGTAGAGCCGGTTGTGCAGGCGGCTCTGGAATCGAGTGATCGCGTTCAACCTGGTGCTGCCGAAGTGTGCGAATCGGCCGGTGCGGGTGAGGGAAACGGATTCGTCAGGGGCGTTCTCGACCATGGGCATCCTTGCAATGCGGTGATTTCTAGAGCGCGTGACACCACCGTACCGGCGCCCCGCGCGCCACGATGTGGGCTCCGTCGCATACCAACACTCGGCCGACGGCAATACTGTCTGATCATGGGCGAATCGACGAGCGAGACGCAACAGGACGCCATCCGGCCGCTACGGGACGACATCCGCTTCCTCGGCGGCGTGCTCGGCGACACCATCCGGGACCACGAGGGTCCCGAGGTGTTCGACCTCATCGAGCGGGTGCGGATCGAGGCCTTCCGGGTGCGGCGCGCCGAGGTGGAGCGCAGCGCGGTCGCGGAGATGCTCGACGGTGTCGAGATCACGGTGGCATTGCCGCTGATCCGCGCGTTCAGCTACTTCGTACTGCTGGCCAACCTGGCCGAGGACATCCAGCGCGACCGCAGGCGCACCGCGCACGAGGCGGCCGGTGAGCCGCCGCAGGATTCGTCGCTCGCGGCCACCTATCGCAAGCTCGACGCGGCGGCACTGGACGGCGCCGAGGTGGCCGATCTGCTCGCCGACGCGCTGGTCTCGCCGGTGATCACCGCGCACCCCACCGAGACCCGCCGCCGCACCGTCTTCGACGCGCAGACGCGGATCACCGAGTTGATGCGGCTGCGCCAGCGCTACCCCGAAACCGAGCGTGCCCGTGCCGATTTGGAGCACCAGATCCGCCGCCAGGTGCTCAGCCTGTGGCGCACCGCGCTGATCAGGTTGGCGCGCTTGCGGATCCAGGACGAGATCTCGGTCGGCCTGCGCTACTACGACATCACCCTGTTCGACGTGATCCCGGCGATCAACGCCGAGGTGCGGGCGGCGCTGCGCTCGCGCTTTCCCGGTGTCGAACTGTTGCCGCGCCCGATGTTGCGGCCCGGGTCATGGATCGGCGGCGACCGCGACGGAAACCCCTATGTCACAGCGGAGGTCGTGCGGCAGGCCGGGCAGCAGGCCGCGACGGTCGCCTTCACCCGGTACCTGGGTGAGCTCGTGGAGCTGGAGAAGTCGCTGGCGCTTTCGGCGCGTCTGGTGTCGGTGACCCCCGAGGTCGCCGCATTGGCAGAGGCCGGATATCCGGACCCGGCCGCCCACGCCGACGAGCCGTATCGCCGTGCGCTGCACACCATCCGGGGCCGACTGACCGCCACTGCCGCCCGCACCCTCGGCACCATCCCCGCGACCGGACTCGACGTGGGGGCAGCGCCGTACCCGACGCCACAGGCGGTGCTCGACGATCTGGACGCCATCGACGCCTCACTGCGCGCGAGCAGGGACGATCTGCTGGCCGACGACCGCCTCGCCGCGCTGCGGCACGCGATCGAGACCTTCGGCTTCCACCTGCAGGGCCTGGACATGCGGCAGAACTCGGAGATCCACGAGCAGGTCGTCGCCGAGCTACTCGCCTGGGCCGGTGTGCATCCCGACTACGCAAGTCTGCCCGAGTCGCGGCGGGTCGAGCTGCTCGAGGCCGAGCTGCGCACCAGGCGACCGCTGCTCGGCCCGCACGCCAGGCTGAGCGAGCTGGCCCGCAAGGAGATCGACATCGTCTGCGCGGCAAAGGATGTGGTGGACACCTTCGGGGTGGAGGCGGTGCCCAACTACATCATCAGCATGTGCACCTCGGTCAGCGACATGCTGGAGGCGGCCCTGCTGCTGAAGGAGGGCGGCCTGCTCGATCCCGGCGCGCCGGACGCGCCGCCGAGCTGTTCGGTCGGCATCGTTCCGCTGTTCGAGACGATCGAGGACCTCGCCGCGGGTGCGGCGACATTGTCCGCGGCACTGGATGTCCCGGCCTATCACGAGCTGGTCGCCGCGCGCGGGATGCGGCAGGAGGTGATGCTCGGCTACTCCGATTCGAACAAGGACGGCGGGTATCTCGCCGCGAACTGGGCGCTGTACCGGGCCGAGTTGGAGCTGGTCGAGGTGGCGCGGAAGACCGGAATTCGGTTGCGGCTGTTCCACGGTCGCGGCGGCACCGTCGGCCGTGGCGGCGGCCGCAGCTACGACGCCATCCTCGCCCAGCCCGCCGGTGCCGTGCGCGGTTCGCTGCGGCTGACCGAGCAGGGCGAAGTGATCGCCGCCAAGTACGCCGAACCCGGTGCGGCCCACCGCAATCTGGAGTCGCTGATCGCGGGCACGCTGGAGTCGACGCTGCTCGACGTCGAGGGCCTCGGCGCCGATGCCGAGCCGTCCTACGAGGTGATGGACGAGTTGGCCGCCCGCGCCCGCGCCGCCTACTCGCGGCTGGTGCACGAAACACCCGGATTCGTCGAGTATTTCCGCCAGTCCACCCCGGTCGCCGAGGTCGGCGATTTGAACATCGGCAGCAGGCCCGCATCACGCAAGCCGACCAACTCGGTGTCAGATCTGCGCGCCATCCCGTGGGTGATGTCGTGGAGCCAGGCGCGGGTGATGCTGCCCGGCTGGTACGGCACCGGTACCGCGTTGGAGGAGTGGGTCGGTGGCGACCCGGACCGGCTCGCGCGGCTGACCGATCTGTATCGCCGCTGGCCGTTCCTGCGGACCGTGCTGTCGAACCTGGCGCAGGTGATGGCCAAGAGCGACCTCGATATCGCCGCCCGCTACGCCGAACTCGTCGAGAACGTGACGTTGCGGGAGCAGATCTTCGGCATGATCCGCGAGGAGCATGCCAAGACCATCCGCATGTACATCGCGATCACCGGCAACGAGCACCTGCTCGCGGACAACCCGTCACTGTCCGAATCGATCCACAACCGGTTCCCGTACCTGGAGCCGTTGAACCAGATGCAGGTGGAATTGCTGCGCAGGCTCCGGGCCGGCGACGACTCCGAACTGGTCCGCCGCGGCATTCTGCTGACCATGAACGGCCTTGCCACCGCGCTGCGTAACTCGGGATAACCGCTGCGCCACCCGGTGCGGCGACTGATCGGCTACTCGGACTCGACGGCCGCGGCCGCGGACTGGTCCAGTGTTGTCTGGATGAACGCCCGCGCCGCGGCGGTGAGCGGCCCGGTCCGGTACACCAGCCACTGCGGCAGCTGTTCGGGCGGGGAGAACCGGTAGACCTCGGCGCCTGCCCGGCAGGCCAGGTCGTACCAGCCGTCGGGCATCAGGCCACAGCCGATGCCGCGCAACACCATCGGTAGCACCACGCTGCGGTCGCCGACCTCGGCGGCGATGTGCAGGTCGCCGACGGTGGCGGCGAGCCGATCGAAGCGCGCCCGCACCGCGGTCGCAGGCTGGGTGATCACGAAACTCAGCCCGCGCAGGTCCGCCGGTGTCACCGTGCCGTCGACGCCGATCACGGTGCCGGGCGGGGCGACGAGCAGGAACTGTTCGTCGCGCAGATGGATCGCGACCAGTCCCTGTCCGGCGGGACGTTCCGCGCTGCCGCACACGCCGACCTCGCAGCTCCCGCGCAGCACGGTGGCGACCACTTCGGCGGCCGACGGCGCCGACCAGGTGCCGACCGTCACACCGGGATGATGCTCACGCAGCGCCGCGATGGTGCCGATCACCGGTTCCAACGTGGAGGACGAGGTAGCCGCCACGTCGACGCGGCCGACCACGCCCGCGCCGACGGCCTGGGCGGCCGCGCGCAACGCGTCCAGATCGCGCAGCACCTGCCGCGCCCGGTCGGCCATGAACTCTCCGGCGTTGCTGAGCACTGCGTTGCGCCCGATGCGGTGGAACAGCGGGACGCCGAGCTCCTTCTCGAGCTTGCCGATCGCCCTGGACAGCGACGGCTGGGCAACTTGGAGCGCGCGTGCCGCGTGGGTGAATCCGCCGTGTTCCACGATGGCGACGAAGTACTCGAGTTGCCGACGTTCCATAACCACAGGCTATCGGTTTAGTGCTTTAGATGTCTTGGACGTACGTACCGATATAGGGAGATACTCAGCAGGTGTTCACCACGCGTCCTACCCTGCAGGGCACCTTCGGGATGGTGTCGTCTACCCATTGGCTCGCCTCGGCCGCCGCGATGGCGGTGCTCGAGGACGACGGCAATGCGTTCGACGCGGCGGTCGCCGCGGCGTTCGTGCTGCACGTGGTCGAGCCACACCTGAATGGTCCGGGCGGCGACGCCCCGATCATTCTCGCACCCGCGGGGCTGCCCCCTCGCGTGCTGTGCGGCCAGGGGCCGGCGCCTGCCGGTGCGACCATCGACCACTACCGGTCGCTGGGTCTGGATCTGGTGCCAGGCACCGGCCCCTTGGCAGCAGCTGTACCAGGCGCGTTCGATGCCTGGATGGTGCTGCTGCGCGATCACGGAACCAAGCGACTCGCCGAGGTGCTGTCCTACGCCATCTGGAACGCCGAGCGCGGCCACCCCGCGGTCGAGCGGATCGGCGAGACCGTGGAGACGGTCGCCGAGTTGTTCGAAAACGAATGGCAGAGCTCGGCGGAGCTCTACTTGCGCGACGGAAAGGCCCCTGCCGCAGGCGCATTGCTGCGCAACCCGGCACTGGCCGATACCTGGCGCAGGCTGATCGCCGAGGCGGAGGCCGCGAGCAGCGATCGGGAAGCGCAGATCGAGGCGGCCCGCAAGGTCTGGCGCGAAGGGTTCATCGGCGAGGCGCTGGTGAACTACTCGTCGCGGCCGACCATGGACACCTCGGGCGAGCGGCACTCCGGCACGATGACCGGCGATGACCTGGTGAATTTCACTGCTACGTACGAGAATCCGGCCACCTACACCTGGAACGGCTGGACCATCGCGAAGGCGGGCCTGTGGAGCCAGGGCCCGGTGTTCCTGCAGCAGCTCGCGTTGCTGCCGGAACGGCTGGAATACGGAACGCCGGAGTACTACCACACGCTCATCGAGGTCTCGAAGCTCGCGTTCGCCGACCGTGAGGCCTGGTACGGCGACAGCACGCAGGTGTCGCTCGATACGCTGCTGTCCTCCTGGTACAACGCGCAGCGCAGCGCGCTGATCGAGCCGAGTGCCTCCTATGAACTGCGGCCGGGCAGCCCGGACGGGCAGCAGCCACGGCTGAGCCGGTACGCCCAGGCAAATTCCTTGTGCGAGTTGGAGATTCCGCTCGGTGCTGGCGAGCCGACGGTGGCAACCAGCGGTGCCACCCGCGGCGACACCTGTCAGGTCGACGTGGTCGACCGCTGGGGCAATATGGTCGCGGCGACGCCGAGTGGTGGCTGGCTGCAATCCAATCCGGTGGTGCCCGAGCTCGGTTTCCCGCTCGGCACTCGACTACAGATGAATTGGCTGGAGCCGGGCCTGCCCAACTCGCTGGCGCCGGGCAAGCGGCCGCGGACAACGCTCAGTCCGTCGCTGGCATTGCGCGACGGCGAGGCGGTGATGGCGTTCGGCACCCCGGGTGGCGATCAGCAGGATCAGTGGAGCCTGCATTTCTTCCTGGCGGTCGCGTTGCGGGACAAGGTGCGTGGCGGCCTCGATCTGCAGGGCGCCATCGACGCGCCGAACTGGCATCAGGAAAGTTTCCCCGGCTCGTTCTATCCACGGGTGATGAGTCCGGGTTCGGTCATCGTGGAATCGCGGATCGGCACGGAGGTCATCGAGGATCTCGAACGTCGCGGGCATCGCGTCACCGTCGGCGGACCGTGGTCCGAGGGCCGGATGTGCGCAGTGGCTCGCGACCGGGACAACGGTGTACTTTCGGCTGGCGCGAATCCCCGTGGGATGCAGGGCTACGCGACCGGACGATAACTGTACACATCATCAACCGATAACCGCACGATCACGTTCAGCGATAACTTCATACAGCGTCGAAGATAGCGGTCCTGCAGCAGCCGGATCGCTATTTTTCGTGCCCTTTTCACGGCGTGCTTTGTAGCCAAAGTGAACAATTTGCAAAAAGGTTTACCCGGCGCGAAATGTGGAACAGCGTGAAGTATCTTGTAGCGCATGCTTGCTCGCTTCTCACGGATGGTGGTGCTCGGCGTTGCCGTCGTCGCGCTCGCGTCCTGCGCACCGGTCCAACACCCCGACGGGACCGCAACGCACACAGATGATTTCGGCACGCCGGTCGGCACCCGACAGGTGCGCAAGGGCGGCGAGCTGGTGATGGGTCTTTCCGCTGAACCGGACAAGCTCGATCCGACCACCTCCAGCTCGCTCTACACGCGCTACGTCATGGGCTCGATCTGCGAAAAGCTCTACGACAACGACGCTTCCGGCAACTTGGTGCCGCAGCTCGCCACCGGAATGCCGACGGTCACCGATGAGGGGTTGACCGTCACCATTCCGGTGCGCAACGACATCAAGTTCGCCGACGGCGCCGCGTTCGATGCCACCGCGGTGAAAACCAGCCTCGATCGACACTTCAGCATGAAAGGCTCGCAGCGAACCAGCGAAATGGGGCCGGTCGCGAGCATCGAGGTCGCCGATTCGTCGAATGTGGTGATCCGGTACAAGAAGCCGTTCGCGCCGATCACCGCCGCGCTCGCCGACCGGGCCGGGATGATCCTGTCGCCCGCCGCGCTCGCGAAGGACGAGGGAAAGAACTTCGGCGACAACCCGGTGTGTGTCGGGGCGTTCAAGTTCGTCAAGCGGGTGCCGCAGACCTCGATCATCGTGGAACGCGATCCGCTGTACTACGACGCCAAGAAGGTGCATCTCGACAAGATCACTTATCGGATCATGATCGACGCGAACATTCGCGCGTCGAATCTGCGCTCCGGTGATATTCAGGTCGCGGACACCATCTCCCCGCAGGACGTGGACGCACTGGCCAAGAACCCTGACCTGAAGCTGGTGCAGTCGGGATCGCTTGGCTTTCAAGGCATCTACATCAACATCGGCAATGTCGACGGCGTGGGTAAGCCAACCAAGCAGATCGACACCCCGATCGCGAAGGACGCCAGGATCAGGCAGGCGCTGTCGCTGAGCATCGACCGGAACACCCTGGTCGACACCGTCTTCAACAACTGGTTCGAGCCGGCTTGCTCGGCGATCGTGCCGAAAAGCACCTTCGCCACGCCTGCCGGAACCGATTGCCCTGCTTACGATCCGAAGAAGTCGCGGGAGCTGCTCAAGGAAGCGGGCGCGCAGATCCCGTATCCGATCACGCTGCAGGTGACGACCACCCAGGATCAGCTCCGGATGGCACAGGCGTTGCAGGCCAACGTCGCTGAAGGCGGCTTCGACCTGAAGATCGTGCCTGTCGAATACTCCACGCTGTTGGACGTGCAGAAGAAGGGCACCTTCGAGGCGTTGATGCTCGGCTGGTCGGGCCGTCTCGACCCGGACGCGAACATCACGCGGTTCTTCGGCACGAAGTCGCCGGGCAATTACGTCGGGTACAGCTCGCCGAAGGTGGACGAGCTGCTCCAAAAGGCTGCCCAGAGCACCGATACCGCGCAGCGGGCCGAGCTGTACGGACAAGCGAACCAGGCGATGGCCAAGGACACCCCCTACGTCTACACCTACCGACTGCGCCTGCTCACCGTGCACACCACGAAGGTGACTGGTGTCGAGGTGTATGCCGACGGTGTCGTCCGCCTCGGTAAGGCCGCCTTCGTCGAGGACAAGGGCTGATTAGTCCTGCTGCGGTAGTGTTTACCGCTGCTTCATAAGTTGACGCGGCACGAAAATGGCGGTCCGGATTCGCCGGATCGCTATTTTTCGTGCCTATTTCCGGCCCTCGGCATTTCAGGCGATGTCCAAATGACGAACAAAGTACGAAAACAACGCACTAAACGGAATAGTGGGCGAGAAAAGTGATGGCCATTGAAGTATGTTGTACCGCATGCTAGTTCGCTCCACTCGGATGCTGGTACTAGGCGTGGTCGTCGCCGCGCTCGCATCCTGCACGTCGGTACAGCACGCAGAGGTGCCGGCAACCCATACCGACGACTACGGCACGCCCGTCGGCACGCAGCCGGTGCGCGAGGGCGGCGATCTGGTGATGGGCCTGTCGAACGAACCCGACAAGCTCGACCCGACCACCTCCAGCTCGCTGTACATGCGCTACGTCATGAGCACGATCTGCGAGAAGCTCTATGACAACGACCCGTCCGGTGCTTTGGTTCCCCAGTTGGCCACCGCGCTGCCCACCGTCTCCGCCGACGGTCTGACGGTCACCATCCCGGTGCGCACCGGTGTCGAATTCGCCGACGGCACACCGTTCAACGCCGCCGCGGTCGAGACCAGCCTGAAACGGCACTTCTCGATGGAGGGCTCGCAGCGCACCGGTGAGATGGGACCGATCAAGGAGATCGAGACCGTCGACTCGACCCACGTGGCGATCCATTACAACCAGCCGTTCGCGCCGATCACCGCAGCGCTCGCGGACCGAGCGGGCATGATCATGTCGCCCGCCGCGCTGAAGGAGAAGGAAAAGACCTTCGGCGAGAGCCCGGTGTGCGTCGGACCGTTCAAATTCGTCAAACGCGTCGCGAACACCTCGATCACGGTCGCCCGCGATCCGCTGTACTACGACGCCGCGAAGGTGCACCTCGACAGCATCACCTACCGCATCATGCCCGACGCCAAGTCGCGAGCGCAGGCGTTGCGGTCCGGCGATATCCAGGCGGCCGACACGATGTCGCCGTCGGACGTCGAAGCGCTGGAGAAGCTGCCCCAGCTGAAATTGCTGCAGTCGGGATCGTTCGGCTTCCAGGGGCTCTATATCAACCTCGGCAACGTCGACGGCGCCGGTAAGCCCATCAAGCCGATCAACAGCCCGATCGCCAAGGATCCGAAGGTCAGGCAGGCGTTCTCGCTGGCAACCGACCGGCAGGGCTTGGTACGCAAGGTCTTCAACAACTGGTACGAGCCTGCCTGCACCCCGATCGCGCCGCGCACCTCGTATGCGACCAGGGCAAGCACCACCTGCCCGCAGTTCAATCCCGAACGGTCCAAACAGCTGCTCGCCGAGGCAGGCGTTCCGACGCCGTACCCGGTGACGATGCAGGTGATGAACGTGAAGGACCAGCTGGACTACGCGCAGGCGTTGCGCGACAGCGTCGCCCAGGGCGGTTTCGACCTGAAGATCGTGCCCGCCGAATACTCGGGAATGCTCGACGCGCAGAAGAAGGGCAGTTACGAGACCCTGCTGCTCGGCTGGTCCGGCCGTATCGACCCGGACGGCAACACCTCTCGATTCCTCACCACCGGCTCGTCCGGTAACTACAGCGGAATCAACTCACCCGTCCTGGATGACCTGCTCGGCTGGGCCGCGCACAGCACAAGCGCCGCGCAACGCGGTGCGCTGTACGAGCAGGCAGTGCGCGTCATCCAGCGCGAGAACCCATATATCTACACCTACCGGCTACGTAACCTGACCGTGCACTCGACCTGGGTGACGGGCATCGAGGTGTACGCCGACGGCGCAGTGCGGTTGGGCAAAGCCGCCTACGTCGCGGATCGAAAGGGCTGAACGAACCCCATGCTGCAGTACGTTTTCCACCGCTTGTGGCAGTCTGCCGTCACGCTGGTGTTGGCCTCGATCGTGGTCTTCATCGGTGTCCGCGCGCTGCCCGGCGATCCCGCGACCGTGATGGCGGGTGAGCAGGCCGACCCGGCGGCCATCGCCGCGGTGCGCGAAGAACTGGGACTGGACAAGGCGCTGCCGGTTCAGTACCTGGAGTTCGTCTGGCACGCGCTCACCGGTGATTTCGGCAAGTCGATCCGCACCGGCACCCCGGTGATCGACATGATCGGCACCACCCTCCCGGTGACCGTGCAGCTTTCGGTGTACGCGATGCTCGTCGCGGTGCTGGTCGGCGTGATCGGCGGCGTGATCGCCGCGGTGTATCGCGGTCGCTGGCCCGAGTGGGCCGCCAACGGGTTCTCGCTGGTCGCGCTGTCGGTGCCGACCTTCTGGCTCGGCATCCTCGCCGTGCTCTATCTGTCGGTGCAGCTGAACTGGTTCCCCGCCTCGGGCTATGTCTCGCCGTTCGAGGAACCGCTGCGTGGCCTGTACTTCCTGACGTTGCCCGCGATCATCCTCGGCATCACGCACGCGGCGGTGGTGCAGCGGCAGACCAGGTCGTCGATGGTGGAGACGCTGACCGCCGACTTCGTGCGCACCGCGCGGGCGAAGGGGCTCGGCCGCGGCGCGGTCATCTTCCGATTCGGGTTGCGCAACAGCCTGATCGTGGTCACCACGATCGTCGGCCTGCAGCTGGGCGGGCTCATCGCTGGCGCGGTGGTCACCGAGCGCATCTTCAGCCTGCCCGGCATGGGCAAGCTGACCCTCGACTCGGTCTTCTCCCGCGACTACCCGGTGATCCAGGCGGTCGTGCTGGTGATCACCGCGTCCTACATCGTGATCAATCTGCTGGTCGACGTGCTGTACACGGTGATCGACCCGCGCGTGCGAGTGTCCGGGAAGGCGCAATGACAGTCATCGAGAACCCCACAGTCGTCGCAACGCCGCCGCTGGCAGCGGCGCGCGGTCGCGTGTTGCGGCAGTTGCTGCGCAACCCGCTCGGCATGGTCGGCGCGGTGCTGATCCTGATCGTGCTCTTCGTCGGCATCTTCGCGCCGCTGCTTGCGCCGTACTCGCCGTCCGAAGTGCACTTCGCGACTCCGTTCCAGAAGCCGGGCACCGTCGGATTCCTTTTGGGCACCGACGATCTGGGCCGCGACATCTTCTCGCGGGTGCTCTACGGCACCCGTGCCTCGCTCGAGGTCGGCGCGCTGTCGGTGCTGCTCGCCGTGTTCGTCGGCGTGCCGCTCGGCCTGCTCGCCGGGTACTGGCGGGCGCTGGACGTGCTGCTGTCGCGGCTGTCGGATCTGCTGCTCGCGTTCCCGTTCATCGTGCTCGCGGTCGGGCTCGCGGCGATCAACGGCGGCGGGCTCGGCAATGCCGCGGTCGCCCTCGGCATCGCCCAGGTGCCGATCATGATGCGCGTGGTGCGCGCGGAAACGTTGCGGCTCAAGGAATCCGACTATGTGCTCGCCGCCAATGCGATGCACGTCGGCTCGTTCCGCATCCTGCGCGAACACATCCTGCCGAACTCGCTGGCGCCGATCATCGTGCAGGCCACGGTCATCATGCCGACCGCAGTGATCGGTGAAGCCATCCTGTCGTTCCTCGGGCTCGGCATCCTGCCGCCTGCGCCGAGCCTCGGCATCATGCTGTCCGACGCTCAGCAGTACCTGCTCCGCACCGCATGGCCCGGCATCTTCCCCGGTGTCGCGCTGGCGATCATCTGCTTGGGATTCAACCTCTTCGGCGACGCCCTTCGGGATGCGCTCGACCCGAAGACCAGTCGCTGAAGGAAATGCTGCAAATGACAGAACCACTGTTGGAGATCAGCGATCTGCGGGTCTCCTTCGGCGACGTGACAGCCGTGCACAGCGCGGACCTCACCATCCAGCCTGGCGAACGGGTCGCGATCGTCGGCGCCTCCGGGTCGGGCAAATCGACACTGGCGCATGCGATCATGGGCCTGCTGCCCGGCTCGGGCCGAGTGGCGGGTGGCGCGGTGCGCTGGCGCGGCGAGGACATCACGCACGCCGACGAGAAGCGGCTGCGCAGCCTGCGCGGCAAGGAAATCGGGCTGGTGCCCCAGGATCCGATGTCGAACCTGAACCCGGTGTCCCGGGTCGGTCGGCAGGTGTCGGAAACCCTGGTGGCGCACCGGATCTGCACGCGACGGGCGGCCAAGGAACAGGCCGTCGAGTTGCTCGGCCAAGCCGGTCTGCCCGAACCCGGCCGTCGGGCACGGCAGTACCCGCACGAGTTCTCCGGCGGTATGCGCCAGCGCGTGCTGATCGCCATCGGCCTGGCCTGCAGGCCGGACCTGCTGATCGCGGACGAGCCGACCTCGGCGCTGGACGTGACCGTGCAGCGGCAGATCCTCGACCACCTGGAGAAGCTGACCCAGGAACTGGGCACCGCGCTGCTGCTGGTGACCCACGATCTCGGCCTCGCCGCCGAGCGGGCCGACCGGGTCGTGGTGATGTCCGACGGCCGGATCGTCGAGACCGGCCCGGCGCGGCAGGTGCTGACCGATCCGCAGGAGGAGTACACCCAGCGATTGGTCGCCGCCGCACCGGCGTTGGTGACGCCGCGGCGAAACGTCAAGGCCGACAAGGCAGCCGAAGACAAGGCGGCCGAGGACAAGGCCGTCGAGCGGACGCCGATCCTGCAGGTCGCGAACATCACCAAGGAATACAAGATCCGCGGCCGCGGCGGCCTGCTCAAGGCCGTCGACGACGTGTCGTTCACGATCGGTCGCGGACGCACCACGGCGATCGTCGGCGAGTCGGGTTCGGGTAAGACGACGACCGCGCGGATCGTGCTCGGTCTGATCAACCCCACCTCCGGCAGCGTCAAGCTGGACGGCGCCGACATGGTCGGCCTGCAAGGCGAGCGGCTGCGCGCGGCCCGGCGGGCGATGCAGCCCGTGTTCCAGGATCCGTACGCGTCGCTGGATCCCATGTGGACCGTCGAACGGCTGATCACCGAGCCGCTGCGCGCCTTCGGCGTCGGCGACCGCGCATCCCGCCGTGCCCGGGTGGCCGAACTGCTCGACCAGGTCGCGCTGTCCGCCTCGCTGGCACAGCGGTACCCGAACGAGTTGTCCGGTGGTCAGCGCCAGCGGGTCGCCATCGCCCGCGCACTGGCCGTCGACCCGCCGCTCGTCGTCTGCGACGAAGCGGTGTCGGCGCTCGATGTGCTTGTGCAGGACCAGATCTTGACGCTGCTGTCGTCGCTGCAGGAGCAGCTCGGCATCAGCTACCTGTTCATCTCGCACGACCTCGCCGTCGTCCGCGCGATCGCCCACGACGTGCTGGTGATGCGCAACGGTCGGGTGGTCGAACAGGGGCCGGTCGCCGAGGTCCTCACCGCGCCCACCGACCAGTACACCCGGCAGCTGCTCGCCGCGATCCCCGGCATCGGGGTGCTCGGTGGCGGTGTGCCGGACGTGCTCGAGGTGGACTTCGAAGCGGCGGAGTCGAAGACGAGCACGGTCGACATCGAGAAGGCAGTTGTCGAGGAGACCGAGGAGGCTTCGGAGGAGCCCGTCGCTGCCGCGGTCGCCGTGACGGAAGATGCTCCGGCGGAAGCTGTTTCGGAGGAGATCGGACTCGACGAGGAGGCTTCCTCGAAGCCCGTCGCCGGCACCGAGAACGGTCCCGCAGTCGAGGCGGCGTTGGCCAAGGTCGAGGCTGCTTTCGGCGAGATCGAAGTCAAGGATTCCGCGACCGAGGACGTCGCCGCTGTGGCGGCGGAGATCGAGGAAGTCGCCGCCGTTCCGGTTACCGTGACGCCGGCCGTGGAGGCTTCCGCCGAGGACGCTGTCGCTGAAACCGTTGCGGCGGAGGCTGTGCCCGCCGAGGCTGCTGCGACTGACGTCGTGGTCGAATCGGATGAGGCCAAGCCCATTGATCTCGTGGAAGCTGCTCCGGCGGAGTCCGAGCCGGTTTCGGCTGACGTGGTGACGGCGGCGGTCGATACCGACGACGCTGTCGAGAAGGCCGCTGCTACCGAGACTGTTGCTGCCGAGGTCGCCTCGACGGAGGCCGCTCCGGCGGAGCTCGCTGAGACGGAAACTGCGGTGCAGGATGCCGCCGCGCCGGAGCTCGCTGAGACGGAGACAGTGGCGCAGGATGCCGCTGTGACGGCGGAGGTCGTTGCTCCTGAGGTTGCTGCGGACGACGCGGCTGTCGAGGGCGAGCCGGTGAAGTCCGCTTCGGCAGAGGTGGATTCGGCGAAGGTTGTTGCCGACGACGCTGCTGCTGACAAGGGCGCTGCTGAGGTCGAGCCGGTGAAGTCCGCTCCGACGGAAGAGGTTTCGACGGCGGTCGCAGTTGCTGCCACCGAGGCTGTTCCGGCGAAGGCGCCCGCAAAGAAGGCGGCTCCGCGCAAGACCGCGGCGAAGAAGGCGGCGACTCCGCGGAAGACGGCGGCCAAGAAGGTGCCTGCGAAGAAGGGCGTCAGGAAGGCGGCCCCGGCCAAGGCTGCGGATGCGGCGGAGACCGGCACTGCCGCGAAGACGACGGCAGCGGCGAAGAAAACTGCACCCAAGCAGGCGACGGCCAAGGACGGCGAGAACGGAGCCGGTGGTTCGACGGGGACCGCGGCGACCGACAGCGGATTGGCCGCCGAGGTCTAGGGTTTCGGCCCCGGAGACAACATGACCGCCCTTCAGTTCCACCCACCGCGGTGAGTGGAACTGAAGGGCGGTCTGTTTGTCGCAGGCGCCCGGCGCGGTCTACTCGGTGACGATCGCGATCGCGTCGATCTCCACCAGCATCTCGGCGCGCGGCAGACCGGTGAATACCGTGGTGCGGCTCGGCAATACGTCACCGGTGGTGTTCGCGTTGACGAACTCGCCGTATGCCTCGTTCATTGCCGCGAAGTCGTCGCGGGTGGTCAGGTAGACGCGAAGCATCACCACATCGTCGAACGTCGCCCCGCTCGCGTCGACGATCGCCTTCACATTCTGCAGCGTCCGGATCGTCTGTGCCGCAACGTCACCGGGGAAGAGGTACTGGTTTGTTATCGGGTCCACCGGACCCTGTCCAGAGACCTGGACGAACGGCCCCTTGCGCACTCCTTGGGAGAACGTGTGCGCGGGTGCTGGCGCGTCGGTGGTGCGGACAGCGATCTTGTCACTCATGGTCAGCCTTTCGTGGGGGACAGCAGCCGGCGGCGCCGGCGGGGTGGGTGAGTTCAGGTGGTTCGGGCGGGGATCCAGCCGAGTTCGGCGGAGATGGCGTCGGCGGCGGCGCGGACCCGCGGCAGTTGGGCCAGTACCTGGTCGTGGTCGAGCAGCATGTCCGGCACCGACATGGAGACCGCGGCGACGACCGCGCCGGTGCCGTTGCGCACCGGGACGCCGATGCAGTTGACGAAGCTCTCGTGCTCCTCATGATCTTCCGCATAGCCAAGGGCCGCAACCTTTTCCAGCTCGATCAGGTAGCGCTCCG
Source organism: Nocardia altamirensis NBRC 108246 (assembly GCF_001612685.1). Taxonomy (GTDB): domain Bacteria; phylum Actinomycetota; class Actinomycetes; order Mycobacteriales; family Mycobacteriaceae; genus Nocardia; species Nocardia altamirensis. Next base: position 41,058 of record NZ_BDAY01000090.1, read on the forward strand.
GATTGCGGATGGTGCGCTCGGTGAACGGGTGGAAGTCGATCTTCTCGGCGATGATCCGCCACTCCGACCGCGGCAGCGCGGAGATGAGCACCTTGCCGACAGCGGTGCAGTGCAGCGGCGCAGGCCGCCCGACCCTGGAGTACATGCGCACGCTCTGGGTGGCATCGAGCTTGTCGATGTAGATCACCTCACCGGACTCGTAGGTGGCGAGGTGGATCGTCTGCTTGGTGTCGGCGTTCAGCGCGGTGAGGTGCGGCCGGGCCAGGGTGCGCACGTCGCGCTGCTCCAGGGTGCGGTTGGCCAGCTCGAACAGCCGCGATCCCAGCATGTAGCGGTGCTGGCTGTCGTGCGTGACGAAGCGCTTGGCCTCCATCGTCTGCAGCAGCCGGAGCACCGTCGACTTGTGCACGCCGAGCTGGGTGGCCAGCTGGTCGAGGGAGCGCGAATCCTCGCCGAGCGCAACGAGAATGGTCAACGCGCGCGACAAACTCTGACTCATGATGACGACTCGCTGACTCGTTGGTGACTCATGGCTGAGCTCATGAAGCCACATTCTGGATGATGGTGTCGTTGTAATGCATTTCGGCCCAGGCTTTTTCGTCCACACCGGCCAGTCGCTCCAACACGGCGGGCGGCGGCAGCTCGGCCCCGTCGCCGGTGCCGGTCAAAGCCGCTGCGGCACACAGGTGCCCGAACCGCAGCCGCTGGGCCGCCGGACGGCCGTGCAGCAGCGCCGCAAGGTAGCCGCCTGCGAAGGCGTCGCCTGCGCCGATCCGTTCGGTGACCTCGAGCCCGAGGGCAGGCACCTCGACGCGCTCGTCCCCGGCGAATCCGGTGACCGTGTGCGCGTCGTTCTTGACGATCAGCTGCGCGGGTTCGGGGAACAGCGCGCGCAGCGCGTCGGCGTCGTCGGTGCCGAACACCACGGCCGCCTCGTCGGCGCCGAGGAAGACCACGTCGGCGCCGCGGACGTGGCTGGCGAGGATCTCGGCGGCCGAATCGAGCCGTCCGGCCCACAGCGCGGGCCGGAAGTTCAGGTCGAAGCTCACCAGCCTGCCGTTGCGGGGGAGCGCGAGCAGCGCCTCGGTGAGTTCGGTCGTGGACGCGGAGAGCGCCGTGGTGATCCCCGTGATGTGGACCAGGCCGCAGCCTGCGAGCAGCGCGGCCGCCGCGGGCGCGGCGAGATCGGCGGCCGACAGTGCGCTGGCCGCGGAGCCGGTGCGGTAGTAGAGCATGCGGCTGGCCCGCTCGTCGAGATCGGTGGCCCGGCCGGAGCCGCCGCCGCGCTCCTTGACGTATACCGCCGTCGGCCTGGTGGGATCGACGACGACAGCGGACACATCGACGCCGCGTTCGGCCAGGTGGGCCACCAGGTAGCGGCCGAATCCGTCGTCACCGACCCTGGACAGCCAGGCGGTCTCGACCCCGAGCTGGGGCAGCACGGTCGCCACGTTTGCCTCGGCGCCGCCCGCGGTTCGCTCGAAGGTTTCCGACTCCTCCAGTGGACCCGGCTGGGCAACCAGCACGGCAAGTCCCTCGCCGACAGTTACCGCCCGTGGGCGGGTCGACGTAGGCCACGTCACACCGTTCTCCTTCCTGTGCTTGCGGCCATCGGCCATCCCGTGCAGAATAACCACACGAAACACGATGCGCAACAAGCATTGCAAATTATGCAATAGCGAGAAGCTATGCGATGACTGTGCGGGAAGGAACGCCGTGGCGATCGACGATGATGTCGTAGCAGGACTCGGAGACCGGAAACTCGGTCCCGAGCACAAAGGGCTGCCGCCCGCCGCCTGGGGGCGCACCGCGCGTGAATTCCTCGCCACCGCACCGACTCTCGACCAGTTCGAGACGCCGCTGCTGACCATCGACCGGTCGGCGGTCGAGTCGAACGTCGCCGTCATGGCCGACTGGGCGAGCGCGGCCAGTGTGCAGCTCGCACCGCACGGCAAGACCACGATGGCGCCCCAGTTGTGGGCGCAGCAGCTGGCCGCCGGCTGCTGGGGCATCACGCTGGCGACCATCTGGCAGGTCCAGGTGGCGCGCTCCTTCGGCGTCGGCCGCGTGCTGCTGGCCAACGCGCTGGTCGATCCGGTCGGATTGCACTGGGTGGCCGAGGAATTGGCGAACGACCCGGCCTTCGAGTTCGTCTGCTGGGCCGACAGCGTCGAGACGGTCGCGCTGATGGACGCGCACCTGCGCTCGGCGCCTGGCGCGGCCAAGGTGCGCGTGCTCGTCGAACTCGGTGGGCCGCATGGGCGTACCGGTGCACGCACGATGGAGCAGGCGCACGCCATCGCGGCGGCGATCGGCGCGGCCGAGCGGCTGGCGCTGGCCGGTGTCGGTGGGTACGAGGGCGCGCTCGCCCACGATCGCTCGGCGGACGGCGTCGATGCGGTTCGGCATTTCCTCGACGAGATGGCCCGCCTGCACCGCGAACTCGCCGCTGCCGGACGCTATTCCGGGAGTGCCATCGTGACCGCGGGCGGTAGCGCGTACCAGGACCTGGTCGTCGAACGCCTGGCCGGCCTGGCCGATGAGCAAGGCGCGGTGGGTGTTTCGACGGCGGTCGTGCTCCGGTCCGGGGCGTACATCATTCACGACGACGGCTTCTATGCGGGCATCTCGCCGTTGGCCGCGCCGCGCAGCGAGAAGCCGCTGCGTTCGGCGATGCACGGCTGGGCACGCACCATATCTCGTCCGGAGCCCGAACTGGCGCTGCTGGACGCCGGCAAGCGTGACTTGCCGTTCGATGAGGGGCTTCCGGTCCCGCAACGCATTGCGGGATCGGAAGTTTCATCGCTCGACCCGGCCGCGACGGTCTCCGCACTCAACGACCAGCACGCCTTCCTGCGCTTGCCCGCAGGCGCCGAGCTGCCGATCGGCACCGTGCTTCGGCTCGGCCTGTCGCATCCATGCACGGCCTTCGACAAGTGGCGGCTGGTCCCGGTGATCGACGACGCCGACGCCGCGTCGCCGCGGGTCGTCGACTTCCTGCACACCTTCTTCTGATGAGCCGGAAAGCCATGACGGACTTGCTTTTTCGTGACATCGACGTCATCGACGGGACGGGCGCGCCCCGCTTCCGCGCCGACGTGCTCGTCGAGCGCGGCCGGATCACCCGGATCACCGATCCCGGCAGCATCGCCGAGGCCGGGCGGATCGTGGACGCGGGGCCCGGCGCGGTGCTGTGCCCCGGCTTCATCGACATGCACGCCCATTCGGACCTGCATCTGCTGACCGAACCCGGCCACTTCCCGAAGGTCAGCCAGGGGATCACCACCGAAGTGGTCGGGCAGGACGGGATTTCCTACGCGCCGATCGACGACGCCACCCTCGCCGTGGTGCGACGCCAGATCGCCGGGTGGAACGGCAATCCCACCGACCTGGATTTCTCCTGGCGCACCGTGGGGGAGTACCTGGATCGGCTCGATCGCGGGATCACGCCCAACGCCGCCTATCTCGTGCCGCAGGGCACGCTGCGGCTGCTCGTGGTCGGCGCGGACAAGCGTCCGGCGACCACCGCCGAGATCGACCAGATGCGGGAACTGCTGGCGCAGGGACTGCGCGAGGGCGCGGTCGGCATGTCGAGTGGGCTCACCTACACGCCCGGAATGTACGCCGACACCGGCGAATTGGCGGCGTTGTGTGAGGTGGTGGCCGAGTTCGGCGGGTTCTATGCGCCGCACACCCGCTCCTACGGCGCCGGTGCGCTCGAGGCGTACGCGGAGATGATCGAGCTGGCTCGCCGCACCGGATGTGCGCTGCATCTCACACACGCCACCATGAACTTCCACGTGAACCGCGGTCGCGCACCGGAATTCCTGGCGCTCATCGACGCCGCGCGCGCGGACGGCTGCGATATCACGCTGGACACCTACCCGTATCTGCCAGGGGCGACGACCCTTTCGGCGCTGCTACCCAGCTGGGCGATGTCCGGCGGGCCGGACGCCGCGCTCGCCCGTCTCGACGACCCCGAGGCCTTGTCGCGCATCACCGAAGACGTGACGGTGCACGGGTCCGACGGCTGCCACGGCGTCACCATCGAATGGGACACCATTCAAATCAGCGGCGTCGCCAACGCGGAACTCGACCAGTACGTCGGCAAGCGGCTCGACGAGATCGCCGCGGACCGCGCGATGGCGCCGGTCGAGGTGTTCTTCGATCTGCTGCGCCGCGACCAGCTGGCGACCAGCATCCTGCAGCACGTCGGGCACGAGGAGAACGTGCGCGCCATCATGGTGCACCCCGGGCACATGGGCGGCAGCGACGCGCTGCTCGCCCCGGCCCGCCCGCACCCGCGGGCCTGGGGCACCTTCCCGCGCTACCTGGGCCACTACGTCCGCGAGCTCGGCGTGCTCGAGCTGGAGGACTGCGTGCATCACCTGACCGGCAGGCCCGCCGACCGGCTGCGGCTGCGCGACCGCGGCCTCGTATTCACCGGGTACGCCGCCGATCTCGTCGTGTTCGACCCGGCGACCGTCGCCGACACCGCGACCTTCGACAACCCGAAACAGCAGGCGCACGGCATCCGCCACGTGCTCGTCAACGGCGAATTCGCCATCGACAACGGCGCACCGACCGGTGTGCTTGCCGGGCGCGCGTTGCGGATGGACGTCTCGCGAAAGGAGACCTACTGATGACCTCGGCCATGACGGTGATCCGCGCCGACAGGGTGCTCAGCGTGGTCCGTGCGCCGGAGATCCCCGATCCGGTCGCGCTGGCGGAAGCGCTTGCCTCGTCCGGCATTCGGGCGTTGGAACTCACCTTCACCACGCCAGGCGTGCTCGGCTACCTCGCCGCGGCCGCGCAGGCCGAGGGTGCGGTCGTCGGTGTCGGCACCGTGCTCACCGGCGAGCAGGCCAAGGCCGCCATCGACAGCGGCGCACGCTTCCTGGTCACCCCGGGGTTGCGCGCGGACGTGGCGGAAGTGGCTGCGCAGCACGGCATCCCGGTCGTGATGGGCGCGTTCACGCCGAGCGAGGTGCTCACCGCGCTCGACCTCGGTGCGGCCGCCGTGAAAATCTTCCCCGCTCGTGCACTCGGGCCGGGATATCTGAAGGACCTGCGTGGTCCGTTCCCTGACCTGGCGCTCATCCCTTCCGGTGGCGTCAATGCTGGTAACGCAGCCGAATTCCTTGCCGCGGGCGCAGTCGCCGTCACGGCGGGCACCGATGTCGTTGCCCCTTCCGATGTCGCGGCGGGCCGGTGGTCCGAGATCGCCAGCCGCGCGGCGTCGTTCGTTCGATCCATGAATTGAGGAACTCCATGGGTGCTGTCGATTGGCTGCGCACCACCACCCCAGGGCTGCTCGTGCTCTGCGGGCTCGCGATCGCCGTATTGCTGTTCGCCATCATCAAGGTCAAGCTCGAGCCGTTCATCGCGCTGCTGCTCACCGGCCTTGCGCTCGCTCTCGCCGCCGGGCTGCCGGTGTCGAAGATCGTCGGAACGGCGATCAAAGCCGGTGATTCGTTGCTGGAGACCGGGTTCGGCGGCATCCTCGGGCATATCGCCGTCATCATCGGCCTCGGCACGGTGCTCGGCGCGATCCTCGAACGATCCGGTGGCGCCGATGTGTTGACCGGCAAGCTGCTGAATCTGTTCGGCGAGAAGGGCGCCCCGTTCGCGATGGGCCTGCTCGGGCTCATCTTCGGCATCCCGGTGTTCTTCGACATCGGCATCTTCGTGCTCGCACCGCTGATCTATGTGGCGGCCAAGCGCGGTGGACGTTCGCTGGTGCTGTACGCGATGCCGATGCTGGCCGGATTGTCCATGACGCACGCGTTCCTGCCGCCGCACCCGGGACCGGTTGCCCTCGGTGGACTGCTCGGCGTGAGCCTCGGCTGGTTGATCCTGATGGGATTCGTCTGCGGCCTTCCCGGTTTCGTCGCGGCAGGCATCGTGTGGGGCACCTACATCGGTAAGCGGATTCACGTCGAGGTGCCGGACGAGTTCCTGGTGCGCAAGGAAGGGGAAGCCGCTCTCGATGGGGGAGAGCGGGTTTCCGACGATGCGGGCGCGACAGGCTCGGGCGGCGGCGTCGCCACCAAGACGGTCACGGCGACCCCGCCGTCGGTCGGCCTGATCGGCGCGATCATCGCGATCCCGCTGGTGCTGATTCTCGGCGCGACTTTCGGTACTCAGCTGTTGGACAAGGACTCTCGCCTGCTGCAGGTGCTGACGTTCTTCGGCACACCCGCGGTGGCGCTGCTCATCGCCGTGCTCGTCGCGTTCTACGTGCTCGGTGTGCGGCGCGGGTCGACCGTGCAGGAACTCAGCACGCTCACCGCGGAGTCGCTGCGGCCGGTCGGCATGCTGCTGCTGGTCGTCGGTGCGGGCGCCTTCTTCGGAAAGGTCATCTCCGCCACCGGAATCGGCACGGCACTCGCCGACACCATGTCGGCCGCCGGACTGCCGGTGATCGTGCTCGCCTACATCATCAGCTGCGGCCTGCGCATCGCACAGGGCTCGGCGACCGTCGCCATCGTCACCACCGGCGGAATCGTCGCGCCGCTGGTCGCCGATCACGGCTACTCACAGATCGCGATCGCCCTGATCGCCATGGCGATCGCGGCAGGCTCGATCATCCTCAGCCACGTCAACGACGGCGGCTTCTGGATCATCGCGAAGTTCTTCAACCTCACGGTGAAGCAGACCCTGCAAACCTGGACCGTCCTGGAAACCATCCTCTCCGTAGTGAGTTTCGCGGTGGCGGCGGTCCTGTTCGCCATCGTGAGCTGAGCAACGCTCACTGCCCCGAATACCGAAGGCCCATGCGGGGCCGGACAACTGGTGGAGCACCATCCGTCGAGCGAGTCGACGCGGAGCCCCACCTCGTCCGGCCCCGCATCGGATTTTCCGGCGAGCCGTCATCGCCGAAGAGGCCCCAACCACCGCCATGGCCCGTTCGGCGAGAAGCACTCTCGCGAGTGGTACATGGTTGAGGCGACACGCCGTAAACGCCTCGACCATGTACCGCTCGTGACCCTCTACCCGTGCGAACGGGACATGGCTGCACCAACTCTCGCGCCCAAACCACTCTGCGGCCACGGGCTTCGCATCGGCGTGAGAGAAGTGGTTGCCGAGCTTCATCGACGGGAGAGAAATGGTTGTTGACCTGTTGAGCGGAGAGAAATGGTTGCTGCCCTGTTGAGCGGA
>NZ_BDAY01000091.1 GCF_001612685.1 Nocardia altamirensis NBRC 108246
AACCGTATGAGACCTCTGTGGGTCCTGCTCGACGCCCTCCCGGGTGGCGCGATCAGTTGGACTGGACGGTGACTCGATAGCCGATGCGGATTTCGCGGCCGATGTAGGCGGCGCCGCTGACGTAGAGCCAGCGGTCGGCGCCGCCGCGGGGGTCGGACAAGTAGGAGCCCTCGACATGGGCGACACCGAACGGGAAGTTGCCCGAGACCGACGTCGCGATGCCGGTCATCAAATACGCCTCGGCCAGTAGGCGCGGTTCCTGAGCGGCGGGCAGCAGCGGGGTCGCGGTGGGCACGAAGAACCCGAACTGTTCCGGCGGCGCACCGGAACCCTGGACGAGCATGCCCGTCACGAACAACCGCACAATCCCGGTGTGTACCAAGCATTCCGGCGTCAACTGCAAGGGTGGAGCCGGTAGAACTTCGAGCTGAAACGCCATGAGCGGAACTTTACGGTCCCCCACCTGCGCTGTCCCCATGAGAGCCACCGATTTGCCCGGCTCGTTATGCACGCCTCACCGGTAGACCACTTCCCCGCCACCTTGCCAGTCGCCTGCCGCGCTACCGGTATGACTCAGCGACTGGTTCTAGATCGAGTGGGAACTGGTGGCGGCGTTTCGCGAGTAGCCTCCGCCACCAGTTCCCACTCGGCGCCAAAGCCCGTCCGGCTGCGTGCGACCGGCACTGCGGTCGAGCGAAATCCGCACTCCCTCTGTGAATCCGCACTCCTTCTGGCAGCCCGCAGCGAGTGCGGATTCACAGAAGGGGTGCGGACTTCAGCGCCAGCGCCCCTGTCGACGTAGCGAGTGTGCGATTTGGCGCCTGAGGTTGTAGCCCAGGTGCGTGCTAACACGAACGTTCAGGCCCGAGCGAGTGTGCGGTTGACCGATGAGGCTGCTACCGCAGGGGCGAGCGGACGCGGACGTTCAGGTCTGTTGGAGGGGTTCGATGCGGGCCGGGACGTGTTTGTGCCATGGGGTGCCTGCGATGGCGTCGCGCCAGGTGAGGTCGGTGAGTTCGTTGGCGGCGACGCCGGTGCGGTGGGTGGTGTCGCCGGTGGGCAGGTCCAGGCCCAGACCGTTGGGCAGCGAGGCGTGGCCTGGCTGCATACGGTCGTTGATTTCGACGGCGGCGATCGCCGAGCCGCGGCGGGTGGTGATGCGGGCCTGGTCGCCGGTGCTCAGGCCGAGCCGGACCGCGTCGTCGGGGTTGAGGCGCAGCGCGCCTTCCGGGTCGCGGCGGCGCCAGGTGTCGTCGCGGAAAATGGTGTTGGCGGTGAAGGATCGGCGTTCGCCCGCGGCAAGGACGAACGGGAACTCGGTGCTGGTGTGGGTGGCCTGGGTGTCGGCGAGGCCGTGTAGCGCGGGCAGGAGTTCGGTGATCGCGACGGGGATGCGCTTGTCGGGGTGCGGTAGGTAATCCCAGGCGTCGGCGTAATCGTCGACGGTGAAGGTGACACCGGAGCGGCCGGCGAGGATCGCGTCGAACAGGGCGTCGGCGTCGCGGTGGCCTGCGCGGTGCATGGCCGCCGGATACACCTTGGCGATGCGCTGGGCCAGCGCCCACAGCACCGCGGCGGCACGGGCGCCGTCGGGCAGGGTCGGGCCGAGCGTTTCGTACAGCACGTACGGCGCAACCCCGGCCAAGGACTTGTCGGTCGCGAGCAGCGCGGCGAACGCCCACTTGTACGGGCGGCGACCGAGTTTCGCGGCGGCCCGCAGCACGGCGAGCTTGCCGCTGCCGACCGTGCCGAGCTCGCGCATGAGCCGCGCGTACATCTCCGGCTCGGACAGGGTGCCCGGCAACGGATCGAGCACGGGGGCACGCAGGTGGAAGGTGTTGTGCGGGAACTCGAGATTGAAGAAGGTGGCTTCCCACTTCTCGAACTGGCTGGCCGCGGGCAGCACGTAGTCGGCGCGGCGTGCGGTCTCGGTGAGGGCGACATCGATGACGACGACGAGTTCGAGCGCGTCGAGCGCCTGCCGGAAAGCAGCCGAATCCGCCAGCGAGTGCGCGGGATTCGATGATTCGATGATCATGGCCCGGAAGCGGGCGGGATGGTCGGTGAGGATTTCCTCGGAGATCGAGTTGCACGGCACCATGCCGCCGAGGATGCGCGCGCCGGTGACGGGGGTGAGTTTGACGTCGCGGCTGTATCCGGCCAGCGGCGCCATCCACGAATGCGGGTGCATGCCACCGGGTTTGGCGAAGTTGCCGGTGAGCAACCAGAGCAGCTTGTTCAGATACGAGATCAAGGTGCTGTTGGGGCTCTGCTGGACGCCGAGGTCCTCGTAGGTGGCGACGCTGGCCGCGGTGCCGATACGCTGGGCGGCTGCCCGCACGAGCGCCTCGGGGACACCGGCGGTTTCGGCGTAGGCGGCGACGTCGATGCCGGACAGCTCGTGCAGCACCGCCTCGGAACCGGTGGTGTGCTCGGCCAGGAACGCGTGGTCGACGAGGTCGTCCTGGACCAGGACCGCCAGGATCGCGGTCAGGCACCACGCGTCGGTGCCTGGGCGCAGCTGCAGGTGGATATCGGCCAGGTCGGCGGTCTCGGTGCGCACCGGGTCCAGCACGATCATGGAGCGGGCGGGATCCTTGGCGATCTGCTGCAACACCGTGCGAGCCCGCGGCACCCCGTGGGACTGCCATGGGTTCTTGCCCAGGAACACCGACACCTCGGCGTGCTCGAAATCGCCGGTGGTGTGGCTGCCGGTGAGGTGCGCGTCGACCCAGCCTTCGCCGGTCTTCTCCTGCGCCAGCGCGCTGGAGCGGTAGCGGGCGCCGAGGGCGCGACGCAGGGCGGTGCTGTAGGCGCCGCCGAGGTGATTGCCTTGTCCGCCACCGCCGTAGTAGAAGATCTTGTCGCCGCCGTGCTGGTCGCGCACCGCGGCGAGGCGCGCGGCGACCTCGGAAATGGCGATGTCCCAGTCTATTTCGGTGAAGCTGCCGTCGGCCTCGCGGCGCAGCGGTGCGGTGAGGCGGGCGCCGCCGTTCTGGTAGTGGTCCAGGCGCAGCGCCTTGTTGCAGGTGTAGCCGGCGGAGGCGACGTGCTCCTTGTCGCCGCGGATCTTGGCGAAGCGGCGGTCCTCGAGCTGGATCAGCAGGCCGCAGTTGTTCTCGCAGAGGATGCACGCGGTCTTGTGCCACTCCCCCTGCACCGCGGTCATCGGGCGACCCGCTCGCCCAGGTCGGTGCGCGGGAGCGCGCGGCTCCTCGACAAATCTGCGGACATCAGCGGCTCCTTCGATGCGCGTGGCAACGGCCGGCACGAGAACGCTCTCGCCTCAGTCGAACCCGGACCCGTTCTTGACTATGGCCTACACCATAATAGGCGTGTCAAGCGGTGCACTGCCGGGGAATGCCGGTCAGGCGGGAGCGACGCTGCCGAGCACGACGCGAAGTTCGTCGACAACATCCTCGAGCGGGGTGATGTCGTGCTGGGCGCGAGCCAGCGCGATAGCGCCCTCGAACGCGGCGACCGTGAGCGTGGCCAGGCGGTTCGCCCTGGCCTGCGCGACGTTCTCGCGGACGAGCATCTCGGCGAGCGCGCGGTGCCAGCGGGCGAAGATCTCCACCGCGGCGCGCGCGAATTCCGGTGTGTCGTCATTGGTTTCGACGGCGACCGCGAACACCGGGCAGCCGGAACGGAAATCGCTGTCGACCAAGGTACGCCGCCAGAACGCGGCGAACTCGTCGAGCGCGGTCAGCGGATCGTGCTCGCGGGTGAGCTCCTCGATGAAGGTGCTCATGAACGAGCCCGCCGCGGTGATCGCATCGCTGATGAGCTCGGTGCGCCCGCCGGGGAAATGGTGATACACCGAGCCGCGCGGCGCACCCGTGCTGGCCAGCACCCGATCGACGCTGGTTGCGCTGGCGCCGTGGCTGCGCAACGACTCGATCGCGCCCTCGACCATCCGCCGTCGCGCGTCCCCCGTACGCGGCCGCACAGATCCATCACCACGAGTTCGCCGAGTCGTCATACCACCATGTTATGGGATACCCCATAAACGTGACGTGGCATGGGTCGATTCGACCCGGTCAGCGAGGCGTCGGTGCGCGTCCCGGCTTGTCACCGGACCGCAGATCGACGGAGGACGGCCGCCCTCCACACACATATCGAACCGACGGACGACGATCGCGGTCCGCATGCCGCCGTCGATGAGAGTCAGCCGCAGGCGCACCGACGGCCGTGCGCACCCGTGCGGCGGCGTCGAGCACGCCGGGCAGTGTCGCTGCGCAGTGGGCGACACGCACGGCGTCAAACCATGGGCAGAACGCCCGACGTACCTCTGCCACAGATCGACGGGGCATCGAGGCGGTCCGCATGCCCCGTCGACCAGGTTCAGCTCGTGCGGTGGGCGACCCGCGTGGCGTGGAAATCCAGGAACGCCGCGAGGACGTCCTTCGGGGCTTCCACTTGCGGATAGTGGCCGACCTTCGCCAGCTCCACCACGTCGGGCTCGGGAATCAGTTCGCGATAGCGGCGAACCATGTGCGCCCCGGACACCGGATCGAGCAAGCCGTCGATCAGCCTGGTCGGAATCGGCGCGTCACGAAGCGCACCGACCCACCGCTCCCGATGCTGACGACGCTCGGCCATGTAGCGAATCAGCTTGTGCCCGTTACGCTTCCCTCGTTTGCTGCACCACAGGATCCAGAACTGGTGCAGCTCTTCGTCGCTCGGCTTGGTCTCGGGACCGAAGATCGCCGCCAAGCTACTGGTGAACGCCCGCTCGGTGCCGACCAGGCCGAGCAGCGGCCCCAGCGGACTGGCCAGCAACTTCTGCACCGGACGAGCGCGGTGCGTCTCCGGGAACAAGCCCCCGTTGAGCAGACACACCGATTCGATCACCAACGACTCGTCACCGGCGACCCGACGCTCGCCGTCGCGTGCGAGCAACTCCTGGGTGACCGTGTCGCCGTAGTCGTGCGCCAGGATGTGGAACCGGCTTATCCCCTGCGCGCGCAACAGATTCTCGTGCATATCGGCCTGATCGGCGATCGAATATTGGTAGTTCAGCGGCTTCGCCGACCACCCGAAGCCGATCATGTCCGGTGCGATCACCCTGGCGAACCGCTCGCACAGGCCGGGCCAGACCGCATGCCAATCCCAGGACGCGGTCGGGAACCCGTGGATGCAGAGCAGTGTGCCGTCGGGACCGTCCCCGCCGTCTCGCCAGAAGATCTGATGGCCGCGGTGGGTGAACCGCCTGCCATGCGCCCGCCAGGACGCGAACTCCTCCATGCCTACCTCCTTGTCGCCGACAAGCATGGACCCTCGACCCCGCTTTCACAGGAAATCCGTCGACAGCGGACACGTCATCTACCGCGCGCGAGTTCGCTACGCGGACGCTCTGCGAGAATGCGACAGTGCATGTCGCGATCGGCTTGGTGGTTCTTGTTGCCTCAGCGGCAGCGTTGGCGGCGCTCGCCCGCCGGTTCGGGGTGTCCGAACCGCTGGTGCTGACCCTGGCCGGAGTCGCGGCGTCGTATCTGCCGTTCGTGCCCGCGATCCATCCGGACCCGGAGATCATCCTGCTCGGCCTGCTGCCGCCGCTGCTCTACACCGCGGCCATCCGGACCTCGCTGGTGGACTTCCGGGCGAACGTGCGCACCATCGCCTCGCTTTCGGTGGGGCTGGTGCTGTTCACGACCTTCCTTGTCGCGACGGTGGTCTGGTGGTTGCTTCCGGTGCCGTTCGCGGTCGCGGTCGCCCTCGGTGCGGTGGTGGCGCCGCCGGACGCGGTGGCCGCGACGGCGGTCGCGCGCCGGATCGGGATGCCGCGGCAGATCGTCACGATCCTCGAGGACGAATCGCTGTTCAACGACGCGACCGCGCTGGTGGCGTTGCGCACGGCGATCGCGGCGTCGGCCGGTGCGGTGTCGGTGTGGACGGCAGGCGGGGATTTCCTGCTCGCCGCGGGCGGCGGCGCGGCGGTGGGCGTCGTCGTCGCGTATCTGCTTGCGCTGCTGCGCCGCCGGATCACCGACCCGGTGCTCGACACGACGCTGTCGTTCCTCGCGCCGTTCGCGGCGTACCTGCCCGCCGAGGGGATTCACGCCTCCGGGGTGATCGCGGTGGTCACCTGCGGCATGATCCTCGGGCACGGGGCGCCGGTGTGGCAGAGCGCGGCCTCACGCATCGCCGAGCGCACCAATTGGCGCACCATCCAGTTCATTCTGGAGAGTTCGGTGTTCGTGATCATCGGGTTGCAGGTGCGTGGCATCCTCGAGGGCGCGTGGCGCAGCGGGCTCGATCATACGACGCTGGTGATCAGCGCGGTCGCGGTGCTGCTCGCGGTGATGGTGGCGCGGCCGCTGTGGATCTTCCCGTGGTCGTTGCTGTTTCGCAAGATCGGGCACAATACCGCGGTGCCGCTACGGAATTCGACGGTGGTGTCGTGGGCGGGCATGCGCGGCGTCGTCACCCTTGCCGCGGTGCTGTTGCTGCCCGCGGACACCCCGCAGCTGCCGGTGTTGAAGTTGCTCGCGTTGGTGGTGGTCGCGGGAACGCTGCTGCTGCAAGGCACCTCGCTGCCGTGGCTGGTGCGGCTGCTGGATCTGCGTGGGCCCAGCCGTGCCGAGGACGCGTTGCGCAAAGCGAGTCTGCTGCAGCAGGCCGCCACCGCAGGGCTCGCCGCGCTCGAGGAACAGATCAGGCCGGACACGCCGCCGGGGGTGGTGCAGCAGCTACGGGATCGAGTGTCCTGGAAGGCCAATGCCGCCTGGGAGCGGCTCGGGCGCGCCGAAGCCGAGCAGGCGACGCCGACCGCCGAATACCGCAGGCTACGGCTGGAGATGCTCACGGCTGAACGCGAAACCGTGCTGCGTGTTCGTGATTCGGGGACGGTCGACTACGAGATCCTGCAGCACGTGCTGGCCAGGCTCGACCTCGAGGAATCGATGATCGACCGGTTCGACGAGGCCGACGACGACCGGGTCGAGACCCTGGCCGGACCGCTCGCCGCGGAGAACTGCGTGCACCTGCGGGCCGCGCCGCTGGTGCTCGAACCGGTCGAACCCGGCGAATGCGCCGAATGCCTCGCCGAAGGCATGACGTGGGTGCACCTGCGAATGTGCCTGTCCTGCGGGCACATCGCGTGCTGTGACTCCTCGGTCGGCAACCACGCCACCAAGCATTACCAGAGCAGCGGGCATCCGGTGATGCGCAGCGTGGAGCCTGGCGAGGCGTGGCGCTGGTGCTATGTGGACGAGCTGCTCGGCTGAGTTGCGCGGGGCGCGTGCGAATAGATCAGGCGCGCATACTCGGTGAGCAACCGGTCCAGGGACAGGTTTTCCCCGCCCGCCGCGATCTGCTGGTAGCCGATCAGCATCGCCATGCCCAGCGAGGTCACCACCTCGGCGGTCTCCTCGTTGGCGACGACACCCATGATCGCCTTGTGCACAGTGCGCCTGCGGGATTCGTCGACCCGCTTGAGCGCGAGGTTCACCGATTCGTCGTTGGCGGCCCAGGCGCGGATCGCGGCCTCCGCGGCGTGGTGCAGGCCGACGGCCAGATCGGACATGGCCCGGATGTCGTCATCGGGGTTGCCCTGGTTGAACTTCAGCGTGCGCAGGATCAGCACCTGCCGGTTCTCCCAGTGCTCGAGCAGCATGTCGACGAAGCCCTGCCAGCTGCCGAAGTGGTGATAGAACGAGCCGCTGGTGACGCCGAGCCGCCGGCACAGCACGCCGATATTCAGGCCCTTGAAACCGAACGCGGCGAGCACCTCCAGAGCGGTGTCGAAGTACTGCTCCTTGGTGACCACTCGTGACATGCGCTGGCGCCGTTCTGTTCGTTCGGATGGGGGGACGGATGGGTGAACACGGGGGCGGAGAGGTCCGAACAGTACCCCATCGAGATTGTCGGCGTGGTACGAGGTCCACCGCCTCGTCCAGCGAAACTGCTGGTAGCAGTTACCGTGCGAAATATGTAGCGCACCTGGGCAATCGACCTACTTCGGTGCGGGCTCGATCTCCTCGTCCGACTCCGGCGGCGCGGCGGTGACCACATCGATCTGCTCGCCGATATAGCGGATCACGACCGCGACGACAGCCGCGACCGGAACGGCGAGAAACGCACCGACAATCCCGTAGAGCGAACCGCCCGCGGTGACGGCGAGCAACACGATCACCGCGTGCAGTTTCATGCTCCGGCTCTGCAACACCGGCTGCAGCACATTGCCCTCGAGCTGCTGCACCGCGATGACGATGCCGACCACGATCAGCGCCGTGGTGAAACCGTTGCCGACAAGGGCGACGAGCACGGCGAGCGCGCCGGCCACGACCGCGCCGACGATCGGGATGAACCCGCCGAGGAACGTCACCACGGCAAGCACCAGCGCCAGCGGCACACCGAGGATCACCAGCCCGGCGCCGATGAACACCGCATCGATCAAACTGACCAGCGCCTGGGTCCTGATGAAACCGCCGAGGGTGTCCCACACCCGGTGGGCGACCTCCTCGACGTGGCGGCCGCTGCGGCTGCCGAACACCGTGTGCATCCACGGCAGCAGCCGCGGGCCGTCCTTGACGAAGAAGAAAGCGAGCACCAGCACGAGGAACAGCGTGATGATCGCCGACGTCGCCGCGCTCACGCCGCTGAACACTCCCGTCGCGATCTGCTGAGCGCTGGACTGCAGCCGCGAGACGATCGCGTCGACCGCCGAATCGAGCTGCTCGTCGCGGATGCGCAACGGCGGGCCCTGCAACCAGTCGCGCACCTGGTTGACGCCCGCGGTCGCCTTGTCGGCGAGCTCCGGCGCCTGATCGACCACCGACGGCACGATCAACGCGACGACACCGGACAGCAGCGCGATGAAGCCGACCACGGTGATCGACGCGGCCAGTGCCGGCGGCAAGCCGCGCCGGGTGAGCCATCGCGTCGGCGGCCACAGCACGGTGGCGACGACGACCGCGAGCGCCACCGGCAGGATCACCACCCACAGCCTGCCGACGACAGTGCCGAGCACCCAGGTGCCCGCCGCGATCGCGACGATGCACAGCGCCCACTTCGCCATCCAGATGATGCCGGAACCGATCACGTCACCGCGATCGGGCGGGGTGGCTCGATCGGGCGGAGTGGCGCGGTCCTGCGGCGCAGGAGTGCCCTCGGTGTCGCCCTTTTCGTGCTGAATGTCTGTGTTAGGCCCACTCACGCGCTCAGTCTCGCACGGGAGCAGGGTGCGGACCGGGCATCGTGGGGCGGGTCGAGTCAGGAATACCGGCTCGCCCACCGAGACACCACGACGCACGACTGTCCGGTGCCGGTAGGTTCGAATGATCACACGCGAAGGAGGGTCCGCCTTGACCGACGCCGCAACCATCGAACGCCGAGGCCACATCGCCGTCATTACGCTGAATCGGCCCGATGCGATGAACGCGGTGAACGCCGCGTTGTCGAGCGCGGTCGGTGCCGCGCTCGACGAACTCGCCGCCGACCCCGCGCTGCGGGTCGGGGTGATCACCGGGGCCGGGCGGGCGTTCTGCGCCGGAGCCGACCTCAAGGAATTGGCGCGCGGCAACGGGATTCACGACCCGGCGCACCCCGAGTACGGATTCGCCGGGCTGGTCCAGCATTTCGTGGACAAGCCGCTGATCGCCGCCGTCAACGGCTTCGCGCTCGGCGGCGGCACCGAGATCGTGCTGGCCAGTGATCTCGCGGTGATGAGCGACGCGGCCTCGCTCGGACTGCCCGAGGTCAAGCGCGGATTGGTCGCCGCGGCAGGCGGATTGCTGCGGCTGCCGCGTGCCGTGCCACCCAAGATCGCGCTCGAGATGGCGTTGACCGGAACACCGATCGATGCCGCCCAAGCGCTGCACTAGGGTCTGGTCAACCGGGTCGTACCCGCCGACCAGGTGCTGCCCAGCGCGCTCGAACTGGCCGAGACGATCGCCGCGAACGCGCCACTCTCGGTCCGCGCCTCCAAACGAATCATCCACCGCGTCAACGACTTCGGCTCCGACTGGGAGACCCCGATCTGGCAGATGAGCTTCGAGGAAGCCGCACCGGTGTTCGTCAGCAAAGACGCCGCCGAAGGACCGCGCGCGTTCGCCGAGAAGCGCACACCGCAGTGGCGCGGGGAATAACGGCGGCCGCCGCGCTATCTGCGGAGCAGGCGACGCACGGTCAGGGTTTGGTCGGCTCCGACAGGTGGGTGTCGAAGAAGGCGAAGATGCGTTGCCAGGCGTCGCGGGTGGCGTCCTCGTTGTAGCCGAGGCCGGTGACGCGCAGCAACGGGTCGGCGGGGGTCAGGTTGGCGAAGGCGTGGGTGACCTTCGGGTAGACCTTGACGTCGTGCTCGACGCCGTGTTCGGTCAGTGCCTCATCGAGTTTGCGTGGTGCGCCGATCAGCATCGGGTCGCGCTGTGCGTAGCTGGCGATCACCGGGCATGCCCCCTCGAGCAGCGTGCGGTAGTCGCCGTAGAGCGTCGGGTAGAACGGCGCGGAGGCGTCGAAACCCTTGGGCGCGACCAGCAATGCGAAACCACCACCCATGCAGAAGCCGATCACCGCGGTGCGGCCGGTGCAGTCGGGGTCGGCGACGAGCCGGTCGCGGGCGGCGATCACATCGCGCACCGGCGGCCCCTCCCCGGTCTGCACGAGAGCCCGATAGATTGTGCGAATGCAGTGCACCCGCCCGCGCGAGAACAGATTCGGCGCGATCGTCAAATACCCGTAGTCGGTGAGCATCCGCACGGTGCGCCGCAGATCCGCGCTGAACCCAACTCCGTCGTGGATGACCACCACACCGGGCCACGGACCAGCCCCGGACGGCCGCGCCATGATCGCCTCGAGCCGCCCATCGGGCGCGGTCAACTCAATCGTGTCCATAGCCACCGAATCTAGGACAGCGTCTCAGACATGTACAGACCGGTTCGTCGGGCTCAGCGGCTGCCGTCGGCGACCACCAGGTGCCGCAGGCGATCACCTATACGGAGTTGGTCGACTGATCACTGGGAACTGGTGGCGGCATCGCGCGAGTAGGCTCCGCCACCAGTTCCCACTCGACGCGAAACCACGCCCTCGATCCCCATATACGGGATCGCTGGTGTCCCCTGCGACCGCGGTCAGCCCCGCCAACGCCCGAAATCCGCACCCCTACTGCGAATCCGCACCCGTTCTGGAGTTGGTCGGTTGATCATCGGGGCAATGGTGGCGGCATCGGCCGAGAAGCCCCCGCCACCACTGCCCCCTCGACGCGAAGCAGGTGCTGGGGGCGTTCAGCGGGGGTTGTCGGCGGATGGTAGGCGGAGGCGTTTGAGGGACAAGGCGTTCAGGGCGACGATGATGCTCGAGCCCGACATCGACATCGCCGCGATCTCCGGACGCAGGGTGAAGCCGAAGGCAGGAACGAACACGCCCGCGGCGATCGGCAGCGCGATCGTGTTGTAGCCGACGGCCCACGCCAGGTTCTGATGCATCTTGCGCAAGGTGCCGCGGCCGATGCGCAGGGCGGTGGGGACATCGAGCGGGTCCGAGCGCATCAAGACCAGATCCGCGGTCTCGATGGCGACGTCGGTGCCCGCGCCGATCGCGATGCCGAGATCGGCGCCCGCCAGCGCGGGGGCGTCGTTGACGCCGTCACCGACCATCGCCACCTTGCGGCCGCCGCGTTGCAGCTCAGCGATTTTCGCCGCCTTGTCACCGGGCAGCACCTCGGCGATGACGGTGTCGATGCCCAAGTCGGCGGCGATGCGTGCGGCGGTGGCGCGGTTGTCGCCGGTCAGCATCACCACCTCGATGCCGAGGTCGTGCAGTTCGGCGACCGCGGCGGCGGAGGTGTCGCGCGGCGCGTCGGCCAACGCGATCACCGCGGCAGCCGTGCCGTCGATCGCCGCGAGAACCGCGGTGTGGCCCGAATCGGCGAGCCGATCGCGTTGCGCGGCAAGCGATCCCAGATCGATGTGTTCGCGCTCGAACAGGCGGCGGTTGCCGACTACCACGCGATGCCCGTCGACCTCGGCGATCGCGCCGTGGCCTGGAACGTTCTCGAACTTGACCGCGGACAGCGGTGCGGCACCTCCGCGTGTGTTGTTCGCGGTCGCGGCATCGAGGTTGTCCGCGTTCCCGCGCCGATGACTATCACCTGCGGATAGTGCAGCGGCACTGACGGATGCGGCACTGACGTGAGCCTTCTCCGTGGTCGCGACATCCCGGCTGTCCACGTCCTCGCGCCGGCGACTATCGCCTGCGGATAGTGCAGCGGCACTGACGGATGCGGCACTGACGGATGCGGCACTGACGTCGGCCTTCTCCGTGGTAGCGACATCCCGGCCGTCCTCGTGCGCCGTGCGGTGACCATCACTTGCGGACTGCGGTGCGGCACTTATGGATTCCGCGTGTCGGACGATGGCGGCGGCGAGGGGGTGCTCGGATTCGCGTTCGACCGCGGCGATCAACCGCAGCGCCTCGTCGGCGGTGAAACCTTCCGCGGTCACCACGTCGGTGACTTCCGGTTCGCCCTTCGTCAGGGTGCCGGTCTTGTCCAGCACCACCGTCTGGATGCGTGCTGCGGCCTCCAACGCCAGCGCATTCTTGAACAGCACACCGCGTTTCGCGCCGAGCCCGGTGCCGACCATGATCGCGGTCGGTGTGGCGAGGCCGAGTGCGTCGGGGCAGGTGATCACGACGACCGTGATCGCGAACAGCATGGCCTTGGCGAACGAGGCACCGGCAAGCAGCCAGACGGTCAGCGTCAACGCGCCGCCGATCAATGCGACCAACACCAGCCAGAACGCCGCCCGATCGGCTAGCTGCTGTCCCGGCGCCTTCGAATTCTGCGCCTGCTGAACCAGTTCCACGATCTGCGCCAAGGCAGTATCCGCACCGACCTTGGTGGCACGAACACGCAACGTGCCGTTGACGTTCAACGACGCACCGATCACCGTCGCGCCGGATTCCTTGTGCACCGGCAGGCTTTCGCCGGTCACCATCGACTCGTCGACCTCGCTCTCGCCCTCCTCGACGACGCCGTCGACCGCGATCCTCGCACCGGGCCGCACCAGCAGCAGATCGCCGACCACCACCTCGGCAGTGGGCACCTCGACTGGTTGGCCGTCGCGGATCACCTCCGCCTTGGGCGGCGCCAGATCGATCAACGCGCGGATCGCGTCGTTGGCACCGCCGCGGGCCCGCATCTCGAACCAATGTCCGAGCAACACAAACGTGGCCAGCATCGTCGAGGCCTCATAGAACACCTCGCCGCCGCCGGTCACCGTGATCGCCAGCGAATACAGCCAGCCCGCCCCGATCCCCACCGCGACCAACACCATCATGTCCAACGTGCGCGCCCGCAACGCCGCCACCGCGCCGGTGAAGAAGATCGCCGACGAGTAGAAGATCACCGGCAAGCTCAACACCAGCGCCCAAACGTCCTGCCGCAACCCGAACGGCACCGGCAGATGCACCCCGAACATGTCGGTAGCCATCGGCGACCACAACATCACCAATACCGAGAACACGGCCGCCACCACGAACCGATTGCGCATATCGGCCGCCATCGCAGCCATCGACATCCCCCCGTGCCCGGCATGCCCCCCGTGCCCCGCCGCCGAATGGTCCGCGCCCCCACCATGACCCACATGGTCATCATGTCCACCCGCAGCCGAATGAGTTACCGCCCCACCACGACCGGCGTGGTTACCGTGCCCCGCCGCCGAATGAGTTACTGCCCCACCACGACCGGCATAGTCACCATGCCCACCCGCCACCGCATGACCCGCACCTTCGGCCTCACCATGACCCGCATGGTCACCATGCCCACCCGCCAACGCATGACCCGCACCTTCGGCCTCACCATGACCCGCATGGTCACCATGTCCACCCGCAGCAGCATGGCTTGCATCCTCGGCTACACCCTCACCATGACCCGAGTGGTCGCCATGTCCACCCACAGTTGCGGCCGATTGGCCGGGCTGGTCACCGGGCGCCGTCGCTGCGGCGGGTGCCTCGGATGCGTCGGGGCGGGTCGAGTGGTTGGCGGCGGGCTCGATCAGGGGGTCGCAGAGGTGGGTGGGGACCGAGCGGCCTGCGCAGTGGTAGCCGCAGTCGCGGATCCAGGCGGCCAGGTCGGGGACCGAGGTGAGGTCGGGGTCGTAGGTGATGGTGGCGGTTTGCGCGGTCGGGTTGGCGGCCACATCCAGCACGCCGGGGCGGCGGCGGAGGACGGCGGTGACGACATTCGCTTGGCTGGCCCAGTGCAGTCCGTGCACATCGAAGACTGCGGTGCGGCGTAGCGCCGGATGGCGGTGCTGCGTGTCGTGGTTCACGGGCCTCACTCCTCGCTCGGAACGCTCAGCTCGGACGTCGAGCCGAGGCGTGCTGTCGGTCAGACCAACCAGTCGACCATATACCCCTACGGGGTAGGTGTCTATCAAACGCCACCGAACTGCACAGAGTCGCAGGACACCGAACAGAACCCATCCTCCAGCCTGCCCCGACCCGCACACCCCGACACACCCGGGGCGGCACCACGCCCATCCCCGGCGTGCACGAGTGGCACATGGCTGCGGCAAAACGCGAGTAGAGCTCTCAGCCATGTGCCACTCGTCAGCTCCTCGGCCGTTCGCCGGGGCATGGCGGCGGCGACACGCCGATAACGCGGCAGGTTCGCGACCGCATGCTCCAGCTCGGGCTGGCGGCCGAGCACGATCACGTCCTCGGCGACGGTCAGCACGGGGCGTCGTGATGTTCCGTACTACGCGACGGATCGTGGCTGACAGGATCTAGCGGATGCACCGCACTACCGCAATTGCGCTGGCTGGGAAGGAAATCAATCGAAACGTCCCCGGGTCGGATCACGGCCTTTACCGTCTGAGATAGATCGATGGATGGAACGGGGTTGTGCGATGGGCGAACCGACTACGTCTTGTGCCGCATTCCAGCGGGTGGCGACGATTGATCCGGACGCGGTCGCCGTCCGATCGATCGGCGGCGCACAGGCATTGACCTGGCGGGAGTATGCCGACCAGGTGCGGGCGATCACGGCGGGGCTCGCGGCGCTCGGCATCGGCCGCGGCGACACGGTGGCACTGATGATGGCGAACCGGGTCGAGTTCTACCCACTCGAAGTGGGCGCACAGCACACCGGAGCGACATCGTTCTCGGTGTACAACACGCTGGTGCCCGAGCAGCTGAACTACGTGTTCGGCAACGCGGGCAACCGAGTGGTGATCTGCGAGGCGCAATACGTCGAACGAGTCCGCGCGGCCGGAGTGCCGATCGAAACGATCGTCAGCCTCGACGGCGCGCCGGACGGCACGATCAGCGTCGAGGAACTGAAAGCATTGGGCCGCAGCGACTTCGACTTCGAGGCGAGCTGGCGCGCGGTACAGCCCGACGATATCGCGACGCTCTGCTACACCTCGGGAACGACCGGCAATCCGAAAGGCGTCGAGCTCACCCACGCCAACCTGATCTTCGACGCGCACGCCTTCGCCTCTGTACTCCCCGTCGAATTCGGTGACCGGCAGACCTCGTATCTGCCGACCGCGCACATGGCCGACCGATTCACCGCGCTGTACCTGCAGGAGGTGTTCGGCACCCAGATCACCGTGGTCCCCGACCGGGCCCAACTGCTCGCAGCGCTCGTCGATACCAGGCCGACGATCTGGGGCGCGGTGCCGCGGGTATGGGAAAAGTTCAAGGCCGCACTCGAATTCGCGGCCGCCAACGAACCCGACGAGACTACCCGCGCCGGCCTGCAATGGGGTCTCGGTGTCGCACGCCGCAAGGCCGTCGCGCAGCTTGCCGGCACACCCATCGACGACGAGCTCGCCTCCGAATGGGCCAAGGCCGACGCCGCCGTGCTGTCCAAGCTGCGCGCGAAACTCGGCCTGGATCAGGTGAAGTGGGCGATGTCGGGTGCCGCGCCGATCCCGGCGGAGACACTCGGCTTCTTCTTCGGACTCGGCGTGCCCATCTGCGAGGTGTGGGGCATGTCCGAAGTGACCTGCGTCGGCAGCGTCAGCGCACCGGACGACTCCCGCCTCGGCACCGTCGGCCGGTTGCTGCCCGGCCTCGAATCCACCATCGCCGAGGACGGCGAATTCCTGGTGCGCGGCCCCTCGATCATGCGCACCTACCGCGACGAACCGGTCAAGACCGCCGAAGCCATCGACGCCGACGGCTGGCTGCACACCGGCGACATCCTCACTCAGGACGCCGACGGATACCTGCGCGTGGTCGACCGCAAGAAGGAACTCATCATCAACTCCGCCGGAAAGAACATGTCCCCGGCCAACATCGAGAACGCCATCAAGGCGGCCACGCCGCTGATCGGATCCATCGCCACCATCGGCGACCGGCGACCGTTCAACACCGCACTCATCGTCATCGACGCCGAGACCGCCGAACCCTATGCGGCCCAACACGGTCTGCCCGACGCCTCGGCCGCCGCGCTGGCCGCGGACCCGCGGGTGATCGCCGAGATCGCGCGCGGCGTCGCGGCAGGCAACACCAAACTCTCGCGGGTGGAACAGATCAAGCGCTTCACCGTCCTGCCCGCCTTCTGGGAGCCAGGCGGGGACGAGATCACACTCACGATGAAGTTGCG
The DNA here is from genome assembly GCF_001612685.1 of Nocardia altamirensis NBRC 108246. Classification (GTDB taxonomy): domain Bacteria; phylum Actinomycetota; class Actinomycetes; order Mycobacteriales; family Mycobacteriaceae; genus Nocardia; species Nocardia altamirensis. The sequence continues at coordinate 16,559 of NZ_BDAY01000091.1, forward strand.
GCGCAAGCCGATTGCCTCGAAGTACGCGCCCGATATCGAACGCCTCTACACGTCTGACCTCACGCCAGGAGTCCACGAGCCCGTTGCGTCTGCGGAGGCCGCGGCGGGCTAGCCTTGGCCCGCCCCAAACCCTTTCGTGCAACCCCGCGGATTGCCATCCGCCCCCATCACTTTCGGCAGTCCGTGCGTTGCGGCATGCCGTGCAATCATGCCACACACGCCAATTCGGCGCCCTGCCGAGTCCCGCTTCCGATCGTCATCCATCCGGCAGCGTCGACCGACGGTTCGTTCGTTCACGAACGCGGTCAGCGCAGCGGCACACGGCCAGCTCATAGACGAGATCGGTGGATGTAGCGACGGCCGGGTCGAGCAGGAAGATCTGCCGCGGCCTCCAGGTGGGCAGACCAATCCGCTACACAGGTCGCGGTGCGCGCGATGTCGGCAGCGCAACGGTCCGCTCGCTCTGCGAGGGCGCCGAGGTTCACTGATCAATCCGGTATGCGCGACGGCTGAGGCAACCTCAGAGGCGGAAGGTCAGACGGTCGGGACGGAGGTAGTCGGCAGGATCGTGCAGTGCGCGCAACTCGGGGCGGCTGGGGGCCGGGATGCGGGCGAGTTCGTCGAGCAAAGGTGGGTCGTAGTTGGCGGCGCCCGCAGTGATGCCGGGCAGCCAATTGTCGTGGTGGGTGGGGACGAACAGGCTCGGGCTGATCGCCTCGAGGTAGCGGCGAGGATCGCGCAAACCGTTGGTGATCTGGTTGAAGCCTTGGACGGCACCGATCTGCAGGTCGGTCGGCGGCAAGCTCGCGAAAACGTCGAAAACCTCGGGCGCCTTCTCGGTCAACGGGCCCGTGGAGTCATGCCACACCACGGAGAATCCGGGCACCCGGAACTGGTAGAGCAGCGAACCGCCCTCCGGATCGTTCAAGCGTGGCACGCTCTGCAAAACGCCCGCCAGCGTCGGCGGATGCTGCACCAGCGCACACAGTTCCGGCAGCGGAAAGAACGGGGCCGAGCCACCGGGCCGCTCCGGCGCGGTCGGCGCGGAATGCACGTGCCTGACCGCGGTCACCTCGACCGCGCCGACGGTGAAATCGTGCCGCTCCCCCGGCCGCGAATTCGCGTCGCCGAGCGCGACGGTCCGGAATCCCGGATCGCTCACCTGCGCACGAATGCTCACGCCGTGATCGGCCGTCCCGTACACCACCGCACCCGACGCCTGCGCGATCCGGCCCGCATCGCCGGCGTGATCGAAATGCCCGTGCCCGATGAAGATCGCCTCCGGCGCGAGATCCGCCAGATCCTGCGGCGTCGCAGGCACATACCCGGTGCTGGTGAGCCGGGGAACCCACGCGTCGAGCAGAAACACCGAGCCGCCGATGGCCATCGCATACGTCGTGCACCCCACCCACGACAGGACCACCCGATCCGCCCGCACCACACCGGTTTCCGCGTCGACAGCCTCGGCCCCGAAGAACCGCTGCCGCGCCGCCACCGTCCGCGGCGCCGCCACCTCAGCCGAGGCCACCAACCGCCCCGCCGCCAACAACACCCCCGCCCCGAACACGCCACCCAACATCGTCCGCCGCCCGATCAAGCCCCGCCCAGGAATGTTGCACACCCCTGCACCCCACCACGGAACGCCACCCCAATCAACCATCCCGCCCGCCACACGCAACCTACCCACCCCCAGATCCCGGACGATCAGACCGACGGGACCCATAGCGAGCACCTGGGATTCGACATTGCCAACGCCGACGGAGACGGTGATCTGGTCGACGCACTGATGGATGCGATCGGGCAGAGTCGGCGCACCGTGTCGCCGACCACCAGACCCGGCCCCACCCGAGAGACGCCGCCGCTGAGCCCAGCCCATCCGCAGCCACGCCCGCCCGGCGCTTTCGGAGCCCCGCTGGACACCGCCATGCCCCTGCAACCTGCGAGCAGGACATCACCGCCGCGCCGCCGCCACACGAACGCTCCCGCATCCGGCGTCAGAGACCGCCATACCCCTTCGACCGCAAGCACACCGCTGAACGGGACACCGCCGAGCGGAACATCACCACAGGCACGCCGCCGCACCAAGCCGTCCGCAACCCGCGCCAGAGGCTGCCATGACCCCTTCGACCGCAAGCACACCATCGAGCGGGGCATCACCGAGGCTTCGACGGTGTGTCGCCTCGGCCATGTCCCGCTCGGCGGACGAAGGGGTTTACGGGCGGGGCATGGTGATCCGGTTACCTGGGTGGTGGGGTCAGAGGGTGATGCCGAGGAGGGCGTCTATGGCGGTGGCGATTGTGGTGGGGGCGGTGGTGTCGGTGCCGCCGTAGGTGAGGGCTTGGTGGGCCCAATTGTCTATGGCGTCGAGGGCTTTGGGGGTGTCCAGGTCGTCGGCGAGGTGTTGGCGGAGGCGGGCGACGGTGTCGGTGGCGGCGGGGCCCGCGGGGAGGGCGGTGGCGCGGCGCCAGCGGTCGAGGCGGGCCTTGGCTTCGTCCAGGACCGCGTCGGTCCACATGCGGTCTTGGCGGTAGTGGCCCGCCAGCAGGCCGAGGCGGATGGCGGCGGGGTCGACGCCGCCGCGGCGCAGGGTGGACACGAGCACGAGGTTGCCCTTGGACTTCGACATCTTCTCGCCGTCCAAGCCGATCAGGCCCGCGTGCACGTAGTGGCGGGCGAAACGGCGGCCCGCGATCAAGGACTCGGCGTGTGCGGCGGAGTATTCGTGATGCGGGTAGATCAGGTCGCTGCCGCCGCCTTGAATGTCGAACTCGGGGCCGATGCGATTGAGCGCGATCGCCGAACACTCGATGTGCCAGCCGGGCCGACCCTCACCGAACGGTGCGGGCCAGGACGGCTCGCCGGGACGGGCGGCCCGCCACAGCAGCGCGTCGATGGTGTCGCGCTTGCCGGGGCGGTCCGGGTCGCCGCCGCGTTCGGCGAACAGCCGCTCCATCGTGGCGCGGTCGTATCCGGATTCGTAGCCGAACTGTTCGGTGGCGTCGGCGCGGAAATAGATGTCGGGGAACTCGGCGTCGTCGACGATGTAGGCGGCACCCGAAGCCAGCAGCTTCTGCACGAATTCGACGACCTCGTCGACGGATTCGATCGCGCCGACGTATTCGCGGGGCGGCACGATGCGCAAGGCGGTCATGTCCTCGCGGAACAGGTCGATTTCCCGGCTGCCCAGATCACGCCAGTCCAGGCCGTCGCGTTCCGCGCGTTCGAACAGCGGGTCGTCGACGTCGGTCACGTTCTGCACGTAGTGCACGTCGTGGCCCGCGTCGCGCAGCAACCGGTTGACCAGATCGAAGGTGAGGTAGGTGGCGGCGTGACCGAGATGGGTGGCGTCGTAAGGCGTGATCCCGCAGACGTACATGGTGGCGGTGGCACCGGGGGTCACCGGCCGCACCTGTCGGTCAGCGGTGTCGAACAACCGCAACGGCGGCCCTGCTCCGGGGATGGTGGGTAGGGCGATATCGGACCAGGACTGCATGTTTCAAGGTTAAAGGTGTGGTCGAGATCATCGCGCCGCACCCCAGCCCAGTCACCCCGCCGAGCCCCTGACCTGCCGGTCCCGACCTGCGGATTTCAGCAAATCATGGGATGTCAAGGTTTTTGCTCTCGCAGAATCAAGTGTCGGCGGAAGGGACACACAATCGCATTGATGCACGTCACACCACCGCACATCGCGAACACCGCACCGCACGCCACCACAAGAAGGGCCAGTCCGGCGACGGTATCGCCCACCCGCACGAAGAGCAATAACGCGGATACCCACGATCGAGTGGGAACTGGTGGCGGCATCGGCCGAGAAGCCACCGCCACCAGTTCCCACTTTGCCCGAAACACCGCACGCGATCTCACGCCGGTTGGGCGAGCAGGCCCTACTCTCACGCCGATCCAGGAGCAGCGCCGGTTTCAGCGCGACGTGCAAGTCTGCTGAGTATGCAAACATGCACTCACTGCCGGACAGCACCCGCCGGCAAAACCTTTCAGAACGCCGGCCACGGAATCGGCCGAGACGTGCGCGGTGTCGGCATCACCGGGTCTTCGATCAGCTCCTGCGTCCGATCCACCAATGCCTCGATCTCCGCATCGGTGATGTGCTCGGCGAGCTCGTCCGCCACATCCCCAGGCAGATTTTTGGCAAACGCGGTGATGTCCTCGACGAGCGCCTCGCTCAAAGCCTGCCCTGCCCAACCCCATAGCACCGTGCGCAATTTGTGCTCACTGTGCAAGCAAATGCCGTGATCGACGCCGTAAACCTGACCGTCGACACCTTCCAACGCATGCCCGCCCTTGCGGTCGGCGTTGTTGAGCAACACATCCAGCACCGCCATCCGCTGCAACCGCGGATCGTCGGCATGAATCAACGACACCTCGTTGCCCGCCGGATCCTGCGCACGCAACACCTCACGAAAACCGGCAGGCACCGCACCGGGCGGACACAGATCGACCAGGTCGAGCCGATCACCATGTTCGGTGTGGTTGTCCACGCCGTCCACCCACCGCTGCACCATGCCGACCCCGTACGGCCCGTCCCGCAGAATCGTCTCCGGGATCACACCCCACCCCAGCGCCGCAGACACCCGGTACGAGGCCACCTCCCGACCCGCGAGCGTGCCATCAGGAAAGTCCCACAGCGGCCGTTCCCCGCGCACCGGCTTGTACACCACCCGCAGCGGCGGCTCGGTCTCGTCGAGGATGTCGCAGACCAGGGTCACATTGCTGGCGGTGCTGATCCGCCCGATCACTGTCAGCTCACCGCTGTGCAGCCGGTCCCCGGCCCGCGTCACCGTTCACTCCTCTAGCTCGGCCGCGCCGAAGATGTCCCCGCGCTTGTATCCGTTGGTGCGCACGCACATATGCCCGCGCGACGACAACGGCTCCCCGCACAGCGGGCACGGCGGGCGGCCCGCCGCGATCACTCGGGTCGAGCGCAGCGCGAACTCGCGAGCCTGGATCGGGGTGAGGAACACTCGGACCGCGTCCGGACCTTCCTCGGTGTCGTCGAGCACCACGGACTCGTCGACCTCGGTCTCGGTGATCGCGAGCAACTCCACCACGACGGCGTTGGCGTCGGCGTCCCAGCCGAGGCCCATGGTGCCGACCCGGAACTCGGCGTCGATCGGCGTCACCAGCGGAGCGCTGTCGCTGATGTCCTCGGCCTGCGGTGGCACCTCGGCGCCGAAGCGGCGGGCCACCTCGTCCAACAGCAGACCCATCCGGTCGGCGAGCACCTTCACCTGCTGCTTCTCCAGCAACACACTGACAACCCGCGGTTCCTGGACGGCCTGCAAGTAGAAAGCGCGATCGCCCGGCTCACCGACGGTCCCGGCGACGAAACGATCGGGGGTGCGAAATACATGGATTGCGCGTGACACATGCACCTCCTGATACGTGACCCTGATCGACTACCCACGGCGCTGGGATACAACGCCCATTACCGTGTACAAGGAATCTCAACGCTCCGCATTCCCATTATCCGCACTCCCGGTACCACCCAGCTCACCGCCGGGAATCGGTCCGGAGGTATCGACATCGGCCTTGTCCGCCCCGGCATCCGGATTCGCTACGGGCGCAGGCGGAATCAACGCCGAAAGGTCGGTGCCGGTGTCGTTGAGCCGCCACACGTACGGTGCGGTCGGGGTGTAGCGGACGACGCTGATCGACGCTGGCTCCACCACGATTCGCTGGAAACCGTCCAAATGGATGCCGAGTGCGTCGGCGAGCACCGATTTGATGACGTCACCGTGCGTGCACGCCACCCACAGCGCATCGCGGCCGTGTTGCTCGGCCAACGCCCGATCGTGCTCGCGCAGCGCGGCCACCGCACGGCTCTGCACCTGCGCCAAACCCTCACCGCCGGGGAACACCGCGCCGGAGGCGTGCCGCTGCACCACTTTCCACAGCGGCTCGGCCAACAGCTCGGCGATGGGTCGGCCCGTCCACTCGCCGTAATCGACCTCGATCAGCCGATCGTCGAAGACCGGTTCCAGCCCGAACTTCTCCGCGAGCGGCGCCACAGTTCGCTGGCAGCGCAACAGCGGCGAATGCACGATGCGGTCGATCGGGAGCCCGGCGAGGCGGTCGGCGACAGCCCTTGCCTGCTCTTCGCCGCGCTCGGTCAGCTCGACACCGGTGCTGCGTCCGGCCAGAGTGTGGGCGGTGTTCGAGGTCGACACACCGTGTCGCAGCAGAATCACCGTCATAACGCCAGCCTAGGCCCACCCGTCACCCGGCCACCGCCCCTCATCGAATCGCTTCGCGATGCATACCTCATGTGGCGGACACGACCCCGCCGGCCAGTAATCCCATCATCACCAAACCCAGCACGATCCGGTAGCCGACAAACCAGTTCAGCGAATGCTTCGCGACGAACTTCAACAACCATGCCACCGACGCGTAACCGACGAAGAAGGCGAGCACGGTCGCGACAAGCAATTGCGGTCCACTGGCATTGAGCCCCTCACCGGCCGGTTTGAAAGCATCAGGGATGCTGAACAGACCCGACGCGGTCACCGCGGGAATCGCGAGCAGGAACGAGAACCGCACGGACGCTTCACGGGTCAACCCGAGGAACAAGCCCGCCGAGGACGTGGCGCCCGACCGCGAAACACCGGGGATCAGCGCAAGGCACTGAGCGAAACCCATCACCAAGCCGTCGCGGGTGGTCAGCTGTTCGATCGGACGGGTTTTGCGTCCGTAATATTCGGCCGCGGCGATGACGAGCGCGAACGCGATCAGCATGAACGAAATCAGCCACAGATTGCGGGCCGCCGTGCGGATCTCGTCTTTCAGCAAGTAGCCGATCAGACCGATCGGGATGGTGGCGATGATCACATACCAGCCGACGCGGTAGTCCAGCTGACGCTGAGCCTCCTCGTCGAAGTAGCGGTCCGCCTCCGCCGACGTGATCACGGGCAGCCGGGTGGTGACCTGATCGGTGATCGGGACGGTCTCCCGCACCGCGCTCAGCTTGCGGAGCAGCACAGTGAACCAGGCCTGCACGATCCGCCAGATGTCCTTGGCGAAATACACCAGGACGGCGGCCTCGGTACCCAACTGGGTGACGGCGGTGAACGAGGCGCCCGCGTCGTCGCCGAAGAAAACCCCCGACACGATCCGCAGATGCGCCGACGACGAGATCGGCAGGAACTCCGTCAGTCCCTGCACCAAACCGAGCACCAGCGCCTGCACCCAGGTCATCGATTCGCCTGTCATGCAGCCTCCTGGTCTCTCATGCGCCGCCTCCGTGTGGTTGATGTGCCGAAAGAACTGTTCCGCCTAGGCAATTCGCGAGGCGCACCTCGTTGCCCGCCGCCGCAATCCCGCAGCGACAGTACAGTGTCGACGCGGGTACGGCATGCTCGGCTGCGGCATGCTCGGCAGTAACCCCGTTCGCCGCAGGCGGTTCGGTGCGACGCTGCGCGGTAGTCGGCTGCCGGATAGGTGCCGCCGCCACGCGGTCATGCTGGAGCTGAGCGAAGCGACGCGTAAGCATGGCCGTGCACGCTCTAGGCTTGGCGGCGTGACGATTGTGCGGGCACAGTGATGGAACAGCGGACGGTTGGCCGCAGCGGTTTACGGGTGTCCAGGATAGGGCTGGCGACTCATACGTGGGGTTCGCACACGGACGCCGACGAGGCTGCCGTGCAGTTGGTGGCGTTCGTCGAAGCGGGCGGCACGCTCGTCGACACCTCGCCCGCCTACGTGGGCGGTGGTGCGCAGCGGATCCTGGCCGAGCTGCTCGGCGATCTCGTTTCCCGCGACGATCTCGTCCTCAGTGGATGTGCGGGCGTCGCGCCCCGGGTGCTGCCCGCGCCCGCGGGGCCTGCCGTGCCGCAGCCGACGCACGCCGCGGTGGACACCTCACGACGGGCGCTGCTGCGTCAGCTCGATCGGACGCTGCTCGAGCTCGGCACCGACCATCTCGACATCTGGAATGTCGCGGTCTGGGATCCGCGGACCCCGCTCGACGAGGTCGCCGCCACCCTGCAACAGGTGGTGCAGGCAGGCAAAGTGCGGTACGCGGGAGTCCGCGGGTTCAACGCCTGGCAGCTGGCCAGTCTCGCCTCCGTCGTCCCGCTCGGTGCCGCGCAGACGTCGTACTCGCTGCTGGCTCGCGGCGCCGAAACCGATTTCGTGCCCGCCGCGCTGCACCACGGCGTCGGCGTGATCGCGTCGGCACCGCTCGCTGGCGGCATCCTCACCGGCAAGTACCGCGACGGCGTGCCCGCCGACTCGCGCGGTGCCGACGAAGCCACCGCCGCCGAAATCCGCAGCAGGCTCGATGAACGCGCGACCCGCGTGGTCGATGCGTTGGTCACCGCCGCCGACGGTTTGGGCACGTCACCCCTGGCCGTCGCGCTGGCGTGGATCCGTGATCGTCCCGGTGTCGCGAGCATGATCGTCGGCGCGCGCGATATCGGCCAGCTCACCGGTGTGCTCGCCGCCGAAACCCTCGAACTCCCCCGCGCTATCGCTGCCGCCCTCGACGACGTCAGCTCCAGCACCGAATAGCTCGTCACCAGGCGGGTCTTGGGCCACGAGTGGCACATGACGGAGGGCAGCGACGGCGTGTCGCCGCAGCCATGTGCCACTCGCGCTGATTGGTACGAGACGACGTCAGCGCCCCGGACCGAATAGCCCACCGGCAGGCGGGCCTTCAGCTACGAATGGCGCATAACGGAGGACCGGCAACATCAACTCCCGCACCGAATAGCTCACCGCCAAGCGGTCCGGCGCCACGAGTGGTACATGACAGAGGCCTCCCACGGCGTGTCGCCGCAGCCATGTACCACTCGTGCAGACAGGCACTCGACGACGTCGATGCTCTGGCCGACAGGCGCCCGATGACGTCAGCGCCCTCAACCGAATACCCCACCACCAGGCAGGCCGGGTCCACGAGTGGTACATGACGGAGGGCGGGGACGGCGTGTTGCCGCAGTCATGTGCCACTCGTGCGGGCGGATCGGTGTTGGGTGGGTGCGGGGCGGTTCGTGGGACGTCTTAGGCTGACCTACATGAGGTGTGCGACGTCGGAGGAAGCGTGCGGGCGGGCACGGCGGGTCGGCTCGGGTCGATCTTGGTGGGCGCGCGGGGTTCTCGCGATTCTCGCGCTGAGCCTGGTAGTGGGTGTGGCCGGCTGTGGGAATGACAGTGCCGCGTCTACCTCCGGGCAGCGTGGGCCTGCCACTGCGACGTTGACCGATCTCGATCCGACGCCGGTCGGGCCGCTGCCTACGCCGACGTTGCCTGTGACGGTGCGTTCGTTCGACGGCACCGACGTCACCATCACCGACGCCGATCGCATCATCGCGGTGGATCGGTACGGCACCCTGGCGCAGATCGTCTGGGCGCTCGGGATGGGACCCAAACTGGTCGGCCGCAGCACCAGCGCCGCGTTTCCCGCGGTCCGCGAGGTGCCGAACGTGGCGGGCGGCAACGGCATGTTGAGCGTGGAATCGGTACTGGCGCAACGTCCTTCGGTTTTCCTGACCGACACCGTCAGTGTCACGCCCGCGATTCGTGACCAGCTCAAAGCAGCGGGCGTCACCGTGGTCTACTTCGATCCGCAGCGCACGATGGACGGTGTGGTCCCGCAGATCGAGGCGGTCGCGGGCGCGCTCGGCGTGCCGGAACGCGGGCAGGCGCTCGGGCAGCGCACCCGCGACGAGATCGCCGCCGCCACCGCCGCGGTGCCCAAGCAGGATCCGGCGCTCACCATGGCGTTCCTGTACCTGCGTACCACCTCGATCACGTTCCTGGCCGGGCCGGGGTCCGGCGCGGACGCGCTCATCGCCGCGCTCGGCGGCAAGGACGCGGGCGCCGCGTTGAAAGAACCGTTCGTTTCGATCACCAGCGAAGCCATGATCGCGGCCGCACCCGATCTGCTGATCGTGATGTCCGACGGCTTGAAATCCGTTGGGGGCGTGGACGGTTTGCAGAAGGTCCCCGGTATCGCGCAGACTCCGGCCGGGCGCAACAAGCGCGTCGTCGACATGTCGGACTCGGTGCTGTTCAGCTTCGGCCCCAACACCGGCAAGGTGATCGCGGCCCTGAGCAAGGCCATCTACGGCCCCGTGCCCGCATGATCGACGTTGCCGACCGTGTCGGCGCGGGTGGGGGTGCGCGCGTGGCTTACCGTGCCCTCATGTCAGTCGACTGTGGTGGCGGGATTGAGCGGGCCGGCGTGATGGAAACTGTGGGCGCATGACGGAATCCGCCGCCACCGAGACGGAACCGGCTGTGGCAGTGGAGCCGCCGGGCGCGCCTAAGTCGCGGCGGCGGTCGCGGACCACGGTGGCTTTTGTGGTGGCGATCGTCGGGTTGATTGTGTTGGCGCTCGTTTCTGCTGCGATCGGGCAGGTGCCTACGACGCCTGCTGAGGTGGCGGGGAGTGTGCTGCATCGGATCGGGCTGGATTGGGGGCCGATGCCTGCCCATCCTGCGGGCGAGGTCACCTTGTGGGAGGTGCGGTTTCCTCGGGTGCTGTTGGCGATGCTGGTGGGCGCGGCGCTCGCGACGGCAGGCGGGCTCTTGCAAGGGGTGTTCGCGAACCCGCTCGCCGAACCCGGGGTGATCGGGGTGTCGGCCGGTGCGGCGGTCGGTGCGGGCACCGTCATTGTGATCGGTGGTGCGTTCGTCGCCGCCTGGTCGGTGGCTGCGGCCGCGTTCGTCGCCGGGCTGGCGACCACCTTGCTGGTCTATGTGCTCTCGCGCTCCAACGGACGGACCGAGGTGGTCACGTTGGTGCTCACCGGGGTCGCGATCAACGCCTTCGCGGGCGGGCTGATCGCGTACCTGCTGTTCGTCGCCTCCCCCGCCGCGCGCGATCAGCTCGTGTTCTGGCAGTTGGGTTCGCTCAACGGCGCCAACTGGGATTCGGTGACCATCGTCGCCTGCCTCACCGCCGTCGGCGTCACTGCCGCCATCCTGATCGCGCCGCGACTGGACCTGCTCGCACTCGGCGAAGCGGCCGCCCGGAACCTCGGCGTCGACGTGGAACGCTTGCGGCGCAACGTCATTCTGGTGGTTGCGCTCCTCGCGACCGCAGGCGTCGCCTTCAACGGCATCGTGCTGTTCGTCGGCCTCATCGTCCCGCACCTCGTCCGCATGCTGGTCGGACCCGCCCACCGCGTGCTGATCCCGCTCAGCGCCATCGTCGGCGCCGTCGTCCTGCTTGCCGCCGATGTCGGCGCCCGCTCGCTGGTGCACAACGCCGACCTCCCCCTCGGCATGCTCACCTCCCTCGTCGGCGGCCCCTTCTTCTTCTGGCTGCTGCGCCGCACCCGAGCACGTGCCGGAGGTTGGGCATGAGCTCGCGAATCACGCACCAGCACAACGCAGATGGCGTAGTCATGAGCAAACGATGTGACCGAATCATCCTGCCAGCACACATCGTGCAGGACGAAGCCGTGCGCCGGCGAGCCGGAGTCAGCACCGAACTACGAGCGCGAATCATGCACCAGCACAACGCGCATGGCGCAGTCGAGCGCCAGCGAGCCGCAGTCATGAGCAAACGCTGTGAGCGAATCATCCCGCCAGCGCGCATCGTGCACGACGAAGCCGTGCGCCGGCGAGCCGGAGTCATCAGTGGACGACGAGCGCTAATCACGCACCAGCACAACGCGCATGACGGGGCCGTGCGGCGAGGCGCAGTCTTGAGTGAACGACAAGCGCGAATCACGCACCAGCTTGCACCGCGTGTGACGGGGCCGAGCGGCAGCGAGATGCGCGCATGAGCGGGGTTCGGCAGCTCGGTGGGGTGTTTGCGCGGACGCACGAGTTGCCCGAAGCGCCGGAGAAGGGTGCGGTGACGTTGCGGGCACGGGGGGTGAGTATCGAACGGCGGGGCGCGAACAGTGCGGGGAGGCGCGTGCTCGACGAGGTCGACTTCGATGTTGTCGCAGGGGAAATCGTTGCGTTGGTCGGGCCCAACGGGGCTGGTAAGTCGACGTTGCTTGCGGCGTTGGCCGGGGAACTCACGCCGAGCGCGGGGACGGTCGAGCTCGAAGGGCAGGCGCTGACGCATTGGTCGACGCTCGATATGGCGCGGCGGCGGGCGGTGCTCCCGCAGAACCACACTGTCGGTTTCCCTTTCACCGCTCGCGAGGTGGTCGCGATGGGGCGGTCGCCGTGGTTGCGCACCGAGCGGCGGGCACTCGACGACGAGCGGATCGCCGCCGCGATGGCCGCCGCCGACGTGGAACACCTTGCCACCCGGTCGTTTCCGACGCTGTCCGGCGGTGAACGGGCCCGCGTCGCGTTGGCCCGCGTGCTCGCGCAGGACACCGGAACTCTGCTGCTCGACGAACCGACCGCCGCGCTCGATCTCGGCCATCAGGAAGCAGTGCTTCGACTCGCCACCGCGCGGGCCGCGGCCGGCGCCGCTGTCGTGGTCGTCCTGCACGATCTCGGCATTGCCGCCGCCTATTCGGATCGTGTCGCCGTGCTCGACGCGGGTCGCATCGCCGCCGACGGCCCGCCGCGCGAGGTGCTCACCACCGCATTGCTCACCCGCGTCTACCAGCACCCCGTCGAGGTGTTGAACCACCCGGTCACCGGCGCACAGCTGGTCCTGCCGATCCGGCGCTGAACGCCCACTGCGGCAGCTTTTTCCGAACACTACGTCACGATCGGCCCCAGCACCGCGAACATCACTGCCCCAGGGGTGAACGCGAACATGGCTGGTCCGGAGGTGAACGCGAACATCACTGGCCCAGAGGTGAATCCGGTCGAGTCAGCGCCAGATCAGCTTCAACACCGCAGGCGTCAGCAGCATCCGGATCACCGTGGCGTCGAGAATCAGCGCAGCGATCATCCCGTAGGCGATGTACTTCATCAACACCAGATCCGAGAACCCGAACGCACCGGTGACCACGATGAGAATCGCTGCAGCAGAGGTGATCACGCTACCGGTGTGGGCGATGCCGTACCGGATCGCCTCGGGCGGATCCGCACCACCGCCCCGCGCCTCAGCCACCCTGGACAGCAAGAACACCTCATAGTCGGTCGACAGACCGAACACTACGGTCACGATCAACGCCAGTACCGCGAACATCAGTGGCCCAGGGGTGAAATGGAAGAACCCCGCCCCGTGCCCCTCCACGAACACCCACGTGAGCACCCCCATCGTCGACACCAAACTCAACGCACTCATCGCAACGGCCTTGACCGCCAACACCATCGACCGGAACGCGGCATACATCAGCACCAATGCCGCCGCCGCGAGCAGCGCCACCAGCACCGGCAGCCCGGCAAGCAGCCCGTTGATGCTGTCGCGTTCCAACGCGGGCACCCCGGCCACCATGACCTCCACCCCCGGCGGTTCCGGTATCGCCCGTAGGGCATTGATCACCCGGTCGGAGTCCTGCTTGTCGGCCAGCCCGGCCTGCAGCACATTGACGCCGTCCTTGGTCGCCACCGAAGGCTCGAATCGTCCGGTGAGCCCGGGGATCTGACTCGCCGCGTACCGAATATCGCTGAGCTGCTCCGGGCTCGCGCCGAGCACAACAAGTTTCAGCGGTTCGGTGCGGAAACTGGGGAACAGTTCGTCGAATCGCTCCTGCGCAACGCGCGCCGAATTCTCCGCGCCGAGATATTTCTCACTGATCCCGCCGAACTCGATGTGGCGGATCGGAATGCTCAACGCGAGCAGCACGAGCACGATCGGCACCGCGACCGCCCACGGCCGCCGCATCGACCACTGCGCCAGCCTGGAGAAGAATCCCGCGTCGATCTGCGCCTCGGTCTGGGTGCGGGAGAACCGTTTCCACCCGAGCAGATCGATGCGCCGCCCGGCGATGCTGAGTGCGGCGGGCAAGGCCGTCACCGAAAGCAGCGCCGCCAGCAGCACCGAACTGATGCCGCCGTAGGGCACCGATCGCAGCACCCCGTTCGGGAAGATGAACAGCGCCCCGAGACTGACCGCGATGATCGCCGCCGAGAACAGCACCGTGCGCCCGGCGGTGGCGACGGTGCGTGCGGTCGCCTCCTCCACGGTCCGCCCCGCGGCGAGCTCCTCCCGGAATCGGGTGACCGTGAAAAGTCCGTAGTCGATGGCCAATCCGAGACTGACCAACGTCATCACCGTGCTGGCGAACACGTTCACGTCGATGAACCCGGTGAGCCCGCGCATGATTCCGGCGGTGCCCATGATCGTCATCCCACCGATCAGCACCGGAAGCAACGCACCGATCACCCCGCCGAACACGAAGTACAACAGGATCGCCACCAACGGCAGCGCGATCAGCTCTGCGCGGTGAATGTCGTCCTGCATACCGGTATTCAGGCCGGCGAGCACCGGCTGCAACCCGGCCAGCTGCACCGTGGTGCCGCCAGGTCCGCCACCGGCACGCCCGGCGCCGAGGTGATCCTTGATCGCCGAATAGTTCTCGACGGTCGCGGTCCCTTCACCCCGCAACCCGACACTCGCGAACGCATGGGTGTGCGAGGCATCGGTGGCGTTCGCCGCGAACGGACTGTCCCAGTAGCTGTCGATCTTCAGGATGTTGTCGGGAAACTGCGCGAGCAATCCGTTCAACGCGCCGGTCACGGCGCTGCGCACCGCCGGGTCGTCGACGGTGGTCCCGGCGGGCGCGGTGTAGAGCAGGATCAGGTCGCTGTCGGTGTCGCGACCGAAGGTGGCGTCGGCGATCTTGGACGCCGCCACCGATTCGCTGGTCTCGTCGAACCAGCCCTCCTGCGTCAACCGATCCGCGAGGCCGCGCCCGTACAGCCCGGACAGCACGACCGCCAGCGCGAACACGCCGAGCACAAGGAACCGGTGCCGGTAGACGCACCGGCCCCACCGCAGCAATCCGGAGTGCACCTTCGAATCCCCTTGCGGCACTGCGCGTACCGAGGGCGCGCTGCGTAAGCCGGACACCCGGGTCAGCCGCAGGCCGCGGTGCGGTAGTCGGCCGAACGCAGGATCCCGCACAGGTCGGTGCGCGAGATCTTCCACTTACCGTCGTGCAGCACGAAGTGCACGACGGTGGTGCGCACCGCGGACCCTGTTCCGTCTTTGTCCAGGCGCATCGTCGCGGTGAGCGTGCCGTCGTGGTTGTCGAACACCGGGTCGGTGACCCCATAGACGGCGCGCGGATTGTCTTGCAGCGCCTTGTACATGTCCGGGATAGCCGTCTTGAACGCGTCGCCGTCCTCGATGAGGTCGGTGCGTTCGCTGTCGGGCAGCGCGGGGTCGAGCGCCCGCTTGATCTGCGAGTCCAGCTGGGCCGCGGTCGGCAGCGGCGGGTGCGCGGCGATCGAGGAGGTGGTGACGGAGGCGGACAGGGAAGCATTGGCCGCCGAACGCGCGGCGTCGACGGCCGCCTCGTCCGGCCCGGTGCTGCAGGCGGCGCAGGCAAGCAGGACGAGGGTGGCCGTGGTCAGGGCGCATCGTGTGTATGGCATCCCCATCTACATACCATCAATCACGGAACTGATCCGACCGAGCAACGCGCGAACAGTTGTCACGTCACGATCCGGCACGGCGACCGGCGCGGCGTCGGGGATCAGGTCCCGCACCAACGCGACGACGCTGCGTTCGTCGTCGAGGTCGATATCGGTGACCCGCGCCTCGGCGACCGCGACGACGTCCTCCGGGCTCGGCACCGCGCTGGTGAGGTCGGGTCGGTAGATCTCCAGCGTCAGCGTGGATCGGACCGTACGAAACGCGTAGGGCCTGCCATCGCCGGTCGTTCCGAACCCATGAGCGAACGGACCAACGGTTATGTCATCGATGGCAAAGCCCGACGTATGGTCGGCTATCAACCGGATCTCCCTGATTTGGACACTGATTCAACTCAACGGTAACCCCCATCACCCACATTCTCCCCCAGCCGACACCCCGGTAGGCCGCGGTGTTGCGCCATCATGGTCAGATGGTGACGTTGCGGTTTATTCGACGGTAAGAAGGAGTTCGCTGGATGCGCCCTCGCGGCTGGGTTCAGGTGGCGGCGTTCGCGAGGCCCACCGTGGTGACGGCCCGCTACCGCCGCCAGGCCCGACCCGATGTTCCGTCGGCGGCGTTCGCGAAACACCCGGAGGTGAGGGTCCGGCACCGGCGCGCACGTGTCCCAGCGCTGGTCGCGGGCGGCATGGCATTCGTCCTGCTCACCGGATGTTCCTCCAGCTCCAACAGTGAAAACCTGCCCACCAGAGACCCGGCCGTCGCCGCGACCGCACCCACGCCGACCACCACGCCCGCGGGCGAGGTCACCCCGCTCGGCACCCCGATCGCAGGCCTTTTCGCCGAGGCGAGCACCGGTCGGCTGGCCGCACTCGACATCACCAACCCGAAGAGCAGCACGCTGCTCGTCATCGACCCCGCGAAACTCGCAGGTACGCCCGGCGTCGACGCCGTGTCCCTCCCCGCCCCCGGCGTCGCCATCAGCCAGGGCAAACCCGGCGAAGTACTGATCCCTGCCGCCAAACGGATCCTTCGCGTCGACCTCGCCACCCGCGCGGTCACCGAGGTCCCGGTCGCAGGCGACGCCCGCTCGGTCCAGTATCTCGACGACGGCAGGCTGCTCGTCGGCACCGCCGACGGCAAGGTCCGCACCCTCTCCCCGCAGGGCGCGGTCGTCTCCACCGTCGACGGTCTCGCCTCCGCCGACGCGCTCACCTACACCGACGACCGCGTCACCGTGCTCGACCGCCGCCAGACCTCGGTCACCGAGATCGAACCAGGCAAAGACGGCCTCGGCCTGTCACTTCGAGCCGGCGACGGCGCAACGACGATGATCTCCGATCGGTTCGGCCGCATCCTGGTGACCGACACCGCGGGCGGCGAACTGTTGGTCTTCAGTGCCGCACCTCTCGTCCTGCGTCAGCGGTTCCCGGTAAACTCTTCCCCTTACGCGCTTGCCTACGATCAGCGGTCCGACACCGTGTGGGTGACGTGCACGCAGAGCAACGAAGTCGTCGGATTCGACCTGTCGACGGGTATACCGAAAGAGGTGGGACGGTACGCCACCGTCCGGCAGCCGAACTCGGTGACCATCGAGCAGCGCACCGGTGACATGTTCGTGGGGTCCGCGACCGGCGACGGCCTGCAGCGGATCCGCGCGGACGATCGGAAGAGAGGGCACTGATGACTCGGGCAACGCGCGCGGAGGATGAACCGGCAGCACACGAGCCCGCCGACCGGCGGACGCGGCGACGCGGCCTGCCTGTCGGCTGGGAAACCACCAGTGACGACTATGAATACGTGCCGCTGCGCCTGCCGCCGGACGTGACCAGAGTGACCGCGTCCATGCGGCTGGCCATCCAGGCCGAGTTCGGGGGCTGGGAGCTGTCCCGCGTTCGCGCCTACACCGACGGCAGCCGCCGGGTGCTGCTGCGCCGCCGAAAGACCGCGCTACCCCAGCCGGAACCGGGAATGTGAGCTGATGTACGCCCTGCTATTACGCCTGATGTTCCTGGTTCCGCCGGAACGCATCCACCACATCGTCTTCGCAACCATGCGCTTGGCCGCGCGTTTCGCGCCGAGCCGCGTGGCGATGACCAAGCTGCTCGCGGCCGACGATCCGATCCTGCGCAACACCGCGTTCGGCATCGACTTCCCCGCGCCGCTCGGGTTGGCCGCGGGCTTCGACAAGAACGCGGACGGCGTCGACGCGTGGGCGCCGCTCGGTTTCGGCTTCGCCGAGATCGGCACGGTCACCGCGCAGGCCCAGCCGGGCAATCCCGCGCCGCGCCTGTTCCGGCTGCCCGCCGATCATGCGCTGATCAACCGCATGGGGTTCAACAACTTCGGCGCATCGGCCGCCGCCGAGCAGCTGCGCGGGCGCCGCGGTGACGTGCCGATCGGCGCCAATATCGGCAAGACGAAGATCGTCGAAGCTGCCGAGGCCGCAGGCGATTACGCGATCAGCGCGGCGCTGCTCGGGCCGCTCGCCGACTTCGTCGTCGTCAATGTCAGCTCGCCCAACACCCCGGGTCTGCGCGACCTGCAGGCCGTCGAATCGCTGCGGCCGCTGCTGCAGGCGGTGCTCGACAGTGTCGAGGTACCGGTGCTGGTGAAGATCGCGCCCGACCTGTCCGACGAGGACATCGACGCCGTCGCCGATCTCGCCGTCGAGCTCGGCCTCGCAGGCATTGTCGCCACCAACACCACCATCCGCCGCGACGGCCTGCGCACCCCCGCGGCCGAGGTCGAGGCGATGGGCGCGGGCGGGCTGTCCGGTGCGCCGGTCGCCGACCGTTCCCTCGATGTGCTGCGCCGGTTGTATCGCCGGGTCGGCGATCGCCTCGTGCTGATCTCCGTCGGCGGTATCGAATCCGCCGATCAGGCCTGGGAGCGGATCCAGGCGGGCGCCACGCTGCTGCAGGGCTACACCGGCTTCATCTACGGCGGCCCGTTCTGGACCCGCAAGATCCACCGCGGCCTCGCGGAGCGCTTGCGCGCCAACGGTTATCAGAACATCGCCGACGCCATCGGGGCGGAGCACACCGCCAACGCCTGAGGTCGCCGCCGGTTCTGCAATGGTGAGGATCGCGGCCGGATCGGGCCTGCGCGGCTTATTCTGGTTGGGGCACAACCCAACAGGCACCCGAGGGGGCGGCGCATGGTCTCCGGGGATCGAGGCGTGCTCACCATCATGGGCGACGCCGTTGTCGACCACATCTACCGCACCGACCGACTGCCCGCCGAAGGCAGCACGGCGCGTGGACGTTTCGAGGAGCACTTCGGCGGCAAAGGTCTCAATCGCGCGGTGGCCGCGGCCCGGCTCGGGTTGCGGGTCCAGCTGATCAGCGCGGTCGGCGGTGACGTCGCCGGTCGGCGCATCATCCGGTATCTGGGTCGCCAGGGCGTCGACACCGAACTGGTGAAGGTCGTGTCGGGTGAGTCGACACCGGTTGTCGCTGTCATCATCGCCAGCAGCGGCGCCACCGGCATCATCGGCGACAGTGATGCCGCGGTCCGGTTGAGCCGCGACGACCTGCGCACGCCCGCGGCGCGTTCCGCGCTTACGACCGCCGACGCGGTGCTGCTCACCTTCGAGCCGCCGATCGCCGTGGTCGAGCAGGCGCTCGCGGTGATCCGACCAGGACGCGGACGGCCGCGAGTGCTCGTACAGGCCACACCGTCGACGGATGCACCGCAGTACATCTCCAAATACTTCGGCAAGATCGACTACCTGATCGGGACCCGCAGGGAGCTCGGCGATTTGGTGGCCGAGCCGGGGCGGTCCGGCGCAGCACCGATCCCCGACTTCGGTTTCGAGATCGCGCCGCAACTGCTCGCCCAGGGCGTCGGAAGTGTGTGCGCCGTCGAACGATTCGAATGCAGCGTGCGCTCGACGGCGCTGAATCTCGATGTGCCCCGCTCCCTTGCGGCGCTGCTCGAGGATTCGCCGGGATCCTATGCGGCCTTCGGCGCCGCCCTCGCCTACCGGCTGGTCACCAATGAGCGCCCTGCCGACCGATCCGACTTCGAGTGGGCCACCGCCGCGATGGCCGCGACCCAGTCGTTCGGCGACGTGTCCGACGCCATGCCTGCCGTCGACGAGATCGACCGGATCGCCGGATTACCAACGCTTTCCGACGGCCGCGACTGACCGCCGACCGACTCAGTGCACAAACGGCGGTTCGACGACGTGCTTGCGCAGCGGATGCGACCTGGCCTGCCCGCGCGGCACCGGGTCGCCTTGCGCGGACCGGCCTTGGTTCAGTCGGGCCGCAATCCGCTTGGCCAGCAACACGACCGCCTGTTCCCAGCGGATGCCGACCACCTCGGCGCAGGTCTCGATGACCGATTGGGTCCTGCTGTCCTGGGTGGCCGCCGGGTCACTCAGCAGTTCGTCGAGCTCCATGCCCGCGCGCGCCTGCACTTCGGTCAACGTGTGCTCGGGTAGCCAGCTCAACCGCCAGCCCGCCACGCTGCCCGGCTCCCTGAACGCCCACTCCGGGGTCTTGTCACTGATCATGGTGAATGGGGTGGTGTGCACAGTCATCGCTGCCTCCGGTGTAGCAGTTCGATCATTGCGAATGCCTCCTGTCGTGCATCCGCAGGTGCAGCAAAGTGGTGGCCCGCTGCACCGTGATTCCCAGGACCGCGGCCAGTGTCTCGGCCCGCTCCTGCGTCGATGGGTCCCCTGCCGGGTGACCGCCGGCGGTGTCGGTAGCCGCCGAGCCGTTGCGGCTCAGCAGCTCGTCCAATTCCATGCCGGCTCGGGCTTGTTCGTAGCTGAGCCGGTGCGGCAACCAGCTCAGGCGCCATGCCGATGCCTCGTGACCCGCTACCCGCCACGCCCATTCGGAGGTGTCGCTGCTCGTCATCGCCCGGCTGTTCTCGTAGATCGTCACGGTTGCCTCCTCCGCGGAGGAGCCACCGACGCGCCTGCTTGGTGGGTGCGGAGCCGGGCCGACCCGCGTGGTGCGGTCGGCCCGGCAGGCTTCCTCGGGGAAGCGGTGCGCGCGACGGCTTGATCTGGATGGGATGCGGGGGCAGGCGAGCGCGCGAGGCCCGCCTAGTCCGTGACCAGGTTCGGCTCGAGGTCGGTGTCGGAGCCGTTGTGTCGGTGTGGCTTTCGCCGCCTGCTCTGCCGAATCAGGAGAACGATTTTCATCTCCGGGTCCCCTCCCGAGGTGGCTGGGGAGGCGAAGTTTCGCCAAGCCCAGTGTGGCATTTGCCGTATCGGACCGTCAATTGCCGTTGTAGGTTGGTAATTGACAGTTCGTCGGCTGGCTAAACCCGGTTTTCCCGCCTATCGTCAGCGCGACTCCCCAGCAACGACCAGAGAGAGGCTGACCTGCCATGATCCCGCAGGACTCGGGAATCGTTGCCGTCCGCAATATCCTCACGCGGCTGTGCAAACGCTCTGGTCTGAGCTCGGATCGATTACGCACCACCGAAATCGACGTCGCACCACTGCTGGACTTGCTCGCGGTGCGCCAGCACGCCCGCCGCCACGGAGTCGAACCCGAGGAGGCGGTGCTGCCGGTGGTCCGGAACCTGGCCGCGCAACTGGAGCCGACCAACCGGATCATCGCCGACGCCGAACTGTCCCTCGGCCTACTTCGGGAAACCGCTTCCGACAGTGTCGATCTCGACCGGCTGTACGCCGCGGATCTCGGCGAACGACGCGAATACCTCGCCGAGGGCTGGCAGCTGCTGCACGACACCCTCGACGCCGAACCGACGCCGCGCGCCCTGACCGTCCGATCCTTGCGCGCCACGCCGGAACGCCGTGCGTTCACCGCCCTGGCGAGCCTGCTCGTCAACGAATCGGTCTACGACGCCCGCCCACAGGCCGAACCTGCGGTCAAGTCCACACCGTCGCCGAAAGCGCCTGCCACACCGGCGGTTCGGGGCGTGGTCACGGTCTTCGGTGACGCGGTGATCGACCACATCTACTTCGTCGATCACATCCCCATGCCCGGCGCCTCTGTGGTGGGCAACAGCTTCGAGGAACATCCCGGCGGCAAGGGACTCAACCGTGCCGTCGCCGCCGCACGGCTCGGCCTGCAGGTCCGGCTGATCTCCGCGGTCGGCGACGACGACGCGGGCAAGCGCGTCCTGGACTATCTGCGCTCCCAGAACGTCGACACCGACCTGGTGAAGGTGGTGCCCGACGCGCCGACCCCGGTGACCGCGGTGATGATCACCAGCACCGGCGCGGCCGGGCTCATCGGCTGTCGCGACGACCGAATCCGGCTGAGCGCACACGACTTACGCAGTACCAGGATCCGTTCGGCGGTCGCGGCCTCCGACGCGGTGCTGCTCACCTTCGAGCAGCCGAGTGCCGTGATCGAGCAGGTGATGGCGTTGGTCCAGCGGATGGAGCCACGGCCACTGCTCGTGGTGCATCCCGGTCCGCCCATCGCCCTGCCGCAATATCTGTACCGCTACCTCGGCGCCGTCGACTACCTGGCGGGCACCAGTCACGACCTCGCCGCGCTCGTCCCCGAGGTGGCGGCCGCCTCCACTACCGATACCGCCCAACGACTCCGGGCGCTCGGCGTGCGCTCGGTCTGCGCGACCGAGGACTTCGGCTGCACCGTCTGGTCGGACCGGGTGAACCTGCAGATTCCGGCATTTCCCGCCGCCATGGAAGATTCACCGGGAGCGCAGGCTGCCTTCGCGGCGGCGCTGGTATACCGTCTCGTTTCGACCCGCAGGCCCGCCGACAAAGACGACTACGTCTGGGCGACCGCTGCGATGGTGGCAACGCAGTCGTTCGGGGACGTCCCCGGAGCAATGCCGCCGGTCAGCGAAATCGACCGCATCAACCGACTTGCTTCGGAGGAGCAGCATTGACCACACCCCTGTCCCACCTTGCCGATACCGATCACCGGGTCGTACGCAAGGACAACGGTCTGCGGATCAGGGTGTCAGAACTAGACGACGCGGGCGAACGCGGACATCTGCTGATCTTCGGTGACCTCACCCCCGAGGACTGCCTCGTCCGGATCCACTCGCGCTGTCTCTACGGCGAGGTGCTCGGCTCCGACGACTGCGATTGCGGGCCGGAACTCGAAGCGGCCCTTGACCTCATGCAACGCGCAGGCTCCGGTGTGCTTGTCTACCTGGAGCAGGAGGGGCGCGGCGCGGGCCTGGTCAACAAGGCGCGCGGCTACCGGCACAGCGAACGGCACGCGCTCGACAGTTTCACCAGCTATCAGGAGCTCGGCTATCCCGTCGATGCCAGGACCTACGACGCGGCGGCCCGCGGCCTGTTCGAGCTCGGGCTGCGCTCGATCCAGCTGCTCACGAACAACCCGGCCAAGGTCGACGCCGTCCGCGCCGCCGGTCTCGACGTGGTGGTGCTGCCGATGATCACGCCGGTCCGCAGCGAGCGGGCGCTCGCCTATCTCGAGGCGAAACGGGTGCATCGCGGGCACATGATCCCGATCGCCGATGCGTCGTGGCCGACGGCGCCGGTCGCGCCGCCGGTGGCCTGGCGGACGTTCCTGCCGCTGATGAACCGGGAGTTCGCCGCGGTCGGCGCGGTCGCGATCATGTCGGTCCTGCTCGTGGCGACGGGTCAGGTGGCGGCGGGTGTGCTCGTCGGCTTGCTGCTGACCCTCGGCTACGCGCTGTGGCACCGTGGCCTGCTCGTCGAGTGGCGGGCGCGACGACCCCGCGCCGCCCAATTGCCGCCCGCGCCACTCGGACTCGACGTCGCAAGCGTCGTGGCCGCGCTACCGCCGCGCACGCCTGCGCTGCCGGGTCTATCCTCTGCTGTCGACGATCAGGGCCAAGCGCCCGCGAACGTCGGTCCCTATTCGACCTGTGCCCCAAGATCCATTGCGAAGGAAGCAGTTTGACCATTGCCGAGTGGGACCTTGCCGACACCGGCCACCGGATGTTCCGCAAGGGAAACGACCTTCGAGTTCGGGTGCTGGAATTACCCGAAGCGCGCGACGGCGGGCATGTGCTGATCTTCGGTGAGCTCACCGACGGCTGCCTGGTCCGGATCCATTCGCGCTGTCTCTACGGCGACGCGCTGCAGGCCGACGACTGCGACTGCGGACCCGCCCTGGACAAGGCCATGGACCTGATCCAGGCGGCGGGCTCCGGCATCCTGATCTACCTGGAGCAGGAGGGTCGCGGCGCGGGCCTGGTCAACAAGGCGCGCGGGTTGCGAACCAGCCAGCGCGACGGGGTCGACACGTTCCGCAGCTACCAGAGCCTCGGCCTGGAGCCGGACTCGCGCAGTTACGACCATGCGGCCGTGGCGCTGGAACGCCTCGGCCTGCGCTCGGTGCGCCTGATGACGAACAATCCGGACAAGGTCCGCGCGGTGCGCGCGGCGGGCATCAAGGTCACCGTGCGGTCGCTGCACACGCGCCCGCGCAGCCCGCGCGCGCTGGAGCTGCGCGAGGCCCAGCGACTGAGTGGACACCTGCATCCGACCGCGGACGCGCGCTTCGCCGAGCTGTGGCTGTTCCTGCGTAGTGGCTGGTTCGCGCTGCGCAGGCGGGTGCACGGCCATTACCTTGCGCGTAAGCCCCGTCATTCCCCGCCGATCTAGTTACCATGAGTGAGCCGCGCCACTCCTGGTGCGCCGACTCGTGAGAAACTGACAGACGCGTCGCCGCATTATGTCAGGATTCGGGTCTTCGAACCGCCCGCGTGCGGACGCCGCGAGGCGCGGTTCATCGCATGGAAATCGGAACAGGGATATGACGACAACAGACATCGGCTATTCGCACAAATCGGGCAAAACGGTCTACACCGTCACGGAAGCCTTCCAGGAGACCCTGACCTTGCGACCCGAGCAGGTCGCACTCCGGACGGTAGGCGGCACCCAGGAGATCACCTGGCGGCAGTACGGCGAGCGGGTCCGCGTCATCGCCGCAGGCCTGGCCGCACTCGGCGTCAGCCGCGGCGACACCGTCGGCATCATGCTCACCAACCGACCCGAGTTCAACCTCGTCGACACCGCAGCGCTGCACCTCGGCGCCGCCCCGTTCTCGATCTACAACACCAGCTCCCCCGAGCAGATCGCGCACCTGTTCACCAACGCCGAAAACAAGGTCGTCGTCACCGAGCAGGTCTTCCTCGGCGCCGTGCAGGGTGCAGGCGTGCCGCTCGAGCACATCGTCCTCGTCGACGGCTCGGCCGCAGGCACGATCAGCCTCGCCGATGTCGAGGCAAACCCGTTGGCCGACTTCGACTTCGAGGCCTCCTGGCGGGCCGTGCAGCCGGACGACCTGGCCACCCTGATCTACACCTCGGGCACCACCGGCCCGTCCAAGGGCGTCGAGATCACCCACCGCAATGTCGTCGCGCAGATCGTCGGCCTGGTGACCGGGCCGCTCGTCCTCGGCATCGACGACCGGTCGGTGTCCTACCTGCCCGCCGCGCACGTCGCCGACCGCATCTCCGGACACTGCGCCAACCTCTTCACCGGCGTGCAGATGACCTGCGTCCCCGATCCACGCGAGATCGCCGCCGCGCTGCCCGACGCGCGCCCCACCGCGTTCTTCGGCGTCCCGCGCGTCTGGCAGAAGATCAAGGCAGGCATCGACGCGAAGCTGGCGACCGAGCCGAGCCCGGTCAAGAAGAACCTCGCCAACTGGGCCATCGGCGTCGGCGTCGCCGCCGCCCGCGCCGACCTCGCAGGCTCAGGGCGCGGGCCGCTGCTCAGCGTGCAGCACAAGCTCGCCGACGCGCTGGTGCTCAGCAAGCTGCGCCACGCCCTCGGTCTCGACACCCTCAAGGTCGCGGCCTCCGGCGCCGCGGCGATCCC
This sequence comes from Nocardia altamirensis NBRC 108246, assembly GCF_001612685.1. Taxonomy (GTDB): domain Bacteria; phylum Actinomycetota; class Actinomycetes; order Mycobacteriales; family Mycobacteriaceae; genus Nocardia; species Nocardia altamirensis. The sequence goes on from NZ_BDAY01000091.1 coordinate 41,770, forward strand.
GCCGGAGACGCTGGAATACATGCTCGGCCTCGGCTTCACCGTCACCGAAGTGTGGGGCATGTCGGAGACCTCCGGCGTCGGCACCTTCACCGAACTGGCCAAGCCGAAGCCGGGTTCGGTGGGCCGCGCCCTCGACGGGGTCGAGCTGCGCCTCGACGAGGACGGCGAGCTGCTGGTGCGCGGCGCGATCGTCACCCCCGGCTACCGCAAGATGCCGGACAAGACCGCCGAGGCGATCGACGCCGACGGCTGGCTGCACACCGGCGACGTCGCCACCATCGACGGCGACGGCTACGTCACCATCGTCGACCGCAAGAAGGAACTCATCATCAGCGAGGCGGGCAAGAACATCTCGCCGACCAACATCGAGAACGCGGTCAAGGCGATGTCCTCGCTGGTCGGCCAGGTGGTCGCGATCGGCGACGCGAAGCCGTACATCGCGGCGCTGATCGTGCTCGACCCCGACACGGCTGCCGTGCGCGCCAAGTCGCTCGGCACCCCCGACGCGGACCTGACGGCGCTGTCGACCCGGCAGGAGATCGTCGACGAGGTGCTCGCCGCCGTGCAGGCCGGCAACACCAAGCTGTCCAGGGTGGAGCAGATCAAGCGGTTCGTGATCGTGGACAAGGCGTGGGAGCCCGGCGGTGACGAGCTCACCCCGACGCTCAAGCTGCGGCGCAACCCGATCGCGGCGAAGTACGCCGGTGCGATCGGCGAGCTCTACGCCGCCGAGGTGCCCGCGAACGTCGTCAACGTCAAGTAGCTCGAAAACGCCGGTGGCCCTGGGCTTTTGCCCAGGGCCACCGGCGTTTGCCCGAAACTACTTCTGCTCGTAGGTGCCGACGATCGTGGCGCGAGCGATCGCGTGCGAGAACAGGTTGAAGCCGAGGTAGGCCGGGCTCGCGTTCTCGTCGAGGCCGAGGCTCGCCACGTCCACCGCGTGCACCGCAATGAAGTAGCGGTGGTAGCCGTGGCCGGCCGGCGGTGCGGTGCCGACGAATCCGGTGATGCCGGCGTCGTTGCGCAGCGAAAGCGCGCCCGTCGGCAAGGCGCCGCCGTCGCTGCCCGCACCGCTGGGCAGCGAGGTGACACCGACCGGGATGTCGGCGACCGCCCAGTGCCAGAACCCGGACGCCGTCGGCGCGTCGACATCGAACACGGTGACCGCGAAACTCTTTGTCTCCGCAGGGAATCCGGACCATGACAGCTGCGGCGAGATGTCCTTGCCGCCCGCGCCGAACACACCGCTGACCTGATCGTTGCCGAACTGCTGGCCGTCAGTGACATCGTCGGAGGTCAGCGTGAACGACGGCAGCTGCGGCAGCGCGTCATACGGGTTGAAGGAGTAATCGGGCACGGGTGGTCCTTTCGGGTTGTCAGCTGTTCAGGAGGAAGTGTTCCAGTACCTTGGTGCCGAATTCCAGCGCCTGCACCGGAACTCGCTCATCGACACCGTGGAACAGTGCAGCGAAGTCCAGTTCCGGCGGCAGTTGCAGCGGCGCGAAACCGAAGCACCGAATACCCAAGCGGGCGAACGCCTTCGCGTCGGTGCCACCGGAGAGCATGTAGGGCACGGTACGCCCCTGCGGGTCGTGGGCGAGGATCGCGGCGTTCATCGCGTCGACCAGGTGGCCGTCGAAAGTCGTTTCGTACGAGTCAAGTTTGGTGATCCACTCGCGTTCGACGTCCGGGCCGATCAGCTCGTCCACTTCCCGTTCGAACGCCGCCTGCCTGCCCGGCACCACCCGGCAGTCCACCACCGCCTCCGCGGTCTGCGGGATCACGTTGGCCTTGTAGCCGGCCTGCAGCATGGTCGGGTTCGCCGTATCCCGCAGTGTCGCACCGATAATGCGGGACAGGGTGCCGATCTTGGCCAGCTGGCCTTCGATGTCGGGACCGTCCGAATCGAACTCCAGCCCGGTCTCCTCCGACACCGCCGCGAGGAACTGCGACACCGAATCCGACATCACCACCGGGAAGGTGTGCTGGCCGAGCCGCGCCACGGCGGCGGCCAGAATGGTGACCGCGTTGTCCTCGTGCAGGAACGAGCCGTGGCCCGCTCGGGCCTTGGCGCGCAACCGCATCCAGCCGAGGCCCTTCTCGGCCGTCTCCACTAGATAGAGCCTGCGCTCGGTGCCGTCGGGACGCGGGACCGTCAGCGAGAAGCCGCCGACCTCACCCACCGCTTCGCTGATGCCGTCGAACAGGTCGGGGCGGTTGTCCACCAGCCACTGCGATCCCCACTTGCCGCCGTTCTCCTCATCGGCCAGGAACGCGAACACGATATCGCGGGGCGGGACCGTGCCCTCCCGCTTGAACTGACGGGCGATGGCCAGCATCATGCCGACCATGTCCTTCATATCGATGGCGCCGCGCCCCCACACGTAGCCGTCGCGGACCGCGCCGGAGAACGGGTGCACGCTCCAGTCGGCGGCCTCGGCGGGCACCACGTCCAGATGCCCGTGGATCATCAGTGCCCCGCGGCTGTTGTCGGCGCCCGCCAGTCGGGCGAACACGTTGCCGCGCCCCGGCGCTCCCGACTCCACGTATTCGGTCGTATACCCCGCCTCGTGCAGTTGCTCGGCCACCCACTCCGCGCACTCGCGCTCCCCCTTGGTGGTGGCGAGGTCGCCGGTGTTCGAGGTATCGAACCGGATCAGCGCGCTGACCAGGTCCACCACCTCGGCTACCGCGCGAGAGCTGCTGTTGGGGACCGATCCTTCGACAGTTGTGGACACGTTCCCTTTCCTACCATCCGCCGCGGCGGGCGCCACCGGCATCCCTCGTCGACACTCCAGCGGTCGCGCAGCGTACGGCACCGAACGCCGCGGCCGCGGGGATCAGCATCACGGTGATCGTAATCGGTGTCCGCCGTGCCGAATCCGGTTGGGCGGCAACGCGGTCACGCGTTATCCGACAGAGCCAGCTTCAGTCCGAACGCGACGAGCACCGTGCCGGTGACGGCCTCCATCGCTCGCTTGACCGAGGGACGGCCGAGCCAGGCCCGCATGAACCGGACGCCGAGGATAAGGACGGTCAGCCACAGCATGCCCTCGAGGAAATGGACCATGGTGAGCGCCGCGCCCATCAGCAGGTGCGGCGCCGTCGGCGGGATGAACTGCGGCAGCATCGCGATGTAGAAGACGCCGACCTTCGGATTGAGCAGGTTGGACAGCGCACCGCGCAGCCAGGCGCGCAGCATGCTGCCGCCCGCGGTGTCGTCCGCGGCGGCTTCTGCGGCATCGGCCCGATGCCGCAGGGCGAGCAGGCTGGTGACGCCGAGCCAGATCAGATAGACCGCACCGGCGACACGCAACACCGTGTACGCGACCTGCGAGGTGCTCAGCAGCACCGACAACCCGCCTGCCGCGGCCGTTCCCCACACCAGCAGACCGGTGCCGACACCACACGCGGTGACGAAGGCGTAGCGCGTGCCACGCGCGATGGCCGAGCGCAGCACCAGCGCGGTGTCGACGCCGGGCACCACGGTCAACAGTCCGGCCACGAGGGCGAAGGAGATCAAGCCGCTCCACACGCTCATGAGGCCAATCTACTCGGAGCGCGAACCGTCAACGGTTGCGGTGTTTCTCGACCGCGTCGCGCATCCGGCCGAGCATGTCCTCGAGGACCGGACGATACGTGGCGAAGTTCAACCGGGCGAAACCGCTGCCCGCCGTGCCGAAATCCGGTCCTGGCAGCAGTTTTACCCCGGCTTCTTCCAGGAAGAAGGCCGCTGGGTCCCGGTCGAGTTCGAGGGCGCGGCAATCGAGCCAGGCCAGGTAGGTCGCCTGCGGTGGGTGGAATCGGATCTCGGGCGGCAGCATTGCCGCGACGAGGTCACGGTTCTCGGTCAATCTCCGTTGGGTGTCGGCCAGCCACGCGTCACCGTCCTGCCAGGCCGCGCGGGTTGCCAGCACACCGAGCGCGCTCGCCTGCCCGTACAGCTGCGGTGGGTGCGCGGCCAACGCCGCGCGCACCCTGCTGTCGCCGATATGGGCGACACAACAACGCAATCCGGCCAGGTTGAACGCCTTGCTCGCGGAGTTGAGTGTGACTGTGCGCCTAGCGATTTCGGGGCCGAGCGCGGCGAACGGGAGATGCCGGTTCCCGTCGTGGGTGAGCTCGGAGTGGATCTCGTCGGAGATCACGATCAGATCGTGGCGCTGCGCGACCTCGGCGATCGCGGACAGTTCGTCGCGATCGAACATGTGGCCGGTCGGATTCTGCGGGTTCACCAGAACCAGGGCGCGGCAACCGAAGCTGCTGACGTCCGCGGCGAAGCGGTCGATGTCGAAGGTCCAGCCACGCGGTCCTTCGATCATCGGGATCGGCACCAGCGGGCGGTCCATCACCCGCAACGTCTCCAGAAACGGCGGGTAGGTGGGCGTATGGACCGCCACCGCGTCGCCGGGGCGAGTCATCAGATGCAACACGAGCTGCACCACCTGCACCAGTTCGGTGAAGACGTACACCTGCTCGGGGTCGAGCGCGAGGTCGTAGCGGTCGTGCACGCGATCGGTGAACACCTGCGCCAACGGGTTTCGATCGAGCCGATCGTCCCAGTCCGGGTAGCCGAGATCGCCGGCTATCGCCCGCGACAACGCCTCGCGCACCGGATCGGCGACGGGAAAGTCCATGTCCGCGATCCATGCGGGCAGCACGTCGTGGCCTGCTTGCGCCCATTTGATGCCCGCGCGTCGCCGGAGCGCACCGATGTCGACAAGATCGTCCATGGGCTGAACATAGAGTGCGCGGCGCCGGACGCGATTGACAATTTTCCCGCCGTCACGCAAATTCCTTGCGTGACTGCTTTTCCGCTCGATGAGATCGATCTCCGACTACTCGCACTGATGCAGGTCGACGCGACCCGGCCGCTGCACGACCTCGGCGAACAGGTCGGGCTGTCGCCGAGCGCGGTGCAGCGCAGGCTCGTCCGGCTGCGCGCGGGCGGAGTGATCACCGCCGAGGTCGCCGTGGTCGATCCTCGCGCGGTGGGGCTCGGGCTCACCGCCGTCGTGCTGGTCCAGCTGGCCGAGGACGACGCGGGACGCTACGCCGATTTCTGTACTCGTATGCTCACCGAGCCGACCGTGCAGCAGTGCTATTCCGTTGTCGGCCAATGGGATTACGTGGTGGTGCTGGTCACCGAGGATCTCGCGAGCTACCGGCGCATCTCGAACCGGCTCTTCGTCGAGGAAACCGCCGTCCTGCGCTACGAGACCCTGCCGACCTACGAACGCATCAAAGCCCAACTCGCCGTTCCGGTCTCGGCGCCCAGCTGAGCCGGATGGGCGCGGACACCAAACCGTAACCGGCTTCACAGCACCCACTCAGCAGACTGGCCGCGCGCACACGGGTTGCGGCGGCACACTGGGATGGTGCAGGCAGGCACGCGCACCGGGTACGAGGAGGTCAGGTCATGTGCTCAGCACCTGTCCCCGAAGACAAGGAAGCCGAGCTCGTCCGGCTCACCGGCGCGACATGGGAGTCGGTGAGCAGGCGCGGTCTGCGCTCGGTGAACGCCGACGCCGCGGCCGTCACGACCGATCCGGTCAGCGGCCGCACCGCCTTCGTGGTTGCCGACGGCATCGGTGATCACCTCTCCGCCCTTCGCGCGGCACGCACCGCCGCCACCATCGCCGCAAGGGCGGGCGCGGAGCACGGCGCGCGGGCCGGAATCCTTGCGGCCCAACGCGAATTGCACCGGGAGCTCCCGCAGGCCGATGCCGACTGCGTCCTCGTCATCGCGGTGCTCCCGGTCGCCGACGGCCAGTGCGATATCGCCTGGGTCGGCGACTGCCGCGCCTATCGCTGGAACGGCCGGGTGCTGCATCAGATCACCACCGACCACACCGTCGCCGAATTCTGGCGAGCCCGCGGGCAAACCCCGCCCCCTCGGCTGAACCACCTGGTGACCACCTCCGTGCGCACCGTTCGACCCGGCGACATCGGCGTCGCCGTCACCGGAGCCAGCTCCGGCCGACTACTCCTGAGCACCGATGGCGTGCACAAGAAGCTCGACATCGTTGCCGTCAAAGCGATACTCGCCGAGGCGAACTCGGCCGCCATGACGGCGGACATCCTGGTGGACAGCGCCCTTCGACTAGGTGGCACCGACAACACCACCGCCCTCGTCGCCGACCGCCCGGCCCGGTAGGCACCTGCTCTGAGTGTTCCGTCCCCTCCTGGCCGCCAAAAATACCAACCGGTCCGCACGCAAACCATCCGGCGCCTTCCGGGTCCGCACCTCTTCCGTGGGTCCGCACT
>NZ_BDAY01000092.1 GCF_001612685.1 Nocardia altamirensis NBRC 108246
CAACCAGGGTCACCGACCAGGTGGTCCGTTTTGAGTTGCCGCGCGGTGGTCATTTTTCACGTGCTGCCGACAGACTCGACGTTCATCACGGCTCCGCTCGCTCATCGAGAACCATCCGGCGTTCTTCGACCAGCTTGGGTCGAGCACGTCGGCGGACTCGACACCGGTCCACGCTGCACTCCAAGTGCACCTGCATCGCCAGATGGGCTTGCTCGGTGCGTGTGTCCGAAGTTGTCGCTGGAGTCGAGGATCGCGATGTGGCCGACGCGATGGCTGTCCGCGAAGCGCTTCGCGACACCTACCCCACGTAGGCGTTGATGTACCGGTCTGCTCAGGGTGCTTGTTGTCACGCAGTCGCGGTTCGAGGAGCCTCATTGTTCAGGTGCGACACCTGCCGTTAGAGCCACCGCGAGAACGGGATGCAAAGCCCCACAACATCAACCGGATGTTTCATCGACTGCGCGAGAATGCCCATGTGCCACAGGTCCGGGTGCATGACCTTCGCCATTCTTGCGTTGTTCACGAATGGAGTGGAGGGCGGCGACGATACAACGCATCTTGCGGCACAGCGCGATCGGGGTGACCCCGGGCATCTACATGGAGGTGATCGAGTCGGTGAAGCGCGATGCCCTGGACTCGATGGGGGTTCTGTTCGATTCTTCGGCCGACGACCCTGCGATGTGAACTGCCGTCACCGATGTCGTCAACCGGATGAACATGCCACCCGAAATACGAAAAGGCCAGATCCGGAAAATTGCCGGACCCGGCCAGTGGTATGACTTTGCAGCGACCGATCCGAGCCAAAAAGGCCGAGAGATCCGAGACAGCCTCGAGCGTGGCCTTGTGAGGCAAGCCCCGCAGGGGCGCGGCAGCGCTCAAGGACAGACGAGCAGGGATCGGCGACGTCCTAGGTCCGTACCGATGGTTACGAGTGCGATCAGCCGAAGATGAGGCCGAGACGGTCGTGACGAGAGCGGTTCGATCCTCATCCTGGTCGCACACCAGGTGCTGCCCGGAGCGGAGGGCGGGCGCCCTGGGCGGCGCGTAGCGCGCCGCTCTTGATCCAGTAGAGGTGAATTCGGCAAGTTCTCTTAGTTGGGTTTCTGGTTTTCTCTTTTCTTTCTTCTCACTTCCAGGGCTCCCAAACTCTTCATCTGTTCTGCTTGGCCCATCAAAAGGGTTGCGGCACAATATTCTTCGCGAACCCGACCGTGTGCCCACCCCTGTCGCGACGCGACGGGTCAGGACTCTGGCACGTGGGCCGGGATCGGGCGATCCGAATCCCGACAGGAGTTTTGCAGTGCGTGTCCCTACCTTCTCTGGAGAAGATGGGGCATATTCGGGTGTTAGCCGCTGAACCATCACCGCTCGCGCTCTATGCCGCGGGTGTCCCGTCCATCCCTGCCATGGCCTTGAACCCGCGCCGCCTGCCCTGGCTGCGTCTCTACAGCCAGCTCGGGAGCCTGTGCTTGGCCCAACTGATACAGCCGTGCTACCTCGGGCGGCAGCAACGCTAGTTCCGCTGCCCGCCGTTGTTTGGCATATTCTAGTTCCGCGCTTCGTTGTTTTTCGGTCTCAACGCGTTCCGGAGCGGATTTCTCGGGTGCTTTATCGGGCGCTGGTAGACCGATACCGAACCGTTCCTGAAATTGCTTTACTGCTTCGAGGGCGGCTGTGCGCTCGGTTTTCTCCCGCTCGGTTTTCTGCGCTTCGCGAGCCTTAGCTCGCTCGGCTTTTTCCCGTCGCTCTCGGCGGATGACTTCGGGCGCCGCCTGCCTGCCGCGCTGCGCCGCCTCTCGAAGCTGGTTAATGCTATCGCCGAATTCTCGCCGTAGATCCATCAGCAGTGTCCGATACTTCGGCGACATCTGCTCACCAGCAACTGTTCGAACACGGAGCGTTTCGATTACACCCTTTGCAAGAAGTTCGCGATCTTTTTTCAGCTCCCGAATGTCGTTCTTACTGCCGGTTTGACCCGACTTGTCTTCGATGGCATGAATCTTGCCGTACTCGTCTGCCCTGGCCTTGTCGTAGTGCCGTGGGCCGAGCGACGTGGCGTGCCTGTCCGGTTGCTGCACGTAACCGTTCTGACGATCGTGGAATAGGTGTTCTATGCCGTTCTCGAAGACTCTCCCGCGAGTGGGATTATCGTGTGGATCGCGGATTTTGTCGTACTCGTCGGGCATGACGGTGCCCACCCCCGAATGTCAGGTTCGAGCTAGAGTGTTCGACTATGCTCCGTCACGCGACGCAGCATAATCGTCTGCAAATTCACGTAACATATCCGCCATACCGGAGAACATCCCGCCGTCGGCCGGATCGTAGTCCTCGATCATAAGTTTCATCAACCCGAAAGCGGTATCGCCGTCGGTGTCGAATCCGTATTCCAAAAGCGGATTGACGTGGTCATAGAATGAATTCTCGCGGCCGAACCACTCGTAGTCCTCCCAATGAGCGCCCGCGAACGTGATGAAGCATTCGCCTAGAAAGCAGATGAATGCGTCAGCCATATCGGCACGCTCGGGCTCCATCGCGGTAGCCATATCCGGGAACAGGTCAGCGACAGCGGCATCTAGCTTCGCCAATTCCGGATCGCCTTCGTGCCACGGTGCAGCCGGAATCTCACGCAATCCGGCGTAATCCAAGAATTTTCGCACCTGCGCCATGCGCCGATCAGAGTCGACCCATTTACCCCACTCGGTTTGCTCGACCGGAACACCGAGATCCAGCACTATCTGTTGCTCGTCGTGCCCCATGCTTCCGCCTCTCTCGTAGCGGCCCCCAACAGGCCAGTGTCCCGCGTCCACGGGTCAAGGTACAAGCTGATCACGCTGAGCTCCGGTGTTCCTCGGTCGTGGCGTCCGGGCATTGGGCGCGGATGAATCGTTCACGTGCCGTATCGAGTTGATCGAACAGCGGCCCGTGCTGCGGCTCCCCCGCAGCGTTCCACGCTTCTACAGCATTCCGGAACTGCTGTAGCTCGAGCTCGTAGACCTTCATGGCCCTTCGTACAGTCGCTCGTTCGGGAGTCGACGCAAACCGGTTGTGTCGCCGAGGACTACGTCGATCCGATCGAAATAGTGGCACCGGCGCTGCTCCTCGACGAAGAACAGCGCCGAGGTGAGGCAGGCAGCGAAGTCCAACCGTTCGCCCCGCAGAGTGACGGCCAGGTGCACGTCCGGTTCTTCGGGGTGCGGAGACGACTCGACGTTCATCACGGCTCCGCTCGCTCATCGAGAACCATCCGGCGTTCCTCGACCAGCTTGGATCGGGCACGTCGGCGGACTCGGCACCGGTTCACAGTGCATTCCAGATGCACTTGCATCGCCAGATGAGCTTGCTCGATTGTCATCGGCCCTGGGTCGGCGCGACACGACCAAACAGGCGCATACCGATTGTCAACCGTCGGCAATTCCATTGTCGGGCAACCGATGTCACGAGCCATGCGTTTCTCGCGTTCGATCTGGTCAACGGTGAGATTGCTATCAGGCATCGCGTGAGACCCCCTGTGCAGGACGGTTTTTGGTGTACCCGGCCCTCCGGTCATTCAAGGTGCGGCGGCTCTGTCCGAGGAGCGCCTACCGGGTACCAATCCAGACAACCACCGCCAACGTCAGCAGAGGGGCACGTTGGTGTCCACATGCGTCTACAAACCTTTAACGGCCGTTAAGCTGGGACAGTGGAGCCCGACGCCACTATCACCGACGGTGCCCAACTCCGTGCTGCCCGTGAGGCTGCCGGGTTGAGCCTGTCGGCGCTGTCGGCTCGCACGCACTACAGCAAGTCATTGCTCGGTTTGTTAGAAACTGGGCAGCGCCAAATCCACCCCGAGCACGTCAGCGCATACTCGGAAGCGCTGGGCCCTGGCTCGGCACTGTTTGTTGAACCGGCCGATGGCGAACGGGCAGCGGCGGAATGGGTTCACCGGGTTGCAGCGTCAGATCTGGGTCGAGACACACTGAAGCGCTTTGAGCTGTCAGTGGACGACTTGGCTGCGGCATACCCGACTACCCCTCCGGGTGAATTGCTCGTCCGTGTACGCCAGCACCTCGGATACGCCGGACGTTTGATGGCCAGCCGCAAGACTCTGCCACAGCACCGCCGACTACTCGTTACGGTCGGCTGGCTCTCGCTCCTAGCGAGCACATGCCATATCGACCTGGGCGAGTCCTCCGCCGCCGCGGCAAGAGGCCACCTCGCATGGAAACTGGCAGACGAAGCCGGACACCCAGAGATCGCAGCGTGGTGTCTGGAGACGCGAGCATGGCAGCAATTGACCAACGGCCGGTTTGCGGCAGCAGCCGAGTTGTCCCGCTCGGCGCAGACCCTCGCCCCCGAGGGTAGTTCGGCGTTTATCCAAGCGACTGCCCAGGAAGGGCGCACGCTGGCACGGCTAGGCGACAGCAAGGGCACCTACAACGCGCTGCGTCGGGTCGCGAGACTGGTGACCGGACTGAACACTCCCGACCGACCAGAGCACCACTTTCGCTACGACCCTGCGAAGTCGGATGCATACGTGGCCACGACACTGGCGTGGCTAGGTGACCCAGCTGCGGAGTCCTACGCCCGGCACGTACTCGCCGATCTCGCGGGCGCCGAGACTGTCCGGCCTCGTCGAATTGCTTCGGCCAACCTGGATTTGGGGCTCGCCCTAGTAGCGGCCGACAAGCCGGACGAAGCGGCGAATGTCGCGCTTGCGGCTGTCACGTCAGGCCGATTGGTTCCATCGAACTACTGGCGTGTGTCCGAAGTTGTCGTCGGGATCGAGGACCGCGACCCGGCCGACGCGATGACTGTCCGCGAGGCGTTTCGAGACACGTATCCCACCTAAGTGCTGGTTGCGCCCTCTGCTGGGTGTTGCCAGGAGATCATCGCACTGCCCGAATTCGCAATCGAGATACACACTGCGGCAGCAGCAGCATCGGACAGAGCGGTCAACGGCGGCGAGTGAGCGTGGACGCGTCGGTCGGCTTAGTTATGAATTAGTTGGAAGTTCGGCCGTCACGGGGACGGTTCGAAAAGCAAAAATCCCAGCCTAAGCTGGGATTTAAGTGGAGCTAAGGGGACTCGAACCCCTGACCCCCACACTGCCAGTGTGGTGCGCTACCAGCTGCGCCATAGCCCCGAGTGGTTGCTTTCAGGTTTCCCTGACTGCCTGAACGAAGTTACACCACGGGTGTGGCGGCGGCCAAATCGCCATGAATCGGGGGTGGCGGCGGGGCGGGCGGCGTCGTAGACTCGAACGCATGTTCGAAGGAAACGATCTCTCGGCGATGGACTTTCAGGCCATGAGCGACGAGGGGCTGATCGATGCCCTTCGGACGGCACATGGGACTTCGGCGGCCGCGCAGGCTGCGGAGGTGTTCGCGGTGCGCGAGTTGTATCGGCGGCATCGGGCGGTGAGCGCGGAGCCTGGGCCCGGCGGGGTGCGGGCGGGCGAGTTCGCGGCGTCCGAGGCGGCGGTGGCGTTGCGGATCGACGAGGGGTCGGTTGCCGCGATGATCGATGTCGGTCTGGCGCTGGAGGATTGGTTGCCGCGCACGCGAGCGGAGTTCGCGGCGGGGCGGATCGATCTGGCGAAGGTGCGGGTGATCATCGAGAACACACGTGCGGTGGCCAGGGATGTGCTCGCCGAGTTGGAGCCGAGGTTGTTGGAGACCGCGGCGCGGACTACGCCTGCGCGGTTGCGGCAGGCGGCGCGACGGTGGACGGCGCGGTTGGATCCGGCTGGGGCGCAACGGCGTCGGGAGCGGCGGCAGGAGGATCGCGACGTTCGGATTCGGGCGATGCAGGACAGTATGGCCGTTTTCGACGGGGTGTTGCCCGCGCCGGGTGCGCAGACGGTGGCGATGCGGCTGCGGGAGATGAGCTTGCAGGTGTGTGCGGCGGATCCGCGGACGATGCCGCAGCGGCGGGCGGATGCGCTGGTGGCGCTGGCCGATGGGTCTGGGCGGTTGCGGTGTCTGTGCGAGCGGGGTGAGCGCTGTCCGAAACGGGATGTCGCGAGCGAAACGCCGCGCAGGCCGCTGATCCAGATCGGGATACCGGCGGACACGATGCTCGGAATCACCGAGGCGCCCGCGTTTTTGGCCGGGTACGGGCCGATCGATGCGGCGCTGGCGCGGCTGCTCGCCGAACATGCTCGGTTCCAAGTGATTCCGGAGCAGCCGGATACCGGTGCGCTGGCGGCGCAGGTGGATCGGGATGTGCGGGCAATGGATGGCATGTGCCGGTTTCCGGGGTGCACGATGCCTGCCGCCGAATCCGATGTCGATTATCAGGGCCAGTCGATCTCCCGTGCGGGTGTGACGGTGTTGTGCTCGCGGCATCATCGCTTGAAGGTGTTGGCGGACAACAAGAAAGTCCCGTGGTCGGCAACGCAGGCCGACCAGGATCGGCTGCGGTGGACGGCACCGACCGGCGAGGTGCAGGTGACCGTTCGCGAGGGCGCGCGGTATCTGTTCCCGCACAGGGATATTGATGCGCTCGCCGGGACGATCGACGAGCAACCGGAGCGCCAGGCACGCACGCTCCCCGACGATATCGCCTATCCGCTGCGCGGCCACGTCCTGGTGCACCGGCAACTGTGCCGGATCGCGCCGGAAGACGAAATCCCGGACGACGCAACGACTCCCGCGGCCCATCCCGCGTACTGAAAGCTGGCTCGAGATGTGGTCCGAGGAGATGAGGGCATCGGAGACACACCATCGAGCGACCCGGCCGGGTCGTCGACCGTCGGCGGCCCGGCCCACCAGCCAACAAAATCTCGATGCACGGCGGTCCCACCGACTGGGTAGGCGGGACCGCGCCATCGAATGGGCCGAGCCGTCATGTGGTGGACGTGACGGTTCGGCCCGAAGACCAACCGACAGCTCGACGCGCAGCGGACCCGGCCGACCTGGGAAGCACGACCGCGCCATCGAGCGGGCCGGGCCGTCCCGTGGTGGATATGACGGCCCGGCCCACCCGAAACTCGATGTGCGGCAGTCCCGTTGGCTGGGGAAGCGGGAGTGCGGCATCGAGCGTGGCCGAGCCGTCGGCTCGATGGAGTCGACGGCTCGGCCCTCCATCGTCGACTCGGCGTGCGGCGGTCTCGGGGGCCGGGATGTCAGGCCGCGCCGCCGAAGGGGCTGGGCCGTCCGGCGGTGGATGCGGCGGTCCAGCCCCGCTGACCAACCGAATGCTCGGCCCGCGGCGGTCCCGGCTGACTGGGGTAGCTGGATCGCCCGCCGAGCGGGCCGAGTCGTCGACGCGTTCGGTGGCTCGGCCCTCGAGCCGACGCCGCCGGGCACCATTCGACCAACGGAATGCTCGGCGTTCGTGGTCCCGGGGAAACTCGAGGAGTCGGACCATCCGTCGAGCGGGCCGAGCCGAGGCAGGTGGTGTGTCCGGCCCGGCCCCCATCACTCCGCGATGCAAGCACCGGACCATGACCATGACCACGACGCACACGAACTCGAAACCCCGACGGCAGCCTCGGACAAGGAATCGCCCCCGAACTCCATGCGGCCCAGGACAACCGGCGGTCACGCACCGGCGAACTCAGGACTTGACGGCGATCCCGCCGACAATGATCTGTTCGACCAAGCTCAAATTCTCCCGCACGATGCCGTCCGGCCGCCACAGTGTCAGCGGCACCAGACCCGGCTCGACCAGCGGATACCCACGGAACAACCGGGTGATCTCCGCTTCGGTGCGGAAACGCCCGCTGCCGAGGAATTCGATGAACGATTTCTCCAACGCGCGCGACTCCTCGCCCGTGTCGAGGAAGTGCGTGATGAACAGATGACTACCGACCGGCACCGCGTCCAGGTATCCGTCGACGACGTCCTCGGGATTCTCGTCGTCGTGCAGGTGATGCAGCATGCCGACGAGCAAGACGGCGATCGGCTCGCCGAAATCGATGAGCTCCTGCACATCCGGGTGCGCGAGCACCTTGGCGGGGTTACGCAGATCGGCGGTGATGACTCGCGTCTGATCGTTCTCGCCGAGTAGCGCACGTCCATGCGCCAACACGATCGGATCGAAGTCGACGTACACGACCCGGGAACCCGGCTGCAGCGACTGCGCGACCTGATGGGTGTTCTCCATGGTGGGTAGCCCCGCACCGAGATCCAGGTATTGCTGCAGTTTTGCTGTGCCGGCCAGGTAGCGAACCCCACGACCGAGCACCGCCCGGTTCAGTTTGGCGAGTACGTCCACCTCAGGCATGGTTTCCTGCAGGTGTTCGATGACATGTTCGTCGGAAGGGTAGAAATCCTTGCCACCTAGCAGGGCGTCATAGACTCGCGAAATACTCGGCTTGGACACGTCGAAGTCGACTGGCGCCGAATCGGAGCTTGTCATCGTTCACCCTTTACGCGTGGAACTCGGACAGTTGACCGTCTTCGAAAAGCCTAGCTACGCAAGCAGATGACGTGCGGCGCAATGGCCGTTTCTCTCGACCAGGATTACCGGGTGAGTGCGGCTACCCAATCCTCGTTACTCACGTCGATCTTGGTCTTGCCGTCGAACACGGAGGGAGTACCCGCCTTGCCACCCGTCAACACATCGAGTGCGTCGGTGGTGGCCTGCGCCGATGCGCGAGCGCTATCGACCTTGGCGCCGGTGGCGATGCACTGCACCACCGGCTCAGCGGCGCCCGCGACCCGGGCCAGCGCGGCGAGTTCGTCGTTGGAGAGGTCGGCGCCGCCCTCGCTCGGGCGCTTGGTGGTGAACGTCTCGGTGTGGAACTTCGCATACACCGAGCTCGAAACACCTTCGGCCACACACTGATTCGCGGCGACAGCGCGGGTCGAGTAGTCCTTGCTCCGCGAGCGCGGATCGAGGAAGTTCACCAGCCGGTAGCGGACGGCCAGTTTGCCCTCGTCGATCTGCTGGGCGATCTCCTGCCCATAGGTGCGCTCCATGTTCCCGCAGGCCGGGCAGAGCGGGTCTTCGAAGATGTCGATCGTCTTCACCGCACTCGGCTTGCGCAGCAGAATCGAACCGTCCGATTCGAGCACCACGGTCACCGCCGGATCGTGCACCGACCCGTATCCGTCGTTGCGCACCGCGGGCTCGTCGCGCCCCCACGTGATCGCCGCGATCACGATCACCACGATCAATGCGAGGGCCACGGCGCCCAGTGCATAGGTGGTCGTGCTGGACATGGGCCTCGGGGTGTAGTTCGAACGCGATTCGCTCACTCTGCATACTTTGCCGCAACCGCTCGCCGCCATTACTTCCGGCCCGAACAATCGCAGGTCGCACCAGCGGCGCGGATCAGCGGACGATTCGATCGCGACCGGTGGGTTCGGCCTCGACCTGCGTAACCGTCGGCGCGACCGCGGTATCCGCGACCGGCGCACCTGCCACCGCCTGCTCGACCTCGCGGGTCACCAACTGATGCTCGGCACCATCCGCACCACAGATGTGCTCGCACGCATCCGGCACTTCCTCGGTTGCCCGCTGCCGCATCGGCTCAGGCACCACCGCCCATCCCACCGCCGCAACAGCGAGCAGAGCACCGGTCACCGCGAGCGCGAACCCGTACGACGCCTGCTGAGCCAATGCACCGACCGCGACCGGACCGAGCACGGTCCCGAGATCGGCCGCCATCTGGAACCCGGCGAGCACCGGCCCGCCGCGCGCGTTCGGCCCGATGATGTCGGCGACCGCGGCCTGCTGAGTCGGCGTGAACAGGCCTGCCCCAACGCCGGCGACAACCGAGGTGACCAGCAACCACACCAGGTTGTCGGAGATCCCGAGCCCGGCGGTGCCGAGCGCACAGATCAACAATCCGGCGATCAGGAACGGCCTGCGCCCCCACCGGTCGGAGTACCGGCCCGCAAAGAAGAGCACCGCGACATTGCCCGCCGCGAACACGGTCAACGCCACCCCGGCCATGCCGGGCGACTGATGCAGCACCTCGACGACAAGCAGCGGCACCAACGCCATCCGCACGCCGAACACCGCGGCACCGTTGGCGAAGTTCGACAGCAGCACCGCCCGGTACTCCCGCTGCGCCCACCCTTCCCGGAACGACATCATCCGCACGCCGCCCACCGTTTCCGGCGCGGCCAGCCGCGAGTTCCGCAGTGCCAGATAGACGGCCACCGTCACCGCGAGCAACGCCACCGCATAGATCAGGAACGGCACGCGCAGCCCGAGCCCGGACAACACACCACCGACCAGCGGACCACTCACCGACCCGATCAGGAAGCTGGTCGACCACAGTGCCGACACCCGGCCCCGCGCCGCGGGCGGCGACATCCGGATCACCAACGCCAGCGACGACACCGTGAACATGGTCGACCCGATCCCGCCGAGCGACCGCAAAACCATGAGCTGCCAATAACTTTGCGCGAACGCGCAGGCGCCGGTCGACACCGCGACGATCAACAGCCCGCCGAGATAGACCGACCGCTCCCCCAGCTTCTGCACCAGCTGCCCGCTCATCGGCGCGAACAGCAACCGCATCAACGCGAACGCGCTCACGATCGCCGAGGCCGCGGCAACGCCGACCCCGAAGCTGCGGGCGAACTGCGGCAGCACCGGCGCCACCAGCCCGAATCCGATGGCGATGACGAACGCGCCTGCGACGAGAACCCAGATCTCGATGGGTAGCGCCTGCTCGCGTGCCGCCTTGCTGCCCACCGATCTACTATTCACCGGCTAGCGCCTGTCCCACCACTTCCTCCGCGGCCGCCTGCACCTGTGCGAGGTGCTCGGGACCGTGGAACGACTCCGCGTAGATCTTGTACTTGTCCTCGGTGCCGGAGGGACGTGCCGCGAACCACGCGTTCTCGGTGGTCACCTTGAGCCCGCCCAGCGGCGCGCCGTTGCCCTTCGCTCTGGTGAGCACGGACGTGATGGGTTCGCCTGCCATCTCCTTGGTGGTGATCATGTCCGGAGTCAACTTCGCAAGCAGTGCTTTCTGTTCCGGCGTCGCTGCCGCGTCGATGCGCGCGTAGGCCGGTGTGCCGTAGCGACGTTCGAGGTCGACGTAGCGCGCCGACGGGCTCTGGCCGGTGACCGCGGCGATCTCGGCGGCGAGCAGCGCGAGCAGGATGCCGTCTTTGTCGGTGGTCCACACGGTGCCGTCCATCCGGAGGAAGGACGCGCCCGCGCTTTCCTCGCCGCCGAATGCGAGGCTGCCGCTGAACAATCCGGGCACGAAGAACTTGAAGCCGACGGGCACCTCGTGCACGTCGCGGCCGAGCACGCTGACCACCCGGTCGATCATCGACGAGGTCACCACCGTCTTACCGATCTTGGTCAGCGCGTCCCAGCCCATCCGGTTCGCGACGAGATACTCGATCGCGACCGCGAGGAAATGGTTCGGGTTCATCAGCCCACCGTCGGGCGTGACGATGCCGTGCCGGTCGGCGTCGGCGTCGTTGCCGGTGGACAGGTCGTAGTCGTCCTTGATCGCGATCAGCGACGCCATCGCATACCGCGAGGACGGATCCATCCGGATCTTGCCGTCGCCGTCGAGCGTCATGAACCGCCAGGTCGGGTCGACGAACGGGTTGACGACCTCGAGCTCGAGGTCGTAGCGCTGCCCGATCTCTTCCCAGTAATCGACGCTCGCCCCGCCCATCGGGTCGGCGCCGAGCCGGATGCCTGCGCCGCGAACGGCGTCCAGGTTCAACACGTTCGGCAGATCGGCGATGTAGTGGTCCAGGTAGTCGTAGCGCTGGACGTTGGTCGCCAGCGCGTGCGCCAAGGTGGTGCGTTTGATGCCTGCCAGCCCGTTGTTCAGCAGTTCGTTGGCGCGGGCGGCGATGGCGTCGGTGGCGGTGTTGTCGGCCGGACCACCGTGCGGCGGATTGTATTTGAAGCCACCGTCGCGTGGCGGATTGTGCGACGGCGTGACAACGATGCCGTCGGCCTGATTCCGGGTGCCGCCCCGATTGTGGCGCAGCACAGCATGACTCAACGCAGGCGTCGGCGTGTACCGGTCGCGGGCGTCGATCATCGCGGTGACATCGTTGGCGGCGAGCACCTCGAGCGCGGTCGTCATGGCAGGCTCGGACAACGCGTGGGTGTCCCTGGCCAGGTACACCGGACCGGTAATCCCGCGCGTCGCACGGTATTCCACGATGGACTGGGTGATCGCGAGGATGTGCGCCTCGTTGAACGCGGTGTCCAGGCTCGACCCGCGATGCCCCGAGGTACCGAACACCACCTGCTGCGCCGGATCCGACGGATCCGGAATACGGCTGTAGTAGGCCGTGACCAGGTGTGCGATGTCCTCCAGGTCGGTGGGACGCGCGAGTCGCCCTGCTCGATCATGGGCCACGCTCGGGTCTCCCTTCCGTATCGACGGCGCCCTGCTCGTCATCAGGATCATGTCGACAACCACTGCGTTGTCGACGCGGCGGCGAAGACCGCGGCCAGGCTGACCGCGACACTGATCACGATGTTGCCGACGGCGTAGGCGTAGGCGCCGTCCGCCACCAGCCGGATCGTCTCGTAACCGAACGTGCTGAACGTGGTCAGCGCGCCGCAGAAACCCGTACCGGCGGCGGCCAGCAGCCAGTTGCCCGCACCAGCGCCGATCAATCCACCGAGCAACGCCGAACCGACAATGTTAACGGTCAGCGTGCCCAGCGGCAGCACGGAATCGAAACGTGCTGATACGACACGATCTACGAGGTATCGGGCGGGCGCGCCGAGCATCCCGCCGAGCAGGATGAGCAGAACGGTCATCGGGCGGCTCCCTGCCACAGCTCGAGTGGCGAGAGAGCGACGTTGATGGTGGTGAACAGCTCGGCGTTCTGCTCGACGAAGGAGCGCAGCCGCTCCGGTTCGTCGACGAGAATCAGCATCAGGGGCAGATGATCGGCCATGTCGAGGATTCGGGTGGTGTGGATGCGCGAGGACGCGCCGTAGCCTTCGATGCCGCGCCACACGCTGGCCCCGGCCAGTCCGATGTCGCGGGCCCGGCGCACGATCTCGTGGTACAGGGGCGAGTGCCGCCATTTGTCGTCCTCGTCGAGCAGCACTGTCAACCGCGCAGCCGGCTGCCACCGTCCCGCTTCGCTCGCGTGGTCGGTTCGTTCGCTCACTATCCCTACCCCCTTCCGTCGTGCCGTTGCCGTTGCCGCCGAGCAAGTCCAGCTATCCACCGTGTCATGCCCATGGCGAGCGCGACAGCCCCCAGCGATGCCACCACCGATCCCCCGAGATAGCCGAGCGCCTTGGCGACGGCACCCGATTCGAGAAGTCTACGAACCTCGAGGGCGTAGGTGGAGAAAGTGGTGAAGCCGCCGAGCACACCGATGCCGAGAAAGGGGCGTAGCAGTCTGTGGGCTACCCACACTTCGGTGACCAGAACCATCAGGATCCCAATGGCAAAGCATCCCATGACATTGACCGCTAACGTCGACCAGGGCACCTGCCCCTGGCGCACCGGCCAGCACTCGCCGAAGCCGTAGCGGGCCAGCGCGCCGAGCCCGCCACCGAGCGAGATCACCAGGAGCACTGTCGGTTCGACCAATGGGGCACGGCCCACGTGCTGACCTCTCGACCCGAACGCCACCTGCGTAATGCTATCGGTTGTACCGGACGGTCCGTTCAGCAGGACCCGGGCGCGCTACAATAACGAACAGCGTTGTTCGTTGACATATCGTGCAGTTCCGCGTACGAATGCCCTGAAGGTTTGGCCGAAGTTGTCTCCATCCCCCACTTACTCAGGTCGGAGCAATGATGGCGGCACGACGAGCACACTCGACAGCGCACCCGGAGACGGCTGATCCGCGCCGCCCGGGGCGTCAGCAAACGCCCGGCAGACGACAGCTAACCGTCGGAAGGACCTTGCGGCGACTCTCGGTGGTCGCGCTCGCGGCGGCCGCGGCCGGACTCGGTCACCTGGCGCCCGCGGTGGCGGCGCCCATCTACCCGATCCCCGACGGCGACAGCTTCTACTGGGCGCCGCCGGATGTCGGGAACTACCAGCCGGGCGACGTCATGCGCAGCAGGACGGTGCCCGCGGCCGGATTCCCCGGCGCCACCGTGTGGCAGCTGCTGTACCGGTCGAGCAACTCGGCGGGCGACCCGATCGGCGCGGTCACCACGCTGCTGCTGCCGCCCGGCGGCGGCATGAACCGTCCAGTGGTCTCCTATCAGCCCATGGTCAACTCGCTCGGCATGCGGTGCGCGCCCTCGCACAGCATCTTCGACGGAGGCATGCAGGAAGCGCCCGCGCTCAACCTGCTGCTCGCTCGCGGGTGGGCGGTCGCGGTGCCCGACCATCTCGGACCGGTCAGCGCCTACGGCGCCGCGAAGCTCGGCGCCAGGCTCGTCCTCGACGGCATCCGTGCCGTAAAGCGCTTCGGCCCAGCCGATCTCGGG
The DNA here is from genome assembly GCF_001612685.1 of Nocardia altamirensis NBRC 108246. Classification (GTDB taxonomy): domain Bacteria; phylum Actinomycetota; class Actinomycetes; order Mycobacteriales; family Mycobacteriaceae; genus Nocardia; species Nocardia altamirensis. Next base: position 14,341 of record NZ_BDAY01000092.1, read on the forward strand.
CTCAGCCCGGTCGGCATGGCAGGCTACTCCGGCGGCGGCATGGCGACCGGTTTCGCCGCGGCGCTCGCCCCCGAGTACGCACCGGAGCTGCCCCTCGTCGGCGCGGCCCAGGGCGGCGTTCCGATGAACATCGGCAAGCTGGCCCAGGATGTCGGGATGGCGCCCAACCCGCTGTTCGGCCTCGGCTTCGCAGCGGCCGCCGGCCTCGAGCGTGAGTACCCGAACGAGCTCCAGATGGACCGAATCCTCAAGCCGGCCGGTTTCGCCCTGCGCAACCAGCTCGCCAACGCCTGCACCAAGGAGATCATCGACTCGGGGGCGAACAAGAGCTTCGGCGATGTGTTCATCGGCGCCATGGACGCCGATCCCGTGGTGATCCGGGTGCTGCACGAGAACAGCATCGAAACCTTCCCCGGTGTGCCGCGCATCCCGATCTACGAATGGCACGGCGCGTCCGACCAGGTGTCACCGCAGTTGGTGCGAGAGGTCGTCGGGAGGTACTGTGCCGCAGGCACTCCGGTGCTGCTCAATATGGTCCCCGGCGCCGATCATGGCACGGCGATCGCCGCGGGCGCGCCCGCCGCGTTCGGCTATCTCGCCGATCGCTTCGCAGGTTTGCCCGCACCGAGTAACTGCTAGAGAGTTCACTGCTCGACCACACACAGCACAGCGCCCGCGTTCTTCTTTGAACGCGGGCGCTGTGTATTTCCGGCGGAACTCAGTGCACGATGACCGGTTCGCCTTCCGACGGCGCAGGCACCGTGTTCGGCATCAGCACCGCGGTGATCACCGCGCCGACCACGAAAATCGCGGTGGCCCACCAGAAGCTGGTGGTGTAGCTCTCGATCGCGGACTGCGCCACGGTCAGCGGGTCCTGCGCCCGGCTCGCCAGGTAGTCGGTCGCCGCCGAGGCCGCGATGGTGCTGAGCAGCGCCGTGCCGATCGAGCCACCGACCTGCTGGCTGGTGTTGATCATCGCCGAAGCCACGCCTGCGTCCTCGTGGTGCACGCCTGCGGTTGCGCCCTGGAACGCGGTCGACATGGCGCCACCGAGGCCGAGGCCGAGCAGGATCAGCGCGGGCAGCACGTGCGAGACGTAGCCGGTGTCGAGACCGATCTGGGTCAGCCACGCCATGCCGCCTGCGGCGACCAGGAATCCGACGGACATCACGATCTTCGGGCCGACCTTCGGCAGCACGAGCGACGGAACCGTGGTGGAGGACACCACCATCGCCGCGACCATCGGCAGGAACGCCAGGCCGGTCTTGATCGGCGAGTAGCCCATGCTCAGCTGCATGTAGTAGGTCAGGAACAGGAAGATCGCGAACATGCCGATGCCCATGATGAACACCGTCAGGAACGAACCACCCCTGGTGCGGTCCAGCACGATGCGCAGTGGAAGCAGCGGATGCGCAACCCGGGTCTCGATCACCACGAACGCCGCGAGCAGCACGGCGCCACCGATGAGGAAGGCCAACGTGACCGGGTTGGTCCAGCTGGTCGACTCGGCGTGCGAGAAGCCGTACACGATGCCGAACAGCGCTGCGGTCACCACGACGGTGCCCGGGATGTCCAGCCTCGGTCGCTCGTTGGTCACATGCTTGGCGAGCAGCAGCACCGCGCCGACCAGCGCGACGGCGGCGAAGGCCAGGTTGACGAACATCACCCAGCGCCAGTTCGCCCATTCGGTGAGCATGCCGCCGAGCAGCAGGCCGATCGCACCGCCTGCACCGGCCACCGCACCGAAGATGCCGAAGGCCTTGGCTCGTTCGGACGGCTCGGTGAAGGTCACGGTGAGCAGCGACAGCGCGGCGGGCGCAAGCAGCGCGCCGAACACACCCTGTCCGACGCGGGCCGCGACCAGCATCTCGAAGCTGGTTGCCGCACCACCGACCGCGGAGGCGCCCGCGAAACCGATCAATCCGATGATGAAGGTGTTGCGCCGACCGAAGAGGTCGCTGAGTCGGCCGCCGAGCAGCAGCAGGCTGCCGAACGCGAGCGCGTAGCCGGTGACCACCCACTGGCGGTCGCCGTCGCTGAAGCCGAGGTCGCGCTGCGCGGCGGGCAGGGCGATGTTCACGACGGTCGCATCGAGGACGACCATGAGCTGTGCCACGCCGAGTACGGCGAGCACCCACCAGCGCAGCGCATGCGAGCCGCGACGGCCCTGATCTGATTTAGCGGGGGCGGGTGCCCCACGGTCGAACGTGGTAGTCATTTGTCCCCTTTGTCTCGAGTCTTGATGCGGAGTTAGCGCCTCCGGTTACCAAGAGAAAGCTACCACCATAACGGAGACAATGCCTCCGGTTAATCCCGATACAAGGTAGGATGACACTGTGAATCACGCCACGGCCGTCTCTCCGCCCCGCCGCCTGCGTGCCGATGCCGCGCGAAATCAGCAGCGGATCATCGCCGCCGCGCGCGAACTCTTCGCCGAGCACGGACTCGAGATCACTCTCGACGACGTCGCCGAACGCGCAGGCGTCGGCGTCGGCACGGTCTATCGTCGCTTCGCCAACAAAAAAGAGCTGATCAGCGAGGTCTTCGAACAGAACATCGATGATTTTGCCGAGGCGACCGAAGCGGCCCTGCAGAACGCCGATCCGTGGTTCGGATTCGTGGAGTTCGTCGAATATGCCTGCAGGCACATGGCGGTGAACCGCGGCTTCAGCGAGGTGATGCTCGAACTGGAGGACGGCAATATCGACCGCTTCGTCACCGTGCGCGACCGGATCAAGCCGAGGGTGACGGCCATCGTCGATCGCGCGCGCGACGCGGGTGCGCTGGCCCCCGGCATCGTGCCGCACGACGTGTTCGCGCTGATCCACATGGTCGACGGCCTCGCCGACTTCGCCAAGCCGGTCAATCCGGACGTCTGGCAGCGGTACATGGCGATCGTCCTCAACGGCGTGCGCGCGGACGGCACGCCACGCCAGCCACTGCTGGTGCCGCCACTCACCGACGACGAGGTCGAGCGGGCCAAAGGCGCCTGCGGAGGACGCCGAAGGTAACAACTGCGTTATAGAAAGCCCGCATCACCGGGCCATACCCTACAGTTGGTCACATGACCAACTCGTGGGTGAACTGGGCTGGCGATCAACGGTGTGCTCCGGCATCCATCGCGACGCCCCGCACGTCCGATGAGCTTGCGGAGATCCTCGCTCAGGCGGGCGATGCGGGTCAGACGGTACGCGTCGCAGGCGCCGGGCATTCCTTCACCGACGCCGTGCTCACCGACGGCGTCCTGGTCGACCTGGCCAACCTCAACCGCGTCCTCGACGTCGACACGGCCACCGGCCTGGTCCGGGTCGAGGCGGGCAGCACCCTCAATGCCGTGAGCAACGCGCTGCACGGGCACGGCCTCGCCTTCCCCAACCTGGGCGACATCGACGTGCAGACCGTGGCGGGCGCCACCGCCACCGGCACCCACGGCACCGGCGCCACCCTGCAAAACCTTTCCGCCGCACTGCATTCGATCGAACTGATGCTTGCCGACGGCAGCCGGGTGGAACTCAACGCCGAGACCGACCCCGATGGCTGGCGCGCGGCGCGGGTCAGCGTCGGCGCGCTCGGCGTCGTCACCGCAGCGACGCTGCAGCTGGTGCCGTCGTTCGTGCTCGAGGGCGTGGAGCGGCCGGTCCCGGTCGCGGACGTCCTCGACGACCTGGACACCCACATCGACAACAACCAGCACTTCGAGTTCTACATGTTCGCGCACAGCCCGCTGGCGATGACCAAGCGCAACAACGCCGTCGATCTGCCCGAACAGCCGCGCGGTAAGGCCGTCGACTGGTTCGCCGACATCCTGATGTCGAACTACACCTTCGACGCGCTGTGCAAACTAGGCCGTTGGCAGCCGCGGCTGGTGCCGTGGATCCATCGCGGCGCCGCCTACGCGGGCAGCTACCGCCGCCAAGTCGACCGGTCCTACCGGGTTTTCGCGTCCCCGCGACTGCTGCGCTTCACCGAGATGGAGTACGCGATCCCGCGTGCACATTCCGCCGAGGCGATCCGCGCGATCAAAGCCGTCTCCACGAAGTTCGATACGCCCATGCCGATCGAGGTGCGCTGGGTCGCGCCCGACGACGCGTTCCTCTCCCCCGCGACCGGCCGCGAAACCTGCTACATCGCGGTGCACCAGTACCGCGGCATGCCGTACGAGCCGTACTTCCGCGCCTGCGAGGCGGTGTTCGACTCCTTCAACGGCCGCCCGCACTGGGGCAAGCGCCACTTCCAGACCGCGGACACGCTGCGTGAGCGCTACCCGGACTGGGATCGCTTCGCCGAGGTCAGGCAGCGCTTCGACCCCAAGGGCCGGTTCAGCAACGCATATCTCAACCGGGTGCTCGGCAGCGTGTGATCGCTAGCCGAGGATCTCGGCGACAAGGCGCGGCACCGCGGTGCCGATGGGTTCGCGGACGATTTCGGTGGCCATCGAGTCATACGGTGTCGGTTCGGCATTGACGATAACCAGGTCGGCGCCCGCGTCGACGGCGATGGCGCACATCGACGCAGCAGGCTCGACCTGCAGCGAGCTGCCGATCGCCAGGAAGATGTCGCTGGTCTGTGCGGCGAGCGCGGCCGCGACCGTGGTGCGCCGGTCCATCTGCTGGCCGAACATGATGGTCGCGGCCTTGAGCACGCCGCCGCAGCTGGGGCACGGCGGGTCCGCTTCGCCCGCCGCGACGCGGTCGAGCGTGGCCGCCATCGTGGTCTGGTAGTCGCATTCGACGCAGACCACCTCGAACATGTTGCCGTGGATCTCGATCACCCGGTCGGCGGCGAATCCGGCCCGCTGGTGCAATCGATCGATGTTCTGGGTGATGATCGTGACCGCGCGCCCGGCCCGTTCCAGCTCGACCAGCGCCGCATGCGCGGCATTGGGTCGCGCCTGCCAGGCGGGGTTGTCCCGCCGAGCCAGCCAGGAGCGTTGCCGCAGCTCGGGATCTGCGAGGTAGCTGTCGTAGGTCGAAAGCAGTTCGGCGATCGGGTCTTTCGTCCAGACGCCGCGCGGGCCGCGGAAGTCGGGAATGCCGGAGTCGGTGGAGATGCCTGCGCCGGTGAGCACTCCGATGCGGCCGTCGCGGCGGCGCCACTCGCTCGTCATGCCACCAATCTAGGGCGCGCACGATCAGTGCGCCGGTCGCGCTCGTTTCGCGCTACCAAGACGATGAGAGAATGCTACTCTAATCATCTCATCGATTTAGCAGTGTTGATCAAAGGAGATCACGATGACCGCGTCCGCCGCACTCGAGCCGACCAGCACGCGATCGCTGCCCCAGCGCCGACCGTTCACACCAGGCAGCCGCCTGTGGGACGAGACCGGCCTGATCACCTTCTCGCTGACCGCCGGATCGGCGTTCCTGCTGCAGACCATGGAGCCGAGCATCTCCGCGGTCGTCGACGAGCACTCCACCTTCCGCACCGATCCGATGGGCAGGGCCGTGCGCAGCATCGCGTCGGTGATGATGTGGGTCTACGGCGGCGAGGACGCACTGGCCGAGGCGGATCGGCTGCGGGCCATGCACGCCTCGCTCAACACCACCGACGCGCACGGCACCAGGCACAAGGCACTGGCCTCCGGCCCATGGGCTTGGGTGCTGCACACCGGAACGTTCGCGTTCGCCGAGAACGCGAAGTACTTCTCCCGCAGTCCGCTCACGGAGACGGAGAAGGAAGCGGTCTTCCAGGAGATGGTGCAGTTGATGCGCAACTTCGCGGTGGCGCCCAAGGAGATTCCGGCGAGCTACGCCGAATTCGAGACGTTCTTCGCCGACACCGTGGCGAATCACCTGGTGGCCACCGATACCGCGCGCGACTACCTGCGGGTGATCCGGTCCGTCGCACCGCCGAAGCAGTTGCCCCGGGCATTCGCGCCGCTGTGGCGCGCGGTCGTCGCCCCCGTCGGGCGGATGCAGTACTTCGTGACGGTGGGCACGACCCCCGACGTCGCGCGCGCGAAGCTGGGACTGACCTGGACCGAATCCGACGAACGCAAGTTGCGTGCGCTCGGCTGGGTGCTGGCGCGGACCGTTCCGCTGCTGCCCGAACGGGTGCGCTACTTCCCCATCGCGTTCGAGGCACGCCGCCTCGAACGGGATCGGCTGCGGTTGCGCAAGCTGATCGACTTCCGCCCGATCTGAGGCGGCTACCTCCTCCGCGCCGCGGCCGAGATCGGTCGCGGCGCTGTATGCGTTGTGTAGCAGCGACTTTCGCCGCAGGAACACGAACCGTCCAGTTCGGAATCAGGCACGGCGGGGCAACCTTCGCAAACCGCTGCGCGGCAACAACTTCGAGCCATCGGACGGTGGCCGACCGGCACGGCGGCGGACGTCTGTGCGGACGACCACAAGTCCCCCGTAACGATCCGCGCCACGCTGGTATACGTATCCCGTACGCTTCGACAGCGTTTCGGTCCCAACACGCCGGATGAGCCTCATCTGGCTGCGCATATTCCGCTCCGCTCTGCTCACCGAAAGGCGCATCTATGCCCCACAAGCCCAGCGTGCTGTTCATCTGCGTGCACAACGCAGGCAGGTCGCAGATGGCCGCCGGGTTTCTCAGCACGCTGGGCGGCGATCGGATCGAAGTCAGAACGGCGGGCACCGAGCCTGCCGCCGCCCTCGACCCCGTCGCCGTCGCCGCGATGGCCGAGCTCGACATCGACATCTCCGGCAACATCCCCAAGCCGCTCACCATGGACGCGGTCGGGCTCTCCGACGTGGTGGTGACCATGGGCTGTGGCGACGCGTGCCCGTTCTTTCCCGGCATCAGCTACCGCGACTGGGTGCTGCCCGATCCGTCCGGGCAGACCATCGAGGTGCTGCGCCCGGTCCGCGATCGGATCCGGATTCTGGTCGAGAACCTGATCGCCGAACTCGTCCCTGCCCTCGCCCGCTGACCGCGGGGCGAGCGCGGCGCGGTCCGATTTGTTCAAGACCGCGCCCGCGGTCGCTGGTTACCGTCGGGACATGACTCCACAACTCGACGTAATCGGCATCGTGGTCCGCGATATGAGCGCCTCGATCGCCTTCTATCGCCGCCTCGGCCTCGACTTTCCCGAAGGGTCCGAGCAGCAGCCGCACGCCGAAGCGGCGCTCGCCAACGGACTGCGGGTCGCGCTCGATACCGATGCCACCATCAAGTCCTTCCACGCCGAGTGGGAACCGCCGAGCAGCGCGGGCCGGGTCGGCTTGGCCTTCCGCTGCGCGGATCCCGCCGAGGTCGATGCGGTCTACGCCGACATGGTCGGTGCGGGCTACCCGGGCGAGCTGAAACCGTGGGATGCCTTCTGGGGCCAGCGCTACGCCGTGATCCTGGACCCGGACGGCAACGGCATCGACCTGTACGCCGCACTGCCGACCGCAAGCTGATCGTCCACGGGCACCGCGTCACTCGATCGAGTCAGTACCTCCCCCAACGGCATTCCGGTGAGGTCACGCACCTCTCGCGCCAGGTGGGCCTGGTCCGCGTACCCGGTCGAGGCCGCGGTCTCGGCGAACGACATTCCGTCCCGCACCCGCGCGACCGCACGTTGCAGCCGCAACACCCGCGCCAGCGTCTTGGGTCCGTAGCCGAACGCCGCCAGCGAACGCCGATGCAGCAGTCTGGCATTCAGGCCGACGGCCTCGGCCGTCGCACCGACCGTCCAGCCGTTGTCCAATGCCGCGACCACTCGGCGCAGCAGCGGGTCCGGTGGCGCCACCTCACGTGCGCGCCGCAGCGCGAGCCGCTCCAATCCGACCACCGGATCATCGGCGTCGGCGAGTTCGTCCGCCAGCCGCCGCGCCACCGCCGACGACCACACGTCCGCGAGTTCGACTCGCTGATCGCGCAACTCGTGCGCGGGCACCCCGAGTAACGCGGGTGCCGTCCCCGGAAAGAACCGCATCCCGACGTATCGCGTCCCCACCGCAACCTCTGGATGGTGCGCTGCGCTGTCCGGCCCGGCGATCACCAACCGCCCGCCTACCCACAGCAGGTCGATGCACCCGTCCGGCAGCACCGGCATCCCCGCATCCAGCGCGGTCACCGTTCGCGTCCACACCACCGCGCGGCCGAACCGTGACGGCCGCTCCCGATACCCCTGACCATCCCAGGCATCGTCCACCCTCTCGACGCTACCGCCACCCTCCGACACTGTCCGAGGCAAAGCCGCACAACGACATGTCAACCGGCGGACACGACCCAGCAGGGCGCTTCCGAGAGCGTGCCCTTCGGATATGGGTCAGCGCGCGGCGGGGACCGGGAAGACGCCGCGCGGCACGACCCGGATAACCGGGCTCGGGTGGGCGGCCGCGATTTTCGAATCGGGATCTTTACAGCCGACGGTGACATCACCGATCGGGGCTGACGAAAATGTCCAGACCGTCATCCAGTCCTTGCCATTCACCGATTCGGTCTTCTTCACGTCCGAGGACCGGAGATCTTCGTTCCGGCCGGAACTGTCTACCACCGTGCAGCGCAACCCGTTTGCGGCCTGCCCCCAGTCAGCGGGCACCCGGATATCCATCACCGCGTCGGCGGGTATCGGGACATTCTTGGTCTCACCGAGCGCGATTCGCACACCGTCGCCCGCTGCGTTGTCCGTGCCAGGATCCGGCGTGGTCGCGGCGTCCGAACTCGACGAGGTCGCACCGCTCGACGTGGCCTTGTTCGCCGACTTGTCGGCGGCGCAGCCCGCTAGCGCGACAACGACCAACGCGGGAACCACCAGCCAGATCCGTTTCACAGGTCAACCTCTCGTCGCGCCGATACTTCAAGCGATTGCTACGGAGATAGAGCATGACAACTTCGGAGACGAATGAAGACTACACACGCCCGAAAACACCTAATTTATTCGGTATTTTGCCGGAGTAATCTTGGCTCGTTCGTTTGTCACCATTCATGCGGAGGGCCTTGCTGATGACTGCACCTGTCGTGTTCCGGACCGTCGATATCGCGCTGGCCGATGGCACGGCCGACGCCTACTTCGCGCATCCGGACGACGGCGCACAGCATCCAGGACTACTGCTCTATCCGGACGCGTTCGGGCTGCGACCGTGGCTGCGGGAGATCGTGGAGACCATTGCCTCGGGTGGCTTCGCTGTGCTGTCGCCCAACATCTTCTACCGTTCCGGCCGCGCCCCGGTGCTGCCGATGCCCGACTTCGACCTCCCCGACGCGCACAGCGCATTCTTCGAGGCACTCGCTCCGCTGCGGGCAGCGCTCACGCCGGACAAGGCGATGCAGGACGCGCAGGGCTATCTCGACTGGCTGGCCGCCGACGCCGCAGTGACGCCAGGCCCGCTGGCCGCGGCGGGCTATTGCATGGGCGGCAGGCTCGCGCTGCGCACCGCCGCGACGCTCGGCGATCGGATCGGTGCCGCGGCCAGCTTCCACGGCGGCTTCCTCGCGGCCGACGACCGGCCGGACAGCCCGCACCACGATGCGGCGGGCATCACCGCGGAACTGTTCATCGCGCACGCGGACCAGGATTCGTCGATGCCGGCCGACCAGATCGCCGGCCTCGAGCGGGCACTCGACGCGGCGGACGTGCGGTATACGTCGGTGGTCTATCCGGCGGCGGCACATGGTTTCACGATGCGAGACACCCCGGCGTACAGCGAGGAGGCGTACCACCGTCACCTGCGGGATCTTCTCGGCCTGCTGCATCGCCGCTTCGACGCGGAATAAAGCCCCCATCATCGGATGTTTCGGCTGGGGTCGGTACCGACTCCAGCCGTACGGCCGGATTGTGCCGTTGTGCGACCAACCGGCCGGTTCGGAAACCCCGTTGCTTCCAGAACCGCTGGTTCCGCATAGTGTTGTCGGTAGGCGATCATCGGGAGGACCACATGGCGAAGCTGGTGTGGATGGAGGAACGCGACACCGGGGCGGAGATCAGGCGTGGCTGACGAACGCAGCGCGGCCGCGGCGGTGCCGCGCTACTCGACACTGACCGGGTATCGACAGGCCGCATTCACCACGACCTCGTTCACCAGGCCCGTCTTCATCGGCGCTGCCCTTGTGGTCAGCATGGCGCTGGTGTATTCGGCCAATCATGACGCGCACGAGGGCGTGAACCACGCATGGTTCGTCGGCGTCGCGCTGGCCGGTGTGTTCGTGGCCCGCGGCCTGCACCTGCGCAGGCCGATCACCTTGCCGCACGTCGCGGTCGCGGTGCTGGTGCTGGCGATCGCCCATCTCGCCTATCGCGCCGAACATCCCGGCTACGGATTCGTGCTGCTCGCCTCCAGCGGCTTCCTCCTGGTGCTGCCGCAGTCGAGCAGACCGCAGCCCGAACAGCTCTACCGCGTCGCCGAGCTGGTCGGCCGGACCGAACGGGACCCGCTGGCGCCGTTCGCCTTGCACTCCTCGAAAACCTATTTCTTCAACGAGAATTCGACCGCGGCGATCGGCTACCGCACCCGCTTCGGCATCGCCGTGGTGGCGGGCGACCCGATCGGCGACCGGGTGGCGTTCCCCGCGCTGCTCACCGAGTTCTCCGAATTCGCGATCAATCAGGGCTGGCGCATCGCGGTGCTCGGCGCGAGCCCGCACCTGGCCGACCTGTGGCGCCGCCGGGCGCTGGAACACCGTGGGCTGCACGCGGTTCCGATCGGACGCGACGTGGTGATCGAGGTCGACGATTTCGCCATGGTCGGCAGGAACTACCGCAATCTCCGCCAAGCCGTCAGTCGCACCCGCAATTTCGGGGTGAGCACCGAGATCGTCGACGAGTCCGCGCTGACCGACGCGCAGCGGGCAGGCCTGCTCGCCATCGTCGACGAATGGGGCAGGGGCAGGCAGACACGCGGCTTCTCGATGATCCTCGACCACCTGCTCGACGGGCGGAACCCGAACATGCTGGTGGTCATGGCGAAGGACGAGGACGGAACCCTGTCCGGCTTCCAGCGTTACGGCATCTCCGGGCGCGGCCGCGAGCTCAGCCTCGACGTGCCGTGGCGGCGCAAGGACGCCCCCAACGGCCTGGACGAGCGGATGATCATCGACCTGGTCGAGTACGCGCGCAAGCACGACATCAACCGGATCTCGTTGGCCTTCGCGCCTTTTCCCGAGCTGTTCGCCGAGAAGGAGAAGTCGCGCACCGCGAAGCTGATCTATCGGCTTGTGCACCTTGGTGATCCGCTGATCCGGCTGGAGTCGCTGTATCGTTTCCTGCGCAAGTTCCACGCGCTGTCGGACCAGCGGTATGTGCTGATCCGCTGGCGCGAGGTCATCGTCGCGGCCGCGGCTCTGCTCACGCTCGAGTTCGCGCCGCATCGCCGAGAATACTGAGGAACGCCCGTGGAACTGTCGCACGGCGACATCAAAGCAGCCGTCGAGCGAGTCGCGGGACTGGTCAGGCCGGTCGCGCTCGCCCCAGCCGACGAGGGTGCGGGGCAGCTGTGGTTCGCGCTGGAAATGCTGCAGCACACCGGCAGCTTCAAGGTGCGGGGTGCGCTGAATTTTCTACTCGCGCATCGCGATAACGGCACGCTGCCCCCGGCTGGTGTGACCATCGCCTCGGGTGGCAATGCCGGGTTGGCCTGCGCATGGGCGGCTCGCGGACAGGGCGTCACCGCAACGGTGTTCCTGCCGACCACCGCGCCGAAGGTGAAGGTCGATCGACTCGCCTCCTACGGCGCCGACGTCAGGCTGGTCGGCACGCAGTACGCCGACGCGCTCGCGGCCAGCCGGGAATTCGCGGCAAACACTGGCGCTTTGCTCTCCCACGCCTACGACAACCCGCTGATCGCCGCGGGCGCAGGCACGCTGATGACGGAGATCCACGAGCGCCTGCCCGACCTCGACACCGTGGTGGTTGCGGTCGGCGGCGGCGGGCTCTTCGCCGGAATTGCCACCGCCGCAGACCATTACGGCGTCCGCACGATCGCGGTCGAGCCGCGGAACTGCCGCGCCCTCAACGCGGCGCTCACGGCGGGACAGCTGGTCGATGTCGACGTCGATTCGATCGCCGCCGACTCACTCGGCGCCCGCCGCGCCACCGCATTGGCGTTGACCGCCGCGCAGACCTACGACGTCACCTCCGTGCTCGTCGACGACGCGGACATCGTCGCGACCCGCCGCGCCCTGTGGGACGACCGCCGCCTCGCCGTCGAATACGGTGCCGCGACCGCGCTCGCCGCACTGGGCGGCGGCGACCAGCAACCCGTCTTCCGACCCGAACCCGGCGAGCGGGTCTGCGTCATCGTGTGCGGCGCGAATACCGATCCGTCCGATTTGGCGAGGTAACCGCGTCGCGCGAACAGCGGTGACCTCCACGGAAGTCCGGCGAGACCGAGGCAGCGGGGCTACGCTCGTCTCGTCTTCGATCCCGACGGAAGGCACCGTCCGCCATGGCGCTTACCTCCCTCATGGTTCCCCTCGGCGCGCCGGCACCGGATTTCTCGCTGCCGGACCTCGATCAACGCCGGTACGCCCGCACCGATTTCGAGAACGGGCCAGGCCTGTTGGTTGTTTTCACCTCGAACCACTGCCCTTACGTCAGACACCTCGAGTCGGCACTCGGTGAGGTCGTCGACGCACTCCCCATGCCGACGGTGGCGATCTGCACCAACGACGCCGCCAACCATCCCGACGACGCCCCGGTTCGCCTCCGCGACCAGGCTATTCGCGCTGGTTGGACCTTTCCCTATCTCATCGACGAGTCGCAGGACGTCGCCCGCGCCTTCCGGGCCGTGTGCACCCCCGACTTCTTCCTCTACGACCCGAACCTCGCGCTCGCCTATCGCGGCGCGTTCGACGAATCCACGCCTGGCAACGGAAAGCCAGTGACCGGCAACGAGTTACGCGCCGCGATCGAATCCGTGCTCGACGGAAGACCGGTACCGGAACCACAGCGCCCGAGCATGGGCTGCTCCATCAAGTGGCGTTGAAACACTGAAAGGGGGTGGGGACATTGGCGACAATCGTCCTCGTACACGGCATCGCACAGGAACAGGCCGCCGCCGACACACTGGAGGCGCAATGGCTGCCGGGGCTCGCAGGCGGGGTGCGCAACCACGACGACCTGGAGCTCGCCGATCGCCTGTGGCGCAACGGATTACCCGGCGACATCGCGACCAGGATGGCGTTCTACGGCAATCAGTTCCTTGCCAAGGGCGCGCAGGGCGCCGCGGTGGGCGAGCTGACCGACGAGCAGCTCGACTTCATGGAGCGGCTGGCCGAGGTCTGGCTGGCGACGGCGGCCGAACACGCAGGCGACCAACGCGATCTGATCACCGCCCAGCGACTGGTCGCCGAACCGTCGCCGGATGATCGCCCGCAGGGCCCGAAAGCCGCACTGCGCCCGGCACTCAACGCGCTGGTCCGGCTGCGCTGGTTCGCGCCGTTCGGGATCGGGCTCGCCGAGAAGTTCGTGGTGCGCGCGTTGTCTCAGGTCACCCGCTACTTCACCGACGACGCCGTGCGCGAGTACGCGCAACAGCAGGTCCTCGCCCTGGTCGGTCCGGAAACCAAGCTCGTTGTCGCGCACTCCCTCGGCTCGGTTGTCGCCTACGAAGCGCTGCATCGGACCGAGCAGGAGGTGGCGTTGCTGACCATGGGCTCGCCGCTCGGCCTGCGCACCGTCATCTACGACCGGCTCCGGCCGCAGCCGACCACGGTGCCGAAAGCCGTTGCCAGCTGGCACAACCTGGTCGACCGTGACGATCTGGTCGCCGCGCATCTCGACCTCGCGCCGTTCTTTCCGCCGTTCCCCGGCGCGGACATCGCACCGGTCACCGAGGAGCCACTGGACAACGGCGCGAGCCCGCACGACTCCACCCACTACCTGACGAAGGCGATCACCGGCGGCATTGTCGCCAAAGCGCTCGCGTCCTGAACGCAGGCGTCACAAACCACTTGAGATAAGCATACATACGGACGTATGTTGGTCTCATGACCTTGGCGCTCCCCACCACCGAAGAGACCGATCCATTCTGTCTGCCGCCACTGGCGGCCGCGGCACTGCTGCACGACGCACCATGGCAGCGTTTCGCGGTGATCGGCGACAGTCTCTCGCTGGGCACCTGCGATCCGAGCCCCGGCTACACGACGCTCGGCTGGTCCGATCGCGTCGCCGACGTGCTGCGCCGAGTGAATCCCGCACTCGCGTATCTCAATACCGGGCAGATCGGCACCACCACCGCGGAAACCCTTCGGCATCAATCGGATCCGCTCCGCGAGTTCGCCCCCGACCTGCTGTACCTGCCCTGCCCCGCCAACGACATCGTCCGCCGCACCCCTGATTACGACGAGATCGAGCGCAATCAGCGCGACATGTACCGCATGGCGTCCGCCACCGGCGCCGAGCTGATGACCTTCACCCTCGGCAAAGCCTATGTGGTGCCGGTATTTCCGGACTGGACCGACCGGGTCCGCCGCATCAACGACCTCACCAGGGCGATCGCACGGGATTACGACGCGATAGTGATCGACATGTGGGACCACCCGATCCACGATCGCCCGAATCTGTTGAGCGCGGACCGCCTGCACTTCTCCGCGTCCGGACAGGCGGTCCTCGCCACCGAGGCCATCAAGCAGCTCGCGCACCGGCTCGCCGCCACCGGGGCGCGCACCGTCGAGGACGGCCCGCGCCCCAGCGCCTACTGATCGCCGTCGGGCAGATGCACTTTCGCATCGTCGTAGGTGGCGGTGCGCAGCTCGTCGGCCCGGGCGTAGACGAGATTGAGCACCCCGGTGGCGAAGGTCTGCGACGAGAGCAGCTGCAGCGGGATCGCTGCCTCGCTGCTCTCGAACAGGCGCGCACCCTTGCCGACGACGATCGGATGCACCAGCAGGTGCAACTCGTCCAGCAGCCCGGCGTCGAGCAGCTGGCGCACGACCGACACCGAGCCGCTCATGCCGATATCGCCGCCCTCCTCGTTCTTCAGCGCGGTGACCGCGGTGACGAGATCACCCTTGATCACCTCGGAGTTGCGCCAGGTGAACTGGAGATCCTGGTTCGAGACCACGATCTTGCGGGTGTCGCCGAGCTGCTTGGCGAAGGGCGCGTCCGCACCGCCTGCCGCCTCGCGGTCCGGCCATGCGCCCGCGAAGCTGTCGTAGGTCTTGCGGCCGAGCAACAGGGTCCCTGCGCTCCCGAGCTGTGCGTCGACCGCCTGACCCATCTCGTCGTTGAAATACGGGAAGTGCCAGTCCTGCGGGTCCTCGATGACGCCGTCGACCGAAATGAACAGACCTGCGGTGATTTTTCGCATCGCCCAACTCCTGGATCCGTGGTGTGTGTTGCCTGATCCGACGGCGCGGCGCGCAGAAATTCATCGGTCGCGGTGTCGGGTCAGACCCGCTCAGCCTCCACTACCCAGATCGGCAGCAACAGCCCACCGTCGGCATCGAACTCGAACTGCGCACCCGCACCCTCGGGGAGCATGGAGTCACGGATCGCCGCGGGCGGCGAGATCGCGGTCAGCTTGTCCGCGCGCAGTTCGGTGAGGCGCCAGTCCGGGGCGCGGAAGGTGGCGCGCAGCTCCTCCTCGGCGATCGCGAACGGTGCATACGCCTCCGCAAATTCACTTTGGCTGAAACAGAATTGGATCAGCCGGGCGCCAGGCCGCATCACCCGCAGCAGCGCGGCGACGTGCGCGACCCGCTGCTCGGCGTCGAGACAGTGCGCGAGCGCGCTGCTGACGACGGTGTCGAACCGCTGGTCGTAGCCGGTGAGCACGGTCGCGTCCGCGACGGCGAACGCCACGGTCACGCCCTGGGCGGCCGCGCTGGCGCGCGCCTTCTCGATGGCCGTCGGCGCGAAGTCGAGGCCGGTGACCCGGTGGCCGAGCCCGGCCAGGTAGATCGCGGTATCGCCTGGGCCGCAACCGATGTCGAGCACGTCGCCGGTGATCCGGCCCGTGCGTTCGATGTCGACGAGCAGCGGCTGCGGCCTGCCGATCTCCCACGGCAACCGGTCCATGACGAGGCCTTCGACCAGCGTCCCGCGCTGATAGGCCTGCTCGAAATCAATGGTTGATGGGTCGATCTGAGGTGTTGCGTCACTCTCGGTCATGTGGACCAGTCCCTCGCCTAGATGGTGGATCGGGAAATTCGACGGATGAATCCTATCGAGAAACGGAGGCAAAGTCTCCGTTTTGACGCGACATTTATCAGTTGCTCGTCCTGGAGCCGTGGAAGGCGGTGCGGTAGCTGTGCGGGCTGGTGCCGACGACGCGCTTGAAGCGGTCACGGAAGGCGGTGGGTGAGCCGAAACCGACCTGGCCTGCGATCCGGTCCACCGGATGCCCGGTGGATTCGAGCAGGTATTGCGCCTGGCGAATCCTGGCGCGCAGCAGCCACTGCAGCGGCGTGGTCCCGGTCTGCTCGCGGAAACGGCGATTGAGCGTGCGGGTGCTCATCCTGGCCTCCGCGGCGATGTCGTCGAGGGTCAGGTCCTTCGCCGAATTGTCCTGCATCCACCGCATGACCGGCTCGAGCACCGAACCACGCGGGGTCGGCGGCTGGTCGTGCACGATGAATTGCGCCTGTCCCCCTTCGCGTTCCAGCGGAACGACGGACCGTCGCGCCACGTCGGCCGCGACCGCGGACCCGTGATCGCGACGAATCATGTACAGGCACAGGTCGATTCCGGCGGCAGCACCTGCCGAGGTGAGCACCCTGCCGTTGTCGACGTAGAGCACGTCCGGATCCACATCGATGGCGGGATAGCGGGCCGCGAACTGGGCGGCCGCCGACCAGTGCGTGGTCGCCCGCTTGCCGTCGAGCAGGCCGGTCTCGGCGAGCACGTAGGCGCCGACACAGATCGACGCGATCCTGGTACCCGCGGCCGCCGCCTGCCTGAGCGCGTCGAGCACCTCGTCGGGCACCGGCAACGTGGCCTCGGAACGGCCGGGCAGGATGATCGTGTCCGCGCCGACCAGCCCGGACAGATCCCATGGCACCCGCACGGTGAACGCCCCCGCATCCACGGTCGGCGTCGGCGCACAGACCCGCATTTGATAGGCGGCCCTGCCGTCCGGCAGCCTGGCGCAGCCGAACACATCGACTGGTGTCGTCAGATCAGAGGGAATCACCCGGTCCAGCGCGAGAACAGCCACCACGTGCATGGCTCAAGAGTAGGGGCCAACCGGATTCCAGCCAAGACCTCTGTAGTGCAGACCAGCGATAAATCGCCATGTCACAGCAGGTGGCGAGAATCGACCGGTGTATGGCTGTTTCGCCCATTTCCCCGACGGCATGATCGCCGTTAACCTGCCGCTGTGACGAAGTTCCTGCTCTCGGTCCACGTGCTGGCCGTGATCCTTGCCGTCGGTCCGGTGACGGTCGCGGCAAGCATGTTCGCGCCGACGACGCGACGCGCGCTGGCCGGCGCCGAGGTCGAGATCAATCACGAACCCGCCATCCTCGGCACCCTGCACCGGATCTGCCGGGTGTACGCCTACCTCGGGATCCTCGTGCCCATCTTCGGCGCGCTCACCGCGCTCAGCCTCGGCGTGCTGACCGATACCTGGCTGATCATCTCGATCGGCCTGACCGCGGCCGCCGCCGCGGTGCTCGTGCTGCTCGTCCTGCCCGGCCAGCAGAAGATTCTGGCCGACCTGACCGGGACGACGCCGACGCTGATCCGGCGCCTCGGCATGGACACCGGCATCTTCAACATCCTGTGGGTCGTCGTCACGGTGCTGATGATCGTGCGCCCCGGATCGACGACCGGCGCCTGATTTCGCTGCGCCGCACCAGCACTCGCGACCAGGGCGCTACTCCGATGCCATGTGCCGGATCGACGCGCCACCCTTGGCGTGATGCAGCTTGCCGAACCGGCTGTCGAGCAGGTGCGCCATGCTCTCGGCCGCACCACGGATCGCCTCTTCGATGGTCTCGGCACGATGGGTGACCGCCACCGGCTGCTGACCCGTCGGCCTGGCCTCGAGCACACACTGCTTGTCGTCGGGCCCACCCTTGTTACCGTTCTGGTCGGTGAGGTGCGCCTCGACCCTGGTCAGGTGTTCGCTGAACCGTTCGAACACGGCGGTGATCTCGGCTTCGGCCTTGTCGATCAGGCCCTCGCCCCCGTGGATGCCGCTTCCGGTGTTGATCTGGATCTGCATAGCTTTCTCCATTCCGTTGGTAGCAAACTCCACGAAACCGACACTACCCCCGCCACTTCAGTGGTCGAGGTCATAGCGCGACGGCCCGGGTCCGTGGCGGACCCGGGCCGTGTTGCTGGTTTCAGCCGCGGGCGTTGCGCTTGGCGACGCGGGCGGTGATCACCGTGAGCGGCACGATCGTCGCGACCATCAGCACCGGCGACAGCCAGGCCATGGTGTGGATCGGCAGCTGGTAGGCGAGCACCACCCGCACCACCGCCTCGGCGATCAGGCCGCCGCCCCACATCATGGCGAGCACGCGGAACGTCCGGCGCGTCGTGGCCTCGGTCCGGTAGGCATCTTCCAGACCTGCCAGCCGAGCCGGGCCGCCTGCGGTGGCCATCTTGCGGGCGGCCAGGTAGGTCAGCGGCTTGCCGACCAGAATGCTGATCAAGAACGCCGAGCCGATCAGCGCGGTGCCCGCGGAGTCCTTGGCGATCAGCATTCTCGGGTCGCCACTGATGAACGAGGCTGCGAGCCCGAACACGAAGACGGCCAAGATGATGGCGGGCAGTGCCTCGAGACGCCGCGACCGGATCGTCTCGACAAGCAGCAACGCCCCCGAAAGCACCGTTCCGGCAAGCAATCCGGCGAAATCGCTGTAACCGAGGGCGTGCATGCCGAAGTAGGCGCCGACCGGAATCGCGACGTCGCGGCCGATCGAGGCCAGCAGGTGCAACGGCTTGAAGGCCGGGGCGGGCTGCTCGACCGTGGTGGTTTCGACTGCGGTGGTGGTCATCGGATGCTCCTCGTCGGCGTTTTCAGCGGTGCGCTACGAGAAATGACGCTACGGATCCCGGCCCGCGCGCAGATCTGTCAACCATCACGACTGCGGCATGACAGTTGTCATGCCATGGCGCTCAATCCCACAACGCCGCAACGGCAGTCTGATAGTCGCTCGATTCCAGTGAACCTCGACCGGTGGCCAGCAACCACCGCTCCACCGCGCGATCGGTGTCGATCCGGTACGAGCGCTGGTCGCCGCGGGCGATCTCGATGACGCCACGCTGTACGCGCAGCACCTCCTCGTCGGACAGCTGCGCGACGAAACCCCGGTAGGCACTGGCGTTTTCGATGCTGCCCGCGGCCGAACGCGGCGCGGCGGCGATCAAGCCGTGCAGCTGCGCCTCGTCCCCCGGCGCCAACCGCCACCTCGGATTCGGTCTGTCGGAATTGATGTCGAGTTCGATCCGGATCACGTCCACTCCCCTGGCGCCGAGCGGCCGGGACCTGGGTCGGCATCGACCGGCCCGTGCGGAGTGTGCGACATCACTGTTCTCCTCACGGGCGCCCGGCTTGGGAGATGGTAGCCCTGGTTCGGCGCCGCGGCCAGCTAACGAAATCCGGTGCCCGCGAACACTTCACCACCGGTGTGAACGAATGCCCAACCGGGGGTTCCCAGGACTGTGCGGATTGCTGAATCCGGTTCAACCGCCGAAGACGTTGCAGCCCTCTGCCACGTGCACGCCGCGGCCGACGTGCACGTCCATGCTCGCAACGATGCTGAAGTCAGGCGACTGCACCGCGCTGATCGTGTGCGGCCCCTCGGTGGCGGGCACCCAGTTGACCAGCGCGGTGCCGCCGGACGGCGCGACAACGGCGAACCGCACGCCGTTGTCGTAGAAGGCCACGGGCTGCACCACGTCGGTGACTGCGGCACGCGCCTGATACGTGCAGCCGGTCCCGTAATTCGTCGACGAGCCGACATTGAGCCCCGGATGGATACTCACCTGGGTTGCGACGGCCCCCGCGGTCGGCACGACACACACCGTCGCCGCCGCCGCGACCCCGAACACCCCTACTACGACACCGACTCGTCCGCGCATCCCGCTGGTCCTATCCGTCATGTACTCGGTCCTGGTTCCGGCCGCCGGGCACCGCGCACCGGCGAGCTGGTTAGCTAGCATCCTCACTCCAGACGGTCGGTTTTCGGGGCCGAACCGGCGAACCTGTCCAGATCACAGCCTCGACGCGCGGTGCGGCAGGCTGTAGCACGTGCGTGTGTTGCTTTTGGGTCCGTTCGAGGTGCGGGATGCGGACGACCTACCGGTCGAGATCCCTGGTGTCCGAGTGCGGGCGTTGCTGGCGCGGCTCGCGATGGCGGCGGGACGGGTGGTGTCGGCGGACACGCTGATCGACGCGATCTGGGGCGAGCAGCCGCCCGCCAAGGGCGCCAACGCGCTGCAGGCCCTGGTGTCACGGGCTCGGCGGGCGATCGGCACCGATCTGGTGGAGGGGCGCGCACCCGGGTATCGGCTCGTGATCGATCCCGTCGACGTGGATCTGATCCGGTTCGAGCGGCTCGCGGCGGCCGGCCGCGCCACCGGCGACCTGGCGACGCTGCGCGAGGCCGACGCCTTGTGGCGGGGTCCGGCACTCAGCGACCTGGTCGAACTGCGATTCGCGGCCGAGGCGGCGACGCGGCTCGACGAGTTGCGCTTGGCGACCGCCGAGCAGCGACTCGGCCTCGAAGTCGCGGCGGGCCGGGATGTGCTGGCCGAGGCGCGTGCGCTGGCCGAGGCACATCCGCTCGCGGAACCCTTGCAGGGCTTACTGATTCGTGCGCTGTACGCGACGGGTCGGCAGGCCGAGGCGCTCGACGCCTACGAGCGGGTGAAGGAGCGCCTGGCCGACGAGCTCGGCGTCGACCCCTCGCCCGAGCTCGCCGAACTGCACCTGGCCATCCTGCGGCAGGAACCGGCAAGGCCCGAACGCCGGTCGAACCTGCGGGCGCAGGTGACGAGCTTCATCGGACGTGCCGACGACGTCGCCGAGGTGGCGGCACGGCTCGGCTCCGCCCGCTTGGTCACCCTCACCGGGCCCGGCGGCGCGGGCAAGACCAGGCTCGCCGTCGAAGTGGCCGAACGAGCGACGAGCACGGTCTGGTTCGTCGAGCTGGCCGCGGTGACCGATGCGGCGCAGGTCGCCTCGTCGGTGCTCACCACGATCGGCGTCCGCGAAGTCGGCCTGCTGGAACAACCGAGCGGCGACCCGGCGTATCGGTTGACCCAGTTCCTCGCCAGGCGGGAGACGTTGCTGGTCCTGGACAACTGTGAGCACCTGATCGACGCGGTCGCCGACCTGGTCGACCGGCTGCTCGGCGCCTGTCCCGGGCTGCGCGTGCTCACCACCAGCCGGGCGCCACTCGCGATCGGTGGCGAACACCTGCACCAGCTCGGCCCACTCCCCTGGCCGGACACCACCACCGGTGCACCCGAAACCTTCCCCGCAGTACAGCTTTTCGTCGAACGTGCGACCGCGGTGCGCCCCGACTTCGCGCTCACGCCGGACAACACCGCCGACGTCGTGGAGATCTGCCGCAGGCTCGACGGCCTGCCGCTGGCGATCGAATTGGCGGCGGCTCGCCTGCGCACCTTCGCCGTCGCCCAGATCGTCACCAAGCTCGACGATCGGTTCGCGCTGCTCGGCCGGGGCAGCAGGACAGCGGACGCCAGGCATCGCACTTTGCGCGCGGTCATCGAATGGAGCTGGGCTCCGCTGTCGGAACCCGAACGCGCGCTGGCGATGTGGGTCGCGGTGTTTCCCGCAGGTGCGACGCTCGACGCGCTCGACGAGCTGGATCTGCTCACCGATCTGGTGGACAAGTCGCTGGTCGAACGCAACGGCGAGCGCTACCGGATGCTGGAGACGATCCGGTCGTACGCGCTGGAGCGGCTGGCGGAGTCGGGCACCGAGGCAACCGTGCGCGCCGATCACGCGCAGTACTTCCTGCGGATGGCCGAGACCGCCGAGGCCGAATTGCGCACCGCCGCGCAGCCTGCCGCGTTGGCCCGGCTCGACGCCGAACGCGACAACTTCTCCGCCGCACTGCAATTCGCGGTCGACACCGCCGATACCGAGCTCGGGCTCCGACTGGTCGCCGCGTTGTTCTGGTACTGGACGCTGCGCGGCATCCACACCGACCGGCTGCGCTGGATGCGGGCGGTGCTGGCGATTCCCGCCGAAGTCGACGAGCGCCTCGTTGCCGTGCGGACCGTGCTCGACGGGCTGCTTCGCTACGAAACCGGGTCCACCGAGGAGGGGCTGCGCGCTGTGGCCGCGGGGATCGCGCTGCGCACCCCGGACTCACTGGGCCGCACGGTTCTTCTTGTCGCGCCCGCGTTTCTGGACACGCCCATCGACACCGTCGAACCGCTCCCCGGCGAGTTTCCCAGCTGGGAGCTCGGTGTCCTGCTCGTGCTCTCCGCAGAGGATATCGAGCAATTGACCAAGGCCAGAACGGCATTCGAGGAGGCGGGCGATCGGTTCTGGCTGGCCTCCACCCTGCGCCTGATCGGCGAGCACCACCTGCGCGACGGCGACCCGCACGCGGCCGTCGCCGCACTCGGCCAGGCCACCGAGGAAGTCGAGAAGCTGGGAAGCGCAGCCGATTCCGCGGCCGCATGGGCCGAGCTGGCCACGGCACTCGGCCGGGTCGGCGAACTCGACCGCGCCAAGGACGCGGTGGCACAGGCGCAGCGCCATGCCGACGCCGACGGACAGCCACGCACCGACGCCTACGTGCAGCTCGCACACGCCGAACTACTACTGCGCCTTGGTGATCACCCCGCAGCACTGCGCACCATCGACCACACCGAGTCAGGTCTTCCGAACACCCCATTCGGTCACCGAACCCGCCTGTGGTGCACCGTTTTCCGCGCGATGATCGCCCTCTCGACGGACGACCCAGGCACGACGCGGCGGACCCTCGCGGCCGCCGACTTCGACCACGTGCAACCCATGGACCTGGCCGGAATCGCCCACCTCTACGCCGCATTGGCGGTGCACGACGGCGCACCGACCACGGCAGCCGAGTTGGTCGGCGTCGCAGCCGCCCTGCTCGGCGTCGAGGACCGCCGCGGCTACGACAATCTGCTCGCCCCGGCCGACCGCGCCCGCACCCAACTCGGCGCGCAGGCCTTCGCCGCAGCATTCGACCGCACGGCACACCTGTCCCCCACCGCCGCAATCGGATTCCTGCGCCTGCACGCCGATCAGGAAGCCACACAACACTAGGGCCCTTTGTCGATGTCCGGCTGAGACTTCTCAACAAGCGCTAGGCGAGCCGAGGACCGCACGGCTCACATGAACGTCGACTCCTTTGTCAGCCCAAGAGATTCGTCGCCGCCGGTGGTGATCGGCTGGCAGTTGCCGATGCCGGTGGCGCCGGTGGAGTCGGTTACCCGGACCACGGTGTCACGGATTTGATGGAGGCGGCGCGCGGATTCGGGTGTTGCGCAATCCGGGATGCGTTCACCGTCGACGTGCACGCCGGGACCGAGCCACGAACCGTGATGCTTGCCCTCGAATCCGAAGTAGAGCCCGGCGCCGAGATGAAACCCGGTGTCCGACACGGCCGTAAGCCGCAGGACCCGCTCGATACCGTCCTCGGTGGTCGCCAGGATCTCCCCGCCGCGCAGCCGCCGATTGTCCGGGTCGAAGGACAGGTCGGGCACCAGGTCCTTCCATTTCTCGAACCGGCCGTCGGTGTGCTCGACGCCGCCCATCACCGTCTTACTGAAGAATCCGTCCAGCTGAATGATCTGGTAGTGCAGGTGCAGGCCGTAGCGGGTGCCGTCGGGCCGCGTCATCAGGATCGGCGCCCAGATCATCCGGAACGACACCTCCGGCGGCAAGTCCATCGACTCCACGTCGCCGAGCGGCGACCCGACGTCGTAGCGCACACCCCAGGAGTGGTCCCTGGTCGACACCCACCCGTCGAAGGTCGTGCGCACGCCGTCGATGCTGATCCACCCGGAGGCGGTGCCGATCTGGTGATATCGCACCAGATCCGACATCACCCGGTACCCACGCCGCATATGCGTGCGGTCCTCCAGCTGCGCGGGCAGCGCCGCTTCGAAGACCCAGTCGAAAGCCACCGGTTGACAGTCGTTTTCGGCAAGCCGGAACCGAATCGTGCGCAGCGGCTCCACGATCTCGTAGTCGATCGGTCCCACCGCGAGTGTTTCCGGATCGGGCGCCAGCGTGCGGCTGCCACGCACGGTGATCTGCTCGACGCCACGCGAGATCCCCGCATACCCGTCGAGCACGTTGCGATTCTTGTACTGCCCCATGCCGAAACCGAGCTGCAGCGACCCGTCCGGCGCGCACGCCATCGCGCACACCTTCTCGGTCCACGCCAGGTCGCTGGTGCCGACCGTGGCGACGGTATCGACGATCTGATGGTTGAAGCCTTCGTCGGCGGGGCCGAGCGGTCCGATCGGATTCACACCGCTCGTCGTAACACGCGCCGCGCAGGGCGGTCGAGCACCGATCCCGGCCACCGGGCGCGAAATCGGCCGGCTATCAACTCTTCTCGGCCGTGCGTGTGGCACCGGCCGAGGCGGCGACCACACAGATGACACCGACCCACTGCGGGATGTTCATGAACTGGCCGAGCACGAGCAGTCCGGCCAGCGCCGCGACCGCGGGCTCCAGGCTCATCAGCACGCCGAACACCCGGGGCGGAATGCGCCGCAGCGCCTCCAGTTCCACCGAGTACGGCAGCACCGACGACAGCATCGCCACCCCGAAGGCCACCGCGAGCACGGCCGGATCCAGCAGCGAACTTCCCGCGTCGATGATGCCGACCGGCGCCATCAACACCCCGCCGAACGCCATCGCGAGGGCGAGCCCACCGCCACCGGCGGTCTGCTCGCCCATGGCCGCGCTGAGCAGGATGTAGGCCGCCCACAGCGCCCCGGCCGCCAGCGCAAGCAGCACGCCGAGCCACTCGACCTCGCCATCGGCCTGGGTCAGCAGGACGACTCCGCCGCCTGCCAGCACCGCCCAGACCGGGTCGATCCACCGCCGCGATCCGGCAAGCGCGACGGCGAGCGGGCCGAGGAACTCGATGGTCACCGCCATCCCGAGCGGAATCCGGTCGATCGCCTCGTAGAAGGACAGGTTCATCAACGCGAGCACCGTGCCGTAGGCGAGCACCACCGGCACCGCTCGCCGTCCGATCCGCAACGCGGACCGCCAGAACACGAGCAACACCACCCCGGCGAACACCAGGCGCAGGCTGACCGCCCCCGCCGCGCCGGTCGAGGCGAACAGCTGTTTGGCGAGTGCCGCGCCCACCTGCACGCTGACGATGCCAGCCAGGACCAAAGCCGTCGGCGGCACGCCACCGAGCCCACGTTCGGCGACGGCGCGCCAGGCGGACCCTACTCGTCCGCCCGATGCCGACCGTTCGACGTCGATCGCGACCACGCCTCAACCCTCCATCCGACTCGCACAGATCGAAAACCATCATGCGCACCCCGGCTCCCCCACGCATCTCCAGCCAAACACAGCAGTACGACAGGAATCGGGTTGCCCTCGACGGAAGGCGGAAACATGCGCAACAGCAACGAACGTCGGAAGGGTAGGGCGATATTCCGCTGCGCCTGCTCAGCGTCCGGTCCGCGGATCAGCGGCGACGGATCCGACCGGGCAGCAATCGGCCGTCGATCTGCGGCGCCGCCTGGCTTTCCCCGGCGAGCGCGAGCATGGCGAGGCCGGTGTCCCGAATGAGCATGTCGAGGTCGTCGATGAGGGCGTTGACGGTGTCGCGCACGACGGGTGGCGCGGCCGGGTCGATGGCATCGAGCACGTGATGCAGTTGCAGGCCGACATCGAAGAGGTGCCGCACCAGCCGATCGCTCGCCTCCGCGAATTCTGTGCTGTTGCCGGACGATTCGATGGGGGTCGGGACGGGGCGGCGCGGAAGCAGCACGCGTGTGGAACTCCCCGTGTACCCGATCCGCGCGGAGTACGGCATGTCCGCCTCCTCGTCAGTGCGTAGGTTAGACAGCCAATCCTCATTTTACGGACGCTGTCTCAATTCTTGCCATCACGGTTCATGCCCCAAAACCGATCCGCGACAGGTGGGATGATGAGAGCATGCCCGCCCACCGCGCAAGCGAGACGCGTGAGCTGTCGGTAGAGGACTCGTTGGACCTGCTCCGCAGTGTTCGATTCGGCCGCATCGCGTTCTCGCGGCATGCACTACCCGCCATTCGGCCTGTCTGGCACACGGTCGTCGACGGCTGCATCGTGATCGCCGCGGACCCGGCCATGATCCGCACCCTGCACAGACAGGTGGTCGCCTACGAGGTCGACACCATCGATCACCAGACGCATCTCGGCAGATGCGTCATCATCACGGGCATCGCGGACACCGTCACCGACAAACAGGAGCTCGCCCACTTCCAGCGCAGGCTGCACCCGGAGACGATCGTGGACAGCCAGTTGATCATGATCGATCCCGACATCATCACCGGCATCGAGTACCTCGGCCGCAACGGCGCCTGACCCCGCGTCCTCCGGTTCCGCCGAGGGTGAACATTGTTCGGCCCCGGCCCGTGAGATGCCAGACTCGTCGATATGGCAGCAACAGAGGATGGTGTGGTCGTCGATCTCGCCGCGCACCGTCGTCGGGAGCTCCGGCCGGAGCCCGTCGACGCGGCGCCGCCGTTGCTGCGCACCGTCTACGGCGAGGTGCTGCGGGACGAGCGGCGCGATCAGGACCGCACGCTGGCCGACGTCGCCACCCAGGTCGGGATGTCCAAGCAGTACCTGTCCGAGATCGAGCGTGGCCGCAAGGAGCCGTCCTCGGAGATGCTGCACTCGATCTGCGGCGCGCTCGGCCTGCCGGTCGAGTCCCTGCTGTTCCGGGGCGCCCGGAGGCTGGGCGCGCTGCGGCAATTGCGCCGCCGCCCAGTCGCTCCGGTTGCCCCAGTTGCTCCGGTCTCCGGGTCGCGCGTCGAACTGCGGGCGGCCTGACCGCTACCGGTCGCGGGTCAGGATCAGTTCGTCGGCCAGACCGTAGTCGACGGCCTCCCGCGCGGTGAAGACGCGGTCGCGCGCGGTGTCCTTGCGCAGCTGCGCGACCTCCTGACCGGTGTGCTTGGCGAGGATCGCCTCGGTCTCCGCACGCACCCGCATCACCTCCGCCGCCTGCAGCGCGAGGTCGGAGATGGTGCCCTGCCCCTGCGCCGACGGCTGATGCAGCAGCACCCGCGAATGCGACAGCACATACCGCCGCCCCGGCGTGCCTGCGGCGAGCAGCACCGCGGCGACCGACACCGCCTGGCCCATGCAATACGTCTCGATGGGCGTCCGCAGGAACTGCATGGTGTCGTAGATCGCGAGCATCGCCGTGTTCGAACCACCCGGCGAATTGATGTACAGCCCGATCTCGCGATCCGGCGACTCCGCCGCCAGGTGCAGCAGCTGCGCCATCACGACATTCGCGACGCCGTCGTCGATCTCGGTGCCGAGGAAGATGATTCGCTCGTTGAGCAGGCGGCTGAAGACGTCGAAGGAGCGCTCGCCGTTCGGGGTCCGCTCGATGACATGCGGAATCGTGTACTGGCCCATGATCACAACCCCGCTCGGCGTGCGTTGCTGAACGGCGCGATCTTGGCGAAGCTGTCGGCGATCTGGTCGACGATGCCGTACTCGAGCGCTTGCGCGGGCGTGAACCAGCGGTCACGGTCGCTGTCGGACTTGATCTCCTCGATCGAATGCCCGGTCTCGGCCGCCAGGATCTGCTCGGACTGCAGCTTCATGTATTCCAGGTTCTCCGCCTGGATCGCGATGTCCATGGCCGTGCCGCCGATCCCGGCCGACGGCTGATGCATCATGATCCTGCTGTGCGCCAAGCTGATTCGCTTGCCCTTGGTGCCGGATGCGAGCAGCACCTGCCCCATGCTCGCGGCGAATCCGACGGCGACGGTGACCACGTCGTTGGGCACCAGCTTCATCGTGTCGTAGATGGCAAGCCCGGCGAGCACGGATCCGCCGGGCGAGTTGATGTAGAGGACGATGTCGCGCTTGGCGTCCTCACTGGCGAGGAGCACCAGTTCGGTGCAGGCCCGTTCGGCCATCGCGTCGTCGACCTCGCCGGTCAGCAGGATCGTTCGATGGCGGAACAATCGGTCGGCTAGTTGGCCCCGGTAGTCCAGGTGCGATGTTTCGATCATGGTTCAGGTGTAGTGCCGATCGAGGGGCAGATGACGCTGTGTCTGCCGAGGGCAGACGGCACCGGGACCACGGGTCATTCCACACCGACTGACCGGTCTGAATTGCTACAGTGCCTGGATGATCGACGGTGACGTGGCGCTGCGTCCGGCCCGCCCCGAGGACGTGACAGCGATCGCGGAAATCTGGTACGCGGGCTGGTGCGACGCCCACCTGGGCAACGTCCCCGACGAGCCGATCGCGGTCCGCCCGCGCGATTCCTTCGACACCCGTGCGGCCCAACGCATCCCGGACACCACCGTAGCCACGGTGCGCGATGTC
Source organism: Nocardia altamirensis NBRC 108246 (assembly GCF_001612685.1). GTDB lineage: Bacteria > Actinomycetota > Actinomycetes > Mycobacteriales > Mycobacteriaceae > Nocardia > Nocardia altamirensis. The sequence continues at coordinate 42,735 of NZ_BDAY01000092.1, forward strand.
GTCGCCGGCTTCGTCATTGTCCTCGACGACGAGGTCGATCAGGTCTACGTTTCCGGCGACCACCGAGGCAGCGGCATCGCCGTCCGCCTGCTGGCCGCCGCCGAGCGGTGCGTCAACGCCAACGGCCACGACAAAGCCTGGCTCGCGGTCGTTCCTGGCAACACCCGTGCCCGCGCCTTCTACGCCCGCAACGGTTGGTCCGACGAGGGCTTGTTCGTCCACGATGCCCCCGGCCCGGCAGGCCCCGTCGACGTGCCGTGCCACCGCTACGTGAAGTTCGTCGCCGAAGCCTAACGCTCGCCGAGCACCAGCGGGAACTCCGGTCTGCCGCCGAGCAGGAAGGCGCCTGCGGACTGGATCATCTGGTCCTGCGCGATGAGATGCGTTGTCATGGTGCTCATGTCGCGCAGCCAGCCGTCGAGCGGGCTCGCCTGGTAGACCGAATCGGTGCCGACCAGTTCACAGAGCCGGGCGACGATGCGCCGGCAGGCCCGATAGCAATGCGTGCGGGTCAGCAGCGTCTGGATCCGGATGTCCGCCGGAAGTTCGGCGAAGCGCTTGTCGTCCAAGGCATCCCAGAGGGTGCGCAGGCTGTCGACCACCGCGCCGCGCGCGACGACGTATTCCATCTCGCACTCGCCGAGAATGTATTGGGCCCGGTAGTTGTCCGCCCATTTCTGGCCGGTGGCCGCCACCACCTTGCCCGCGGCGAGCTCGCGGACGTGGTCGAGCGCGGCCCGCGCCGCACCGAGCGGGATGCCTGGCATCGCCCTGGCCAGCGTCTCGGGTTGGGCGAGTTTGCCGGTGCTGCTTTTGGGTTCGTAGAGATCGAAGCAGTGCCGCTCGGGGACGAACAGATCCTCGACCGCGTAGTCGTTGCTGCCGCTGCCGCGCAGACCGGTGCTGTCCCAGGTGTCGAAAACCTGGACCTGATCGCGGCGCATGAAGTACAACTTGGCGATCGGAGCGCCGTCATCGGTGGTCGCCATCCGTGCGCTGTCGTATACCAGCGCGCCGCCGACCACGAGGTCGGCGTGGTCGATGGCGCTGCCAAGTTTCCAGCGACCGGTCAGCCGATATCCGCCGGGTACTCGCTCCGCGCGGCCGGCGGGGGCGATGAATCCCGCGGTGATCAGGTCCCGGGTCGGCATCAACTCTGCCAGCGCCTGCTCGTCGAGGAACCCGGCGTAGATGCCGGTGGCCGACCCGATCATCGCGCACCAGCCGGTGGCGGTGTCGCCATAGGCCAGCGCCTCCAACACCTCCATCTGCTCCAGCGAGGTGAGTCCGGGCCCACCGAGCTCGGGGCTGAAAAACATGGCGTAGATGCCGATCTCACGCAGCCTGGCCACGATGTCGGCCGGAAGTCGGCGCGCCGCTTCGATTTCCGATCGTCGCTTGGCCAACTCGGGAGCGAAGGCGCGGGCCGCCTCCAGATACGCGGTGGACGACATCTTTTCCGCAGTCATCAGTCCACGATCGCCCCGGAACGCACACCCGGCAAGGTACGGTCCGCCAGCCGGACCAACTACCCGCACGAATCCGCACCGGATCTCGGCTACTCGTGTGCTCGTGCGGCGGCGTCCTGGAACTCCGGGTCGCCGGTGGCGATCATGCTGCCGAGCAAGGTCAGGGCGCGTTCGGAGGGAGAGCCGGGTTCGGCGTGGTAGGCGATGAGCATCTGACCGGGCGCGCCGTTCACCGCGAATGTCTCGTAGGACAGCGTAAATTCACCGACCATGGGGTTGGCGAACCGCTTGACGCCCGCAGTCTTCGCGCGAATATCGTGCCTGGCCCAGAGCTGGCGGAACTCCTCGCTCTTCAGCGACAACTCGCCGACCAGATCGGTCAGCCTCGGGTCGTCGAGGTCCGTGCCCGCACTGGCTCGCAGGCTGGCCACCGTCTCCGCGGCGTGCACCGACCAGTCCGGATACAGGCAGCGCGCCTCCGGGTCGAGAAACATCATCCTGACCTGGTTGACCCCCGGCACCGAGCACGAATTCACCGCGACGGCAAGCGGATCGGCCACGAGCACGTCCAAGTGCCGACCGAGCACCAGCGCAGGAGTGTTCGGCCACGCGGCCATCAGCGTGGTCAATCCCCGGCTCGCCCGTTCGGGACGATGCGGCGCACGCCTGCGCCGCGCCACCGGCCTTGCCAGCTCGCGCAGATGCGCGGTGGCCTCGTCGTCGAGCGCGAACACCCGCGCCAACGCGGTCACCACCTGCTCGGACGGATGCTTGTCCCGCCCCTGCTCCAACCGCACGTAATAGTCGGCGCTCATCCCGGCGAGGAGGGCTTTAAGCACTACATACGAGTAAACTGGGGTTATGACACGGACGAAGCGGCAAGATGACTTGGCTTGGTTGGTGGAGATCAATGCGATGCTGGCTGCTGAGGTGGCTGGGGTGGACCCGGCGTTGTGGGTGTATGGGTACGTGCGGATTTCGCGAGACGAGAAGGATCGCGCCGAGGGGACCCAGTTGCAGGCGAAGAATCAGGTGGCCTACGCCAAGCGCAAGGGTTTGCCGTTGGCGCAGATCTTTTGCGACAACGACATGTCCGGTGCCGACACCGAACGGCCGGGGTTGCGCAAGGTCCTGCCTTTGGTGTCGGCGGGTCCGTCGAAGAAGGTTCTTGCGCGTGATGTGGCGCGTTTGACCCGTGATTACGACTTGGGCAACGAGTTGATGAAGCTGGGCCGTGATCGCGAGGTGCGGTATGTGTTCGTCAAGGACACCGATTACGACCTGACTTCCGGAGCGGGCCGCAAGAATTTCATGGTGAAGGTGGCCGAAGCGGCGGAGTACCGCGAGACCAACACCGAGAACCTGTTGGATCGGATGAGCGAGGAAGCCGCCAAGGGTGTGATGCAGGGCGGTTCGCGCCGATTCGGATACGGCAAAGTTGTTGGCACGCACCCACTGTCGGGTGACGACATTCTTGATCGATGCGCGTTGCGCGACAGCGAGGTTGCGGTGCTGTGTGAGGGCCGGGACCGGGTGATCAACGGCGAGTCCCAGACCGCGATCATCACCGATTGGAACGCACGCGGGATCACCACGTCCGAGGGTGCGTTGTGGGCGGTCGGCAAGTTGTCGCATCTGCTGTTGCTGGAAGCCTATGTGGCCTACGACTTGGGCGAGCATTCCGACGCCACGGGGGCGCGGTGTGAGTGCTTGAACAATCCGGAGGGCAACGGGATTCGCGTGCATGAGCGCACCGGGACGCGACATCGCGCACAGTGGCCCGCCGTCTTCACCCGCGACGAGCACGACGCGATGCGGGTGGGATTGCGAGCCCACTCCCGCGCGAAGAATCCCGACAAGCCGCGTCAGCGTAACGGCGAATACTGGATGACCGGCTTGGCCGAATGCGGCGGAACCTTCCCCGAAGGCAGCGAGCGCGCCGGGCAACCGTGTGGCGCGTCGCTGATCGGGTCGAAGCTCACCCGTGCCCGCAAGAACGGGGTAACCGAGCAGCGCCGCTACATCTGCCGGGCCAAGGATTCGCGCAAGCAGGTGTGCGGATGCGGGAAGGTGTTCCGTGACGCGGGAGCGCTGGAGATGTTCGTTGCCGAACAGGTGATAGCCGCCTACGAGGATCCGGAGATCCTGGCGCGCTTCGAACGGGGCAACGACAACACCGAACAGATCGCGGCGTTGCAGAAACGTATCGAGGTCACCGCCGGGAATCTGGACGCCGAGACCGACAAGCGCACCGCGATCCTGTCCGGGGCTGGAGACGAGTACGACTTGCGCGTGGTCGATCGCACCATCGCCGGACTCAAACAGTTGTTGAAAACCCTTCGTAGCGAGCAGGACTCGTTGCGCAGCGCCCAAGCGTTGGCGGTGCTGGCCGATATCGGCTCCACTCCGGGCGAGCTGCGGGCGGCATGGGAGACCAAAGGTTCGCGATGGCGGCACGAGGCCACGGCACGGCTGGTGGAGAAGGTGATCGTCAAACCGGCCCAGGTGTATGCGGCCAAATGGGAAGACCAGAACGGCAAGACCTGGCGTTTCGATGAGCACTCGGTGGAAATCCAGTGGCGTGAACTCTGAGCCTGGCGCGCTATCGGTCGCTCTCATCGGGCTGGCCGGGTTCGTGGTCGAGGGTATCGAAGGTGTGACGCAGGAACAGCGCCAACGATTCGATCACGGCCGGGTTGTCGATCCGGGGTGAAAGCCCTTGCCGCACCCTGGCTTCAGCGACTCGCCGCCGGGTTTGTTCGCTGGTCGGCCCTACCCGCATCCCGCGTGGCAGCCCCGAGGGTTGCTCGCCGTTGTCGGGGGCCGCGCGCGGTGATCGCTTCTCCTTCGCGCTGATGTGCGGTTGCCGATCGCGGGCGGTTCGGCGGGGCTTGCGGGGGCGGTTGTCGCGGGTCATGCGACCACACCGGACCCACCGGCGTCCGCGCGCGCATTGCTGTCGGGTGACATGACTGAACTCCTTCTGTGATCGGCACGTCAGTCCCCGGCATGCATCGATTCCAGTATGCCTGTACATCGACAGTGCCGTCGTAGCCCGGATTGAGCACCCGAGGCTCCCACCGGTTCGTGCGGGCCGCGCCCGGTGGTCCCGCGCCCCCTTGCGCTCCGCCGCCGCGTCGGCGCGCGCCGGTTCCACCGGACTCCACTTCCCCCACTCCGCTCATGGGCGCTCACCCTGCGCACTCATCAGCTACCGCCCCTACACCCACCATCCACCCCCTCGCTCCTATCCCTCACCCGCGCACCCATTCTCACCCACCTACTCTCATACCCCACCCCCGTATACCCTCACTGCGCAATGATCAGACATCTTGCATCTCGGGGTGGTATCGCCTCGAAAATCGTTGCGTTCCGATATCTTTAAGGTTTGCTTCC
>NZ_BDAY01000093.1 GCF_001612685.1 Nocardia altamirensis NBRC 108246
GTCGATGGGTGAACAACCATTTCTCTCCCGTCAACAAGGCTGGGCAACCACTTCTCTCACGCCGATGCGAGGCTCGCGGCCTCGGAGGGGTCCCGGCGCGAGAGTTGGTGCAGCCATGTCCCGTTCGCACGGGTGAAGGATCACGAGTGGTACATGACGGAGCCGTTTACGGCGTGTCGCCTCAACCATGTCCCACTCGTGGAGCGATAGCTCCACGAGTGGGACATGAGACCGCGAACCCCCACCGTCGCCAGCACCAAATCCACTCATGACTCCTCCCTTCTGGCCTGGCGGAGGGAAGTCGGTATCTGGTCACGCCCCTACAGACGGAGACCAACTCTGCCGCTAAGTCACCGAAGCGAGCGCGAACGGGAGTACCGCATCAGCCCCAGCCGCACGCAGCGCATGAGCTGCGACGGTCAGCGTCCACCCGGTATCGGAGAGACTGTCCACCAACAGAATTGGCCCATCGACATGGGTGAGGTCAGGGACCTCCCACGAGTCGAACAGACCCGCGACGCGGTGCGCGGAGTTGGCGGCGGATACCGGTGGCCGGTCCGCGCGGGTCGGCATGGTGCCGAGGTCTTGGAGCCTGCCGACTTCGGCGAGGCGGGCGGCGAGGGTTGCGGTGAGCACCGGGTAGCGTGCGGATTCCAAGGCCATGACCGAGGTGGGGCGGGTGGTCCAGTTCCAGTCGCGCAGCACCGCGATGCAGGCGTCGAAGACCGAATCGGGGATCGGGTCGTCGGGGGCGTCGAGGAGGGCGCGCAGGCGTTGGCCCCAGCCGAGGTCGGTGAGTCTGCCGAGCACGCGACCGGTGTCGGCGCCATCGGTGATCTTGCCGGACAACGGAACCCCGAGCTTCGCCATGCCGGTCGGCCACTGCTTGCGTGGGCTCAAGTCGAGGCCTGGGCGGTCGAGCCGAGCGCGGGTCGCGGCGACCGCCGCGGCGTCAACGGTGACGTCCGGCCTGGTGCCGGTGCAGTTGTCGCAGCGTCCGCAGCCTGGTGCGTCCAGTTGTCCCGCGGGCAATCCGGGATCGTCGAGCTGGCGGCGCAAGAATTCCATCCGGCAGCCGCCGGTCGACTGGTAGTCGACCATCGCTTGCTGTTCGATTTCCCGTGCGGCGGACAGCTTCTCGTAGCGTTCGGTGTCGTAGGTCCACGGCTGGCCGGTGGCGATCCAACCGCCGCGCACTCGGCGCACCGCGCCGTCCACGTCGAGCACCTTCAGCACCATCTCCAAGCGCGACCGGTTCAGCTCGACGAGCGGTTCCAGCGCGATGGTGGACAGCGCCCGGTCGGTGTCGAGTGCGTCGAGCACCGCACGGACGATGTGTTCGCGCGGAAACGCAACGGAGGCAAAGTAACTCCAGATCCGCGCGTCCTCGGGGCCGGGCAGCAGCACCACCTCGGCGCGCTCGGTGCCACGGCCTGCGCGACCGACCTGCTGGTAGTAGGCGATGGGGGAGGACGGCGCGCCGACGTGCACGACGAAGCCGAGGTCCGGCTTGTCGAAGCCCATGCCAAGTGCCGAGGTGGCGATGAGCGCCTTCACCTCGTTGTTCAGCAGCGCCTGTTCGAGCACTTCGCGTTCGGCGGGGTCGGTCTGGCCGGTGTAGGCGGCGACGGTGTGCCCGTGCGAGTTCAACACGTCGGCGAGGTCGTGCGCGGCGGCGACGGTGAGCGTGTAGACGATTCCCGAGCCGGGCATCTGGTGCAGGTGTCCGCTGAGCCAGGCGGTCCGCTCCACCGCGTCGTCGAACCGCACCACCGACAGATGCAGCGACTCGCGATCCAGGGTGCCGCGCAGCACGAGCGTGTCGGTGCCGATCTGGGTGGCGACGTCGGTGACCACCCGGTCGTTCGCGGTCGCGGTGGTGGCGAGTACCGGCACGTCCGAGCCGAGATCGGCGATGAGCGTGCGGATGCGCCGATAGTCGGGCCGGAAGTCGTGACCCCAGTCGGACACGCAGTGCGCTTCGTCGATCACCACGAGGCCTGCGTCGGCGGCGAGTTTCGGCAGCACCTGGTCGCGGAAGTCCGGGTTGTTCAGTCGTTCCGGGCTGACCAGCAGCACGTCGACCTCGCCCGCCGCGACCTGAGTGTGTATCTCGTCCCATTCGGTGACATTGCCCGAATTGATGGTCGCGGCAACGACTCCCGCGCGCTGTGCGGCCGCGACCTGGTTGCGCATGAGCGCGAGCAGCGGCGAAACGATGACCGTCGGCCCGCGTCCGGCACCGCGCAGCAACTTCGCCGCGATGAAGTACACCGCCGATTTGCCCCAACCGGTTCGCTGCACCACCAGCGCCCTGCGCCGCTGCACCACCAGCGCTTCGATCGCCGTCCACTGATCTTCGCGTAACCGTGCCTCGGGTCCGGCCAGCTCGCGAAGCAGGTATTCCGCACGCTCGCGAAGATCGGGTGCGGTGAGGTCGATCGCCGGGACATCGGTCGCCGTGGTCATGCGCTCCATCGTGCCCGACGGTACCGACAGGAACCGCGCTCGTCGCCCCCGCCCGCCCGGACCGCGCATGTCGCACCGGAAAGATCGTGGTGAAACGCGGTAAAGATCGTTGATATTGGGGGTCCGTCAGCACGGCGATGTGCCTTACACTGCGTGGATTGCTGCGACGTCGCCGAGACGGACTCCGCCCTCCGGCGACGGGTTTGGGACACGGGACAACCGTCGACGCCGAGGACTAGTCGAATGAACGATTATTTGCGTTTGATTCGGGGTTGGTGGAGCGAGAGCGTCGACTATCGCTGGGTGGTGAACGCGCTCGCCTCCCGGTCGGCGCTCGGCGTGATCAAGTTTGCTATCGGCGTGTGCGGGTTGGCGACCCCATTCATCAGCATCCTGATAGTTACCTCGGCGGCAGACGAATTGAACGTCTTCAGCCGAACGATGCTGTGGTGTGTCGTGGTGCTCGCGGTGGTGTGGGTGGCGCGCTGGTGGCTGCTGCCGTGGCCGAGCGTCCGGGAATCGTTGACGTTGATCGCGATCGGCGACGTGTGCATCACGGCGGTCTGCGCGCTGAGCCCCGGGTATGCGGTGCGGTCGGTCGGAATGATGCTGTTGCTGATCGTCGGCGTCTATGTCAGCGCCTTCCACACGCCCCGGATCTTGGCCGTGCACACGGCGTGGTCGTTGGCCTCGGCGGTGACGCTCGCGGTCCCGCTGTTCGGTGTCGGCGACTCGGTGTCGGCGACGATCATGATTCTCGGCATGATCGCGGCCACGGTGGTGCCGCCCGGCCTGCAGTTCTGCTACTGGGTGCTGCGCGACGACATGCTGGCCGACCCGTTGACGACGCTGTTGAGCAGGCGCGGCTTCGAGTACCACTCCACGATGGTGGTCGGCTGCACCGACGCGGGCCCGGTCTGCTGCATGCTGGTCGACCTGGATCGCTTCAAAGCCGTCAACGACACCTACGGGCATCACGCAGGCGACGAGGTGCTGGTGCGGACGGCCGAGCGGCTGCAGCGCACCGCGCCTGACAATTGCGTCGTGTCCCGCGTCGGCGGTGAGGAGTTCGCGATCGTCGCGCGTATGCCGGTCACGACCGCGGCCGACGTCGCTGAACGACTACGTCGCGCGGTCGCCGAACCGACGGGATCAATCTCGGTGACCGCGAGCATCGGCATCGCCGTCGCCGAAGCGGGCGTCAGCGGCTACCGCCAGAGCAGGCAACTGGTGTGGGATTTGATCCGCTGCGCGGACAGCGCGATGTATCAGGCCAAACAGCGCGGCGGCGACACGGTGGTTGTCGAGAACATCGCTGTGCTGCAGGGCGTCGAGCCAACTGCGGCGTCGACCGCCCAGCCTTCTGCTTGACCGAATCAGCTGCTGTTACCAGCTATCCGGCGGTGTCGGCGGCAAGCGCGAGGAGCCTGGCGCGAATCAGCAGCGGCCGCTCCTCGGTGATGAAGTGACCACAGTTCGGCACCCGCTCCAGCTTGTAGTCATCGGCATTCGCCGTTTCGGCGGCGGCCAGCGAATAGTGCACGGCGCCATCGTCCACGCCGAACAGCGCCCGGATCGGGACAGTGGCGCGGCGGGTCTCCCCATGTCTGCTCCCGCGTGGCAGTTCGCGTAGCAGGAAGGTCCGGTAGGTGTCGGTCGCGGCCCGCGCACAGACCGGATCACGGAACCGATCGGCGTACGCGCGCACCACTTCTGGACCGAACTCCGCGTTGTCCGCCACGCCCTTGTCGAAGATGAGCTCGAGGAAACGGGTGTGCTGATGCAGGTAGGTCCCGAAGGCGGCGACGGGCGGTTGATACACCATGAACCGCCACAGGTGGGGCAGGAAGGTCCGCGGCGACTGCCACGGGTGCGCGATGTTCAGCACCAGGAAACCGTCGAACCGCCCCGGCGCGCGCAACACCATGAGATGGCCGATGTACCCGCCCCAGTCGTGGCCGACGAGCAGCACCCGCTCCAGCCCGAGCGCATCGAGCAACGCGAAAACATCTGAGGCGACATCCTCTTTCGCCCACCGATGCGGCGCCGGCCCCGACCATCCGTAGCCGGGCAGATCCGGCGCGATGATCCGCAAACCTTCCGGCGGATCCGCGAGCAGATGCCGATAGGCGTAATGATGCTGCGGCCATCCGTGCAGCGCGAGCACCGGCCTGCCGTCCTCGGGACCCGCCTCGGTCACATGGAAGCGGACTCCGCGCGCCGTGACGAAAGATCGACGTACGCCAGGAATCTCCGGCGGATCGGACGGCTCGTGCGCGGAGTTCGAGCCGGAATCCTGTTGCTGCATACCCGATAGTAACCAGCCATGACCAGCGCGCGGGTCCGCTTTCGGCACGTCACGGTCTGCGCACTCGGCGCGGCATTCGCCGCGAAATGACCATGGACGACGGACAATAGGGCTGACAAGATTCCCGGTACCGGGGACCGCAGGAGGCCAACCATGTCGAGCAACTATCAGCCACCCGCTGGCTGGTCGCCGCCGGGCGCCCAATTCCAGAGCCGAAGCGGTGTCGGGCGCACGCTGGTCGGGACGGTGATCGCGGTGGTGATCACGCCGATCGGGGTCGGGCTTGCCGCGCACGGTGCGCTGGACACTCGGCAGTGGGTCATCCTCGGCACCTCGGCCGATCGTTGGGGCTCGAACTTTCAGATCATCGGCGGCGCGCTGCTGCTGTTCCTTGTTGCGGCACTGGCCGCGTTCTCTCCGGTCGGCACTGCGATCGCGGGACTGGTGTGGGGTGTGATTCCCGGGATCCTGCACATCCTCTTCCCGGAGGACACTTACCGGCAGATCGAGAACATCCCCGAGCTGTCCGACGATTTCCATCTCGCACTACACAATTGGGTGCTGAACGGCTTCGCGCTTCTCACCGGCCTTTTCCTGCTCGGCGCCGCCATCGCCGCCACTTTGCGTCGCAAATGAGAAGGGCCGCGCGCACTTCAGTGCGCGCGGCCCCGCCGTTCAGCCCTTGACGCAGAGCACCTGCCGCAGCGTCGCGACCACATCGACCAGATCGCGCTGCGCGGCGATCACCTCGTCGATGTCCTTGTATGCGGCCGGGATCTCGTCGACCACGCCCGCGTCCTTGCGGGACTCGACGCCCTCGGTCTGCGCGACGAGATCGGCGACGGTGAACTGCTTCTTCGCCGCATTGCGGCTCATCCGCCGTCCTGCGCCGTGCGACGCCGACTGGAACGAGGCCGGATTTCCCTTGCCGCGCACCACATATGAGCGAGTACCCATCGAACCCGGGATCAGCGCGAGATCGCCGTCGCCTGCACGGACCGCGCCCTTACGGGTCACCAGCATCGGGATGCCGTCGATGAGCTCCTCGGCCACATAGTTGTGGTGGCATGAGATCGGCTTGTCGAAACGCACGTCGCGCTCGGCGAATTCGTCACGCACCGCCCGGCACACCAGGGCGAGCATCACCGCACGGTTACGCGCGGCGTATTCCTGTGCCCAGCTCAGATCGCGCCGGTAAGCCGCCATCTCCGGTGTCCCGGAAAGGAATACGGCCAGGTCACGGTCGGGCAGGTCGACGTTGTGCGGCAGTCCCTTCGCCACGGCCATGTGCCGCTCGGCGAGTTCCTTGCCGATGTTGCGGCTCCCCGAGTGCAGCAGGATCCATACCGCGTCGTCCTGGTCGAGGCAGACCTCGATGAAGTGGTTGCCGCCACCGAGCGTGCCCATCTGCTTGCGCGCCTTCGCCTCTCGGTTCCGCACGCCGTCGTCGAGCGAGGTGAACGAGCCCCAGAAGGTGTCCCAGCCCGCGCGCAGCGTCGAGCCACCCGCACCGAGCGCGGAAACCTCCGCGCCGAGCTTGGTGACGTTGACCGCGTCGTCGTGCGCCTGGAAGCCGACCGGCACGGCCGCCTCGATCCTCGACCGCAGCGACCGCAGGTCGTCCGGCAGGTCGGCGGCGGTGAGATCGGTCTTGACGCTCTCCATTCCGCAGCCGATGTCCACCCCGACCGCGGCGGGCGACACCGCGTCCCGCATCGCGATCACCGAGCCGACCGTTGCCCCCTTGCCGAGGTGCACGTCCGGCATCACGCGGACGCCGTGGACCCAGCGCAGCGCGGCGATGTTCCGCAGCTGTTGCAGCGCGGCCTGCTCGATCGCGTGCTCCTCGGCCCACATGAGCGTCTGCGCCTTGGTGCCGCGCAGCTCGACGGGAAACATGGTGTCGGTCCTCTCGTTGGGGGTGTAATTCCTAGTCAACGGTAGGGACCGAGAGCGCGCAGTGCACTCGATTAAACGTTCGCCGCCCAGGGCGCGGTTCAGCGCGCGACGGCGATCGGGTACGCGTCCGCCGCGTTGATGTGGGCGATCCCGGTGGCCAGCCGTTCGGCGTCGGCGACGGTGATCAGGTCCTCGGCGAGCCATTCGTCGAGCAGTTTGCCGAGGCCGCGCCGCCACCACATCGCGCCGAGAAAGTGCAGTTCCGGCAGGCCGTAGCCGTCCGACGAGTAACACACCGAACGGAAGGGCGCGAGTTCCAACGTTTCGGCGAGCACGGCCTGACCGCGGTGTCCCACATGGGGAATGGTGAGTCCGACGTCCATGCGGACATGGTCGAAGGCGTGCGCCAAGTAGGCGGCGTTGCGATGAAACGGCCAGCAGTGCAGCAGCATCACGGTGAGCCCGGTGCCCGCGGTCTTGCGCAGAAAGTCGGTGAGCAGCAACGGATCCGCGCGCTGCAATTGCAGGTCGGTGTCGCCGAATCCGGTGTGGAATTGCAGTGGCAGCCCGAGTTCGGCGCCGATGCGGGCGCCGAGTCCGACGAGCCAGCCGAGGAAATCCGGGTCGGTGAGGCGGCGTTCGGGGATCACCGAGCGCGGCGGATGCCTGCGCAGCGGGAAGTTCAGTCCGTGCCGGTAGGCGACGATCGTCTTGAGTCCGACGGCGGTGCTTGCCCGCTCGCGCAACCTGGCTTCGATCTCGTCGAAAACCGTTCGGCCCGCGCCGACCTCGGCGATGACCTGCTCGGCGACGTGTTCGAGGCGCACGATCTCGCGCACCTCGCCGTCGGTGAGCGGGCTGAAATCCGAGACCGGGCCACCGAATCCGGTATCGAGGAACCAGCTGGTGGTGCCGGTGGCGCGGAGCAGGCGCACCGCGACCTCGCGCCAGCCCAGTTCGGCACGGTGGGCCAGATAGGCGTCCGCGCCCACGTGCGGCGGCAGGTCGAGGGCGGGTGCGCACCACCGGCGCACCGCGAGTCCGAGCGCGGAATCGAAACTGCCGGTGGCGCCTTCGCTGAGCAGTTGCTCGAACCCGGCGCGGTCCAGATCGCGCGTCAGGATCCCGTGGCAGTGGTGGTCGGTGAGCGTCAGACCATCGGTCAGCACGTCAGAACCGCCACCGCGTCAGTGCGGCAAGCTCTTCCGGGCTGGTGTCCCGGTAGCGTTCGGCCTCGGCCTTGCGCACGGTGAGCAGCGCGTCATGCAATTCGAGGCCCATCGCCTCGACCAGGATCGCGGAGTCGGCCAGCCGGTCGGCCGCCTCGGCAGGCTTGGTCGGCAGCCTGCGGACCCCGGAGATCATCAGCTGTTCGGCGTCGAAAGTGACTGGGTCGCCCGTGATTTCGGCGGGCAGCCGCAGGCCTTCCGCGACCCCGGCGAGGCCGGCGGCGATGACCGAACCAACGATCAGATACGGATTCCCGGTCGCGTCGAAGCATTTGACCTCGGCGTTGGCCGCCGACTCCTCGGTGCCGCGCACCCCGGTGACGAAACGCAGTGCCGCCTCACGGGTTTCCCGGCCCCAGCATTGCCAGACGCCTGCCCAGCGCGACGGCACCAGCCGCAAGAAGCTTGCTGGATTGCCGGCACCCACCGCGACCAACGCGGGCAGTTCGCGCAGCACGCCTGCCAGGAATGCCTCGCCCGCCGGGCGCATGCCATACGGGCCGTCGCCTCCGGCGAGGAGCGGTCCACCGTCGTCGTGCACCGAAAAGTGCAGGTGCGCACCGGATCCGGTACCGCCTGGCTCGAGGCATGGCGCGAGCAAGGCGCGCCATCCGTACTGCAGGCTGATCTGCCGGATGGTGTGCCGCACCAGCACCGCGTCGTCCGCGGCGCCGACCGGATCGGACGGCTGCACCGACAGCTCCAGTTGGCCGGGGGAGTACTCCGGATGGAACTGGTCGACCAGGATGCCCTGCCGATCCAGCACCGCGACCAGCTCGCGTGCGTAGTCGGCGACCTGCCCGAGGCGAACCATGCCGTACGCGGGGCCGTGCACGGCGGGGACGAAATCGGTCGTACCGTCTTGTCCGACAGCCCATTCGGTCTCGAAGGACATCGACAGCCGAAGGCCTGCTTGCCGCGCCGCCTCGGCCTGCCTGGCCGCGAAGCGCCGCTGGCAGGCGACGAAGGGCGTGCCGTCCTGGGTGTACTTGTCGGCAGGCGCCCAGGCCCAACCGGGTTGGCAGGCAAGCTCGGTCAGCATCGAGAGGTCGGGCACCAGCCGCAGATCGCCGTCGGGTCCGCCGAGATACTTGCCGGTCGTCATCAGATCGTCGAAGGAGAAGGTCTCGAAGCAGGGCGACACCCCGATGCCGGACCGCGCCGCCTGCGCGATCTGGCGCATCGGCACCGATTTCACCCTGGTGATCCCGGCGTTGTCGACGAAGGTCAGCGCGACGATGTCGGCGTCTAGCCTGCCGATCAATGCTGCGTTGTCGTCGTCGGACGGTATGCGCTCCGGCATGGTTGGCATGAGCATCAACGATAGTCGGCCGAGTCGTTCGGGGGAGCGGTGTTTCAGTTCGCGGCGAGCGCGGCGGTGATCTCCGCGCTCGTCGGTATCGAACTGCTCGCCCCGAGCTTCGTCGTCGCCAGTGCTCCGGCGGCGGCCGCCCAGGTCAGCGCCCATTCGGGCCCACGATGCCAGGCGGCGGCCAGCGCGCCGGTGAAAGCGTCACCCGCACCGGTGGTGTCCACCACCTCGACGCGCAGGCTCGGCTGCGACAGCTCCGTGCCGTCGGGTCCGCGGTAGGTCACGCCGTCCCCGCCCCGCGTCACCACCACATGGTCGATCGCAGCAAGATCCGCGCCCAACTCCGCGGCCTCGCCTGAATTCACCACCGCCACATCAACATTCGCCAACAGCTCGGCGGGGAGACGCTGCACCGGCGACGGGTTGAGCAGCACCGTCGTGCCGTTCGCCCTGGCATGCCGCGCCGCCGCCGACACGGTGTCGAGCGGAATCTCCAACTGGCACAACAGAATATCGGCAGCCGCGATGATGTCGAGATCATCCTCGGTGAGCTCGGTCAGCCGTGCGTTCGCACCACCGACCACGATGATGGTGTTCTCGCCGCCGCTGTCCACCACGATCGAGGCGATTCCGCTCGGCCCGTCCACGGTCCGCAGCCGCCGCACGCCAACCCCGGAATCGGTCAGCACTCGCCGCAGTTCGCCCGCGAAGACGTCGTCACCGACCGCACCGAGGAATTGCACCGCGCCCCCGGCCCGCTGCGCGGCGATCGCCTGGTTCGAGCCCTTCCCACCGGGCACCATCGCGAATCCGGTGCCGAGCAAGGTCTCACCCGGCTCCGGCCGCCGCTCGGTGGTGGTCACCAGATCCATGTTGATGCTGCCGAGCACTGCGATCGCGGGAACGTCCGACTTTTCGGCCATGTCGTCACACGCTAGTTGAGCGGCGGCTGGGTCTGTTGCGTCCACTGCCGCCCGTCGAACCACCGGACGATGGCCGGGTTCGTCGGATCCGGGTACCACCCCGGCGCTGCGGTCTGCGGTGCCGGCGGTGCGGTAGTTCGGCGATCGGGCCGCAGAGCCACCCCGACGACACCGGAAATTCCGACGGCGATGAAGGGCGATAGTAGGAATAGGAGGACGACGACCGCGACGACCAGATGTGGAACTGAAATCACTTCCATATGGGATCACGACTCTGGACGGTGCGCAGCGGTGGATTCGGTCCATGCCCGGGTCAGTAGGCTGTACCCATGACGGTAGGAACGACGACCGGGCCGGATGTCCGCGAGGTGGTGCACGATGCCGCACGCAAGGCTCGCGTCGCGTCTCGGGTGCTCGCGCAGTTGACGACCGCGCAGAAGAACGAGGCACTGCACGCGGCCGCCGACGCGCTACTCGCCGCAGCGGACACCGTGCTGGAGGCCAACGCCGAGGACACCTTGGCGGCCAAGTCGGCCAACGTCGAGGACTCACTGATCGACCGGCTGCGGCTCACCAAGTCCCGCATCGACGGCATCGCCTCCGGCCTGCGTCAGGTGGCCGCGCTGCCCGATCCGATCGGGACCGTGGTGCGCGGCTCGGTGCTGCCGAACGGGCTGGAAACGCGTCAGGTCCGGGTGCCGCTCGGCGTGGTCGGCATGGTGTACGAGGCCAGGCCGAACGTCACCGTCGACGCCTTCGGGCTCACCCTCAAGTCCGGCAACGCCGCGCTGCTGCGCGGGTCGTCCTCCGCGGCGCATTCGAATGCCGCGCTCATCGCGGTTCTGCGGGAAGCGCTTGTCGCACAGGACATCCCGGCCGACGCCGTGCAGCTGCTGCCGAGCGACGACCGGTCGAGTGTCACGCACCTGATCCAGGCCCGCGGCCTGGTCGACGTGGTGATCCCGCGTGGCGGGGCAGGCCTGATCAACGCCGTCGTCCGCGACGCGACGGTGCCGACCATCGAGACCGGCACCGGCAACTGCCATGTCTACGTGCACGCCGCGGCCGACCTGGACATGGCCGAGCAGATCCTGCTGAACGCCAAGACCCGCCGCCCCAGCGTGTGCAACGCCGCCGAGACGGTGCTCATCGACGACGCGATCGCGACCATCGCCGTGCCGAAGCTGATCGAGGCGCTGGAACGGCACGGCGTCACCGTGCACGGCGACCTGCCGGGCCTGGTGCCCGCGAACGACAAGGACTGGGGCGAGGAATACCTCACCCTCGATATCGCGCTCAAGGTGGTCGACGGCCTGGATGCGGCCATCGACCACATCAACACCTGGGGCACCGGGCACACCGAGGCCATCGTCACCGGTGAGCTGGCTGCGGCCCGCGCCTTCACCAGCCGGGTCGATGCCGCCGCCGTCATGGTCAACGCCTCCACCGCGTTCACCGACGGCGAGCAGTTCGGCTTCGGCGCCGAGATCGGCATCTCCACCCAGAAGCTGCATGCCCGCGGCCCCATGGCACTACCGGAACTGACCTCCACCAAGTGGATCGTGTGGGGCGACGGCCAGATTCGGCCCGTATAAGTAAAGGAGTGAGCGGCCTGCGCCGCTCGTCTCCGAAGGAAGGACTGCACGTGGCCCCCAATCCCGAGACGCCCCAAGAGCCGATCTTCACCTCGGTCGATGATGTGATCGACAAGCTCGCGAGCACGGGCTATCTCGCCGACAAGGCCACCGCCACCTCGGTGTTCCTCGCCGACCGGCTCGGCAAGCCGCTGCTCATCGAGGGCCCGGCCGGTGTCGGCAAGACCGAGCTGGCGCGCGCGGTCGCCCAGACCTCCGGTGCCGAGCTGGTTCGCCTGCAGTGCTACGAGGGCGTCGACGAGGCGCGCGCACTCTACGAGTGGAACCACGCCAAGCAGATCCTGCGGATCCAGGCGTCGAGCGAAAATGACTGGGAAGAAACGAAAGCCGACGTTTTCACCGAGGAGTTCCTGCTCTCGCGGCCGCTGCTCACCGCCATCCGGCGCAGCGACCCGACGGTGCTGCTGATCGACGAGACCGACAAGGCCGACGTCGAGATCGAGGGTCTGCTGCTCGAGGTGCTGAGCGATTTCGCGGTGACCGTCCCCGAGCTGGGCACCATCACCGCCACCCGCAAGCCGTTCGTGGTGCTGACCTCCAACGCCACCAGGGAGCTGTCCGAGGCGCTGAAGCGTCGCTGCCTGTACCTGCACCTGGACTTCCCTGACGAGGACCTGGAGCGCCGCATCCTGGCCAGCCGGGTGCCCGAGCTGTCCGCCGCGGTCGCCGCCCAGCTGGTGCGGATCGTGCACGTGCTGCGCGGCATGCAGCTGAAGAAGCTGCCGTCGGTGGCCGAATCGATCGACTGGGGTCGCACGCTGCTCGCGCTCGGCATGCACGATCTGGACGACACCACCGTGCGGGCCACGCTCGGCGTCGTGCTCAAGCATCAGAGCGACCACCAGCGTGCGCTGGCCGAGCTGAAGCTGGCCTGAACCGATGTCCGCGCGATCGATGCCCGCGGAGGTTCCGGAGCTGAGCGCACCGCATGGGCTGCCGGGCCACCTCGTCGGCTTCGTCGAAGCGCTGCGCGAGCGGGGCATTCCGGTGGGGCCATCGGAGACGGTGGACGCAGGCCGGGTGGTCACGGTGCTCGACCTGCTGGACCGCGAGGTGTTTCGCGAGGGCCTTGCCTGCGCGTTGTTGCGCCGCACCACGCATCGGGCGACCTTCGACGGGCTGTTCGATCTGTGGTTTCCGAGCGCGATCGGGCAGCGCAGCGCCGCCATCGACGAGGCGGAGATCCCGCGGACACCCTCGGGTGAGGTGGACATCGCGGCGCTGCGGGAACTGCTCGCGGAGCTGATGACCCAGGACGGGACCGAGGCGCAGCTCGACGCGTTGGCGGCCCAGATCGTCGAGGAGCTCGGTCAGTATCAGTCCGCGAGCCGGTCGTCGTTCTCGGCGTATCAGGCACTCAAAGATGTGCAGCCGCAGACGTTGCTTGCCAAGATCCTGGCCGGACTGGTGGCCGGACCGGACGCCAGCGCGTTCGACACCGAGATCGCCAGAAGGTCTGCGCGGCAACGCATCGACGGGTTCCGCGCGTCGGTCGAGGCGGAGACCCGGCGGCGGGTGGCCGAGCGGATCGGCCGCGAACGCGTGGCGAGCTATGCGGTGTCGCGTCAGTCCGAGGACGTCGACTTCCTGCGGGCCTCGGAATCGGAACTGATCGAGATGCGGCGCAGCACCCAGCGCCTGGCCCGCATCCTCGCCTCGCGACTTGCGGTGCGGCGCAGGCGTTCCCGGCGCGGCGAGATCGATCTGCGCAAGACCCTGCGCAAGTCGATGTCTACCGGCGGCGTGCCCATCGACCTGGTGAACCGCAAACCGCGGCCGGGGCGACCGGAGCTGGTGCTGCTGTGCGACGTGTCCGGCTCGGTCGCCGGGTTCAGTAACTTCACCCTGCTGTTGGTGAGCGCGTTGCGCGAACAGTTCTCGCGGGTAAGGATTTTCGCGTTCGTCGACCAGACCGACGAGGTGACCCGGTTCTTCGATCCGCGCACGCAGCTGGACAAGGCGATGGCCAGGATCTTCACCGAGGCGGGTGTCGTCGGCATGGACGGGCATTCCGACTACGGCAATGCGCTGGCCGGGTTCGCCAGGAACTACCCGGATGCCGTCACCAGCCGCAGTTCGCTGCTGATCCTCGGCGACGGGCGCACCAACTACCGTGACCCCGAACTGGAGACGTTGCGCGCGCTGGTGCAGACCGCCAAGCACGCGCACTGGCTCAACCCGGAAATGGAAACGAACTGGGGTTCGGGCGATTCCGCTGCCGACAAGTACCGGCAGGTGATCGAGATGCACGAATGCCGCTCGGCCAGCCAACTGACCGCGGTGGTGTCGCGCCTGCTGCCGGTGTGAGGAAGGAGCCGCGATGGACGAGGCGGAACTGCTGAAGTATTGCCTGACGAAACCCGGTGCCTGGCAGGACGAACCGTGGGAAGGCGATGTGGTCGCCAAGGTGGGTGACAAGATCTTCGCGTTCCTCGGGGCGACCTCGGTGGGACTCAAATGCGGTCGCACCAGGGAAGAAGCCGACGAGCTCGTCCAGGTGTATCCGAACGCCGTGGCGGCCTCGGCCTATATCGGTCGATATGGCTGGAACACGGTGGCCATCGACGGCGCGATACCGGCCGACGAGCTGCGGGAGCTGATCGACCTCTCCTACGACGCGATCGTCAGCAAGTTGCCGAAATCGCGACGGCCGACCGCCTGACCTGCATCATCAGCGTTCGTTAAGCGAACCATTGGGCGCACGCAGCAGGATTGCCCACCATGGTGGAGAGAACGCCGAACAGTGTGGCGGCGGTGGCGGACAGTTATTCGTTCCAGGTGGATCTACGGGGGATCGTCGACTTACTCTCTCACCACCTGTACTCCAGTCCTCGGGTGTACCTGCGTGAGCTGTTGCAGAACGCGGTGGACGCCGTCACCGCGCGTGCCCAGCGAGACCGGCTGGCGCCCACCGCGATTCGCATCACCATCGACGAGACCGGGTTGCGGATCGCTGATCCGGGCGTCGGGCTGACCGAGGCAGACGTCCATCGGTTCCTCGCGACGATCGGCCGGTCGTCCAAGCGTGACGACCTGGAAGGCGCGCGCCGCGAGTTCCTCGGACAGTTCGGCATCGGCCTGCTGGCTTGCTTCACGGTGGCCGAGACGATCCGGGTGGTCACTCGGTCGGCCAACGATCCGTCGGCCGCGCCGGTCGAATGGGTGGCCGCTGCGGACGGCACCTACTCGGTGCGGGCGCTGGCGCCCAAGGATTTCCCCGAGCCGGGCACCACGGTGCAGCTGACGCCGCGCACCGGCGCCGAGTCGTGGTTCGCGCCGCGGCGGGTGATCGAGCTGGCCCGCGAGTTCGGCTCGCTGTTGCCGTACGCGGTCACCGTCGAGTCCGGTGGGGTCGTCGTGCCGATCACCGACGGTCCGCCGGTGTGGCGGCGTGACTATCCGTCCCAGGTCGAGCGCAGGGCCGCGCTGCTCGATTTCGGTGAGCGCACACTGGGATTCACCCCGCTGGACTTGATCGAACTCGACACGGACCTGGCCGGGGTGAGCGGCGTCGCGTATGTGCTTGCGCAGCCGGGCAATCCGGCCGAGAGCAGCGCGCACCGGGTCTACCTCAAGGGCATGTTGCTCGGCGACGCGGTGCGCGGGCTGCTGCCGGACTGGGCGTTCTTCGTGCGCTGCGTGATCGACACCGATTCGCTGCGCCCGACCGCGTCCCGTGAGGGCCTCTACGAGGACGAGCGGCTCTCCATCATTCGGGAAGTGCTCGGTGATCGGGTGCGTGACTGGCTCACCGAGATCGCGGCCGAGCAGCCGCAGCGGTTGGCCGCCTTCCTGGCGGTACACGCGCTCGGTGTCAAGGCGATGGCAACGCATTCGCCCGAGTTGTTCCAGATCATGATGCCGCACTTGACCTTCGAGACCACGGACGGCCGAGTGCCGCTGACCGAGTTCGCCCGCAACCACCCCGTCATCCGGGTGACGACGACGGTGGAGGAGTTCCGTCAGGTGTCCTCGACCGCCTCGGCGCAGGGGATCGGCGTCGTCAACGGCGGCTACGCCTACGACCGCGAACTGGTGGCGTTGCTGCCGCAGCTGCTGCCCGGCGTCGAGGTCATCGACCTCGACGCGGCCACCATCACCGCCGCGCTCGACCCGGTCGACCCGGAGGAGGAGCTGGCGCTGACGCCGATCCTCGCACTCGCACGTGCCACCATGGATCCGCTCTCATGTGACGTGATTCTGCGTGCCTTCCACCCGGTTTCGGTGCCTGCGCTCTACCTGGACGGCCGGGCCGCACGCAACGAACGCACCAGGGCGGAGACGGCGATCGGCGCGAATGCGCTGTGGACCGAGATCCTGGACGCGCTCGACGCCGCCGCGCCGCGTGCCCAGCTGGTGCTCAACTACAACAGTCCGGTGGTGCGCAGGCTGACGCGCATCAGCGACCCCGCCTTCCTCAAGACCGCAGTGGA
This sequence comes from Nocardia altamirensis NBRC 108246, assembly GCF_001612685.1. Classification (GTDB taxonomy): domain Bacteria; phylum Actinomycetota; class Actinomycetes; order Mycobacteriales; family Mycobacteriaceae; genus Nocardia; species Nocardia altamirensis. The sequence goes on from NZ_BDAY01000093.1 coordinate 16,229, forward strand.
ATCGCTGTACGGGCAGGCCCTTTTGCTGACCCACCGCCCGCTGCGGGCGGCCGACACCGCATTGCTCAACCGCGCCTTCGGTGAATTCCTCAGTTGGGCAACACAACGCGCCGCGGGCGCCGGGGAAGAGACGGAGTAGCACGGTGGATGCCACCGAGATCAACCAGGCGCTTGGGCAGGTTTCCCGCCTGCCGAAAGGCCGAATCCGCGTTGAGCGGCTGGAAACCCTTGCCGCGGCGGCGAAATCGGGCTCAGATCGGCAACTGGAGGGGCGGGTGCTGCTGGAGCTCGCCGAGTCGTATGCCTATGCGAGCGAGCGCGATCTGGCACCGGTCGCCTACGGCAGGCTGCTGCAGATCTACGACGAGTACCCGGCCGAACTCGGCCCACTGACGTATTCGGTGCACTGGTACCTGAAATGGATGACCTGGGGGCTGATCGACAACCCGGCGATACCGCTCGCCACCGTCTATCGCTGGTTCGACGAGCTCGAAAGTCGCTACCGCCAGCGCGGTTACAGCCTGCGTCCGGTGCTCGCACTGCGCGCCGAGCTGGCGTGCAAGCTCGGCGACCCGGTCGAAGGCGCACGGTTGCACGAGGCGGCCATGGCGGCGCCGCGGGACGGCATGTCCGACTGCGATGCCTGTGAGCGGCACGCGTGGGGCATCGGCAGCGCGGCGCTCGCCGACGACGCGGCCGCGCTCGCGCACTGGCAGCCGGTCATCGACGGCGAGCTGACCTGCAACGAGGAACCGCATCGGGTACTGGCGGAGGCGTTGCTGCCGTTGGTGCGCACGGGCCGGGTCGCGGAGGCGCGCGGTGCCCATCTGGCGGGCTATCCGCTGGCTCGCCACAGTGACAGCCTGCGTCCTTCGGTTGCGTTGCACATCGAGTTCTGCGCGCTGACCGGCAACGAAGGCCGCGGGCTCGAGATTCTCGCCGAGCATGCGCGGTGGCTCACCGATCCCGGCGCGGACGCAGGCGCGCGACTGTCGTTCCTCACCGGGGTGTGCGTGCTGCTGCGCAGGCTGGAGACGCTCGGACTGGGCCATCTGCCTGTCGCGTCGAGCACCGTGGATTCGCTACTGGCGGAACTGGATACGGAGATCGCCGGCCTCTGCACGCGATATGACCTGCGCAACGGAAACACCTCGGTGAGCACCAGGGTCGCCGCGCGACTTGCCGCGCAGCCGCTGCTCGAACGACTACCGCTCGGCGTGCGCAGCCGACTACGGCAGCCGATACCGTCCGGCCGCGGCGTCACGATGGCGACCTCGGCCGGTCACGCCGTCTCCCCGGACGAGCTCACGGCGTCCGGCCCCATCCGGGTCGTCGGTGGCGGAGCGCGCACCGTCACCGCGGACGACCGGATCGCCGAGGTGCGCCGGTTGTCCGAACTCGGCACGGCGTGCCTGGCCGGCGCGCCCGCGGAAGCCGAAGCGCGGCTGCGCGAAGCGTTGTCGATCGGTGTCGGTATCGTGCCAGCCGAAGAACTGGCGCGGCTCAGCTCACAGCTGGTCACCGCGATCGCCGGACAACCGGACCGCGACATCGACGTGGCCGACGCCGCCGTGCGGGCCGCCGCTCGATGGGAAGGTCTGTCCGAACCGGATCTGTTGCACCACACCGTGATCGCGGCGCGCGCCTTCCGCCGCGCCGAACGGCACGGCGAGGCGGTCGCGCTTTTCGAAGAGGCGTTGGCGAGCAACAGTGTTCCCTATCCGGCCGCCGAATTGGCGGTGGTGCTCGGTCAATTCGGTGAATCGTTGAATACGCTGCGCCGATACGAGGACGCCGCACGGCAATTCGCCGCGGGCGCACAGCTCATCGAGCAGGAGCCCGATCGGCTCGAACTGCGCGCCGAGCTCGCCATGTCGGCCGCTAAGGCGCTGGATCGTTGTGATCAGGACGAGGCGGCGATGGCCGCGTACCTGCGGGCCGCGCAACTGTGCGGCGAGCTCGGGCGGCTGGCGTGGCGAGCGCGCTGTGTGCGCGCGGCATCCTGGCTGCAGATGTGGACGAACGAGGCGGTGGACGGCAAGCCGTGGCTCACCGCGATGCACGGGTTGATCGACGAGCTGGAGCAGGCCGTGCGCGAGACGCCGAGCGCGGAGCTCACCGACGAACTCGCGGAGACCCGTCGGCACCTCGACGAAATGCTCGACGCCGAAGACGAGGACTGGTCGGCGGATCAGTAGGCGGGTTCGGGTGGATGACGCGGGGCGGTCGGTTGACCGCCCCGCGGCTTGCCGACCCAGGTCCCCGGGGACGCACCCGTTAAGCTCGGCACTCATGCACGAGACAGGTCCGCGCGGCCGCAAACTGGGCGTGATGGGCGGTACCTTCGACCCCATCCACCACGGCCACCTGGTCGCCGCCAGCGAGGTCGCCAATCGGTTCGACCTCGACGAAGTGATCTTCGTTCCCACCGGTCAGCCCTGGCAGAAGGCGGATAAACAGGTCAGTCCGGCCGAGGATCGCTACCTGATGACCGTGATAGCGACCGCCTCCAACCCCAGCTTTTCGGTCAGCCGCGCCGACATCGACCGGGAAAAGGTCACCTACACCGTCGACACACTGCGGGAGATGCGCAGCAAGCATCCCGACGCCGAGCTGTACTTCATCACCGGAGCGGATGCGCTGGCGAACATCTTGACATGGCAGGATTGGGCGGAACTGTTCGAACTGGCGAGGTTTGTCGGGGTGAGCCGTCCGGGGTACGAGCTGAATACCGATCATCTCGAGGAACACTTGCGTGATCTTCCGGCCGATGCGGTGACCATGGTCGAGATCCCGGCGCTGGCCATTTCGTCGAGCGAATGCCGTCGCCGCGCCGCCGAGAATCGGCCGGTGTGGTACCTCGTCCCCGATGGCGTGGTGCAGTACATATCGAAGCGGAACCTGTATGTGACCGCAGGAGCGGAAGGTAGCAAGTGAGCGAGCGGAAGTGTAGCGGGGGGCAAGCATGACTGCGTCGGTCGAGTCGGTCGAGATCGCGCAGGTCGCCGCGCGGGCGGCGGACGAGAAGCTGGCCTCCGACGTGGTGGTGCTCGACGTGTCCGAGCAGTTGGTGATCACCGACTGCTTCGTGATCGCCTCCGCGCCGAACGAGCGTCAGGTGAACGCCATCGTCGACAACGTCGAAGAGAAACTTCGCGAGGCCGGGCACAAGCCGGTGCGCCGCGAAGGCACCAGGGAAGGGCGCTGGGCGCTGCTCGACTACGTCGACGTCGTGGTGCACATTCAGCACAACGACGAGCGCCACTTCTACGCGCTGGAACGGTTGTGGAAGGACTGCCCCGTTGTCCCGGTGGATGGCCTCGGTGCACCGGGCGCGCAGGCGGCGGTGAACGGCGAGGCGCAGGGCGACGCCGAGTGAGTAAATACGCCAGCGTGCGCACCCTGATCCTGTTACGCCACGGGCAGACGGAATGGAACGCGGCCGACCGGATGCAGGGGCAGATCGACACCGATCTCACCGAACTCGGTCGTCGTCAGGCGAAAGAGGCTGCGCGCGAGCTGGTTTCACGCAAAGCCATCGCGATCATCGCCTCGGATCTGCGCCGCGCCTTCGAAACCGCCACCGCGCTCGCCGATCACACCTCGCTCGAAGTGGTGCCCGATCCTCGGCTGCGCGAAACCGACCTCGGCGACTGGGAAGGGTTGACCCACCTCGAGGTCGACGCCGACTACCCCGGAGCGCGGGTGGCCTGGCGGCTCGACGCCACCTTTCGGCCGCCCAACGGGGAGACCAAACTCGAGGTCGGCGCGCGCTCGCTGCCCGTAGTTCGGGAATTGTTTCTCGAGCGGCAGGACTGGCCAGGCCGGACTATCATCCTGGTGGCGCACGGCGGGCTGATCTCTGCCCTCACGGCCGCGCTGCTCGACCTGCCGCCAGCCAACTGGCCCGTCCTCGGCGGACTGGCCAACACCAGCTGGGTGCAGCTCAGCAGCCACGGTCCGAGCATCGATCAGCCAGGATGGCGCCTCGATGTGTGGAACGCAGCTGCGAAGGTGGCCCCGGATGTCCTCTGAAGATCCGATTCGGCAGGTCCCGGATGAGTTGTTCCGGAAGGCCTCGGCGAAACCGGAACGTTCTATCCCGGATGCATTGTTCGGTTCGCCTCCGGTGCCTGCGCCGGCCGAGCCGGAGGGTGCCGAGTCGGCGAATGCCGAGTCGGGTGCTGATGAAGGGGAGACGGGGTCCGATGACGAGGACTCTGCGGTACCCGCTAGTTCTGTCGACCCACCCCCCGAACCGGTAGTCGCGGCGGGCGATTCCGGTGTGCGCGCAGGGCAATCCGATGTCGCGAGCGAGGTCGTTGGCGCTGTCGTCGCGGAGTCGGCGACCGAATCTGCTGTCGACGTTGGTATCTCGTCGGAGTCCACGGTCGCGGACGCGACGTCGGGTGCGCCTGTCGGCGTCGAGACCTCGTCGGAAGCCGAGTTCGCTACTGCGGTAGGTGCTTCGAGTGCCCCGGCGACCGGGCGGCCCGTGCTGCTGGTGATCGCGGACTCGCTGTCGTACTTCGGGCCGAAGGGCGGGTTGCCTGCGGATCATCCCCGGATCTGGCCGAACCTTGTTGGGGCCGAGCTGGATTGGGATGTCGAGCTGGTCGGGCGGATCGGCTGGACCTGCCGGGATGCCTACTGGGCGTTGATCGGCGATCCCCGAGTATGGGCGGCGGTGCCGCGGGCGGGCGCCGTGGTGTTCGCCGTCGGCGGCATGGACTCGTTGCCGTCGCCGCTGCCGACCGCGCTGCGTGAGCTGATTCGATACGTGCGTCCGCCTGTCCTGCGGCGCGGTGTCCGCGCCACCTACAACTGGTTGCAGCCCAAGCTATCGAAACTCGGCCGCCCCGTTGCCCTTCCGCCGAAGGTGAGCGTCGACTACCTGGAGCAGTCGCGGGAAGCGTTGGCGCACTTGCGGCCAGGGCTGCCGATCGTTGCGGTGCTGCCATCCGTGCACAACTGCGACGCCTACGGTCGAGTGCACTCCGGGCGTCCGCGTGCCGTGCAGGCGCTGCAGGCGTGGTCCGCACGCACCTCGGTGCCGCTGGTCGACCTCGGTGAAGCGGTGCGCGACAACATCTTTTCCGGCGAGGCGAACCCGGACGGCATTCACTGGGGCTGGGCCGGGCACACGGCGGTGGCCAATGCGATGGTGAAGGCCCTGCAGGAGGTTCGGTAGTCCGTGGCCGTCGTGGTCGTGACGGATTCGTCCGCCAACCTCCCTGCCGAACTCGTCGACGAGCTGGACATCGCCATTGTCCCCATCCACGTGCTGATCGGCGACCGGACCATCCGTGAAGGTGTCGACCCCGTCGACATCGACTACGCCTCGGACACGGTGACCACCTCGGCGGCATCGCCGGGCGAGCTGCGGGCCGTCTACGAGGCGGCGTTGGCCCGCAGCGGCGGCGATGGTGTTGTCGCGGTGCATATTTCGCGTCAGTTGTCCGGGACATGGGAGGCGGGTCGGCAGGCTGTTCGCGATATGGACGCCGCCGACAAGGTGCGCCTGGTCGATTCGCTCGGCGCCGGACTGGCCACCGGATTGCCGGTGCTGACGGCCGCACGCCGGGCGCGCGACGGCGCGGCACTCGACGTCGTCTACGACACTGCGGTCGCCGCGGCCGCCCGAGCACGCACCTTCATCCTGGTGAACCGGACCGAACAGCTGCGTCGTGGCGGCAGGCTCAGTTCCGCCGCAGCCTTTTTCGGCAGCGACCTGGTTACCAAACCGCTGTTGCAGATCGTCGAAGGTCGCCTCGAACTCCGCGAAAAGGTGCGTACCCGTTCCAAGGCATTCGCGAAACTTGTTGCGGCGGCGGTCGATGCGGCGGGCGAGGACGGGGCAACCATCGCCGTCCAGCACCTCGGTGCCGAAGAGGCCGCCAATACCGTTGCCGCCCAGCTGCGTGACCTCGTCCCCGGTATCCGCGAACTGATCATCGCCGAATTCGGCCCTGCTCTCGGGGTGCACCTCGGCCCAGGCGCTGTCGGAGTCCTCGTCCTTCCGTTGCCTTAGCTGGTCGGCCGCAAGTGACCGCCTTCGAATCAGTGAGCGGCGGAGGTGGACTGGCGGAGAGTTCGGGCGCCCGCTCGGACGGCGTCCCAGTCCGTTTCGGGGCGGCGCCGCATCGCTTCGCCCAGCCATTGCGTCCTGGTCTGCTGTTCGTGCACCAGTAGGTCGAGATCGATCTCGATACCCATCGGTGGGCCGAGTGTTCGGAACTTCCGCACGCGTCGCGCGATGGCCGACATCAGGTTCCGGTCGAATTCGACGACAGCACTGCGGAATTCGTCCGTCGGCAGGGTGAACCGGCCGGATGACGGACCGGCGAACTCGATCTCGCTCTCCGGATCGGTCGGGTGATGCCATGCGACGGTGAGGAAGTCCGAGGTTTCGTCGACCGTGCGCCACCACCGCAGATGCGGGCCGAACCACAGGTAGCCGGTGTCCAAGGTGTGGTCGCCGTACCAAATCGACGCAGCCTCGGCTTCCGGCGTCTCCGGCAACGACCAGTCCGCCGATGCACTGCCGATGAAGTCGACGAGGTCGGCGGGGACAGGTTCGAGCGCCGTCGGCAGCAGCGCAAGCATGTCCTCCCACAGCCGAGCCACGTAATAGTCGACATACGGGTGCTGCGGCGTCGCCTGACGGCCCGACTGGGCGCGTAGGAGTTCGGTCGTGCGGTCGGAGTACCGCAACAGTTCATGGTCGCCGAGGTCGATGCAGTACCAACCCTCGGTCAACGCAAACCAGTGCAGAGTCCGGTACTGATCTCCCCACGGCTCAACTCGGCCGATCGGTGCCAAGCCGAAATGGAATCGGATCACGAGGCAAGTTTTACACCTATGCGCGAAATTCGTAGGATGAGCAGCCGCCAATCGGCGGCTGCATCCCGTCCGCTTGGCGTGTCGTCGGCGAGTTGTGCACATCTCCGTGTTATCCACACCCCAAGTGAATTCCCTGCTCGGCCACGATGTTTCGCCGCAACCCGGCACTACCGTCGCCCCCATGTCACGACAGGACGAGCGCGACCGAAGCCAGCGGCGAATTGGCGCACTGACCACCCGAGTCGGCGCCAGCATGACAGCCTCGCAACCCAACGCCGATCGCCCGCTCTCGGGCGCGCGGACCGCCGCGCATCGGCCTGCACGTGGGTTCGCGAGATCAGCCAACGCGCAACGGCAGGACGGCCCCGAGCGACTCGGTACTACCCGGTGGACGGCAGCGGTGTCCGATGCGCCGCGGCGATCGAGCGAGCGGCCGATGACTGTCGCGGGTCCGTCGGAGGAGGTTCGAACGTCCGAGGCTGAGGGGAGCGGTTCGGGTGCGGCCGACGCGCCGCGGCATCAGGTCGCTTCAGCACGGTCCGGGAGCTGGGATCTGGCGGTGCTGCCCGAGATCGACATCGACGACGAGGTCGGTCCGGTCCGTTCGCCGGAGTGGCTGGACGAGCCTGCCGTTTCCGGCTGGCGGGATCGCCTTGTGCCGGACCGGTTTCGGGGCATCAGATTCGACCCGGGACGCCGCGGTGTGCGCACCCTTCTGGCGGTCGGGGTGGTAGCGGCGGTCGTCGCGGGCGTCGTCGTATTCCGTGAGCGGCCCGTCGCCCTGCCGGTACCGCCGCTGGCCGCGGTGCCGAGGACCACGACCCCCGCCACCGCGAAGCTGTCGAGCGCCCTCCCCTCGGCAGCCGCGGCACCCGGTGCCGCACCGCAGCCGCACGCCGCAACCCCGCCCACCACCGAATTGGTCATCAGCGTGGTCGGATTGGTGCAGCACACCGGCTTGGTGCGGCTGCCTGCCGGATCCCGGGTCGCCGACGCACTCACCGCGGCAGGAGGCCCACAACCCGGCGCCGACCTCACCGGCCTCAACATGGCTCAACCACTGATCGACGGCGACCAGGTACTGGTCGGCCCACCCGGACAAACCCCGGGCCCACCCCGCCTCGGCAGCACCACCATCAACGCAACCGGCCGGCCAACCACCCGCCCGTCCGGCCCCGCCACCCCGCCCGGTCGAGTAAACCTCAACGCCGCCACCGAATCCGAACTCGACGCACTCCCCGGCGTAGGCCCGATCACCGCCAAAGCCATCATCGCCTGGCGCACCTCCCACGGCCGCTTCACCGACATCACCCAACTCGGCCAGGTAGACGGCATCGGCCCAGCCCGCCTCGCCCGCCTCCGCGACCTGGTCCAGATATGAGCACACACAACCGGCACGAAGCCACCACACAACCAATCCCGCGCATATCCCTCCCCGAACGACCCCCTGCCCCGGAAGTTGGCGTGCGCACCCTCGACGAGTGTGGAAACGACGTCGCAGTGAGCGGTGGGAGCCAAACCAGTGGTGTCGGCAGCCAGCCGGTCCAGCCTCCGGAACCCGTTGCCGCCGCCGCGCCGCGCGCAGTTGGTACCGAGCTCGACCGCGAACATGCATCAGGTGCCGACCTCACGCAAGGCCGTCGCAGGGCGGCAGTAGATCACCGAGGTGCGAGTCTCGACCGCAACGCAGGTGCCGACCGCAGCACGGGTGGTTGTGGGAGCGGCGGCGGGCGGCACGCTGGTGATGGCTGTCGTGGCGATAGTGATTGCGAAAGGGTTTGCGCCATAGGCGAACAAGGCGGCCGTGGTTCTGCTCGGCGTGGCGGTGTGGGTGGAGACCGCGCTGATGGTGGCGAGATGGTGGATCGCGGTGGTGTGGGTGTGGGGCGCGGCGCAGGTGAGCGTGGGCGCGGTGTTGGGCGGAAAGCCGACTTCATGCGAGGCCGTCGCGGTGAGGTGGTGGATCGCGGTGGTGTGTGTATCGGCCGCGATGCGGGTGGTCGTGGGAGCGGCGGCGGGCGAGTGACCGGCGATGACTGGTGTATCGGTAGTGACTGCGAAAGTGCTTGCGTTACTGGTCAGCGCGACGGCTTGCACCGAGGGGAGGGCGTGGAGGAAGAGGCGCAGGTTCTGGATGCGCGGTTGTTGCCTGCGGCGTTGGGGTGTTGGGGGGCAACGATTGTGGCGTTGACCGGTGGGTGGGTGGCCGGGGTTGTGCTTGGCGTGGTGTTGGTGGTGGTGGCGATTGGGCTTTGGGTGTTGCTGTTGTGGGGGATGGCGCATCGGCGGGAGTCTTGGCGGGTTGTCGCGCTGGTGGTGACGGCGGCGGTGGTATTGGCGGCCGGATTCGCGATGGCGGGGGCGTGGCGGGAGCATCGTGTGGCGACGCATCCGCTGCGGACGGCGGTGGGGTTGTCGTTGCGGGTGGTGGTGACGCCTAGCGGGGATCCGAAGGCGGTGCGCGGCACCTCGTTCGGCGGGAGTCGGTGGGTGGTGCGGGGGAGCCTGCGCGAGTATCGGCTCGGCGGGACGACAGTGCGGACCGGTGGGGCAGTGGTGATCCTGGCATCCGGTGACGGGTGGGCGACGGTGTCCCCCGGACAGACGATGGAGTTTCAGGCGAAAGTGGATCTGCCGAGGCAGCGTGATCTGACGGTGGTCACGTTGCGGGCGCAGGGTGCGCCGAAGGCGGTCGGTGTGCTGCCATGGTGGCAAGGCGTGGCCCGTTCGATACGAACCGATTTCGCGACCGCGACCTCCCTGGCGCTGTCCGAGGAACCGGCTGGACTCCTGCCCGCTCTGGTGGTCGGGGACACCTCCAGGCTGCCGGACGAGCTCCGCGATGAGTTCGAAATCGCTGGGCTGTCCCATCTTTGCGTCGTCAGCGGCGCCAATTTCTCGATCGTGCTCGCGGTGGTGCTCTTCGCGGTGCGCGTGCTTACCCTCGGCCCGTGGACAGGGGCAGTGGTCGCGGGGGTGGCACTGGTGATGTTCGTGGTGGTCGCACGCCCCGATCCGAGCGTCCTGCGGGCCGGCGCGATGGGTGCAATCACGTTGCTGGCCTTGGTAACCGGGCGTAAGAAGCAGGCACTTCCCGCGCTGTGTGCCGCAGTCATCGGCTTGCTCGCCGTGTGGCCCGCGCTCGCGATGTCCGCAGGTTTCGCCCTGTCGGTGCTCGCCACCGCAGGGTTGATCCTGCTGGCGCCGAGCTGGGCTGATTGGCTTCGGGCACGCGGGTGGTGGCGTGTTCCCGCCGAGATCGTCGCGGTGTCAGCGGGTGCGTTCGTCGTCACCACCCCGCTCATGATTGCACTGACCGGCCAGCTCAGCCTGGTCGCCATCCTGGCGAATGTGTTGGTGGCACCCGTGATCGCACCGATCACCGTGATAGGTGCGACCGGCGCGGCCCTTGCCTGTCTGTGGTCACCCTTGGCCGAGCTCATAATCCGTTGCGCCGCTCCACCGTTGTGGTGGTTGCTGTCCGTCGCCGATCATGCGGCGGGTGTGCCTGGTGCGTCGATCGTGGTGCCCGGTGGATTGTTCGGCGGACTGATCGCCTGCACGATCGTCGCCGTCGGAATTCTGGCGTTGCGTGTTGCGACGATTCGTCGAATCACCCTGACCGCGGCATTCGCGATCGCAGCGGTGCTGATCCCGGTACGCATCTGGCACCCCGGCTGGCCTCCCCACGGGTGGGTGCTGGCGGCCTGCGACGTGGGCCAAGGGGACGGCCTCGCCCTGTCGGTCGGAAACAGCACCGCGGTGGTCATCGATGTCGGCCCAGACCCGCGCCGAATCCGAATGTGTCTGGACCGCCTACACATTTCGCGCATCGCGCTGCTGGTGTTGACGCACCCGCACGCCGACCACATCGATGGCCTGACCGGTGCGCTCGACGGCAGGGAGGTCGCCGCCATCGCCGTGGGCGTGCACGAGCTCGACGGTTTGGGCCCAGGTGTCACCGCTGAGGCGGGGAAGCCTCGAGACCCTCGGCCTGGCCCAGGCGTGATGGTTGGCGACCATGAATCCGACGCCGCGACCGAGAGATGCGAATCGCCAGCGGCTGACGGCTTTCCGGCGAGCAACGAAGCTGAAACTTCACGTGCAGAGCGCGTTTTGGCAGGCGATATCGGCACGGCGAGTGAGCAGTGTGCACTGGGAGATGACAGCCGAGCGACGGGGATCGAGCGGCATATCGGACAGAGAGGGCGCATGGAAGGCCTGGCGCAAGTGGTGAAAAGTGCAGAACGCGCAGCGGTTCCGATTGTGGAGCTGTCGGCAGGGCAGGTGTTCCACTTCGGCTCAGTCGAGGTGCAAGTACTCGCGCCAGGGCCGGCTGCACCACGACCCACTCCGGGGGCCGAGACAGACGAAGCCAACGATCGCTCGATCGTCCTCGCCGCCACCACGATTGCCGGACGCATCCTGCTCACCGGTGACATCGAGGAATCCGCACAGAACGCTCTGATGCACACAGGCATCTCGCTCCGAGCCGACATTCTCAAACTCCCCCATCACGGATCACGAACCACCACAAGAGAATTCCTCGCCGCCGTGCAACCGCGCCTAACCGTGATCAGCGTCGGAACCGACAACACCTTCGGCCACCCGAACGCCACCGTCCTCGCACAGCTCTCCGAACTCGGCACCACCGTGGTCCGAACAGATCAACACGGCGACATACTCGTGCTCGGCAGCGAGCAATCGCTCGAGACGGTGTCGGCACGATGAGGCGCGGAAACCAATCGAGAACCGCCGAGAATCGCAGGGATCCTGCCCTCTGGCATGTGATCGACATCGAGAAACCGCAGGCGCGCCGTCCGATCCGCCGCTACCGGTTGGAACGAATACATGGCCGTACGGTGGGCTGAAGCCGTTGCATCGGTCAGTCAGCAGAAGGGTCCGCTGACCGGTTCTGGAGGCTGAACACTGGTCCCACCGACGAACTAGTCCCGTAACACGTGACCGGAGAGGTGGATATGGCTCGATCGGGTACCAAGATGCTGGACATTGCAGGGGCAGCAATGGGCGTGGTCGTGTTGAGCTTGGCACTCGGGCCAGCGGGTCCAGCCTGGGCGGCGCCGGCCAGGGATCCGTTTCTGGACAAGACGGACGACGCTTTCCAACAGGACTGTCTCGCCACTCACAACAAGTTGCGCGAACTCCACGGCACGCAGCCTTTGAAGATCGACACGGACGCGGTGGCGTTGGCTGAGAAGCGTGTCCAGCAGGTCAGTCGATATGGCGGGGTACAGGAGGGGCACGCCGGTAACTCAGGTTCGGGTTATGGCGAGAACTTGGCATGGAGCGCCTCGTCCAAGCCTTTCGACTACGCCTGCGCCAAGGCCGTCCAGTCCTGGTACGACGAGATCAGCAAGCACGACTTCAACAACAACAACTTCAACTACAACACAGGCCAATTCACTCAGGTGGTGTGGGCCGACACCACAGGGATCGGGTGCGCCCGGGCCTCGGGGAAGGGTTCCCAGTGGTACGAGAGCTACGTCGTGTGCAGCTATACCCCGGCGGGAAACTATCAAGGCCAGTTCCTGAAGAACGTCCCTCGCCCCGTCGGCTGAACCGCCTCCGTGCCCTTGCACGTGGCCGAGCATCCGCTCATCCCGCATGGCGCGCTGTTCAGGACCGGATCGCGGCTTGCGCGAACTGTAGGTTCGTGCAGAAATCTGGGATCGGTAGGTGGGGTGCGCGGCGTCTACTTACCGCATGACATCTTCTCAAGCTCCCATGAACCAACCGCAGTCCACCGGGTTGGATAAAAAGACCAGTGCGATCCTGGCGTACGCGCTGGGGTGGCTCACCGGAATCATCTTCCTATTTGTGGGCAGGAACGATCCGGACGTGAAATTCCATGCCTCGCAGTCGATCGTCTTCTTCGGGGCGGTCGCGGTGGTCAATGTTGTGCTGAGCATCGTCGGCTCGCTCCTCGGAGCCCTGGGGATCCTCTTCAGCCTGGCTGGACTCGTGGTCGCGGTCTTCGCGGTCGTAGTCTGGATCATGGCCATGGTCCGGGCGAACAGCGTCGGCGGCGTCCGTGCGGAGCTCCCCATTGTCGGAAAATTCACTGCCCCCTATGCCGATCGGTTGGCCAACTCGGTCAAGTAGTGCATATCCGAAGATCAACGGCCCGAGGCTATCTCGGGCCGTTGGCGTCCGCGCGGAGATCGGCGCCGCCGCGATAGACCAGCATCACTTCGCAATCAATCTGCAGGTCATGACGTTTGCGGGAACTCTGCGGACTTACCGAACGGGCTGATTCATTTGGCGCAGGCCGCGACGGGTCCGATTGTGGCGGCATCGTTTCCGGCGATCAACGCGACGGTTCTCGCCTGGCCGCCAACGGCTTTCGTGGCAGTCATACCGAGATGGCTCGCCAATGCGTTGGCTACGCTTTCCGCGCCGGAACCGTAGGTGATCGAACTTCGAGCGCGTGCACCACCTGCAGCGTGCGAGGTCATGCCGACGACGAATCCCTGTGCAGCCAAGGCGTTTGCGATGCAAGAGGCCACACCGGGACGTTCGGTGCCGTTCTGCGCATCCAGCATCACGTCGGACGCGTCGGATGCGGTCGGCGCGGCGCTCGTGCCCGCTGTGGGCCCCGCAGCCGAGCGACCGTCGTCTGCTCCGCACCCTGCCAGCAGGATCATCGCCGAACCGGCCACGGCGGCAGTTGCTCTCGAGCTCATCCTCGATGCCTACCACAAAGGAACTCGAACATCCTGTCGTGCCGCGACCCGTGCGGATCCAAGCGGCGGTCCTCCGTCAGCCGGTGTGCAGGATCCGGAAGCGATGGGGATCCGCGGGATCTCGATCGACGACTTGGATTGGCGGCCAAGCCCATTGCCAAGTTTTGAGGCCTGGGATGCGGGAGAACTGGATTGGTCCGCGGGTGCCTTCGACTGCGACTCGGGGCCAGGATTCGGCAATGCGGGCCCGGTCTGCGCCGTGAGAGCGCAGCGTATCGGCGAGGACGGCGATCGTGTCGTAGCCCTCGAAAGCGACGAAGGAGGGCGCTTGAGTCAGTCGCTCGCGCAGCACTGTCTCGATGCGTGCGCCGAGTGGACTGAGGCGCTCGGGTAGATAGCGCAAGAACGGGATCGCGGCGCTGTCGTCACCCAGCAGGGTCGCCCATTCGGCGAACTCCGGCTGGCCGGCTGGGGCACCGATCATGATCTCGGCGAGGCGCTGGTCGCGGCGGACAGACTTGACGAGCGACACTGCGGGCTCGGGGTGGCCGACCAGAAGAAGGAGGGCTGTCGCGCGATTGTCGACGAGTTCGTCGCACGCGGCCGTGGGAGTGAGCGCGTGCATGTCGAGTTCGATGACGGTGCCGCCTCGGGGAGTGAGGTAGTCCCGCAGAATACGAGTCCCGGCTGCCCAGTAGACACTCGGTTCCGCTGCGACGGCAATTCGACTGTGGCCCGCGCTGAGCAGGAATCCTGCATAGATCTGCCAGCCGTGGGACTGCGCAGGGGCGATGCGCGCGATCCACTCCGTTGGCTGCTCGGTGAGCACGTCGAGAACCGCTGACGAGCAGAGGAACGGCAGACCGAAGGCGTCGGCCTTGGCGGCAGCGGCGCGAGCGACGACGCTGTGATACTCCCCGGCCAAGGCCGCCACGCCCAGGCGATCCAATTCGGCGACGGCCGCCGCGGCCCGCTGCGGATCAGCCGCGGTGTCCCGGACCACCAACTCGAGTGGTCTCCCGAGGAGCCCACCCGCAGCATTGACGTCGTGAACAGCCAGCTCGAGTCCAGCGAGCAAGTGTTGGCCCGCCTCGACCCAGCCGGGCCGAGTCAACGGAACGAGAGCGCCGATCCGGACAGGTGATCCCATGCCGGATATTGCATCCACCACCATCCTCAGTTCGCAACCGATTCGTTTGTTCGCTGAGTTGCCCGGCTTCGAGAAGCCATCGTTGGATTGAACACCGACTCGAAACCGCCCGGGCCAACCGCGATCCAGCCGCCCAACCGGACGTCCCCAATGCCGCTGGACGCGGCGACCGCGACTGGTCGGGCGATCAGGGGCAATGAGGGCGGCATCGGTCGAGAGGCCAGTTACCTCAATGCCCCCTGAGCACTTGTCCAGCAACGTATCTCGGGCAATGTCGGCCAACCACACGGCGTTGCTCCATGCCACACGGCAGCAGGCTGAGGCGCGCTGCGGTTCAGAACATCCGGATACCGCACTTTGTCGGCCGTCCGGCTACCCGTCGGATCACCTTGAGCGGCATAGCTCCGGACAGATGCCGTGCCGCTCCAGCGGGCAGAGCCGATCGCGAAATGTTGGTCAGAGCCAGGTTCACACCCGGAATGGAGATCGAACGGCTGTTGAGCAGATCGCCCGTTGACATGCATGCGAAGTGCCTGAGGTGCGTGCGATGTAAACAACAGGTGCAGCGAGTGTCGTGATCTCCCGTGGGTGGCGTGGGGCACGGGTGGTGTCGGCGGGGTTAGGTCTGGCAGGCGGTCGAAACGACGTTCCGGATCACGCCCGCACCCGTTGACACGCGCGACCGGTGTCGGGGGTCTGTCGGAGGGTGACCGTAGGATCTCTGCCGTGACCGACCGCAGCGAGCGAACCATGGACACACCACCTTCGCGTTCGATGGAGTGTGGCGAGGGCGAGGCGCGCACAGTCGAGTTCTCGGTCCTACCCGAGCGGGGTGTTGGTGAGGGGTGGGCATGAGATGGGTATCGCCGCGTTGCTGGTCGAGTCGAAAGTCTGTGAGGTGCGGGGATGAGTGAGCGGCCTGCGCCGGTGCACCTGGTGCTCGGTGACGAAGAGTTGTTGGTCGAGCGGGCGGTGGGGGAGATCACCGCGCAGGTGCGGGCGTTGGCGCCGGACGCCGATGCGGTGCCGGTCGATCGGATGCGGGCGGGCGATGCGAGCACCGCTGAGCTGGCCGAGATGTTGAGTCCTTCGCTGTTCGCCGAGGACCGGGTGATCATTCTGGAGTCGGCGGCCGAGGCGGGTAAGGACGCGGTCGCGGTGATCACCGACGCGGCGAGCGATCCGCCCGAGGGCGTCGTGCTCGTGGTGCTGCATTCGGGCGGTGGGCGCGCGAAGGCACTGGTGCCCGCGCTGCAGAAGGTCGGTGCGGTGGGGCATGACTGCGCCAAGCTGACGAAGGCGGCCGAGCGAGTGGAGTTCGTGCGCAACGAGTTCCGCGCTGCCGGGGTGCGGGTCGCCGGCGACGTGGTGCAGGCGATGCTGGAGTCTGTCGGGTCCGATCTGCGTGAGCTGGCTGCGGCCTGCTCGCAGCTGGTCTCCGACACCGGCGGGAAGATCGATGTCTCGGCGGTTCGGCGCTACTACTCCGGTAAGGCGGAGGTGTCCGGTTTCGATGTCGCCGAACTCGCCGTTGCTGGTGATCGTTCCGGGGCGATGGAAGCGTTGCGGTGGGCGAATGATCGTGGCGTGCCACATGTTCTGCTCGCCGATGCTCTTGCCGATTCCGTGCACACCATTGCCAGGGTTGGTTCCGCGGGCCGTGGGGATCCGTTCAAATTGGCTCAGCAACTGGGCATGCCGCCGTGGAAAGTGAAAAAGGCTCAGGCGCAAGCCCGCAACTGGACCCCCGCCACTATTGGTTCGGCGCTGCAAGTGGTCGCCGCGCTCAACGCCGATGTCAAAGGTGGCGCGGCGGACGCCAACTACGCCTTGGAGCATGCGCTCGCCCAAATCCTCGATCTCCACTCGGCGGGTTGAATTCAGGCCGCACAGTTCTGCTCGCCGGAAGATTCCTACCGGGTGTCACGGGCACGGGCGAGCGTGTGACGGTGGGTCTGAGCCAGGCCATGAAGCGTGGTCTGGCACCGCTTTTGTAGTGACGCTGAATGTGTGCTGAAACACACACCGGTGCACATTCAGCGATGTGAAAGTTGTGTCGTCGAGCTGGTCGAACGAATCCAACAGCCAATCGAAATCGCGCCGTCAGAGACCATTTCTCCACCGATTCACCGATTTCTCGACGGCATCTTGATGGATTCGAAGACCACTCGCGGCACCTTTACCGACATGCACTCTTGGGATCTCGCAAATTGCCAGTTACTGAATTCATGTCAAACTGGATTCGGTAATGGACGAGCACTCTGCACCGGTCTCCCCGGTTGACGATCTCCGGCGGACCCGTGCGTGGCACGTTCGACGGCCGAAGAATCGCGTGCGTCAAAGGCGCCGAATCGGCCGCACCGTGGCGAAAATAGTCGCCTGCGGTTTGTCGGCGGTGGTGCTCGGCGCAACCGCGGTCGGCTGGGCAACGGCCGGGCGATTCGACAAAGGATTCGTCAGGTCGGCGGCGCTCGGCGTGAATACGCCGCGATCACTCGCCGGTGACATGAACATCCTGCTGATCGGCCTCGACACCCGCAAGGACCAGGACGGCGACGACCTGCCGCAGGAGATCGTCGACCAACTCCACGCAGGCGACGGCGACGTCGGCGGCTACAACGCCAACACGCTGATCCTGGTGCACATCCCCGCCGACATGAAAAACATTGTCGCGGTGTCGATTCCACGCGACGACTACGTGAAGGTGTCCGGCATTCCCGGCTACTCGAGCATGAAGATCAAGGAAGCGTACGGCCTGAAGAAGGCCGCCGTGCAGGACCAGCTGATCAGCCAAGGCATGACCGATCGCAAGGCGCTCGAGCGCGCGGGCCGCGAGGCCGGGCGAGCGTCGATCGTGCAGGCAGTGCGCGACCTGACCGGCGTGCCGATCGATCGGTTCGCCGAAGTCACCCTCGCCGGGTTCTACGACCTGTCCAAGGCGCTCGGCGGCGTCGAGGTCTGCCTCAACAACTCGGTCGACGACAACTACTACTCCGGTGCGGTGTTCCCGGCGGGCAGGCAGCGCCTGGATCCGGCGCAGTCGCTCGCCTTCGTTCGGCAGCGCCACGGCCTGGAGAACGGCGACCTGGATCGTACGCACCGCCAGCAGGCTTTCCTGACGTCGGTGGCGCTCGACCTCCGCAATGCGGGCACGTTCACCGACGTCGGCAAGCTGACCGCGCTGATGGACGTCGCCCACCGCAACATCGTCCTGTCCGACGGCTGGAACATCACCGACTTCCTCCGCACCCTCGGCACATCCGACAGCCCGTCCGTCGAATTCCGCACCCTCCCGGTGCTCCGCTACGACACCATCAACGGCCAAGACGTCAACATCGTCGACCCGGTCGCCATCCGCCGCGAGGTCCGCGCCGCATTCAGCGACGCCGACCCCACCGTCGCCCTGCTCAACCACCCGGCTCCAGACATCACCCTTGCCCGCCCCAACGCCGAATCATCCAGCCCCACACCGGATGTCGGCAAGCCGGTCGACACGATCATCACCGGCAACGCCATCCCCTGCGTGAACTGACGCACCTGCGCGGGATGTCCCGGACTGCCCTAATGGGTTGCGCCGAGCCGCATTTCGAGTGGGTCGCTCATGGGAGCGAGCGTCGAAGGAAGTCGAGCTGAAGGCGCAGCAGGTTTTCCGCCACCGACTCCTGCGGCGTCATGTGCGTGACACCGGACAGCGGAAGCACCTCGTGCGCCCGTCCGGCGGCCAGCAGCGCCGAGGACAGTCGCAGGGAGTGCGCGACGACGACGTTGTCGTCCGCGAAACCGTGGATGATCATCATCGGGCGGTGCGGTTCGGCAGCGTCGACCAAGCCCGCGTCGTCGATCAGCGAGTTGCGCCGGTAAATCTCCGGCTGCTCGTCCGGGTGGCCGAGGTAGCGCTCCTGATAGTGGGTGTCGTACAGACGCAGATCGGTGACCGGCGCACCAACTACCGCCGCGTGGAAGACATCTGGGCGGCGCAGCACCGCGAGCGCCGCCAGATACCCGCCGAAGGACCAGCCGCGGATGGCGACGCGATTCAGATCGAGGGGGAAATCGTCGGCCAGCGCCTGGAGCGCGTCCACCTGGTCGGCGAGGACGACTGCCGCGAGCTCGTCTCGGATGGCTTTCTCCCAGGCCGGGGAACGACCGGGCGTGCCGCGGCCGTCGGCGACCACGACCGCGTAGCCCTGGTCGGCGAACCACTGCGAGGTGAGATGCGGATTGTGCGCGGCGAACACCCGCTGGCCGTGCGGGCCACCGTAGGGATCCATGAGAACAGGCAGCGGGGTCACACCATCGTGGTCACGAGGGAGCAGCACAGCGCACGGAATGCGCCGTGCGCCCGCCTCGGTGAGCGTGACGCGAGGGGAAAGGCCGGGATCTTCCGCATGCGAGGCGATCGTCGCCACCTGCGTCGCACCCCGAAGCACCTGTACGTCGGCACCCGGCCGCGCGAGCGTGCTGGACACCAGCACGGTGATGTCCCCGGCTCGCACCGCGGAGTGCACGCCGGGCTCGTGCGAAATCCGGTGCAGACCTTGCTCGTTGACGCGATAGACGTGTATCTCGCCGGTCTCGGGTGCGTCGGCTTCGGCGCCGGCCGAGGCGGTGAACAGCACGTCGTCGTGCCCGGCGTCGAGTACCGCGCGCACGTGCAACCGCGCGTCGGTCAGCGGGTGTTCACCGATCACGAGGACCCGGGCGCCGTCTTCGTCGGCGATTCGCACGAGGTGTCCCGACGGATTCCAGCAGGGCGTGCCGGGGAACAGATCAAGCCACACCGGATCCTCGTCGGCGTGCACGGTCCTGGTCGCGCCGGTGTCCGGGGACACCGCCAACAACAGCTGACTGCGCTGATCGCGCGTCTGCACGAGCAGCAGCGGGTCGCCCGCTTGCGACCAGTGCACCCGGGCAAGGTACGGATAGCGCGTCCGGTCCCAGACGACCTCCGTGCGCACCCCGTCCAGGCCGAGCACGAACAGTCGCACGTCCGCGTTGTCGGTGCCTGCCGCCGGGTAGGCCACGTCGCGTGGTGCGTTTCCCGGCTGAGCCGGGTCGGAGATCCACCAGCGCCGTATCGGCGTATCGTCCACGCGCGCGACCAGCAGCCGCTGCGAGTCCGGCGCCCACCAGAAGCCCCGGTAGCGGCTCATTTCCTCGGCCGCAATGAACTCGGCCAACCCATAGGTGATGTTGGCCGACTCCGGCTCGGCGAGTGCCCGCTCGTCCTTGCCTTCGACATCGACGACCCGAATCGCGCCGTGCGCCACATACGCGACGTGCCTGCCGTCGGGGGAGGGGCGCGGGTCGATCGCCGGTCCGGCGGCAGGAAGCTCACGTGTCGTGCCCTTCCTCAGCTCGGCGACGAACAATCGGCCCGACAGGGCGAAGGACGCCAGCTCAACGGCATCGTCGATGGCATAGCCGACGATGCCCGCACCGCCCTCGCGGCTGCGTTCGCGACGTGCGCGCTCTTCCGGCGGCAGGTCCTCAGCGGCGCCGCCGAGCACGACGCGAGGGTCGACCGCTACCCGCTCCTCGCCGAGCGCGGTATCCAGGACCCACAGTGAACTCGCCGTATCCGTCCCGGAGGCGGAACGGAGGAACACGACGTGTGCGCCGTCGGGCGCCACGGTGAATGCACGTGGCGCGCCCAACGTGAATCGCTGGGTGCGAGCGCTCCGGCGAGGGAAGGAGTCCGGCGTAGACGACATGCCCCGACCATACTGGCCGTGCGTGACAAGCTTCGAGCCGTGCGGGATTTCCTCTGTCGGTGGGTGTTTCGGCCCGCAACGGAACGAGGCCATCACACCGTCTACATGACGGCGGCGACTCGCGCGACGCCTGGTCCGGTCAGTCCGGCGAGACCCACAGAGCGACCGGTTGCGACCAGGAACAGCTCGCTGAGCGGTCCACGGATCTCGTCGGGTCCGTCGCCGTGCGTCCATGTGGCGTCGGTGGCGGTCAGTCGGAGACCGTTCAATCGTTTACGCGCACCGTAGAACGGGCTGCGGATCAGGTGCTCGAGGGCCGCGATCGCTTGCTCGGTAGGCATGGCCCTGGTGCGGCTGAGCGGTCGTGCGATGTCTTGGCTGTGAATCATGATGTCCACCAAGGGATCCAGTGGACTGGCGAGCGGAGCCAGGTGCGTGGATTCTGCGGCTGCCCGCAGTTGCGCGATCAGCTCGGCGGGGGCGAACCGTGTGGCATGATCACGGGCCGCTTGCGCATTCATTCGATCCCAGTTGCCCTTGGCCCGGATCAGCCCGATCACAGTGCTCCGCACGGTGTCCTGCGAGGTGATGTGCCCGAGCACCTGGTGCACCGTCCACCCGTCGCACAGCGAATCCACCTGCCACTCGTGCTCATCGAGGTCGTCGAGGAAGTCGGCGAGGGAGAGCCGTTCGGCTCGCACCCATGCCAGGATCTGATTACGGTCCACGGTGTCCTCCGCATCGGCTTGTGCTGTCACCCATATCGACGGTGGTCGTCGTCGAAACTCATCGGGCCGTCGCCGACTTCGCTCTGCAGACGCGGGATTCATCACACACGCGACACGGCGGTGGTGGCCACGCCAACACCGCCGTACGCGAACGATCAGACGCGGTCTTCAACCTTCAAATCACCCCGGACAACACTGCGTGTCATCGCCCGCGCCAGCATCTCATGCGGGAACCCGAGTTCGATCGCACTCGCCTGCTCCAGCCGATCCACCTGTGCCGCTTCGAACTCCACATCGAGCGCCCCGAGGTTGTCCTCCAACTGCGCGGCGGTGCGGGCACCAATGATCGGCGCGGTCACGCCCGGATTGCGCAACGTCCACGCCAGCGCGACCTGCGCAGGTGTCACCCCGAGCTCGGCGGCAACCTCCTTGACCACATCGGCGATATCCAGCGCGCGTTCGGTGAGGGAACCCACGGCGGCGACCACGTCCTTCCGCGTGCCCGTCACCGACGCCTGCGCCGGGTGGTTCAGGTCGTCGCGGCGGTACTTGCCGGTGAGCACCCCGCCACCCAGCGGCGACCACGGGATCACCCCGAGCCCCAGCTCCCGCGCCATCGGAACGAGGTCGCGCTCGACGGTCCGCTCGATCAGGCTGTATTCGACTTGCAACGCGATCAGCGGTGACCACCCGCGCAGGTCGGCGATGGTCTGCATGCGCGAAACCTGCCAGGCCGGTGCATCGGAGATGCCGACGTAGAGCACCTTGCCCGCGCGCACGAGATCGTCCATGCCGCGCAGGATTTCGTCGACCGGGGTGGTGGCATCCCAGACGTGCAAGTAGAGCAGGTCGATGTAGTCGGTGTTCAGCTTGCGCAGGCTCGCCTCGACCGAGGCCATCATGCTTTTGCGTTGGTTCCCACCGGAATTGGGGTCGTTCGGCCTGCGCAGCATGGTGTATTTCGTTGCCAGCACCAGAGATTCACGGTTGTCCGCGGTGAATTCGCCGAGCATTTGCTCGGAGGTGCCGTTGGTGTATTGGCTTGCGGTGTCGATGAAGTTCCCGCCGCGCTCGACGTAGGTGTCGAAGACCTTGCGCGACTCGTCTTTGTCTGCGCCCCAACCCAAGTCGACGCCGAAGGTCATCGCCCCCAGTGCCAGCGGAGACACCCGAAGTCCCGAGCGGCCGAGCAGCCGGTAGGTATCGAGGGTGCGAGCTCCGGACATGTCCAGCTCCTGTCGTCGGTGTTCTGTGTGATGCACCCAAGTCTGGAGCGGCGAAAGCGGCGGGGTAAGGGAAGCTTCTTCCTGGGAAAGGCAGTCCTACGCAGCCGTAATATCGAAGACGATGACTGGAACAGTGGATGCGACCCACGAGTTGGCTGCCTTCCTGCGCGCGCGGCGCGAACGCCTGTCGCCCGGCGATCTCGGGCTGCCGGAGCGTAGGCAGGCGCGGCGCACGCCGGGCTTGCGGCGTGAGGAGGTCGCCGAGTTGGCGGGGGTCACGATTGGGTTAAGCACTACATAGTGCCTGGCGACGCGGGGTTGTGTGGCAAGCCCCGAAGGGGCGCGGCAGCACTTCAGACACGCTTGTACCCCAAGTGTTGTGGTGTGATCGATTGTCGGCCACTAGGAGTAGTGTCAGCGATTGAAAATGGCAGTGCAGGACGTGCCGGTGCTGTCAGGTTTTCGGGAGAAGGAGCGTCGCCGTGCATAGCTACTGTCTGCATTCGCCCATCCCTGTGGTTTGCCTGTGCTGTAGGCAAGAGCGAATCTTCACGTTCAAATCGAGAAGCGATCAGGTTATCTGTACCGGCTGCCGTCGCCACGTGGGTGACACGCTCGCCAAGGCGACGCTCCGCGATTCTGATCACATCGGGATGTGGGAGGGTGCACTGAAGGTGGCGGAGTGTGATCATCAGTCACAGCTAGATGCACGTCAGGCCGAAATTCACTCTCTCAGTGAGCAATTGGCCACTCAGCGAAGGCTGGTCGAGGATCTCCGCTACTCCTACAAGAATGAGCGTGGCCTAGAGGCGGAGAGCGTCCGGCGGTGGCTAGATGACGCTCGAGTTTTTGAGGCAGAGGAGAAGCGAGACGCTGCATTCCGGTCGAGAGACCGTGCAATGGCCCATCTGTGGATGATCAACGAGCTGCATCATGCCATCGGGATCGATGAACTGAAGTGCTCGTGCGGTAGGCGGACAAATGGCTGCCGGGAATGGCAGGCAATGGCCCGGATCGTCGGACCGCTCTACTCGTGGGAGCAGAAGCAGAAGGAGCGGCAAGCTGCGGGCTTGCCGCACGGATTGCCTGACGAGTACTTCGGGCCCTCCTTTCGTCGCGCGGGCTCGTGATTGCCCTGGAGATTTCGAGATTGCGCACCATGAGTTGACCGGTTCGGCCCAACGTTCCGCATCGATATACCTGCGCGATGGCGGCCCCCTGGCGCACGGATCCGGTGCCGGACAGCCGGATCCGCACGCCTGCACGGTAATGGGCGACTCGGTTAGAACCGAAGTTCACGAATGGTGTTGAGGTCTATACCGTGGCTTGCGTAGATCTTGATGGTGTTTTCGCCGGTGAGGTCTGATTCGGCGTAGCCGAGCAGTTCGGCGACTCGGACGACCTCGGCCTTGGTGTCGGCTTCGATTTCCAGGTATGGCGGAATCTGGGGCCAGGTGTCGAGCTCGAGCTGTGCGCCGTCGAGGGTGAAGCTGACTCGCTTGGTTTCCTGGTACGACTTGGCGGCGAAGCCCAGCATCTCGAGCAAGGCGTTGGTGTCGGCGAAGTCGCCCACGCTCACCTCGACTTCATGGGTTCCGTCGATAGCGTCGCTGGTGATCTCCTTGACCGCGAGCGTGACCCCGTTTCCGTTGTCGCGCAATCTGATCCATTTGGACTCATCACCGGGGGTGATGTCGTAGACGTAGCGACGCATGAATTGTTCGCCGAGTTTGCGCCCGCCCTTGTCGAGGATCTGTTGCTCGATGGTGCCGGGGTTGATGCCGAGGATCTTTGCTTCGTGCTCGATGGCCACTTGTGGTCTCCTGACGAGGGTTGGTGTGCTGGTTGACGTTATCCGGCGAGCCTGGCGGCGAGCCGGTTGTATTCGGCATTGCGCAAGGTGAGGATCTCGGTGCGGAGGGGGCTGGTTAGGAACTTCGATAGCGGTAGGCATAGGTCCATGCGTTGGATGCAGACACCGACCTGGAAGGTGCCGGTCTGGTCGTAATACAGGCGCACCCCGTAGAAGCCTTCTTCGCAGTCGGTGCCGTTGTTGAATCGGCATCCGACGCACGTCGTCGGGAGCCGTACTGGGCGAATCTGCTTGAAGTACACCCGTCGCTGATCTGGCAGCCGATAGGCGGTTCGAGCGCCGGACACGCCAGCGGTGATGTAGTGCGCTTCAGCGACTGCGCCGCGATCGGCGAGGATGCGTTCGATGGCTTGGATTGAGTCGGCCCCCCGGCCGAGCGAATTCAGCAGACGGACCGTTAGCTGGGGTGAGTACTCGTCCAGCAAGCGGTGCACGCGTGGGGCGTGAGTGTGGTCGGGCACGACGATGTTGGCGCTCGCTTTGACGCCGTGTGTCTCACACGCCTTGATGGACCGTTTCAGTGCATCGATTTTCCATTGTGCGAGAACAGGATTGCGGTATCGGGCATGTTGGACTTCTGCGAGTTCGGCGGCGGTGGTGCCGAATATCGAAAAGTTCACTCGATGCAGTCCGGCGTCAGCACAGTCCGGTATGACCCGCTCGCCACGTTCGCCGTTGGATGTCATGGCGACTTGGTAACCGGCGCGCGCAGCGATCTTCGTCAATCCGGCAACGGCTGGATGCAATGTGGGTTCACCGCCGGTGAGGTGGACCTGAGTCAGCTCCAAAGCCTCGCCGAGGGCGGTTAGCGCGTGAGCGAATTCATCGTCAGCGGGAACCGAAGCCGGGAGAAATGTTGCTCCGTTGGTCTCGGCGTAGATCGACATGCGCCCGCTCGGTCCCGCTGCGCGAAATTGGCCGGGTTGCCGCTCCCGGTTGTCGACGGCGACGGGCGTGCCCTCGTCGTGGCAGAACGTGCAAGTCAGCCCGCATGCGTCGTGGATCTTCACGCGCAGGGTGGTGTCTTTGTCGATGAGGGTGGGGATTCCGACACGGAACATGGCCGTGCCCCTTCCGTTCAGTTGTGGGTCGACAGCAGCGGGCAGGCTGGTGCCGTGGAAAATTCGAAGTGGAGGTGGGATATCGGGATTCGCTGACGCGCTCATCCCCACCACCGGCGGTCGTTGCTCGTCCGGCATGGGGGCGTGATCGCGGTCCACAAGTCGTGGCGGACTGCGTCCCATAGGGGTGATAGGTCGGGCGAACGGTCCCGCGCGGAGGCCAAGTCTGGATAGTCAGGGCCCTCGTAGGACACCAGGATCTCGCCAGATGTGTCGTGTACCAACATGATTCGTGCGGAGTGGCCGTCCAATCGCCACATCGCTTCGAGGTCGCCGACGACGGTACTGCGAGAGTTCTCCGATCGGGTGCCGTCCACGTGGATGGCTCCTAGACCTCGACACCGGGCGACAGCCGCGCGGCCAACCGGCGAGGGTCGGCGTCGGGCAGGGCGAGCCCTTCGAGTACGTCCAACAGCGTCTGCATGGTGGGGCCAGGGGGCTGGGGAGTGTCGGATGGCAGTGGTTCGAACGGAATGCCGCGAGCGGCAGCCCGTTCGCGGAGCGTGTCTACTGGAGGGACAATTTTTCCTGCCCGGACCAGGCAGCTGTATGCGCTTGCCTTGAGTGGACACTCAAATGCGCGACATACGATGAGCTGCTGCATAATTCGGCGCGCTTGGGGAATGGTGAGTGGCCGGTCCGGGTGGGCGTGGCCGCAGTTGATCGTTGCCGGGAGGGTGGCGGTCCAAGTGGTCGGCGGGCACACGGTCTGGAGGTCGAGCAGTTCGCACACGCGCGACGGCATGTTGTCGACCGTGGTGAGGTCGTAGACGATCAGTGCGTCGGCGGCGAGTCCGGCCGCAATTCCGAGTGCGTATCCGATCGGGTCCGGATGGTCGACTGGTGGGCGCACGGTGTAGAGGCAGACGTACCCGAGTTCGGCAGCGTGACGTTGAGCCAGCGTCGCGTGCCTGGGTGTCTCGAGCCCGGAGGTGTCGAGGCGGATAAGGCAGACCGCTCGAGGCTTGTCGAGGGCTTGTTGGTCGGTATCCATGGTTTCCCTTTCAGCTCGTCCTAGTCGGTTCCGCTGCTGCCAAGGGCTGTAGGTCATCGACTGTGGTGACGGTGCTGGCCGACGGCTGTGCTGGTCGGCCGCTGCATGAGTCCTCGCGGCAGGGCGTGCGAAAATGCTTGCGCGAGACCACCGGACATTTCCGGACATGGACCGGACAGAAACCGGCCAGCGCGGTTAAAGTGGCAATCACCACTTCCGGTGCAGGGGGTTGTAATGGCTATTGTCGCGACATGGGTGAAAGAAGATTGCGCCGCGCTCCGGTACGCATTCGGAATGAAGCAAGCCGCTTTTGCAAGGGCGCTCGGCGTGGCAGAGCGATCGGTAAGACGGTGGGAAAAAGGAGAAAGAATTGGCGGCCTCGGGCAGGTCACCTATTCGACAATGCTGGCGAAAGCGTCCCCCGACGTAGTCGCACGATTCGAGCAGCTGCGCGGAAATGAGGACGACGTGAATCGGCGACAGCTACTCAAGACGGGGGCATTAGGCGCTGGTGCGCTAGCGACTCTGGGGCTCACTGGTGAGACAGTCGAGCGCGCAGGGTGGTTGAGGTCCGGTGCTGGCCGTCCGGACTCGGCTGCGGTGGCCTTGATGCGGGAGACGCTGCACCAGGCGATGCAACTCGATGACATGCTGGGCTCTCCTGCGGCGCAAGGAATGGTCGTCGCGCAACAACAAGTAACGGCTGCGATGTTGGACAACTGCCCGCCGTGGCTCAAGACCGATGTGCTCTCGCTGTACGCGGAATGGACCGGACTTGCGGGGTCTCTCGCGTGGGACGCGCAGGACTACGCAACCTCTGCCCGCCTCTACACCGAGGCACGGGAGAACGCGCACGAAGCCGAGGATTCCGACCTTGGCAGCTATATGCTGTGCCATCTTTCACAGCTGGCCACCTGGCAGCGGCGACCACGCGTAGCAGTGGACTATGCGGTTGCGGCGCGTAGTTGGGTCGCCCAGAGCGAGGACCGACACCTACGGGCATATGTCGCGATCCGTAACGCGGAAGCGCTCGCGCTCGCCGATCAGCGATCACCATGCCTAGCCGCGCTCGATGAGGCTGAGGCATTGCTGGCAGGACTCGAGCCATGTCACCCGTCGGAATCGCGAGCGTATTTTATGGGCGAAGGCATCATGCACTCCTATCGCGGGAACTGCCTTGCCGTCCAAGGCGACGCGGCACCCGCTGCTGAGGCGTCCAGGCGTGCACTGGCGATCATGCCCGAGACCTACACGCGGGACAGGGCGGTTACCTTGCTGGAGCTGGAGCGGGCGTTGATTCAACTCGACGACATCGAGGAAGCAGCCGACACTGTCCAGCAAGCTGCGGAGCTGGCTGAACGGAACCGGTCGCCCAGGCTGGCCGTGGCAATCCTCGATGGTCGTCAGCTCTTATCGCCCTGGTCAGACACCAGAGCGGTACGGGAGCTCAACGAGTTGCTCGATGCGAGGGATATCGTAGGGGCATGAGTGGCGATGACGTATCCGAGGTGTTGTTGAGGATCGCACGTGCTCATGCGGCTATTCACGCGTCCGGTGAGTTCGGAGCGATCGGCCAAGCAGGTCGAGCGCCGTCCAGGTCGGAGGCGTTCCAGGCGGCATCGGCGGAGCTTCACGCCGCCAAACAGGCGCGAAACCGTCTCTTCGTGGAAAAGGTCGGCGATGCTGAGACGGTTCCGATAGAGCTGACAGAAGGCTTCGGGTTGACCGGGCGCGAAGCCGCGTCGCTCATAGAGGTAGCGCGAGGCGGACCACGACGGCTCCGAGAACACTTGCTCGGCGAGTCAGACGCCGCCGAAACCGTCTGGACTTCGGAAAGCCGCGACCCTGCCTGACGGTCGACGCTGCAATCCGACGTGCCCGCTTCGGGTGCCGTCCACATGTGGATCGTGACCGTTTAGCGAATTCTACTGTCGCGCTTGATATTCGGCTGCGGCACGCCATTTTGATGAGGCTTGCGCAGGTTATGCCGTCGGCAGCTTGTCACCAGTCGATATCGTGGCCCGCGTCGGGTTGCGACTGATCGGGGTCGTACTGGTCTGCGCTGTAGTCGTCGGCGTACTCGGTGTGGTAGCCGAGGTCGGCGGCGTCGATGGCGTCTGCGATTCCCTGCCCAGCTGGGTCGGGCTGGTCGTCCGGGTCCGAGATGGGGCCGGGTTGGTGGGCGGTGAGGTCGGTTTCGTCGATTTCCAGGCGTGACCAGAGTGCGGCGGCGGGCATGTCGTCGGGGAGTGGTCGTTGCTGTGCGGAGTGGGTGAGTTGGTGTTGGATGTCGATTCCGGCTCGGGCGGCGGCGTCGAGGTAGGTGACGATGATCGGCCAGGTGGGGTCGGTGCTGATGCGGGGGTCGATTTGGTCTACGGTGTCGGCCCAATGATGTTGGGGTAGTTGGGTGTTGGCGTCGTTGTCGAGGATGCGGCGTTGTAGTTGTTGCTGATAGGCGCGTTCGATGGTGGTGTGGCGGGTCGGTCCGGTGGGGCGGTGCTCGGAGTCTGGGATGTGGAGTCCGGCGCGCCAAATAGCGAGGTCGGCAAGCAGTTCGGGGTCTGCGAGTAGGTTGCGCGCCCACCTGGGGACTGTGGTCGGGGTCCAGGCGCGGGCGGTGTCGGTGATCTGGGTGGCGAGTTCGGTCACGATCTGCTGGCGGGCTCGCACGGGCGCGAGAGTATCGGGGTCGAGCGTGTCAGTGGTGTTGGTGGGCAGTCCGGGTGTCCACGGGAGCGGGCCGGGTCCGGCCGAGTGCGCGCCGGTGGGGTCGATTCGCCAGTCCAGCACGGCGGCGGGGTCGGCGGCGGTGTCGAGTTCGCGGGCGGAGATCGCGGCGCGTAGTGCGGTGATCGGGTCGGCTCCAGAGAGGGCGAGCATCGCTAGGTGCTGACGCAGGACAGAGTACGCGGGGCTGTCGGTCAACCCTGGTACGGCTTGTTCGGCGATACGGTCTATCGTGTCGAGTCGCTGTGCGCCGCAAACGTTTTCGGCGGTCACGGCGAGAGTGTCGAGGTAGATGTCGACGGCGCGGCCGACGCGACGGGCCGGGTCCAGCGCATCGCGCAGTTCGGTGTGGGCCGAGGTTGCTGCCCCGTCCCGGTCGAGGACGTGGTGTAGGTGTTCGACGGCGGTGCGGGGGTAGTGGGCGGGCAGGGTGTAGATGTCGCCTTCCTCTCCGGCCATGGCGGTGGCGAGGTAAGCGTGGTTGGCGAGGCGTCCGCGTGTCATCGCCACGTAGAACTGCTGGCGCGACTCGCGCCCGGACAGCGCGACGTGGCAGGTGTCGGTGGTGATTCCCAGGGCGGAGTCGATCGTGGCGGCGTAACCCAAATGCAGATGCTCGAACACGTACTCGGCGGGCAGGAGCACGGCGGCGGCGGTGTCGCGGTCATGGACGCGCCGCGCGAGGGTGAGTGTGCCGTCGGGATGAACCTCGCGGATGGTCCAGGTGTAGCCGTTGCGCACCCAGTCGTGTTCGCCGACGCGTAAGCGGGGGTCGTTGCGGCGGGTGCGCACAGTGTCACCCACTGAGGCCACCAACCCATCCGCAAGTACGACATCGGGACCGGCGAGTGTGCCGGTGCGGGCGAGCCTTTCCGCGCGGGCACGCATGTTCAAGGCAGTCACGATGTCGCGGGTCGGGGCGAGCATGACCGCATGCGCGCCTTGCGCGGTGTCGGCGGCCCAGCCTTGGTAGGCGTCTTCGTAGACGCTGCCCAGGTGTCCGGCGTGGATGCGGCCGTGGTCGAGGTACCAGGCAAGCGCGAGCGGGTCACCTACGCGTATTCCTTTAGAGGCCAACGCTTCTCCGCGACTGGCGAAGCGCACTATCT
>NZ_BDAY01000094.1 GCF_001612685.1 Nocardia altamirensis NBRC 108246
ATAGCCGCCTGGGCCCGCGACGCCTTGCGCGAGGACAGCGATCTGCACTATGACCTGCTCGATCTCGCCGAGGTCGGGCTGCCGTTCCTGGACGAACCCCGCAAGGCCGCGCTACAGCAGTACGAGCATGAACACACCCGAGCCTGGAGCCGGCTCGTGCAGAGCTACCACGGCTTCTTTTTCGTGTTCCCGCAATACAACTGGGGCTACCCCGGCGTCCTGAAGAACGCGCTCGACTACCTCTGTTGGGAATGGCGCGACCGTCCCGCGAGCCTGCTGACCTACGGCACCCACGGCGGCAACAGGGGCGCCGACCAGCTCATCGGCGTCCTGCACGGACTGCACATGCGACTGCTCGACACCCACGTCGAAGTCGTCATCACCGACCAGGACGTGGACGAAAACTGGCAGCTGCGCGACCTCGACGCCACGCTGCACCCGAACCGGGAACTGCTGCGCAAGATCGGTGCGGAAATGTCCCGCGCACTCGACGACAACTCGTCACCGCAGCCCTTGCGGAGAACGGAGAAACAATCATGACAACCCGCCAGGTGGGCTTCATCGGGCTCGGGAAGATGGGCGGCGCCCTCGCGGGCCGACTGCTCGATGCCGGTTACGACGTCACCGTGTGGAGCCGGACTGCCGCCAAGGCGGACGACCTGCTTGCACGCGGTGCGCGGCTCGCCGACCGCCCCGAAGACGCGATCGCCACCGGAATGGTCTTCTCGATGCTGAGCAACGAGGAAGCGGTGCGGCAGGTCTTCACCGAGGACCGGATCCGCTCCGCGCCAGAGGGTTTCGTGCACGTCAATCACGCGACCGTCAGCCCGGCCGCGGCGCGCGAGTTCGCCGCGGCCGGCGGGGGATACCTCAGCGCCCCGGTGGTCGGCCGACCCGAGGCGGTGGTGGCCGGGAAGCTCGCCGTGCTGATCTCGGGCGACGCGGACGTCCGAGCCGCGACAGCACCGATGCTCGCCGCGCTCGGCCGAAAGGTGTGGGACTTCGGCGACACGGTGGACGCCGCACCGACGGTGAAGATCGCGATCAACTATTTGATCCTGCACGCGTTGCAGGCACTGTCCGAATCGATCACCCTGCTGGAGCACGCCGATCTGAATGCGGGGCGGTTCGTCGAAATGATCAACGATTCGGTCTTTCCTGGCCCGGTGTACAGCGGCTACGGCAACGCCATCGCGACGAGCACTTACACGCCGCCAGGGTTCACCACCACGCTCGGATTGAAGGACCTGAACCTCGCGCTGAGCGCCGCCGCCGAACTCGGCGTCGCACTACCGGCCGGACCGGCCCTGCACGACGTGTTCGCCGCCGCGGTCGAGCAGATCGGCGCGGATCTCGACTGGGCGAGCGTCGCCGAAGTCACCCGGAAACGGTCCCGCTGAGCACGTTCAGTCCGCGGAGCTGTCGCGGAGGATGGCGGTCAGCAGGGCCGCGGCCGCGGCGATGACGGCGGTGGCGGTGAACGCGGCGCCGTACGCGTTGGCGAGCTGGGATGGCGAGGATTGATTGCCGGAGGCGCCGGTTACGGTGGCGATTGCGAGCTGGCGGGCCAGATCGGTTGCGGCTCATAACATCCGGTGGTGCCGATCAGCGGATCTCGACCACCACTTTGCCAAGGGCGTGTCCCTCGCCGACGTGGGTCAGCGCGTCCGCGGTCTCGTCGAGGGGGAAACTGCGGTCGATGTGGATTCCGATCCGTCCCGCGACACACGATTCCGCGAGGGGGGTGAAGTGCGCGGGCCCTTCCTTCACCGCGAGCACCCCGAGCCCGCGGCCGGTCACCATTCCGGCGACCACTCCGACCGTCGTCAACCGCAGCAACGCGCTCGTGGTGCCGCCGACGCAGCGATACCGGCCGCCACGCGCGACCGACCTGCGATAGGCGAAGACCGACCGGTGGGCAACGAGGTCGAGCACCCGGTCGTACGGTCCGGTTCGGGTGAAATCCTCAGCGCGATAGTCGATGACCTCGTCAGCGCCGAGCGTGCGCATGAACGCCAGTTTGGCGGCGTTGTCCACGCCGGTCACCTGCGCCCCGGCACTCTTGGCCAACTGGATCGCAAATGCTCCGGACCCGCCGCCCGCTCCGTTGATCAACACCGACATACCGGCTGTGATGCCTGCCGTGCCCTGCAGTGCTATCGCCCCCGCCTGTGGCAGCGTCGACGCCTCGGCGAAGCTCAGCGACGCCGGTTTGTGCGCCAGCGCCGATTCAGGAACCACGGCATATTCCGCGAACCCACCCTTGAGCGTGAGATTGTCGCCGTAGACCTCGTCACCCGGTGCGAACACGGTGACCTCGGAGCCGACGGCTTCGACCCGTCCGGCGATATCGGATCCGAGAACCGGGCGCCTAGGTGTCCGGAGCCCGCCGATGCGTGAATACAGCGGCGTCCCCTGCAGTGTTTCCCAGTCGGAGAGGTTGACCGACGTCGCGTGCACCTGGACGAGCACCTGTTTCGGCCCCGGGGAAGGCGTTGGGACCTCCGCGATCGACAGCACCTCGGGGCCGCCGTAGCGGTCGTACACGACGGCCCTCATGCGATTCCAGCACCGAGGATCGAGCGACAGCCTGACACCTCACAAACTCTAGTCGGCGAGGGCTTCGATCGCGTCGAGATCGTCATCGCTAATCGCGAACATCATTATCGGGTCTGGATTCTCAGCGTCTACTCATCAGCAGAAGGCGTTCTGCATGCCGTCTATCCCATGCCAACTTCATTCGGAACGAGTGAGCGGTAGTGCAGCAACCCGCGCGGTCCGAAGCAGCAACGCAGGTCTGCGGAAGTTCCACGGGCCGTACGGATCACGCCTGTCCTGGCCAGGCTCTAATTCGGTCGACAGGGAGCGGCTCAATCACTAGAAGCGCACGGAGATGCACGCTGTGCGTGCGGCGACCGCGACTGGTCGGGTGATCAGTGGGAACTGATGGCGGCATCGGCCGAGAGGCCACTTACCTCAGTTCCCAGTGATCAACTGTCCAGCAATGTATCTCGGGCGAGGATTCGCCCTGCGATAGAGGAAAGCAGGCAGCGTCCGGCACTAGCCGCAGGGCGTGTGCGTACGCGAACGCACGCCGGAATCGCCTTCGCAGACCGATGTTCTGTGCGAACCTTGACAGGTCGATCACGTCCAGATGCCTTGTGCTGTAACCATCTTCGACGGTTCGACGAATGTAGCGTCACCAGATGCGTCTGGCCCTGTGCGACAGAATGATCGGTGGCAGTCAAGTAACGGGGGTCGGTATGCGGAAATGGACCGCGGCGATGGCACTGGGCATGGCCGCAAGACCTCGGCACCCTTGTTCTCACCGAGGCCCTCGCCGAATCACCCACTCCTGAACCGAGATTCGACCCTCTGTGCGTCGCTGCGGGCATTGCTGCCCCGCGCGACCAGCTCGCCGCCGACCGCAGCACGATCTACGCCGCAGCCGTCACCCGCCGTACCTAGCTGGCAGCCGAGGCGGGCTCTTGTGCCTTGAGCTCGGCCTTCCATTCGCGGAAGCCTTCTTCGGTGCGGCCGCGACGCCAGTAGCCGGAGATCGACGCGGCCCATTCGGCGGGCACATTGCGTTCGCGGCGGACGTATCGACGCAGGTCGTGCATGACGGCCTGGGCTTCGCCGTGGATGAAGACCTGGACCCGGCCGTCGTCCCACGGGGCGTTGCGGACGGTCTCGGCGAGTACCTCGCCGGGGGCCTCGGTGCCGCGGTGCAGCCAGGTGAGCTCGACGCCGTCGGGCTTGTGCAGGGGGAGTTCGTCGTCGGGGCCTGCGACCTCGATGAAGACCTTGCCGACCGTGTCGGCGCCCATCGCTTCCAGCGCGGCCGCGATGGCGGGGAGCGCGGACTCGTCGCCGGCCAGCAGGTGCCAGTCGGCGTCGGCGCGCGGGGCGTAGGCGCCGCCGGGGCCGTAGAGGTCGATGGTGTCGCCCGGCTTGGCCTCCGCCGCCCACGGTCCCGCGATGCCCTCAGCGCCGTGATAGACGAAGTCGGCCGCGATCTCGCCCGCTGCGGCGTCGACGGAACGGACGGTGTAGGTGCGCAGCACCTCGATCCCCTCGCGGTCGAAGATGAACTTGACGTAGGAGTCGGTGAATCCGTTGGTCTGGAATGCGGCGAAGCCGGGGCCGCCGAGGTGGACCCGGATCAGGTGCGGGCTGAGCCACTCGGTGCGCTGCACGGTCAGGGTGGTGCGGGGTCGGGCCATAGGTAAACCTCCCACGTATGTTGTTAGGGTCGCCTAACCGACCCTACTCCGGGTTTCGGTTCGGCGGTATCGCGGTACGTTCGGTTCACGGTGCGGGCAATCGCTGACGAAGAGGCAGCGGAAGGTCAGGATGACGGAATGACTCAGACTGCGCCGACGCCGACCCACCTGGTGCAACAACGTTATCGTGCGCCGGAACCGAGCGGGCCGACCCAGTGGAATCCCGTGCTCGACGTGTTGCACCGGCACCGCTCGGTGCGGCGCTATCTCACCGATCCGGTGACGGATGACACACTGCGCCTGCTGATTTCGGCAGCGCAGTCCGCCCCGACCTCCTCGAATCTGCAGGTGTGGAGTGTGATCGCGGTGCGCGATCCCGAGCGCAGGGCGCGGCTGGCGGCGCTGCCAGGCAACCAGGTGCACATCCTGCAGGCGCCGGTATTGCTGGTCTGGACAGCCGATTTCGCCCGCCTGCGCCAGCTCGCCGCGGATCGGGAGGCGCCGCTGGACGGCGCGGACTACCTCGAATCGAGCTACGTCGGGTTCATTGATGCCGCCCTGGCCGCGCAGAACGCGGTGGTGGCCGCGGAATCCCTCGGGCTCGGCACGGTCTACCTCGGCGCGTTGCGCAACAACCCGGAAGATGTTGCGGCGGAACTGAACCTGCCGCCCCAGGTCTTCGCGGTCTTCGGTCTGCTTGTCGGCCATCCGGATCCGAGCGAGGACGCCAGGGTCAAGCCGCGGCTGCCGCAGGGCGCGGTGCTGCATCACGAGACCTACGACCTGGCTGCGCAGCGTGACCATGTCGCCGACTACGAGTCCCGCATCGCCGAATTCTATGCCGAGCAGGAGCTTTCGCACTCCTGGACCGAGCGGGTGCTGGCCCGCCTCGCCTCCGAGGAGAGCCTGAACGGCCGTCATCGACTGCGTGAATCGCTCGCCAATCATGGCTTCCGGTTGAAGTAGATCAGGCCGCGATGACCTTCTCCTTGAACAGTTCGAACGAGCGGATCCGGTCCTCGAGGTCGTAAACCAGTGTGTTGAGCATGATCTCGTCCGGTTGGGTGCGGGCGACCAGGTCATCGAGCTGCTGACGGACCGTCGCAGGCGAGCCGAGCAGCTGTCCTTCCCTGCGCTGTTCGATGAAGTGCCGCTCGCGCGCACCGAGCGGAAACGCGGCGGCCTGCTCCGGTGTCGGCAGCGCCTGCGGCCGTCCCGCGGCCAGCTGCAGGAAGGCCAGTTCGCGCGGCATCGCGAGGATATCGGCCTGCTCGTCGGTGTCGGCGACCACCGCGGCGACCGCGATCATCGCGTGCGGGCGCGCCAAATGCTCCGATGGCTGGAAGTTTTCGCGATACAGCGCCAGCGCA
This sequence comes from Nocardia altamirensis NBRC 108246, assembly GCF_001612685.1. Classification (GTDB taxonomy): domain Bacteria; phylum Actinomycetota; class Actinomycetes; order Mycobacteriales; family Mycobacteriaceae; genus Nocardia; species Nocardia altamirensis. Next base: position 5,597 of record NZ_BDAY01000094.1, read on the forward strand.
GGCTCGGTATTGGCGGCGCTGAAATGGTGCGCGAAAGCGAACCGCAACCCGAGCGCGGCCGCGACCTGCGCGCTGTACCCGCTCGAGCCGAGCAGCCAGACCTCCGGCTCGTCGCCGATGCCGCGACCCAGAACCGGTGAAATCCCATCGCCTCGGTGCGCCGCGCCAACTCGGTGGTGGCAGCAAGCCCAGCACCCACCGTGCGGCCGGACTGCACCGGTGCGAGATCCAGCACGGACAGCGGAACGTCGATCATGTGACTCCTCCGAAGTGGCGACCCCCTTTGGCAACGCAGGGTTCACTCGACATATTTCGAGTCGTCTGACCTGCGATCTTCCCTGCGATGGGGTTCCGACGATGCGACCTCTGGCCGTGCGGACCGGTAGCGTGACGCACTGATCGTTTGCCTGGACATGCGATGATCCCATGAAATTGTGTCCGGGATCACCGACGTGGGACCCGGACGTCGCGTCGTTGCCGCAAGAGAGAAGGACCGCACTATGACAGCCGCCGACCGTCATCTATCGGACGCCGGAACACTCGACCAGGCCGGTGCAGGCGACTCGGAAGGCTACTCACGCGGCCTGAGCCCGCGGACCATTCAGATGATCGCCATCGGCGGCGCGATCGGCACCGGTCTGTTCTACGGTGCGGGCGGCGCGATCGAGCAGGCCGGGCCCGCGCTGATCCTGGCGTACCTCGCGGCAGGCCTGGCGATCTTCGTGATCATGCGCGCGCTGGGGGAGTTGCTCACCTATCGGCCGGTGTCCGGCAGCTTCGCCGAGTACGCGCACGAATTCCTCGGCCGCTACGCAGGTTTCGTGACCGGCTGGTCGTACTGGGCGGTGTGGGTCGCGACCTGTATGGCCGAGATCACCGTGGCAGGCAAGTACGTCCAATACTGGTTCGACATCGAACCGTGGATCACCGCGCTGGTGGTGCTCGCGCTGATGTTCGCGGCGAACCTGATCTCGGTGCGGCTGTTCGGTGAGGGTGAATTCTGGTTCTCCGCCATCAAGGTCACCGCGATCATCGGCATGATCCTGCTCGGCATCGGCGTGCTCACCATCGGCTTCGGTCATGCGGCCAACCCGACCGTCACCAACCTGTGGGCCGACGGCGGCGTGTTCCCCAACGGCTTCGGCCAGTCGCTGCTGGTGCTGCAGATCGTGCTGTTCGCGTACGTCGGTGTGGAGCTGGTCGGTGTCACCGCAGGCGAGGCGCGCGAGCCGCGCAAGACCCTGCGCAAGGCGATCAACACCCTGCCGTTCCGAATCGGCCTGTTCTATGTCGGCGCGCTGGTGGTGATCATGTCGGTGTCGAGCTGGCGGAACTTCCACGCGGGCAAGAGCCCGTTCGTCGAGGTGTTCCAGCAGATCGGCATCCCCGGCGCGGCGGGCATCATCAACTTCGTGCTGCTGACCGCGGCGCTGTCGTCCTGCAACTCGGGCATCTACTCGACAGGGCGCATGCTGCGCACGCTGTCGCTGCACGGCGAGGCGCCGTCGGTGCTGACGAAACTGAGCACCCGCCACGTGCCCTACGTCGGCATCAGTGCGTCGGCGGCCTTCATGGTGATCGGCGTGATCGTCAACGTCATCTCGCCGGACAAGGCGTTCGCCTACATCACGTCGGTGAGCACCATCGGCATCATCTTCGTCTGGGGCATCATCCTGGTCTGCCATCTGGCCTACCGTGCCAAGGTGGCCCGCGGTGAGCTCCCCGCGGCCGACTATCGACTCCCCGCCGCGCCCTACACCACCATCGCGGCCCTCGCCTTCCTCGCCCTGGTCGTCGTCCTGCTGTTCTGGACCGAGAGCGGCCGCACCGCGATCGCCGTCGGCGTGGTGTGGGCAGTGCTGGTCTCGGCCGGCTACCTGGCCCTCACCCGGCTCGGAAAGGAAAGCGCAGCAAAGTAATTCCGGCCACGCACGCTCACCTGTCGAAGCGGTAGGTGAGCGTGTAGGTGTTGGTCCCGTCGTCGGCTCGGTAGCCGCCGGTGCCGCTGATCCCGGTCAGCCCCTCGGTGCCCGAGCCGGGGACGACGGACCAGTCGGCGCGCGAATTCCCGGTGGGATCGAACGTGCCGGTCATGCGGAGGATGAAGCTGCCGGAGCGGCCACCCAGGGTGCAGCGCGTGCGCTGCAGACTGTCGAAACTGCCGCTGCCGTCGGGCAAAGTGCAGGTCAGGCCTTGCCATTCGGCGTCGCCTTCGATGTCGCCGGTGTAGAGGTCGTACCCCTTGGCTGCGCCCAATGTCGGTGCGTCCGGGACGACCGCGAATTCGGTCTGGTCCCAGGATTTCGATTCGATCGTCCCGGTGGCGAGTGTCGTTGTGGTCATGCGGACGACGATATGGCTGGTCGCCGATGGTGGTCTTGAACAAACGCGAACGCGTGATAATGGAGCATGGACTCGACCACGGACGCGCCGCCACGGGGCGTGCTCGACCCGCGTTCCGGCGTCGGCGTGTATCGAGAAGCGCTCATTCCGGCAGCCGAGGACCTCGCGAATATCGTTGCGCACCATTGGACAGTCCGGTGGGATCTGCGTGCGCGGGAGCCGTACGTCGTCGAAGTGTTGCCGAGTCCGTCGGTGGTGCTGGTCGTCGAGGACGGACAGTGTCGGGTGCACGGCGTGCTTCGCGGCAGGTTCGAGCACACCCTGGCCGGTCGTGGCTCGATCTTCGGTACCTCGTTCCGCCCCGCGGGATTTCACTCGCTGTCCGGCAGACCGGTGACCGAGCTGACCGATCGGGTGGTCGCCGGATCGGAGATATTCGGCAAGGACGCGGACCGCTTCGCCGCGCGAATGGCACGCGTCCATGAGGTCGATGAACGCACCGCCATCGCGGAAGCCTTTGTCCGCGAACATCGTTCCACGGTCACACCCACCGCAACGATGCTGAACGAGATCGTCGAACTGGTCATGACCGATCGCGACATCGTGCGCGTCGACGACCTAGTCGACCGCTTCGGCCTCGGAAAACGCACGTTGCAGAAGCTGTTTCGCGACCACATCGGCGTCTCCCCGAAGTGGGTCATCCAACGCTACCGCTTGCACGAGGCCGCCCAGCGCCTCGAAGATCCCGAGACCGACCCGGCCACCCTGGCCGCCGAACTCGGCTACGCCGACCAAGCCCACTTCACCAGAGACTTCAAATCCGCAGTAGGCCGCCCACCAGTCGCCTACCGCAGACAGTAGGTCGACGGTGATCGACTACTCGCGTTTCGCTCGTGAACGGCCCTGATCAGGGGTTTTCGCTGGTAGTGGGTTTGGCAGGGGCTGGAAGTAGTTGACGACGAGGCGGGTGATGTCGGCCAGGAAGCGTTCGCGGGAGGTCGGCGGCTGGTCGAGGATGTAGCGGATGGTGAGGTGTTCGACCGCGCGGACCAGCATCCAGGAGGCCGATTCGAAGTCGACGTCGGCGGGGAGTGAGTCCTGGTGCATGGTCAGCGCGACGCGGGCCAGTTCGCCGACCTGCTGTTCGAAGGCGAAGACGGTGTTGTCGCCGCTGAGGCGGGGTGTCTGCTCGATGACCGCCCGCAAGAGGGCCGGATGGCTGCCCAAGGCGTCGAGTAGTGCGGAAATCGTTGTCGGGATGGCGATTTCGGGTGGCTCGCGGAGGTTGGTGAGTGCGCTGGCGTAGACGGTGCTCGCTACTTCCCGGTTGTAGCGATCGATGACCGCGGCGACGATGGCGTCTTTGTCCGGGAAGTATTGGTACAGCGATCCGGGGCTGATGCCTGCGGCCTTGGCGATCCGATTGGTGGACGCGCCGTCGTATCCGTGCGCGATGAGCACCGCCTGGCCCGCGTCGACGATGCGCGCCACCATGGCGCGAGAACGCTCCTGCTGCGGCGTTTTGCGAGTCTTCGGCGGCATCAGAAGACGAATTGAATGCGAGTAAATAGTCGTGTCAGCATCAATGCATGGTTGCACACAATGACGTGGTGCACGAGAGCCAAGACGCGCCCGTGCCACTCGGACCGGACTCGCTGACCTGGAAGATCTTCGGCTCGTTGTACTTCGCGCCGAGCGGGCTCTTCCTCGGCATGGTCCAGAACATGCATCCCGGCCTCGGCGCGGGAGTCCAGTACCACTCCGAGATCAAAGGCGAGTTCTATCAGCGGGTGTTCCGGTCGGCGTATCCGATTGTCGGCGTGGTCTTCGACGGTCCGAGGGCCAGGCAGACCGCCCGCGAGATCGTGGACTACCACCGCACGATCAAGGGCATCGACGAGCAGGGCAGGCGCTATCACGCGCTGGATCCCGGCACCTTCTATTGGGCGCACGCGGTGTTCTTCGTCCAGACGCTGCGCTCGGGTGAGCTGCTCATGGGCGGCCTCACGCAGGCGCAGCGAGAACAGCTGTGGCGCGAGCAGTATCAGTGGTACGAGATGTACGGCATGAGCATGCGCGTAGTCCCGAAGAGCTGGGCCGAGTTCCAGGACTACTGGAATGACATGTGCGAGAACATCTTGGAGGCGACCCCGGCCGCGTGGGAGATATACCGGTTGGCCGAGAACGTGCCGGTGCCACCGTTCCCGGTGCTCGACATGCTGCCGAAACCGCTGTGGGAGAGAATGGTTCGGCCGTTGGGCGCGCGGTTCTACCAATTCCTCACTGTCGGGCTGTGCGATCCGGCGATCCGGCGCACGATGGGCTTCACCTGGACCGCACGGGATCAGTTCTGGTTCGACCGCTGGTGCGCGCTGTTCACCGCCATGAACCGGGTGACACCGGACGAGATCCGCTACTTCTTCCCCCGCATCCGGGCCGGGCGCCGCCGCGAACGCGGCCTGCGTCCTGCGACGCTGCCGCCGCCGGAAGCACCCGAATTGCTCTGGCCTGCAGCCGAACACCGCGCCGACCCGAAACACTACTGCCCGGTGCACGCCGACCACGGCTCGACCGCAGCCACGAAATTCCGGCAACTGACAGGATTTTGACCGATGCTGGAGATGAATACCGCCGCAGCGCATCCCTTCGACTACTACTACCGGCCCGGCATGCCCCTGCGGCCCGCGCCACCGCGCGCGGTCGCCTCCGAATTGTGGTTCGAGCCAAGGAAATCGATCCTGTCACCGTGGCTGGAGGTGCGTCCGATCCCGGAAGAGACACCGCGCACCCGTTTGATGGCCGACCATCTGTGGCAAGGCGACGAGCCGATGGATCAGCTGGTCGCGGCCTTCCGGCGGATCGGCACCGCCGAGGGCAGGCGCCTGCTCGACCAGGCACTCGACCACGGCATCGACGCATTGGACGACCCGCCACCGGAACTGGTCGCACTGTTCGCCACGCTCGACAACCCGCCGGACTGGTACGACCCCGACCTGTGGGAGTACGGCCGCAAGCTGTGGATCAACGTGTCGACCTCGGGCAAGCTCGCGATGGGCGTGCAGGACTTCATGGGCACGTTCGTCGGTGCTGAGGTCGCGTCCGCGACGGGTGCCACCGGCCGGTTCGTCAACGATCCCTATCGGCGCAACCTGGAGACCTCGACCTGGTTCCGCAACGTGACCGTCCGCGGCGGCATGGACCGCTGGTCGCCGGTCTTCAAAGACACGGTGCGCGTGCGGCTCATGCACGCCCAGGTCCGGGCCGGCCTGCAGCGTGCCTGGGGCGTCGAGCATTTCGCCGCGCACGGCAACCCGATCTCGAACAGCACGATGATGGGCGCCGCGGTGACCTTCGGCCTGTCCCCGATGTGTTTCGACCACGTGCACGGCCGCACATGCACTGAGGCCCAACTGGATGCGGTGATGCATTACTGGGCCTACATCGCCTATGTCTTCGGTGTCGCCGATGAGCTCATCCCGCGCTCGGCCCTCGAGGGCATGGAGATGTCGGACTACATGGTCGCGACCGCGGGGGTGGCGCCGGAGTGGACCGCGAACATGGCGGGCGCAGCTACGCACCGACTTGCCAAGGGGACCAGCCTGATCGATCGTCTCAAGGTGCAGGCGACGGCGCCGTTGCTCGGCGTGCTCGCGTATTTCAGCAGCGAGGCACTTGTCCGCGAGCTGGTCAAGAGCACTCCGCTGCGTGCGGTGCCGGTACAACCGTGGTCCGCGCTGACCGGTGTCGCCGCGTCCCTCGATGTCCGGCTGCGCGCACTCGACGACGCACTGCCCGGCGCCAGGCGGCGGAGGATCCGGCGCGCGGCCGCCGACGACCCGGTCTGGCGTCGAAACACGAAGGTGGCCAAGCTGATGGCGGCCCGCGTCGGCATCTACGGCACCCCGTACGACCAGCACGATAATTCGGCCGCAGGCCTTGCCCGCTGCCCGGTCCGATGATCGCGCCGCTCGTCGTCGAGCTACGCCGTTCGGGCCGCACCATCACGGTGCCGCCCGCGCTGACCGTCCTCGAGGCATTGGAGGACGACGGCGTCCCCGTCGACTCGATGTGCCGGGCCGGTATCTGCGGCACTTGCGAAACGTTCGCGCTGTCCGCCACCCCTGGCACGGATTACCCAGGCCCGCTTCGCCTTTGCGTCACCGCCCCCGGCTCGCTCACCCGCCTGGTCCTCGATCTCTGACTCGAACCAGCCCCGAGATCACCTGGCGGGAAGACAGATCAGGCCGTTCCCGCGCTGCCGGCTGGGACGGATTTCCGCGCAGGCATGCATGCCGAGGCGATCAGCATCACCACAGCCATCGCCACCATCACGACGAAGACCAGGTGCACCGCGGAGGACAGGGTGGACGGCGCAGGGTGATCGGTGTCGCCGACGCGCGCGTTCACGATCGCGCCGAACACCGCGACGCCGACGGCGCTGCCGATCGAGCGGGCGAACAGGTTGGCCGAGGTGACCACACCCCGCTCGGACCATTCCGCGCTCGCCTGTGCCGCGATGAGTGTCGGCGACGCGACCAGACCCATGCCTGCGCCCATCAGGAAGCACGAGGCGGCGACCTGCCACAGCGTCGAATCCTCGGTGATCAGCAAGGTGGTTGCGGCGCCGACCGTGGCCAGCACGCTGCCGATGAGCGCGGTCGCCCGGAAACCGATGCGCAAGTACACCTTTCCGGCCAGCGACGCGGAGATCGGCCAGCCGAGGGTGAGCGCGCCGAGGGTGAGCCCGGCGACGAGCGCGCTGGTGCCGAGCACGCCCTGCGTGAAAGTCGGGATGTAGGAGGTCAATCCGAGCAGGATGGCGCCGACGAGCACTGACGTCACGCTGCTTGCGACGAGCACGCGCCTGGTCAGCACCCACAGTGGCAGGATCGGGTTCGCCGCCCGGTGCTCCACGAACCCGAACAGCACGAGCAGCACCACGCCGCCCACGAAGATGCCGATGCTCGCGGGGGAGTCCCACGCCCATGCCTGCCCGCCTTCGAGCAGCCCGAGGATCAGCGCACCCGCGCCGACGGTCAGCAACGCGGCACCGAGGTAGTCCACTTGTTGCTTGCGGCGCGGCGCGCTCTCGGTGAAGCTGCGCACCATCGTCCAGCCGGCCAGCGCGGCAAGCGGCAGGTTGATCAGGAAGATCCAGCGCCAGCTGAGGTAGTCGGCGAAGACGCCGCCGAGCAGCGGCCCGCTCACCGCCGAGAACGCCCACACGCTGGCCAGATAGCCCTGAGCCTTGGCCCGCTCGGCCAGCGTGTAGAGGTCGGCGGCGATGGTCATCGTCATCGGCAGGATCGCGCCTGCGCCGATGCCCTGCACCGCGCGGAAGATGATCAGCCCGAGCATGCTCGTCGCGAGCCCGCACAGTAGTGAGCCGAGCGCGAACATCGCGATGCCGAGCAGGATCACCGGCTTGCGGCCGATCGTGTCGGCGAGCTTGCCGTAGATCGGCACGGTGACCGCCTGGGCAAGTAGGTATATCGAGAACAGCCAGGGGAACTGGGCGAACCCGCCGAGATTGCTGGTGATGGTCAGCACCGCGGTGGCGATGATGGTGGAATCGAGCGCGACCAGGAACGTCGTCAGCATCAATGCGCCGAGTACCGCACCCCGTTCCGAACGGAGGCCGACCGATGCTGTCACTGTCTCGGTCGACACGCGAGACCCCTTTCGTTTGTTCGCCTAACCACCACGAAGAAACGTATCGCGTTTCGAGCTATTCCCGCATGGAATATTTTCGTGACTGGGACTGTGGCGTGGTGGTTTACCGGTGTAGGCCGTAGGCCGACCGGGCGGGGGACGCGTGGGGTTGCCGGGAGTCTGAGCTGAACAGCTACCCTCCAGAATGTGGCCCAGGTCTCTCGCGGGCTGGGACGAGTGTTGTGGAGTGGTACACACTTAGTTAGGCCCCCGCACGCTTTCAGCAAACATTTAGCAATCAATTTGGCGTTACTTGTTGTTGCACTGATTTGGTGTCTAATGTTTCCGGTAGTTGAATGAAGTGCTGTGCATTGTTAACGAGGTCGGTCGATCCCGTCGTAACCGGACAAAAAACGGTACGAATCGGACGTTACAGCCGTGCTGCATCCGGAGGCATTTACTCCGTATAGCGCCGGTGGCCGAGCTCACAGACGCTTCCAGGTGGAAGCTGTAGACAGTTCTCTCGGTGCAGTTGTACTGTCCTGCGGTGTGTTCAGGACGACTTCACAGGTAGGTGATGTTAACGCTCGAGCGGTTGCCGGAATCAGAGCGAGCATCCTCTGTGCCTGTCAGTAAATAGTTGTCCTAGTGTGAGGGCGCGGACGACCCCCAATCCAGTGAAATCGTAAAGATTCGACCAGACAGTAAGTTGAACGGGGCCTCCCGATGGAAATCTTCTGCATAATCCTCCTCGTCTATCTCGTCTTCGCGGAACCATTCTTCGAAATATTCTCGGTCCGCCTTTTCACGCGAGAATTCGGCGAACGGCCCGACGCGCGCACCCGCCTGTACCAGGGCGGCGTCTTCCGGACCTGGGCGACACTGGCCGTCATCCTCGTGGCGTTCGTCGTCAGCGGCACCTCGGTGCGCGAGCTCGGGCTGACCCACTTCGACTTCTCGATCTTCCGCGGCTTCTCCCTCGCCGAGAAGATCATCAGCCTCGCCATCATCGCCGTCTACGTCTCGTATCTCTTTGGCCCCGTGCTGATCCCGCTGGTCGGCGGGCGCAAGGGCAAGGACTGGATCGCCAAGAAGATCGAGTACGTCGTCTTCATCACCCCGGAGAACTCGATCGAGCGGTTCTGGTGGCTCGCGAACTCCTTCAGCACGCCCGCCGAGGAGGTCGTCTACCGCGGCTTCACCATCTACGCGGTAGCGCTGCTGTGGCCGGACACGCCCTTCTGGGTCCTGATCATCGTTGCCGGTGGCGTCATCGATGGTCTGCGGCACGGGTTCCGTCCCGCCGTGTCCGCGCAGGTCATTTTCGGTGGTGTCGCCCTCGCGCTGATGTACAAACTGACGGGCGCGATCTGGCCGACTATCGCGGTCAAGCTATTCCACGACCTGCGCGTTCTCGCATTCCCGCTGGCGCAGGCTCGCCAGAACCTGGCCGAGCGTGGATTGTCCGAGATTCCCGGGAAAACCTTGGCAGACCAGATTGTCCCCGCCGTCGCGGACAATTCTGAAACTTCAGTGGAGTCGCGTACTTCTGTTTAGAGGTAGTAGGGAAAGTGCTAGATGTCTGAGATTGCCCGTCGGACGGCCGACGAGATCAGTTTGTTTCTCACGGAAACGCTAAGCGAATTATTGGACATTGCCACGGACGACGTGGCTGTCGGTGAACCCTTTTCGAGTTTCGGGCTCACCTCGGCGGTGGCCTTGGTCTTCGTCGGCAAGATTTCGACTTATATCGGTAAACCGCTGCCGCCGGATCTACCGTGGGAATATCCGACCGTGCATGCGCTCGCCGAGGGCCTCGCCGCGGTGCAGGACAGCACGGAACCCGTGGCGGCGAACGTCGAGCCTGACGTCGAGCTACTCCCTGCGCGGGTCACGACCACGCAGGAACCGGTGGCGATCATCGGCATCGGCTGCGCGTACGGCGCGCTGCGCGGGCCGACGCAGCTGTGGGAAACGTTGTGGCACGGACGGGAACTGGTCGGCGAAGCGCCGCAGGACCGGCACGACTGGCCGCCGTCGGGCGATCAGCCTGCGGAAAAAGAGAAGCGATCATGGTTCGGTTCGTTCCTCGATGACCCGTATGCGTTCGACGCGAACTACTTCGGCATCGCCGATGGCGAGGCCGCGGCCATGGATCCGCAGCACCGTTTGCTCGCGGAGACCGTCGCGGACGCGTTCGAGGACGCGGGCGTCCCGGTCGAGCGCCTGGCCGGGACCGCGACCGGCGCCTTCGTCGGCATCACCGCGGGCGACTACGCCCGTGGCATGGGCGATGCCGCGGCGTCGGGCATGCCGATCGCGGCGGTTACCGGCAACGCCAGCAGCATTGCGGCAAACCGGCTGTCTTATCTCTACGATCTGCGCGGCCCGAGCGTCAGCGTTGACACCGCGTGCTCGTCGTCGTTGGTGGCGCTGCACCTGGCGCTGCGCAGCCTGCACGACGGCGACTGCGAGATCGCGGTGGTCGGCGGGGTCAATCTGACCCTCGATCCCCGGGTCACCGAGGCGCTGGCCGGCGCGGGCATGATGGCCACCGACGGGCGCTGCAAGACCTTCGACGATCGTGCCGACGGCTATGTCCGCGGCGAGGGCAGCGCAGCAGTGGTGCTGAAGCCGCTTGCCCAAGCGGAAAAGGACGGCGACCGCGTGTACGCGGTGCTGCTCGGATCGGCCGTCAATCAGGACGGTCGTACCAACGGCCTGACCGCGCCCAGCTATCAGTCGCAGGTCGACGTGCTGCGCCGGGCCTACCGGCGGGCCGGGGTGAAACCCGCTGACGTGCAATACATCGAGGCGCACGGCACCGGAACCATCCTCGGCGACGCCATCGAGGCGCGGGCGCTCGGCACCGTCTTCGCCGAGCACCGCGCCGCCGACGACAAGTTCCTGGTCGGCTCGGCCAAGACGGTCGTCGGTCACCTCGAGGCCGCGGCAGGCCTCACCGGCGTGGTGAAAACCGCGCTCGCGCTGCATCACCGGCAGGTGCCTGCCAACTTGAACTTCGAATGGCCCAGCCAGCACATCGCTTTCGACGAGTTGCCGTTCGGCGTGCCCACCGAGAACCAGCCGTGGCCGGATCATGCGGGCCGCAGGTTGGCCGGGGTGAGCTCGTTCGGCTTCGGCGGCACCAATGCGCACGCCGTGCTCACCGGTGTCGCGGGCGCCGCGGTGCCTGCTGCTTCCGCAGCACAGGTCGAAAAGCCCTATCTGGTCACGATTTCCGGCCGCAACGAGCAGTCGACGCTGGCGCTGGTCGACAGCTGGGTCGACATGCTCCGCGACGGGTCGGCGGCGCCGATCGCCGAACTCGCGCAGACCTCCAGCGCGCGCCGAGCCCAGCACCCGTACCGGGTGGCCGTTCCGGCCCGCACGCACGAGGATCTCGCCGAGCAGCTCACCGCGATCTCCGGCGGCTCGCTGCCGCTCGGCGCGGCGGCGGGCCGGGTGCCCCGCAGCGGTGCAGGCAAGGTGGCGTTCGTCTTCACCGGACAGGGCAATCAGTGGGTCGGGATGGGCCGCAAGCTGATTCGGCACCAGCCGATCTTCCGCGACGCGCTGCTCGCGGTGGACAGGGAGCTGCGCATCGCACTCGGCTGGTCGACCTTCGCCGTGCTCGACCGCGGCCGCGATGCCGAGGCGCTCGCCGACACCGGCACCGCCCAGCCGGTGCTGTTCGCGCTGCAGGTCGCCCTCGCGAAGCTGTGGCAGTCCTGGGGCATCGTGCCGTCCGCCGTGGTCGGGCACAGCGTCGGCGAGGTCGCGGCCGCGCATGTCTGCGGCGCGATCGACCTGCGCACCGCAGCACAGCTCATCGCGACAAGGGCCAAGGCGACCGCCCGGCTGCGCGACAACGGCTGCATGGCCGTCGTGAACGTGCCTGCCGCGGAACTCGAACTGCCGCAACGCGTTTACCTCGCGGGCAGCAACGGCCCGAAATGGACCTTGGTCTCGGGCAACACCGGCGCGGTGGATGCCTTGCTCGCCAAACTGGACAGCGAGCAGGTCATGACCCGCCGCCTGCCTGGCCGCTATGCCTTCCATTCGCCGCTGATGCGGGACTGCCTGCCGGAGTTCGCGGCGGACATGCCGTGCATCCAGCCCGAGGAGGGCAGCATCCCGTTCTACTCGACGGTGACCGGTGGGCGCATCGACGGCGCGCACCTGAACGGCCTCTACTGGACCGACCAGGTCGTTCGCCCCGTGCTCTTCGCCGAGGCCGTCGGCGCCATGATCGACGCGAACATCAGCTCGTTCGTCGAGGTCGGCCCGCACCCCGCACTCAACGGGATGCTGAAAAGCCTGCTGCGCCACCATGATCGCGCCGGTGTCGCGGTGCCGTCGCTGGTCCGCGATGTCGACGACCTCTCGGTGATGCTTGCGGCACTCGGCGAGCTGCACGTGCGCGGCCACGAGGTGCGCTGGTCCGGTGTCGACACGGTCCAGCGACCGCAGGCGCGGCTGCCGCTGTACCCGTACGACCGCAAGTCGTATCGGGTCATCGACGGCGCGCCGCACGTCACCGCCGCGCCGGTGGCGCGCGCGACGACCGAATTGTTCACCGCCGATGTGGATTACGTCGCGCCACGCACCGAGTACGAGCAGGTCGTCGCCGAGATGTGGGCGGAGCTGCTCGGTCTGGAGCAGGTCGGCGTTTTCGAGAACTTCTTCCGTATCGGCGGGCATTCGCTGGCCGCTACTCAGTTCGTCCGCAGACTCCGGGAACTGTTCGAGATCGAGTTCGCTCTCCGGCTCATGCTGCAGGAGCCGACCGTCGCCCAGGTGGCGACGGTGCTGGAGGCGCTCATGATCGAGCAGGCGGACGCGGCCCTTTTGGAGAGCGCACATGAACTCACCAGCTAGCAGTCTTGCCCTGGCACGGCTGCGGGAACGCAGGGCCGCCGGGATCTCCACGACGACGGTGCCGCTGCGTGAAGGCGCGGGGCCGTTCCCGACGACGCTCGCCCAGCGCGGCATCTGGCTGCACGAGCAATTGGCCGATCGCGCCGCGATTTACCATGTGCCGCTCGGCATCCGGATCACCGGTCCGCTCGATCAGGCGGCATTGCGGATGGCGGCCGACGCGGTCACCACGCAGCAGCACGCGCTGCGCACGGTCTTCGCCGAAACGCCGGAGGGGCTGCGGGCCGAGGTCGTCGAGACCGGCGGCGCCGACTGGCAGACACCGGATTTGCGCCTGGTGCCGGCGAAGGCACGGGCCGGCGCGGTCGATCAGCTGCTCGAATCGCTGGCGACGGCGCCGTTCGACCTGGCGGAACGGCCGCCGGTGCGATGGACGCTGATCCGGCTCGCCGAGCAGGAATGGATCCTTGCGGTCGTCGCGCACCACCTGGTGCTGGACGGACTGTCGATCGCGCTGCTCTTCGATCAGCTGTGGGCGGCGTACGGCGCTGTCCGCAGCGGCGAGGAGTCGTTGCTGCCGGTGCCGCCACGGCAATACGCGGACTACGCGGTGTGGAGCGCCGAACACGGTGCTCCCGCAACGCAGGCGGTCGCGGTCGAGCGGCGGGCGGCGCTGCTGCGCGGTGCGCCGCCGCTGGATCTGGCGATCGGCAGGCGCCCGCGCCGGGTCGGCAACAACGGCGCCCGCGTCGAGAGCGCGTTCCCACGCGAGCTGTCCGAGGCGGTCCGAGCGAGCGCGGCGGCCAACGGTATTCCGCCGTTCGTCTTCCTCTTGGCTTGCTACGAGCTGACTTTGGCGCACCGCTCCGGGCAGCACGATTTCTGCATCGGCATTCCGATGGCGGCCAGGCCATACGGCGAGCTGGCCAAGACCATCGGGCACTTCGTGAACACGGTGCCGGTGCGCGCGGATCTCGCGGCCGGCCAGACGTTCCTCGAGCTGCTGCACAAGACCCGCGACACTGCGATGGCCGCCTACGACGACGAGACCGTCCCGTTCGAGCGCGTGGTCGAGGCCATCGGCGGACCGTGGAACCCGGCCTACAGCCCGGTATTCCAGACCCTGTTCGTGCAGCAGGTGCTCGAGCGCCCCGACCTGAGCCGGTGGGGCTTGACCGTCGACTGGCAGACCATCGACACCGGCACCACGCTCTACGACCTGGTCATGCATGTCGCGGAGACGGGCGGCGAGCTCGTCTGCCACCTGACCTACAACACGGCACTGCTCGATGCGACCGCCGCCGCTGATCTGGCGGACGACTTCCGCACGGTCGCGGCGGCCGCGGCCGCGGCGCCGACGACCAAGGTGGACGAATTGCTGTCCGCCCTCCCCGTGCGCGAATACGTCGTGGACAGTGCGGGTTTCGACGAGGACGCGGCCGAGCCGGACGAGGTCGCCTACGAGGCGCCCATCGGCGACCGGGAGCTCCGTCTGGCCGCACTGTGGGCAACGGCGTTGGAGCGTACCGAGATCGGCCGCAACGACGACTTCTTCCTCCTCGGCGGCACCTCGCTGGCGGCGACCAGGGTGATCTCACAGATCATGGACGAGTTCGGCGTCAGCATCTCGCTGCGCGAGCTGTTCGAGAGCCCGACCATCGTGACGGCCGCGCGGCTGATCGAAGCCGCTGCCACGGAGCAGGATTCGCTGCCACCGTTGCAAGCGTTGCCGCGCACCGACGGCGAGCTGCTCGCGGTGTCCTATGCGCAGGAACGACTCTGGTTCCTGGAGACCCTCGATCCCGGCAACGCGACCTACATCATGCCCGGCGGTCTCCGGCTGCACGGCGAGCTCGACGTCGCCGCGCTGGAATACGCACTGGCGCAGGTCGAGCAGCGGCACGAGGTGCTGCGCAGCGTGTACCGGACCACCGAGGACGGGCAGCTGCGTCAGGTCATCCGGTCCTATGCGGCACGGCCGCTAGAGGTCACCGACCTCAGCGCGGTGCCCGCCGACCAGCGCGGCGCGGCCGAGGAAGAGTTGGCGGCGAGCGTGTACCGCGCGCCGTTCGACCTCGCCGAGGGCCCGGTGTGGCGGTATCACCTGATCAGGTCGGGGCCGAACGACTACCTGCTCGCGCTCGCGCTGCATCACATCGTGTGCGATGGTTGGTCCGTTGCGGTACTGAGCCAAGAGATTTCGGCGCACTACCGGGCCCGCATCGCCGGTGTGGCTGCCTCGCTGCCGCCACTGGCCGTGCAGTACGCGGACTACGCGGGCTGGCAACGCGGCAATGCCGCCGGGCTCGACGGGCAGCTGAACTTCTGGCGCACCGAGCTCGCGGATCCGACGGTCACCGAAATCCCCGGCGACCGGCCACGTCCCGCCCGCCGCACCTCGCGGGGCGCGGTGGTGCGACGCGCGGTCGACCCGCAGGTGATGACCGAGGTGCGTGCCCTCGCGGCGCGCAGCGGCGTCACCACCTTCGCGGTGTTGCTCGCCGCCTTCTACACGATGCTGAATCGGTATACGCGCCAACAGGATCTGATCGTCGCCTCGCCGATCGCGGGCCGCACCCGCTCGGCCATCGAGCCGCTGGTCGGCTGCTTCTTGAACACCATGGCCCTGCGCACCGAGGTCGACACCGAGGAGACCTTCACCGATCTGGTGGCCAAGGTCGGGCAGACGGTGCTTTCGGCACACGCCAACCAGGACTGCCCGTTCGAGAAGGTCATCGAGGCGCTGGTGCCGACCAGGGACATGAGCCGCACTCCGCTGGCCCAGGTCATGTTCAACTACCTGAACACGCCCCCGCCGTCGCTGGATATGGCAGGCCTCGACGTCGAATTGGTGGACGCGCCGCGGACGACGGCGAAGATGGACTTCGACCTCACCGTCGACGAGACCGACGGCCCGACCAAGTTGACCCTGGAATACAGCGCCGACCTCTACGACGAGCCGACAGCGGCGCGGGCGCTTCGGCATTACGCGGGCGCGCTGGCCAGCATCGTGGCGAACCCGGACCAGCTCGTCGGCGCGGTGCGCCTGGAGGACCCGGAAGAGCGTGCGGCGCAGCCACAGTGGGCGCTGCCGGGCTATCCGGTGGTGCCGCTGGCGGAGTCGGGTGAGCGATTGATCGACCGGCTCGACGCCGTGATCGAACTGCGTAGCAGCGCACCGGCATTGCGCACCGGCGACCGGACGACGAGCTTCGCCGAGCTCGACCTGTTGACCACCGTCATCGCCAAGCAGCTGATCGGTGCAGGCCTGGACGGCAGCCGGGTCGCGCTGCTCTACGAGCACACCCCGGAGAGCTTCGTCGCGGTGTGGGCGGCGTTGCGCGCCGGTGTCGCCTACGTCCCGCTCGACCCGAGGGCACCGCAGGCGCGGCTGCTCGAAATCCTGGCGGAAGCCGATGTGTCTGCGCTGCTGTGCGATCCGTCGCTGGCGGAGCTGGCCCGTTCGATCGCGGGTGGCGCGCACGTCTTCACCGTGGCCGGGCGCCACGACCACCCGGACCCCGCGCTGAGCACGGTGCCGACCAACGATCTGTCCACCTGGTCGAAATCCCATATCAGCTCGGACGATTTCGCCTACATCCTGCACACCTCGGGCTCGACCGGCAGGCCGAAGGGCGTGGCACAGAGCCGAGGCAATGCGCTGGCGCACGCGGTGACCTACGCGCGGCGGCTGCGCATGGGCCCCGACGACGTCGTCGCGGCGCCTGCCCGCTACACCTTCGACGCGGGCGTGCTGAACTCGTTCGGCGCCGCCGTCGCCGGTGCCGAACTCTATGTGCTCGACCCGCACCTGTTCGGGCCCGCCGAGTTGCGCGCGGAGATCGAGCGTGCGGGTGTGACCGTGTTGCACTGCACGCCAACGGTGTTCCGCTATCTGCTCAGCGACACCGACGGCCCGTGGGTGCCCGCGGCGCTGCGGCTGATCGCGCTCGGCGGCGAGGAAGTGGTGCGCGGTGACGTCGCCGACTTCGGCAAGCACTTCGCGCCGGGCTGCGCGTTGGTGAGCCTCTACGGCCCGTCCGAATGCTCGGTGGCGTTGCAGCACATCGTCACTCCCGAAGACGCGGACCGTGCAGGTGTACCCATCGGGTATCCGGTCGAAGGTGTCGACGTCGAGCTCATCGACGGAGTCGGCCGTCCCACCGAGGTTTACGGTGAGCTCGCGCTGCGCAGCCAGTACGTCGCGCTCGGCTACTGGCACCGCCCCGAACTCACCGAGAAGGTGTTCGGCACCGGTCCGGACGGCGTTCCGCAGTACCGGACCGGCGATCTCGCGCGGCGGCTGCCCGACGGGCGGCTGGTCTTCGTCGGCCGCAAGGACCGGCAGGTCAAGATCCGCGGCCACCGGGTGGAGCCGGGGGAGGCGGAGACCTTCCTGCGCGCGCACCCGACCGTCGGTGAGGCCGCCGTCGTGCTCGATGCCGAGGCCGAGGTGCCGAGGCTGGTCGCCTATGTGACCCAGGACGGCCCGTTGGAGCCGGACTACCTGGAGCTGTCGGCCTTCTTGCGTACTCGCTTGCCCGACTACATGATTCCGTCGGCCTACATGGTGCTCGACACCCTGCCGCGCGGCCTCACCGGCAAGCTCGACCGCGCGAAGCTGCCGAAGATCGCCCCGGCCGCGCCGCCGGTGTTCACGCCGCCCGCCACCGACATGGAACGCCTCGTCGCCGAGGTGTGGGCCGAGGTGCTCGACCGGGAAATCGGACTCGGGCAGAACTTCTTCGATCTCGGCGGGCACTCGCTCGCGGTGGCCAGGGTGCGCGGTCTGCTCGAACGCAGGCTCGGCGTGCCGCTGGCGATGACGGATCTGTTCGCCGCGCCGACGGTCGACGGCCTCGCCAAGGCGTTGGAAGGCCGGACCGCGCCGCAGGAGGACGTGGATCGCGGTCAGGACCGCCGAGCGGCCGCGGCGCGGCGTCGCGCCCACCGCCAGGCGACCGGGACCGTGCCGGACAGTGTGGGGAGCCAGCGATGACGCACGACGACAACGACTTCCGGGTCGCGGTGATCGGCATGGCCTGCCGCTTCCCCGACGCCAGCACGATCGAGGACTACTGGCGCAACCTGTGCGAAGGCCGGGAATCGATCCGGCCACTCGCGCAGGAAGCCATGCCCGCCGACCCGCCTGCCGGCTATGTGCACGCCGGTGCGCTGCTGTCGGACGCGGACCAGTTCGACGCGGAGTTCTTCGAGATGACACCGCGCGAGGTGCAACTCACCGACCCGCAGCACCGGCTGTTCACGCTGTGCGCGTGGGAGGCGCTCGAGGACGCGGGCCACATCGCGGCCGAGAACCCGACGCCGGTCGGTGTTTTCGCGGGCGCGGGCATCAGCACCTACCTGCTGCGCAATCTGGTCGGGCACGCGAGCCTGTTCCAGTCGCCCAGCTCGCAGCTGCATGCCTTGCACGGCAACGCCTCCGACTACATGGCCACCAAGGTGTCCTACAAGCTGAACCTGACCGGGCCGAGCGTCGCGGTGCAGACCGCATGCTCCACCTCGCTGGTCGCCGTGCACCAGGCGGCGCAGGCACTGCTGGACTTCCACTGCGATGTCGCGATCGCGGGCGGCGCCAGCGTGCAGTTGCCGCACGAGGCAGGCTACATCTACGAGGAGGGGTCGATCCTCTCACCGGACGGCCATTGCCGTGCGTTCGACGCTGAGGCCGGTGGCACCGTATTCGGTTCGGGTGTCGGCGTTGTCGTGCTCAAGCGCCTCACCGACGCGCTCGCCGATCGCGATCGCATCCACGCGGTGATCCTCGGCTCCGCGGTGAACAACGACGGCGCCAACAAGATCGGCTACACCGCGCCGGGCATCGCGGGCCAGCGCGCGGTGATCCGGGAAGCCTTGTCGGCGGCAGGAATCGGCGCCGACACCATCGGCTACGTCGAAGCGCACGGCACCGGAACCAAACTCGGCGACCCCATCGAGGTCGCGGCGTTGAGCGCGGCCTACCGGGAGCACACCGACGCGAACCAGTACTGCGCGCTCGGCTCGGTGAAATCCAATGTCGGCCACCTGAATTCCGCAGGCGGTGTCGCAGGGTTCATCAAGGCCGTGCTCGCTGTGCGGGACGGCCAGATTCCGGCGAGCCTGCACTACTCGCGTCCGAATCCCGAAATCGACTTCGCCACCAGCCCGTTCTTCGTCAACACCGAGCTGCGGACGTGGCCGGACGAGGTACGCAGGGCCGGCGTGAGCGCCTTCGGCATCGGCGGGACCAACGCCCATGTGATCGTGCAGCAACCGCCGACGGCAGCGCCCGTCCCTGCGTCGTCGGGGCCGCGTGCGCTGGTGATCTCGGGCCGAACGGCGGCGGACGCCGACCGGGCGGTGGCTGGGCTCGCCACCTACCTCGACGGCGCCGACGTCGAATTGTCCGCGGTCGCACACACGTTGGTGCACGGCCGCCGCACCTTCCCGCACCGCAGGATGGTCGTCGCGAGCAGCATCGCGGCAGCCGCAGCCGCTCTCGCCAAGCCCGCCGCAGGGGAGGCCGCCCCGGCACCCGCGCTCGCGTGGCTGTTCCCCGGCCAGGGCGTCGCGCTCGGCGCGGACGTCCTCGAGCTCGCCGCCGAGGTCCGGCCGTTCGGCGACCTGTTCCGCACCTGCGCGGACATCCTGCGCGAGCGTGCCGACTTCGACCTCGAAGCCGCTGTGCGCACCGCGGAAGGCACCGAACAGACCCAGGTCGCCTTGTTCGCGGTCGAGTACGCGCTGGCCGGGATGTGGCGCGAGTTCGGCGTCGCACCGCGAGAACTGCTCGGCCACAGCCTCGGTGAGCTCGTCTGCGCCACCATCGCTGGCGTTTTCGAGCTGGCCGACGCGCTGCTGCTGGTGGTCGAGCGCGGCCGGATCATGGCCGCCGCGCCGCCCGGTGGGATGCTCGCGATCTCCAAGGGCGCGGACGCCATCGCGACCCGGTTGCCCGACGACGTGTGGCTCGCCGCCGACAACTCCGCGAACCGCTGCGTGGTCGCGGGCGCACCGTCGGCGCTGTTCGCCTTGGCCGGTGCGCTGTCCGAGGACGGTGTGGCCAGCTCGCTGCTGCCCGTCGGGCACGCGTTCCACACCCCGCTGATGGACGAGGCCGCGGCGCGCTTCGCGGAGCTGGTGCGCAAGGTGGCGCGCAAAGCTCCGGAGATGCCGTTCTGGTCGAACGTCACCGGCGCGCCGATCAGCGCCGAGCAGGCGGTCGATCCCGCGTACTGGGCCAGGCAGATGACCAGCACGGTGCGTTTCCGCGAGGCCACCGAAGGGCTGGTCGCCCGGAATCCGGGGATCGTCGCGCTGGAGGTGGGGCCGGGCAAGTCACTGGTCTCGTTCCTACGCACCGCGGATCGTGGTGCGGCGACGGTCGGCACCCTCGGCGCAGGGCTCGGCGCGGGTTCGCCCGACACCGAGATCGTTACGGCGGCAGGCAAACTCTGGTTGTCGGGTGTCCCTGTTGATTTCGATGCTATCTACGGCGGCGAGCAGCCGACGAAGGTCGGCCTGCCCACGTATCCCTTTGCGCTGAAGCGTTACTGGGTGGATCCGCCCGAGTACGTGCCTGCACCGACGCGGACCGCCGACCCGGTCCAGCCGCAGCGCGTTGCCGCGGCGCCGGTCGACACCGCGGCGGCGGCCGAGGAGGACGATTTCGTCGCTTCGGTGCGGCGCAGGGTGGTCGCGGTGTGGAGCGCGGCGCTCGGCATCGAGGAGGTCGGCAACGACGCGAACTTCTTCGAACTCGGCGGCGATTCGCTGCTCGCGGTGCACGTGGCGACGCAGCTGCGCGCCATCTTCCCGTTGGAACTCGCACTCGGCGAGCTGTTCGTCAGCCCGACCGTCGCGGGGATGGCCGAGACCATCGCCGCGCATCTCATCCAGCGGTTGGACGAATTGTCCGACAGCGAGGTCGAACTCCTGCTCAACCAGCCGGGGGCGGCCGAAGAACGGAGCAACAATGCCTGAATCCGTCGACACGGGCGCATCCCGCCGCGCGTTGTTGCGGCGCTGGGCCGCCGGTAACACACCGCAGGCGAAGATCCCGCGCCGTCCCGATCCGACCGCGGCCGCGCCGCTTTCGGCCGCACAGCAGCGAATCTGGTTCCTGGAGCAGCTGTTCCCCGACCGGGCGACCTACACGATGCCGCTGGCGCTGCGGTTGCGCGGCCATCTCGACATCGCGGCACTGCAGGGCGCGCTGTCGCTGGTGGTGTCCAGGCACGAATCGCTGCGCACCAGTATCGAAGTGCGCGACGGCGTTCCGGTTCAGGTGGTCGGGCCGGTGGCGCCGCTGCCGATGACCATGATCGCCCCGTCGCAGCTCGATCCGCGGCGGCCGCTCGCCGACGCGCTGGAGCAGGTCGACAAGTTCAGCAGGACCGTCTTCGATCTGTCCGGGCTGCTGGTCGAGGTGCTGCTGGTGCGGCTCGGTGACGACGACGCGATCTTCGCGGTCGCCATGCACCACATCATCTCCGATGGTTGGTCGCTCGGCGTGTTCGCCACCGAGCTGATGTCGGCCTACGCCGATCTCACCGCGGGCAGGCATCAGCCAGAACTGCCGGAGCTGCCGCTGCAGTACCCCGACTATGCGACCTGGTTGCAGGATCTCGCGCAGCGCGACAAGTTCGACGGTGACCTCGACTACTGGCGCGGTGTGCTCGGCGACGAGCCGCCGCTGGTGACCTTCCATCCGGACCGGCCGCGCGCGCTCGAGCCGGAAAACCGTGGCGCCAGAGTGCTGTTCACGATCCCGGGCGAGGTGCACGCCGGGCTGCGCAAGCTGGCCGACGCGACCAGGGTGAACGACCGCCCCGCCACCCTGTTCATCGCGCTGATGGCGGGATTCAAAGCGCTGCTTCGCTATTACACCGGCGCCGAGGACATCACCGTCGGCACCCCGATCGCAGGCCGCAACCGCCCCGAGATCGAGCCGCTCATCGGGTTTTTCGTGAATGCGCTCGCGCTGCGGACCGACCTGTCCGGCGCGCCGACCTTCCGCGAACTGCTCGCCAGGGAGCAGCGGGTCGTCTTCGACGCGTTCGACCACCAGGAGGCGCCGTTCGACCTCGTCGTCGAACATGTGCGCCCGGACCGGGAACTGAGCCACTCGCCGCTGTTCCGCACCGCGGTGGTGCTGCAGAACACCACGCTGCCCGAGCTCGCGATTCCCGGCCTCAGCGCCGAATACGTCGAAGTGCATTCGGGCACCACGAAATTCGACGTGCTGGTGACCATGCGCCAGGTCGGCGTCGAGCTGGTCGGCGCCTTCGAATACGACGTCGACCTGTACGACGAGCCGACCGTCGCCGCCATCGCGCGGCACTTCGTCGCCCTGCTGACCGCGGTGGTCGCCAACCCCGATACCGCGCTGCCGGAACTCGACTTCCTGCAGGCGGACGAGCGGGAGCGCGCGATCGCCGCCGCACTGCCGAGCCAGCCCGCTACCGAGGTCGCGCAGACGCTGCCCGAACTGTTCGCGGCCCAGGTGGCGCGGACACCGGACGCGGCGGCGCTGAGCTTCGGCGACAGCACCATGACCTATGCCGAGCTGTCGGCCGCCGCGGAGCGATTGGCGCTACGCCTGCATGCGCGCGGCATCGGCCGCGGCTCGTTCGTCGGCATTCACCTGGAGCGGTCCGCCGATGTCGTCGTCGCGATCCTCGCGGTGCTGCGTACCGGGGCGGCGTACGTGCCGCTGGATCCGATGTATCCGGCCGACCGCATCGAGTTCATGATCGCGGATTCCGGTGCGCGGCTGGTGATCAGCCACAGTTCGCTGGTCTCAGCGGCCACCGAATCGGGTCCTGAGCTGTTGCTCGTCGACGAGGCGGCTGAGCCGCTGCCCGGCGGCACGCTCGCGCAGGCTGGCCCGCACGATCCCTGCTACGTCATCTACACCTCCGGGTCCACCGGCGTGCCGAAGGGCGTTGTCATCGAGCACGCCAACGTCGTTCGCCTGTTCTCGACCACCGCGCACTGGTACGACTTCGGCCCGCAGGACGTGTGGACGATGTTCCACTCGTACTCCTTCGATTTCGCGGTCTGGGAAATGTGGGGCGCGCTGCTCTTCGGCGGACGGCTCGTCGTGGTGCCCGGTTCGGTCAGCCGGTCCACCGCGGAGTTCGCGGAACTGCTTGCCCGCGAACAGGTCACGGTGCTCAGTCAGACGCCGTCGGCGTTCACTCAGCTGCTGCGCGCGCTGGAGAACGCACCGCAGACCGAACTCGCGGTGCGGTGGATCGTCTTCGGCGGTGAGGCGCTCGACTTGTCCTCGCTCGCACCGTGGTTCGACCGCTTCGGCGACTCGGCGCGCCTGGTGAACATGTACGGCATCACCGAGACCACCGTGCACGTCACCTATCGCGAGCTGACCGCGGCCGACGTGGTGTCGGCGGCGGGCAGCCTGATCGGGGTCCCGCTGCCCGACCTCGGCGTGCTGATCGTCGACCCGGCCGGTCGGCCGGTGCCCGACGGCGTGGCAGGCGAGATGCTGGTGTCCGGGCCCGGTGTCGGGCGCGGTTACCTCAACCGCGACGAGCTGACGGCCGAGCGGTTCGCGGCGAGCCCGGTGCTCGGCGGCCGACGCGTCTACCGGACCGGTGACCTGGCCCGCAGGCGTGCCGACGGCGATCTCGAGTACCTGGGCCGGATCGACCAGCAGGTCAAGGTGCGTGGTTTCCGCATCGAACTCGGCGAGATCGAGGCCGCGATCACCGCGCACCCCGGCGTCGATCAGGCGGTGGTGCTTGCCCGCAAGGACACCGGCGGCAGCGTGTCCCTGGTCGCGTACTTCACGCCAGGCGACGCGAGCGCGGATGCGGCTGGCGCGGAACAGGATCAGGTGGCGAACTGGCAGATCGTCTTCAACAGCACCTACCGGCAGGGCCGCGAGGGCGATGCCGACTTCGACATCTCGGGCTGGAACGACTCCTACACCAACGCCGCCATCCCCGAGGAGCACATGCGGGAGTGGGTCGAGGCGACCGTGGCCGCGGTGCGTTCCCTCGCACCCCAGCGCGTCCTCGAAATCGGTTGCGGCACCGGCCTGCTGCTGTCCCGGCTCGCCCCGCTGTGCACCGTCTACGACGCGACGGATGTCTCGGCGTCGGCGATCGAGAACGTGCGGACCAAGATCGTCGAAGGCAATGCCGAGCTCGCGCACGTCCGGCTGGACCAGTGCGCTGCCGACGAACTGCCCGCCGATCTGGTCGGTTCCTATGATGTCGTGCTGATCAACTCGGTGGTGCAGTACTTCCCGAGCGCCGACTACCTGACCAGGGTCCTGGAGACCGCGTCGGCACTGCTCGCCCCCAACGGCGTGCTGTTCGTCGGTGACGTCCGCGATCTCACCCTCAGCGAGTCGTTCCACGCGACCGTCGAGGCGACCAACGCGCCGACCGCCGGTGCGAGCGAACTCGCGCCCGCCCTGCGGGCCGCCCTCGATCGAGACGCCGAATTGGTGCTCTCGCCCAAGTATTTCGAGGACTTCGTCGCCGCGAGCCCGGTGCTGACCGGGAGCCGAATCCGGCTCAAGCGCGGCGCCTACCTCAACGAGATGTCGCGTTTCCGGTACGACGCCGTGCTTTACGCGGGCCAGGCACTCCCGGTGCGGCCCAAGATGTTCGACGCGTCGATGACGCCGCAGCGGCTGGCCGAGGTGCTCGAGCGGGACCGTCCGGCGGCCGTAGTGGTCACCGATGTGCTCGACGCCAGGGTGGCCGGTCCGCTTGCGGTGGCCGCGGAAGTGCGGCGCGGCCGCGCGGGTGCGGCCCAGATCCGCGCTGCCCTGGCCGGATCCGGCGGCATCAGCCCGGAAGACTATCTGGCCCTTGCCGAGCGGGTGCCCTACCGGATCGAGGCGCTGCGCCGCCCCGACGGCCGATTCGATGTGGTGGCGACCGGATGGGACATCGCGTTGCCCGGCGCCCCGGGCCGTGCGGTCGAGTGGCCGGGCGATCTCGTCGTCTCGGACCCGTTGCGGGTCAAGGCCCGCGACGATCTGGTCGTCGACGTGCGCGCCCACCTGGCGCGGCGGCTGCCGCAGCACATGGTGCCCGCCGCCGTGCTCGTGCTCGACGAATTCCCGTTGACCACCAACGGAAAGCTGGACCGGCGCGCACTGCCCGCACCGGTGCTGCGCCGCAACACGCTGGAGTACGAGCCCCCGCGCACCCCGCTCGAACAGCGGGTCGCCGGCGTCTTCGCGAACGTGCTCGGCATCCCGCGAGTCGGCCGCGAAGACAACTTCTTCGATCTCGGCGGCCACTCGCTGCTGGCCGCCCAGCTGATCCTGCGGCTGAAACAGACCTTCGGCGAGGACATTCCGCTCGGCTCGCTGTTCGCCAGGCCGACGGTGGCCGGCGTGGTCGGCCTGCTCGCAGGCGAGACCGCCGAGGAAGAGACGATCGACCTCGAGGCCGAAGTGGCCGCCGCGATCGAATCCTGGCCTGCCGCACCATGGACCGGCACCGCGCCAACCACCGGTGACGTACTGCTGACCGGTGCTACCGGCTTCGTCGGCGCGTTCCTGTTGCACGAACTGCTGGCGCGCACCGACTTCCGTGTGCACTGCCTCGTGCGGGCGGACAGTCGCGAAGAGGGGCTGGCCCGGCTCGCCGCCACGTTCGACAGCTACGAGCTGCCGCGCGCGGCGTTCGATCGGGTGATCCCGGTCCTCGGTGATCTGGGCGCGCCGCGACTCGGGTTGTCCGAGAAGCAGTTCCTGCTGCTCGGCCGCAGCATCGAAGCGATCTATCACAACGGCGCGCACGTGAACTTCGCGCTGCCGTACCGGGTGCTGGAGGCCGCCAACGTCGGCGGCACCCAGGAGCTCATCACGCTGGCCAGGACCAGCGGTGCGCCACTGCATTTCGTGTCCTCGCTGTACGTGCTCGGCCCCGGCGACGCGGTCGAGGGCCGGGTCGGCACGGCGGCGGTGGCGCGGGATCCCTCGCAGCTGTCGCTGGGTTACCTGCGCAGCAAGTGGGTCGCCGAGCGGCTGGTCACCGAGGCGGGTGAACGCGGCCTGCCGGTCAGCGTGTTCCGGCTCGGCCGGATCGGCGGCGACAGCCGCACCGGCGCCTGCCAGACCAGCGACTTCTTCTGGCTGCTCGTCAAGGCCAGCCAGGAGGTCGGGCTCGCGCCGGACGTCGACTTCGCGGTGGATCTGGCCCCGGCCGACTTCACCGGAGCGGCCATGGTCGAACTGGCCAGGAACCCGCAGCCCGGCACGCACATCTACCACCTGCGCAACCCGCAGCCGTGCGCGTTCACCGACGCCATCGGCTGGCTGCGCGAGAGCGGCTGGCCGGTCCGGCTGGTCGCCCTCGCCGAGTGGCGCGACGCGATCGCCGCGCACGCTGCGACCGCGGGGGCAGGCTCGGCGTCGTTCAGCGTGCTGAGCCTGTTGAACGCGAACGACGGGCTCACCCCGTCGATCCAGTTCGACGTCGACAACGCCGTCACCGCGCTGGCCGGGGTGCCGTGCCCGCCGGTCTCGCGCGACCTGTTCGTCCGCTACCTGGACTACTTCCGCAAGGTCGGCTTCCTCGCCGCACCGTCACCACAGGAGGTCGGAGTATGACCACAACGCTGCTGACCGGGGGTGACCTCGAATACGACACCCTGGTGCGCGCACTGACCACGCAGGCCACCCAGCGGCCGAACAAGGTCGCGTACAGCTTCGTGAGCTATCCGGATTCGAGCTCGGCGTACGGCGAGACCGAGTCGCTGACCTACGCCGAGATCGACCGTGCGGCACGGGCATACGCGGCCACCCTGCTCCAGGTCGCGCACCCCGGCGACCGAGCGGTGCTGCTGCTGCCGCCCGGCCTCGAATACGTGAAGGCGTTCTTCGGCTGCCTCTACGCCGGGATCATCGCGGTGCCGCTGTACCCGCCGAGTGCGCACAACTCCAACGGTCGCATCGACGCGGTCTGCGTCGACGCCGACCCGGCATGCATCGTCACCACCGACGGCGCGCTCGCCAATGTCACCGGGTGGCTGGACAATTCGCCGACCGACACGACGCGGCTCATCGTGACCACCGGTGAGGTCGACGAGAAGCTCGCCATCGACTGGACTCCGGTGCTCGTCGATCGGGAACAGATCGCGTTGCTGCAGTACACCTCCGGGTCCACCCGCTCGCCCGCCGGGGTGATGGTGCCGCATCGCGGACTGCTGTCCAATGCCAGGCAGACCTACGACATGATGTATCACGTCGGAATCTCCGCCGAGGACGAGGTCGGCTTCGTCAGCTGGCTGCCGCTGTTCCACGACATGGGTCTGATGGTCGGCGTCATCATGCCGATCATCAACGGCCACGGCGTGGTTCAGATGGCGCCGACCTCGTTCGTGCGCAGGCCTGCGCGCTGGCTGCGGGCGATCAGCGACACTCCCGCGCAGATCTTCGCGGCCTCGCCCAACGTCGGCTACGAGCTGTGCGCCGAGCGGATCACCGCCGCGGAGCTCGAGGGCATCGACCTGAGCAACTGGCGCTACGCCCTCTCCGGCGCCGAGCCGGTGCGCGTCAGCACCATCCGAAAGTTCCACGCGGCCTTCGCCGATCACGGGTTGAAGGAGTCGACCCTGATCGCGGGTTACGGGCTGGCGGAGTCGACGCTGCTGGTGTCCGGGAACTGGCGCACGCTGTCGGGCGTGCAGACCGTCACGGTCGATCGCGAAGCGCTCGCCGCAGGCCAGATGGTCATCGCCGAGGACGGCGCGGACATCGTCAGCGGCGGCGCGGCGGCCCCTGGCACCACGATCGAGATCGTCGACCCGGAAACCCGGGTCGCGCTGCCCGAGGGACGGCTCGGCGAGATCTGGGTGTCCAGCCCTTCGGTCTGCACCGGGTACTTCAACCGGCCCGAAGAGACCGAACAGACCTTCCGTGGCGAACTTTCGCCGCGTAACGGCAAGTACTACCTGCGCACCGGCGACATCGGGTTCCTGTACCAGGGCGAGGTCTATCCGACCACCCGGCTCAAGGACCTGATCATCATCGACGGCCGCAATTACTATCCGCCGGATCTGGAGGACGCGGCCGAGAAGTCGCATCCGCTGGTGCTGCCCGGCCGCTGCTCGGCCTTCTCCATCGAGGTCGGCGTGCAGGAGAAGATCGTCGTGCTCATCGAGGCGCGGGTCAAGGACGAGGCGACCGTGCAGGAACTCCGTCAAGCGGTGCGTGAGGCGATCTTCACCGTGCACGACGTCGGCGTGCACGAGGTGGTGCTGCTCAATCCCGGCGCCATCCCGCGCACCTCGAGCGGCAAGATCCAGCGTTCGGCCTCGCGTACCGCCTACCTCGACGGCACCCTCCGGGTCCAGGGGTCGAAATGACCACGGCGCTGTCCACCCACGGGGACAAGCTGACCTGCTTCACCGCGGCGTTGGCGAGCGCGCTGGTTGCCCGCGGCGAAACCCACTGGTGGCGGCCGCTGCTCGCGGGCGGACCGCAGCTCGCGGTGACGCCCGCCGCGGACGACCTGCTGCTGTTCGAGCACGACGCGACGCCACGGCTGCCCGCGCTCGGCCTGCGGGTGCACGGCGACGACGACTGGGCAACGGCCTACAACGCGCTCGAAGAGCAAGTGGCCGCGCATGGTTCGGTGGTTGTGCTCGCCGACATCTTCCACCTGCCCTGGCAGCACGGCCACCAGAAGTGGCATGCGCCGCACTGGCTGGCCATCGTCGAGACCATCGACGGCTGGCAGATCGAGGATCCGCTGACGATGACCACCGAGCTCGGTCTGCAGACCGGGCAACGGGTTCCGGTGACCTCGGCGGCCGAGCTGCGTGAGTGGTCGACCAGCCTCGGCGCGGAGGACACGGTCGCGCTGCTGCGCGAGACGGCGCTGGCCGGAACCGACGATATCCACATCGGGCGTACCTACCGGTGGCTCGAATCCCATGCGGCGCCGCCGCCACCGCCACGCGCGGATCGGCTGGTCGGCGCCGACGCGCTCGTCGCACTCGCCAGCCGCTACCAATTCGCCTCGACGCCGGAGGATTTCACCCAGATCGACGACCTGTGGCAGGCGCTGCGGCAGCGCGAACTGCTGCTGTGGGCGGCCGAGCACGACGCCTCGGTGCTCGACGCCGACGGCCGCGCGCACTGGGAACAAGCGGTGGCGCAGTGGCGCAAGCTGCCGCCGCTGCTGATGCACGCCAGCATGCGCGCCGCCGCCGGCGGCACCGTGCAGACCGCGCTCATCGCCGAGACACTGCTGACGCTCGCCGAATTCGAAGGCAAGCACCTGGCTTTCGCCCACGCCCGCCCGGAGGGAGAGTAGCCGTGACCATCAATGTGGCAGTAGAGCTTTCCCCCGCGGACGGGTTTGTCGCGTGGACGCAGCGCGCGAAAGCGCTTGCGCGCGAACCTGGTGTGCCAGGAATCGAGGTGCGGCTTGCGCTGCTCGCCACCTACACCATCGATTTCCTCGCCGAACTACTGCCGCTGGCCGGTTCTCGGGCCGGCCTGACGCCGGAAATGCTGGTGTTCCCGTTCGGTCAGGTCGAGCAGGTGCTGCTCGCGCCGGAAAGTCCTTTCCGCGAAGGCGATTACGTGGTGTTGGCAGGCACCCACCACGACGTCACCGGGACAGTGGAGGAGACCGTCGAACGCTGGGTCGGACTCTGGGACGCGGCCGCGCGATCCGGGGTGCGGGTGGTGCAGCTCGGGTTCGCGCCGCCCGCGGTGGACGCGTTCGGCGCGGCGGCCTGGCGTGCGCCGCAATCGCTCTCGTATCGCGTCAGGGAGGTCAACGCCAGGCTGGCCGAGCAGGCGGCGGGCCGGGTGCTGTTCATCGACGTCGAACAGCTTGCCGCCCAGGTCGGTTTGGCGCACTGGGAGGACCCGCGCAGCTGGTATCGGGTGCGTCAGCCGTACGCGGCCGACAGCCTGCCGTGGCTGGCCGCGGCGATCGCCGACACGGTCGCGGCCGACCGGGGCCGCTCCGCCCGCTGCGTGGTCGTCGATCTGGACGGCACGCTGTGGGGCGGGATCCTCGGCGACGACGGCATCGACGGCATTCGCGTCGGCACCGGCGCCGAGGGGGAGGCCTTCGCCGACTTCCAGCGCTACCTGCGTGCGCTGACCGAGCGGGGCGTGCTGCTCGCCGTCGCCAGCAAGAACGACCGCGATCTCGCGCTGCGCGCCATCGCCGAAGCGCCAGGCATGGTGCTCGGCGTCGACGACTTCACCCACATCGTCGCCGACTGGCGGCCGAAATCCGAACAGCTCCAGGAGATCTCGGACAAGATTCGACTCGGACTCGGCAGCATGGTCTTCGTCGACGACAACCCGGCCGAATGCGCACAGGTGGTCGCCGTGCACCCGGAGGTGCGCGCGCTGTGCCTGCCCGCCTCGCCCGCGAAGTTCGCCGGCGAGCTGGCAGGCCTGCCCTGGTTGCATCCCGGCGCGCTGTCCAACGAGGACTTCACCAGGCAGGCCTCGTATCAGGCGCTGGCCGCCGCGGAACGGACCGCGTCGGACAACCTGGACGAATTCCTGGCCGGGCTGGAGATGGTGGCCGTCATCGAGCCGATCAACAGCGCGTCGCTGGACCGGGCGGCGCAGCTGATCGCCAAGACCAACCAGTTCAACCTGACCACGCGCAGGCACACCCAGACCCAGGTCAAGCGGATGGCCGAGGATCCGCGATGGTTCGCGGCCACCCTGCGCCTGCGCGATCGGTTCGCCGATCACGGCATCGTCGGTGTGCTCCTCGCCGAAGAGCTGGACGGCACCGTCGAGATCGATACCCTGCTGCTCAGCTGCCGGGTCATCGGCAGGAACGCGGAAAACAATCTCCTGGCCGCCGCCGCGGAATGGGCGCTGGCACAGGGTAGTTCGCGACTGGTGGGCCGGTATGTCCCGACCGTCCGCAACGCGCTGGTGCGTGAGCTGTACCCCGAGCACGGCTTCAGTGTCGAAGCGGAGAACGACCAGGGGTCGGTATTCGGTTATGACCTTTCGGGTGGCGCGCTGACGCGCAGCCCACATGTGCGAGAGGCACAGATGCAACATGGCTACTGATGTGATGGAGCAGCTGCTCGAGCTGTTCGCCGAGGTGGTCGGCGAGCCTGCCGCACACGGCCGCGACACTGTGCGCGGCGACATGGACACCTGGGATTCGCTGGCCCAGGTGCGGTTGGTCTACGCGGTGGAACGTGCCTTCGCGGTGGAACTTCCGGAGAGCACGCTCACCTCCGAACAGTCCCTTGCCGAGATCGCCGCCGCAGTGGTGGCCGCACGGCAGGAGCGGGTGCAGTGAGTACCAGGGTGTTCCGGGTGACGGACACCGATGTGGCGACCTATGCCGCCGCGGTCGGCGATCGCAATCCGTTGCATGTGGACAACGACTTCGGTCATCGTTCGCCCTACGGCAGGCCGGTCGCGCACGGCGCGCTGGTGGTGACGCTCGCCTTGGCCGCGCTGGCCGAGACGACCGACCCGATGGCCGTGCGCGATATCCGGGCGACGTTCCGCCAGCCCACGATTCCGGGCCGCCGCTACGAGGTCGACTGGACGGTCTCGGAGAGCGAGGCGCGCGGCCGGGTGAGTTTCGGCGGCATCGAGGTGGTCGGCATCCGGTGCAGGCTCGGCTCGGTGCTGCCGTGGTGCGGTCCGGCCGCCGACGAGCAGCCGCGCAGAGAGATCCCGCGCGTCCTCGAATTGGCTGATCTGGCAGGCGATTCCGAGAACACGGTCGGCAAGGAGCGCGGCACCTTCGCGGTGGACTATCCGCGCATCGCCGGGCTGGTCTCGCGGGTGATCGGCGGTCGTGTTCCCGAACATGTTGCCGCCGTGCTCGGTTGGGCGAGCTACTGGACCGGGATGTGCACGCCCGGCCGGGATGCGCTGCTGGTGGCGTGCAGCATCGTGTTGCACGGATCCGGTTCCGGCGCGGTCGAGTTCGCTACCGAGGAGCCCGAAGTGGATCGGCGGTCCGGGCTGGTCACGCTGCATGCCGGTATGAGCTGTGGCGCCAGCGCCGATGTCACCGTCCAGAGTTTGATCAGGGAATCGGTGCCCGGCCCCGACGCCGCCGAGCTGGCGAACGTCTTGCCGCCCTCGGAGAAGCTGGACGGGAAAACCATTCTCGTGGTCGGCGGCAGCCGCGGGCTCGGCGCCGCGGTGTCGCTCGGTCTGGCCAGCCAGGGCGCCCGCGTGCTGGTGAGCTGCACCAGGGCGCCGGAAGTGCTCGCCGCGGCGTCGCGCGCCTACGGGGACCGGCTGTGGCCGGTGCTCGCCGACGCCAGCGACGGATGGGCACTGTCCGCGGCATTGCCGGAGGGTCCGCTCGACGGCGTGGTTCTGCTTGCCTCCCCGGCGATTCCGACGCTGCCGCTGGCGCCGGACGCGGTGGAAACGGCCGCGCAGTTCATGGCGGCGAGCACGCGGCTGATGTTCGGCCCGCTGTCGGTCTGCGCGCCTCGGCTGCGCAAGGGCGCGACGGTGGTGATGATTTCCTCGGAAGCCGTACTCGCGCCGCCGCGTTGGTGGCCGCACTACGCGGCCGCGAAGGCCGCCGTCGAAGGGCTCGCGGAATATGTTGCGCGCCATCATCCGTGGAATGTCGTGGTGGTGCGGCCGCCGCGGCTGTGGACCGACCTGACGAATACGCCGGGCGGACGGGCCGTGAGCAATCCGATTGCGCCGGTCGCCGCCGACATCGTCAGCGCGTTCTCCGCGCAAGACGTTGTCGCAGGCGAGGTTTCGGTGCTCGGCGCCGCCGGATGGGGCGCGCCGTGGCCGATATCGAGTGAGCCGGCGCCGAGTGAGCCGGTGTCGAGCGAGCCGGTGCCGAGTCAGTCACTGCCGAGTAAGCCACTGCCGAGCGAGCCGATCGCGAGCCCGCCGGTGTCGAGTAAGTCAATGGCGGGCGAGCCGATCGCGAGCACGCCGATGTCGAGTGAGGAGGTGCAGGATGCTGGAGATCGTCGATCTGAACAAGTCCTACGGTGAGAAACAGGTCCTCACCGGCGTGGACCTGATCGTGCAGCCGGGCGAGATCGTCGGGCTGCTCGGTCCCAACGGCGCGGGCAAGACCACGACGGCCTCGATCGTCGCAGGCCTGACACCGCCCGACTCGGGGACGGTCCGCGTCGACGGCATCGACCTCGCGAGGGATCCGCGCCAGGCACGGCGCAAGCTAGGGTTCGCGCCACAGGAACTCGGCGTGTATCCCACGCTGACCGCGCAGGAGAACCTGATCTTCTTTGGCAGACTGATGGGTGTCGGCCGCAAGGAGCTGGCCAGCCGGATCGACAAGGTCGCCGCGCGCCTGGGCATCACCCCGTTCCTGACCACCAGGGCCCACCAGCTGTCCGGCGGTCAGCAGCGCAGGCTGCACACCGCGATGGCGTTGCTGCACGAGCCGGACGTGCTCTGGCTCGACGAGCCGACCGTCGGTGCGGACGTCTCGGCCAGGCAGGACCTGCTCGACGAGGTCCGCAGCCTCGCCGATCGGGGCGCGGCCGTGGTCTACGCGACGCACTATCTGCCCGAGCTCGAGGTGCTCAGCGCGCGGGTGGTCGTGCTGCATCAGGGCCGAATCCTGGCCCAGGGCAGCGCCACCGAACTGGTCGAGCGCTATGCGCAAGCGGCGGTGAGCCTCGAGTTCGCGTCGGGCATTCCGGCCAGCCTCAACGGGTTCCTCGCCGCACCCGGAGCCGCGGTGCTCGAATCGCGGCGCCTGAACATTCCGACCAACGCGCCCGGCCAGCTGCTCGCGCAGTTGTTCGCCACGTTGGACACCGATACCGAACATCTGTTGGCCGCGGAAATCCACCATCCCAACCTGGAGAACGCGTACCTGGCGATCATGCGTGCGGCCGACGCCGCCGATCAGCCCGTGGAAGGGATCCGAGATGCTGTTGCATGATTCAGCCGTCGATCGCGTACGCGCGCTGTCCTGGGCGGACCTGCGCCGGATCAAATCCGACCCGGCTCAGCTCATCGTGCTCACGGTGTTGCCGATCGGCATGATGGCGTTCCTGACCCCTGCCAACAAGGCGCAGCTGCGCTTCTTCGGCGGGTTCCCCAACGCCAGCGGCATCGAACAGGCCGGTCCAGGCACCATCGTGATGTTCGCGTTCTTCATCACGACCTTGCTGGGCGCCTCGTTCTTCCGCGAACACGAGTGGGGGACCTGGGATCGGTTGCGGGCCGCGCCGGTGCGGGCCGGGGAGATCATCCTCGGCAAGTCGATGCCCTCGGTGCTGTTCTCGGCGGTGCATCTGGGGATTCTGTGGTTGGTCGCCTTCACGCTGTGGGATCTGCACAGCAAGGGGTCGACCTGGTTGCTGCTGCCGATCAGTGCCTCGCTGATGGTGGCGACCTGGGGATTCGGCATCGCCCTTGTGTCGTTGTGCCGCACCATCGATCAGCTCTCGATCATGGCGCAGGTGGGTTCGCTGGCCATCGGCGGTCTCGCGGGCACGATCACGCCGCGGAGCACGTTGCCCGGCTGGGCGCAGGCGTTGTCGCCGTTCACGCCGCAGTACTGGGCGTTGAAGGGCTACCAGGACGTGATTCTGCGCGGGGCCGGGTTCAGCGACATCATCACGCCGTGCTTGATCCTGATCGGCGTCGGCGTCGTCGGCGGGCTGATCGCCCTGTTCCGGTTCCGGCTCAGCCACAGCAAGGTCGGGCGCAGCTAGTTCACTCGATGGGCTGGGTTATCGCGTTGTGCTCGTCGTTGATCAGGTGAAACGCGGACGCCAGATCGTCGAGCGCGGTCTGCCAGAGGGATTCGGTGCCGTCGCCGTGCGGGTTGCCGCTGAGGGAAAGCAGCACCTGCGCGGCCTCGGCGGCGCGTGCGGCGGCGTCGAGTAGGACCGGCGCCTGGTCCGAGGTGTGCCGCGGGGCGAGGGCGTCGATCCGGTTGTGCAGCCAGTGTGCGTCGAAATGGGCCTGTTCGGTGGCATTTTCGCCGTCGAGCGCACGCTGGGTGCTCGCCGCGGTCCAGCGGCGGGCCAGTTCGTGCTGGTCCGCGGTGTTGGTGACGGCGCTGCGCAGTTCGCTGCTGAAGACGCATTGCAGCAGGGCGGCCAGCTTGGCCCGTTCGACCGCGGGGTCGTTGTCGGTGTCGGTGTACGCGAGGGCATCGATATCGCCGGGGTCGATGTGCAGCACCGCGAGAATTGCCCTCAGTTGCGCGATCGTGGCCACTCAACCCCTGCCTTGTCTGCCTAGCCGACCGTTCTCGGCTACCACCCGACCCCCCGTGCACGAACAATTAACTCAATGATAGCCGCACGGCGTCATCGCGACACCGCAAACGCCGCGCGAATCATGCGGTCATGGACTGCCCCACAACCGATCTCGTCACAGTGTGATTTTCGGCCTGGCTGATGTAGAGCGATCCCTCTAATATCGAGGTATGAGCGAACGAAATGACCGAATCGTGTGCCAGCGCGCCGTGCGCACGACGGAGCCGAGCGTCAGCGGGGCGCAGTCATGAGCAATCGAGACGTGGTGGAGAAGTTCTATCTGGCAACCCAATCGGGGGACGGCGCCGCCGTCGTCGACGCGCTGCACCCGGACTTCGAGGCCCGCATCGCGCCGGGCATGCCCAGCGTGACCGACACCGCGCCACGCAGTCCAGCGGCCGCGCTGAACGAAGTCTGGGGTCCGGTGTCCCGTGACTTCGATATCGCGCCGTTCGCGGAGGCCTGGATCGACGGCGAGGACGGTGCCGTAGTCGTCACCGGGCACTACCTCGGCACTGCACGCGCGACAGGCAAGCAGGTGCGGGCCGAGTTCGCCCATATCTGGCGGGTTTCCGACGGCAAGCTCAGGGAGTTGCACCAGTACACCGATACGTGGTGCTGGCGCGACGCACTGGTGTGAACGGTGCGTGCCCGGCAGTGATCCGTCGTGCGGCACCGCCGTGCCGCGCGGGAATGCGCTGTGCACGGCTCACTGCGTGACGTCCGACTGGTCGGCGGCACCGATGTCGCCGGTGCGATGTGTGCCCATGGTGACCTCATTCCGAAACATGGATGTCTACACACCTAAGTTCGGCTCGGACACCACTCCGGATTGTCGCCACGCCCGGGCAATTTCGCCGCACCGGCGGGTCGCGGTCCGTCAGGCGGTCGTGTCGTCGGTGCGGACCATGTCGAGGACGAGATCCTGTAATAGTCGGCGGGTGCGGTGCGCCTGCGTGACTACCGGTTCCGACGAGCCCGCTTCCGCGAGATCGACGAGCTGATTCATGACTTGGCAAAGCGCGACCAGCCGCCGCACGGTCTGGCGTCGCTCTCCACAGGTGAGGTCGGTACGCATACTCACCCCATCGCAGCAAACCGCCCGCACGTTTCGTCCGTTCTGTCAGAGCTACGGTTCCAGATCGAGTACTGCCGTTCCGTCCGCGAAGTTCGTTGGCGCCGAGGTGTGGTCGTGCACGATCAACCACTGCCCGTCTCGCTTCTGAAAACAAGCCGTCCACCGATACCAGAGATCCACCAGATCCCCGCTTCGCATGGTCCCCGTCATCCGATTGAGGCTCCGGCTGAACGCCAGGTCCGTCCCGACGGTGATATCCAGATCCCGCAACTCGACCTCGATAGGCCCGACGAAGTTCTCGAACGTCTCCACCCATGGCTGTCGATACGCCTCTGTGCCGATGTATCGCAGCGGCGGAACAATGTCGAACGACACCGCATCCTCCGCGTGCACACCCAGCGCCGCCGCCACATCTCGATCACGAAACGCCCCCACCCACGTGTCGATCACCCGCTGGATCTCCGCCGCATCGCTCATATCCACCCGATCTCTCTGGTACCGCCGAAACGATCGATGATTGCGTCCAACGGCACCAACTCGCCGACGAGCTCTAGGTCTGTGACCCTGCCAGACCACACTGACAAGTTCAGGGAAACCCCGAACAGGCCCGCCGAAGGGCGCACTCGTTAGAATCGATCATGCGCACTTCCGTGAGTCCCAATCTGACTGGAATGCAATGTATTTCGTGCGGGACGGAGTACGGTGTCGACCATTATCCCGTGGGCTGTCCGCGATGTTTCGACGCCGGTAACCCCGCCAACCTGCGCTGCACCTACCGCCGATCGACGAATGACGGCCGCCTCCTGCCGCTGATCGATCCGCTCACCCTCGGCGCGGGCGAGACCCCCTACTTTCGCCTGGACGACCGGATCGGCCTCGGCTCCGACGTGTGGGTCAAGGACGAAAGCCGCAACCCGACCGGCTCGCACAAAGACAGGTTCAGCCTCGGTGCGGTCGGCTGGGCCAGTGCGGCGGGCTTCGACACGGTCGTCGCCGCGTCGTCGGGAAACGCGGCCCTGTCCATCAGCGCCTACTGCGCCGCGCACGAACTGCGGTGCCTCATGGCGATGTCGAATGCCGTACCCGGCCAAATCGTCGACCACGTGCGGGAACTCGGTGCCGAGGTCGTGCTCGTCGAGTCCGACGAGGACCGCTGGACTTACGTCGCGGACGAGTCCCGGAACCAGAAGTCTTTCAACGCGACCAATTTCGTGACCCCCGTGGTCGGCAGCTCACCTTTCGGCATCGAGTACCTGAAAGGCATTGCGTACGAGATCGTCACGGCGCGGGGTACCGCGCCCGACGTGGTCGTCATCCCCAGCTCGCGCGGTGACCTGGCCTTCGGGATCTACCAAGGCTTCGTGGACTTGGGTGTCGTCATGCCGCGGCTCTACCTTGTCGAGCCGTTCCCTCGCCTGCACGCTGTCCTGGAATCCAACGCGGACTGGCGAATTGCCTTCCCGGGGGACGACGGCAGACTCGTCTCCATCGGCGGTGGCACCACGACGCAACAGTCCATCGCGGCGGCCCGCGGGTCGGGCGGCGGTGCGATCGCCGTCGACCCCGCGACAGCAAGCACCTGGCATCGCACCCTGTGGACGCACGGCCACTGCTGGGAGATCAGCTCCACCGCCGCCTTCGCCGCGCTTCATCTCCTGCAAGACCAAGGGCGCGTGCTCCCGTCGGCAACAGCGGCCGTGATAGCGACATCGCACGCCTTCAAAGGTCTGTAACCCGAGCTCGTTCGCGGCTACATCTTCGCGTAGCGAGCCATAACGAATGCGTAGAGGCCGTAGACGATGATGCCTGCGGCGGCGACGACGAGCAGGAACACGCCATAGGGTTGGGCGCCAAGGATTTTCAGGGCGCCGTCGAGGCCTGCCGCCTTGTCGGGTTCCGATCGGGTCGCGGCGAGGACAACCAGGACGCCGATGGCGGCAATGGCGAGTCCCTTGGCGAGATAGCCGATGGTGCCGAGCCGGCGGACGAAGGAACTCGGTGTGCCTTGGAGGTCGTCGAGGAACTTCTGGCTGCCACCCTTGTAGAGGTGGTAGCCGCCGACCGCGACGATGACCATGGCGGCGGCGATGAGAGCGATCGTGCCAGCGGTGCTCTGCATGAGACGTGCGGTGAGGCCGACGCTTTCACTGCTGCTCGATTTGCCGCTGCCACGGGCGAATCCGTAGGCGGAGAACGCGAAAGCGCCGTAGATCACCGCTAGCGCAAAGGCTTTGGCTCGATGGAAGGCTTCGGACTTCTTGCTGTCGGCGTCAGGTTTGGACGAGCTGCCGAGCGCCGCCTCGACGAGTCGCCAGAGTGCCATCAAACCAAACGCGGCGGCGCCGACCCAGAGGGCAATGGTGCCACCGGGTTTGGCGCCCAACTCCGCCATGGCACCGGATTGATCAGCGGAGCCGCCGTCGCCGACAGCGATCCGGATCGCGAGATAACCGATGATCAAGTGCACGATGCCGGTCATCACGAACCCGGCGCGGGCGAAGCGTTCGAAGACGCTGTGCTGTGCGATCCGCTCCGCGGTCGAGGTGCCTCCAGCGTTCGTGCGTTGGGATCCACCGGATCCCACTGACAACTTACTCATCGAGCTACCTCGTTCCCGATCGCAGTGAACGTCCGGCAGATACCCGGCACCGAGGCGTCGAAACAATGCCCGCCTTGCCCGAGCCGCTGCGGCGATGTCGGACTGCTACTAGCGTGGGTTGGCGAACAGAGCACGAAAGCTGGGAGTGAGCTGGGAGTGAGTGTGTCGGTAGCGACGATCGAGAAGTCCGAAGTGCCTGCTGGGGAGGGGGTGTCGGGGCGCAGGCCGATCTCGCCGCTCGCGTTCTGGACGATCTCCGCGCTAGGTGTGATAGCGGGTGGATATTACTTGAAACAGGTAATCGATGCGCCGGGGCTGATGATGCATCTCAAGGATTTGAGCGTGTATCAGATCGCGGGTGATCGCGTGCACAACGGCACCTCGGTCTATGACACCCCGCTGCTCGGCAACACTCGCGGTGT
The DNA here is from genome assembly GCF_001612685.1 of Nocardia altamirensis NBRC 108246. Taxonomy (GTDB): domain Bacteria; phylum Actinomycetota; class Actinomycetes; order Mycobacteriales; family Mycobacteriaceae; genus Nocardia; species Nocardia altamirensis. The sequence goes on from NZ_BDAY01000094.1 coordinate 44,811, forward strand.
GTGGGAGTACGTGTACACGCCGTTCGCCGCGCTGCTGTTCGTGCCGCTGATCGCGTTGCACGGCGACCTGTTCACCTATGTCGGCGGGTTCGGCAATGTCGCGATGCTCGCCGCGTCCGCTTTCGCCGCGTTGTCGCTGCTCGGCTATCGACGTGATGTCCGGTTGCTGCTGGTCAGCGTGCCCATCGCCGGCCTGCTGCTGTGGTGCGAGCCGGTGCGGGGCACGATGGCGTTCGGCCAGATCAACATCTGTTTGCTGCTGCTGGTTCTCGCGGACATGGCGCTACCGGATTCGTCACGGTGGAAGGGCGTGCTGACCGGTATCGCGGCAGGGATCAAGCTGACACCCGCGTTCTTCGTGATCTACCTGCTGGTCACCGGCCGATACCGAGCGGCGGGGACGGCGATCGGCGCGTTCTTCGCGACCGTGGTGGTCGGACTTGCTGTGCTGCCGAAGGATTCGTGGACGTTCTGGAGCGGTGCGTTCGTCGACCCGGCCCGGGTCGGTGTGCCGGAGAACCCGCAGAACGAAACGTTGCGCGGGGTGCTCGCCCGGGTGATCGGCGTCGACGGCGTGCACCAATTGCTGTGGCTCGCAGCAGCGGTCGTGTTCGCGGCGATCGGCCTGACACTGGCGACGACTGTCCTTCACCGGCCACGAACTGCCCGCCGTGGTGCTGTGCGGACTGACCAGCACCGCAGTGTCACCCTTCAGCTGGATCCATCACTGGGTCTGGCTCGCGCCATTGCTCCTCTACTTGACCCATCTTGCGTTGCACCGCAAGGACATTGCCACCATCACCGGCTGGCTGATTGCCTTCGTAGTCGCCTCGGGCGGCGTACTCGCCTTCTACGATCCCACCCTGGTCAACATCCTCGACTACCCCCTACACGGCTACCTCGGCGTCTCGCTGCATTACGCCTACCTCTGGCTGACCCTAGCCCTATTCGCCGCCGCCACCCTCTACCTCCGCCGCCCCGAGCCACCACTCCACGCCCAACCGAAACCACTTGCGGCATCCCACAAATAGGCCACACCCCTCCACCACGTCCCACTCGGTGAGGCGCGCTCGTAGGAGTGGGACCTGGTGGAGGCGACACGCCGCAAACGCCTCCACCATGTACCACTCGTGAACCTCCACCCGTGCGAACGGGACATGGCTGCACCAACTCTCACGCCGGAACCCACTCCGAGGTGGCAAGCCTCGCATCGGCGTGAGTGAAGTGGTTGCCGAGGCCCATCGGCGTGAGTGAAGTGGTTGCCGAGGCTCATTGGCGTGAGTGAAGTGGTTGCCGGGGCTCGTTGGCGTGAGAGAAATGGTTGCTGAGCCTGATTGGCGTGAGTGAAGTGGTGGCGACGCGTGTCGCGACACGCGCCATTTCTCTCACGCCAACGCTTCAAGATCGCTCTGGAGGTCTCCGAGCCGGACCACCGGCCGATGCCCCTGGGGGCGGTTGCCGACCCCATCGACGGTAGTCAAATGGTGGGGCCTCGTTGACGGG
>NZ_BDAY01000095.1 GCF_001612685.1 Nocardia altamirensis NBRC 108246
TCTTGGGCGCGTTGGCAATTGGCGCCCTGGTGTTGGGGGCGCTGGCTCTGGTGGCAGTGCCTGCGGTGCTTGCCGCGTTGGCGTTCGGTGCGGTCGTCGCGTTCGGTGCGGTGCTCGCTGCGGGTGCCGCGGTGCTTGCGGCGCTCGCTGCGGCCGTGCTCGCGCCGTTCGTGCTGGCCCTGCCCGCACTGGCGCTTGCCGCGCTGGTCGGGGCCGGTGCGCTGGCGTTGGGCCTGGCCGGGTTCGTGACGCTCGGTGCGCTGGGTCTGGCCGCCGTTGCTACGGTCGCCGTGCTTGCGCTCGCCGCGTTCGCCGTGGTGGCGCTGCTCTGGTGGACCGGGCCGATCGCGTTGGTCATCCTGGCCGCCATCGGCGTCGCCGGGGCGATCATCCTCGGTGCCCTTGCCCTGGCCGCCGTGGTCGCACTGACGGTGTTCGGTGTCGCGAGCACCATCGCGCTCGGCGCGCTGGCACTGGCGGCGGCCATCGCGATCGCCGCGGTGGTGGTCACCGGTCTCGCCGCGGTGGCGGCTCTTGCCCTGGGCACGGTGATCACGCTCGGCGCACTGGCTGTCGCCGCGCTTGCCGTGGTGGTCTTCGGCTGGTGGACCGGTCCGATCGCGCTCGTTGCGCTGGCCGCCCTCGCGGTGGTGGCGGCGATCGTGGTCGTCGCCGCGGTCGTTGCCGGGGCGATCGTGCTCGGCGGACTCGCCGTCGGCCTGTTGGCCACTCTGGGCGCGCTGGCGTTCGCAGCGGTCGTCGTTGCCGCAGTCCTGGGCGCGCCCGCACTGGCAGCCTTGGCGCTGCCGATCGTGGTCGGGCTCATCGCTCTCGCTCTCGCCGCCCCGATCGTGCTCGGCGCGTTGGTAATCGGCGCGCTGGTGCTCGGTGCGATCGCACTGGGGCTTGCGGCGCTTGCTGCTCCGTTCATCCTCGGTGCGCTGGCAGTCGGCGCAGTGGTACTCGGCGCTATTGCGCTGGCGGTGGTTGCCGCGCCGTTCATTCTCGGTGCGTTGGCGATTGGTGCGGTGGTGCTCGGCGCTATCGCGCTAGCTGTTCTCGCTGCACCGATCGTGCTGGGCCTGATCGCGCTGGCGGTGGTTGCTGTGCCGTTCATCCTGGGTGCGCTGGCAGTCGGTGCGGTGGTGCTCGGTGCCATCGCGCTCGCCGTGCTGGCCGCTCCGGTGATCCTCGGTGCGATCGCGCTCGCGGTGCTTGCTGCTCCGTTTGTGCTCGGCGCCTTGGCGATTGGCGCGGTGGTGCTCGGCGCACTGGTGCTCGGTGCGCTGGCACTGGCCGCACTGGCCGCTCCGGTGATCCTCGGTGCGATCGCGCTGGCCGTGCTTGCTGCTCCGTTCGTCCTCGGTGCCATCGCACTTGCGGTGCTTGCTGCTCCGTTCGTGCTCGGCGCCTTGGTGATCGGTGCGCTGGTGCTAGGTGCGCTCGCGCTGGCCGCGGTTGCTGCTCCGTTCGTGTTGGGCGCCCTTGCCCTGGTGGCGATTCCGGTGTTGATCGCGGCCGGTCTGGTCGCTGCACCGTTCGTCATCGCGGGACTCGCGGTGCTGGCTTCGCTCGCGCTCGGCGCCGCCGTCGTGCTCGGGGCCCTGGCCCTCGGTGCGCTTGCGGCAGTGGCGATTCCGGCCCTGATCCTGTTCGGGATCCCGGCACTCGCCATCGGCGCCGCGGTGCTCGGTGCGCTGGCACTGGCGGCGCTGGCAACTGTTGCCGTGCTGACCGCTCTCGGCGTTGCCGGCGCGATCGGCCTCGGCCTGCTGGTCGCGACCGGCGCGATCGCCCTGACCGCGCTGGTGGCGCTCGCTGTTGCGACACCGATCGTGCTCGGCGCGCTGGTGCTCGGTGCGGTCGTCACGGCGGCCGCGCTGATCACCGCAGGCGTGATCGGTGGCCTGCTGCTCGGCGCGCTGCTGACGGCGCTTGCGGTGGCCGGACTCGCCGCGGTGGCCGCTGCGGCGGTCGCGGGCGGTGCGGTGATCGCCGCACTGATCGCCATCCCGCTGTTCGGCCTGGCCATCCCGGCGGCGCTGGCGGTGCTGTTGGCCGTCGCGCTACTCGGCACGCTGCTCGCACTGGCGTTGCCGGTGGGTATCGGTGCGGTGCTCGGCCTGGCGGCGCTGGCCGTTGGTGCTGGGCTCGGCCTGGCGGCTCTGGCCGCGGGTGTCGCGCTCGGCCTGGCGGCTCTGGCGACCGCTGCTGTGCTCGGCTTGGCGGCTCTTGCTACTGCCGCTGCGCTTGGCTTGGCGGCTCTTGCTACTGCTGCCGTGCTCGGCTTGGCGGCTCTTGCTACTGCCGCTGCGCTTGGCCTGGCGGCCCTGGCGACCGCTGCTGTGCTCGGCTTGGCGGCTCTGGCCGCCGCTGCCGTGCTGACGCCGCTCGCTCTCGCCGCACTGGCGGCACTGGCGCTGGCGGCCATCGCGGCCATCGCGGCGATCTGCGCGCTGGCCAACCCCGGTCTGCAGTCCTACCTCGTTTCGATCATTCGGGCTTGGCAGGATCAGGGCACCTCGCGCGGCAACGGCGGTGGCATGGCGCCGACCGGAACCCAGTTCCTCGACGACATCCCTGACACCGCGAGCCTCGCGGATCTCATTGCCTCGCTGCAGAAGTCGCTCGCCCCGCAGAACAAATGCGCCCCGCAGAAATGCGAGGTTGCTGCCGAGGTCGAGCCCGAAACCGAGGCCGAGCCCGAACTCCCGCTGGTCGGGAACAACGCGGCCGACGGGCGGATCGCGAAGCAGGAGGACCGTCACCTGGTCGCTGTGTCCCTCTGATCCACCGGTTCCGGCGTTCTCGCGAGAACGCCGGAACCGGCTCCGGCCGGATCAGCAAACCGAAATCTCTGTCCCGCAACGAAATACCACCAACACAGGAGAAATCCGATGAACCCCGAGACCACCGACACCGACTCTGGATTCGACCCATCCGATCCGGCACTGCACCTCGAATACCTGTACGGGCCGCAGTGGCGTGACGTCGTGAAGATCGTCGAACGCGCCGCCCAGCTCACCTCCGACGAGATCGAGCTGCTCAATGTCCATGCGGACAAAGGGATGCCGACGTCGCTGTCCGGCAGCGAAGGCCTCGCCGGGCTGCTGTCGAACTTCCGCAAGTCGACCGACGACTCGAAGGCGACGCAGATCGCGGCAGACACGGCAAAGGAATTCGGCCGCACCCGTGCGGTGCAGGTCGCTGGTCTCATTGCCGGACAGGCGATTTCGCCGATGACCACCGGAGACAGCGACGGTTTCGGCGGGCTGCTGAAGTCGCTCGGCGCACTCGGCGCACTCACCACCGTCAACCGTGCCGTTATCGCCGCGGTGCTCGGCGACCTGATCGGTCGCGGCGACTTCACCGACGACATCTACCACACGCTGATGGACCCCTGGTCCGACACCATCTTCTGACCCTTCGGCCACCACACGCACAGGAGGTTCGATCATGTTCGAGACCCGATCCAGCGCCAACACCGCGGCCCCGTTCTCCGGGCTGCTCGATGTCAGCTCCGCTCCGGTCAACTTCGGCTACTACGAGGAGAACGCGACCGACGCGGAGACCATCGTCCGCCTCCGCGACGAGGCTCGCCCTGGACCTGTCGGGTGGTGGAACCGGCACCGCGTCATCGGAACCGGTGTCGGGATGGCACTGGTGCTGACGCTGGGTCTGTTGCCTGCGGTGCAGAATGCCCTGCTCATGGGGCTTGCCCAAGTCCTATGAGCAGATCCGCGGCGCCCATCGTCGGCTCGGCGATGGGCGTCGCGGCGTCCGCGCCGCGACCCTGGTTCGGCGATGTCCGCTGATAAGATCAGCTGGCCGTTCGGCATCGTCACCTCGCTACCGCACTTCCCGGATACCCGAAAGCTCGGTGGAGATCATGCGATTGCCCTGTTCGCTGCCCGGCACGGCAGCCACGATCCGCGCCCCTCGGCGTTAGGCCGCCGATGGAGGGGCAGGTTACCCGCAGGCCCCCCGGTTCGATGCTGGGGAACCTCGTGAGTGGTATGAGCCGTCCCGAAGGACGGCGACTCTTCGCGGTCCGGCTCGGCGAGCTGTTCGTCGCCGCGGGGTCGCCGCCGGTGAAGTCGGTGGTCCGTGCCGCCAACGCGCGCATCCCCGAGGGCGCGACCCGGATCACCGCGCAGCGGATCAGCGACTGGCGGCGCGGCAACCGCACGCCTGCCACCTTCGTCTCGGTCCGTCCGGTGCTCGAGGTCTTGATCGCCGAGGCCCGGCGCAGGGCCGCCGACACGCCTGGCATCGATGCCTCGCTGCTGGATCTGGTGCGCTGGCACGAAGATTGGAAGGGGGCACGGGTCGATCCGCCCGCGCCCGATATCGATCGTGAGCCCTACCGTGGACTCTGGGCGTACCGACCAGAGGACAGCGACCTGTTCTTCGGCCGCGACGAGGCGAAACAGCAACTGCTGGAGGTGATGTCGGCCGCCGAGTCGAGCGAGCTGGTGTCGATGGTGCTGCTGCTCGGCGCCTCCGGCATCGGCAAGACCTCGCTGCTGGCCACCACATTGCTCGCCGCGCCTGGTGCGCGCACGCCGATCACCATGACGCCGGGCGACGATCCGATGACCGCGCTGGCGATCGCGCTGGACGACCGCCCGCAGGGTCCGTGCTTGCTGCTGGTGGATCAAGGCGAGGAGCTGTTCACCCGTTGCGCGAATGACGCACTGCGGCAACGGTTCCTGGCCGCCCTGACGATGCTCGCCGGTCCGCAGTCCGAGCAGCCGACCATGGTCGTGATGTCGTTCGACACCGCGCACCTGCCCAAGCTTCTGCGCTATCCGGAACTGATGATGGTGCTGCGCGATCACGTCATGCTGCTCAACCCGATGACGCCCGAGGAAATGCGCGAGGCCATCGTCCGGCCCGCCGCGGTCACCGGACTGCGCGTGGAGGACAGCCTGGTCGAGGTCCTGCTGCAGGATCTGGCCACCATCGACGCGCACAGTTCGGTGCGACTACCGCTCGTCTCCTTCGTGCTCGCCGCCACCTGGGCGAATCGGCGCGGCCGGACGTTGACCCTCGATGCCTACCGCGAAGCCGGTGGCTTGGCGCGGGCCGGTGCGGTCGGTGGTGAGATGTTCTGGTCGCGGCTCACCGAGGCCGAACACGAGAGCGCACGGCATGTGCTGATCGCATTGACGATCACCGGGCCGACCGGCGTTGTCCGCAATCGGATGCCGGTCCAGGGACTGATCGAGGAATCCGCCGATCCGGCCGCTGTCCGGTCCGTCATCGCGCGGCTGACCGAACTGCGCATGGTCGTGCGCCGCGGCGAGGACATCGAGCTGGTGCACGACCTGCTGCTCACCGGATGGCCTCGGATGGCCGAATGGCTGGCCGAGGAAAAGGAATTCGCGCCGGCCCGCCAGCGCATCGAAGCCGACGCCCGCGAGTGGGCGCGGCAGGAGCGCCCGACGTCGCTGCTCTACTCCAGGACTCGGCTCGAGGACGCGGCCGAGTGGATGCAGCGCACCGAGTCGTCGAATCGGCTTGCCCGCGAGTTCGTTTCGACGTCGCTGTCGCGCCAGCAGGCGCGGACCGTGCGGCGCAGGCTGATCCTGACCGCCGTGGCCATGCTCGCCGTGGTGGCGCTGGCGCTGTCGGTGGTGGTGGTCGGGCAGCGCGCGAAGGTCGCGCAGGAGCACAAGGACGTGCTGCGCAGTCAGCTCATCGAGCAGTCGCAGCGGATCGAGGACGTCGACGGCGGGTTGTCGGCGCAGCTCGCGCTCGCGGCCTATCGGTTGAATCCCGCCGATCCCGCCGCACGGGCCAGGCTGCTCGCGGCGCAGGTGCTGCCGCTGAGCATCGGCTCGGCAGCCGCGCACAAGGGACTCGTCCGGCAGCTTGCGTTGAGTCAGGGCCGAAAGTTGTTGGCCAGTGCGGGAGATGACGGCTTCATCCGACTATGGGACATCGCGGATCCGCTCACCGTCACCCCGGTCGGGCCGGAATTGAGCGGTCATCGCGGGCACGTCGAATCGGTGGCGTTCGCGCCGGATGGTGGCACGCTGGTCAGCGTCGGCGGCGACGGGACGGTGCGACTCTGGGATGTCCAGGATCCCCAGCAGGCGCGTCAGGTCGGTCAATTCGATATCGGCACGGCTCTCACCACTGTCGCCTATCTGCCGACCGGCCGCACCGTGGTCGTCGGTGGCATCGATGGCACCGTGACCTTTCTGAATGTGGAGTCACCGCAAGCTGTTCGGCGGCTCGGGGAGCCCCTCGCCGTGCACACCGGCGCGGTCCGCGCGCTGACGCAGGCGCAGGACTCCGGCATGCTTGCCAGTGCAGGCGACGACCGCACGGTGCGGTTGTGGGACGTCAGCGACGCGGAGCGGCCTGCGCCACTCGGTGTTCCGTTGCTTGCCGAAGGTTCGGTCCAGGCAACGGCTTTCGGTCCCGGCGGCCGGTTCGCGGCAGGCACCGCGGACGGCATGGTGCAGGTCTGGAACGTGACGGACCCGAATCGCCCGCAGCTGATCGGCCAGCATCAACGCCGCCCCGTGCCGATCACCCGGCTCGAATTCTGGCTGGGCGGGCGGCTGCTCACCGTCGCGGACGCGGGCGGCACCCTGCGTGGCTTGAACACCAACCGCCCCGACCGCATCGCCCCGATCGGCAGGGAGATCCGCGGCAACAGCGGTTCGGTGCAGTCCTTCGTGATCGTCTCGGATGCCCAGGTGGTGACCGCAGGCGCGGACGGACGGCTCCGGACCTGGAGTCATGCGCGGGTGGACGTGCCCATCGTGTTCGCGGGCGCGCTCAGCTCGATCGCCTTCGACAAGGCGGGCAAGGTGCTCGCGAGTGGGCTGCGGGACGGCCAGGTCAACGTGTGGAATGTGGCCAATCCGGCCTACAGCCGCTCGGTCAGTGAGGTGCAGGCCGGGCTACCGGAGCGCAGAGGGACCGAGGTCGCGCTGCGCCCGGACGGGCAGCTGCTGGCAACGGCGGGCGGCGGCGAGGTCAAGCTGTGGAATCTGGCCGACCCCGCGCATCCCGTCCCGCTCGGCGCGTTGCCCGGCGCCGGAGTCGGTGGCCCCCTTGCCTTCTCGCCGAAGGGGGATCGGCTGCTCACCGGGATCGACCGCCGCTCGCTGCAGCTGTGGGACGTGTCCGATCCCGGCGCCGTGCGACCGCTGGCGAACCTGTCGACCGGCCACGACCGCCACGTCGAACTCGCGGCGTTCGCGCCGGGCCGCTCGCTCGTCGCGGCCGCCGACGACGATTCGCGAATACACGTGTGGGACAGCGCAGATCCGCGCAAACCACCGGCGTCGCTCGACGTGCACGGCGCGAACGTGCGGGCGTTGCTGTTCGGCAACGACGGCAAAACGCTGTTCGGTGCGGACGACGACGGCATGATCCGCTGGTGGGACGTCTCCGACCTGGCCGACATCCGTGAGCTGGGCGAAGTGCGCGCGCACACCGCGGGGGTGCGGACCTTGGCACTCGATCAATCCGGTCGCCGCCTGGCCTCCGGTGGTGACGACCAGACGGCCCGGGTGTGGAACATCGCCGATCCGTCCGACGTCAAGCCGCTCGGCGATCTGCTCGAAGCGCAGGCAGGCTGGATGTGGTTCCTGCGCTTCGATCCGAACGACGAGTCGCGCCTGATCGGTGTCGGCGATCAGATGTCCGCGTCGTGGTACATCGATCCGGACGACGTGGCGGCGAAGCTGTGCGCTGCTTCGGCTGCGCAGATCGACGAGGAGACCTGGAAGGCGCGACTCCCGTCGGTGCCCTATGTCCGCACCTGCTGACCGGGTGCGGGCAGCACCAGCGTGAGGCCGATCGCGACCACCGGGACGACGCACAGCACCGTGAGCACGGCCGGCGGTCCGTGCCGGTCGGCGATCATCCCGAGCAGCGGAACGAACAGCCCACCGACGCTGACCGCGAGGCCGAGGGTCACGCCCGCCGCGGTGCCCGGCCTGCTCGGCAGGTAGTCCTGCCCCAGTGCGACCAGTACGGCGAACGGGATGTTGACCGTCACCCCGGCAAGCACCGCCAAGACGAGGCCGATCAACGGATCGGGCACCATTCGCAGCGCAACGAGCGCGGGAAGCACTGCGACGCTGCCGATGTGGAGCGTGCGCAGCATGCCGAGGCGGTCGGCGATGCGACCGCCGAGCAGCGTGCCGAGCACTCCGCCGCCGAGGAACGCCGCCAGCGCGCCGCCGCCGAGTGCAGGGGAGCTGCCGAGCGACCTGATCCAGTACAGCGCGATGAACGTGCTCATGCCCGCGGCGAGGGCCGAGCGGACCACCGCGGCGGCGGTGAGCACGAGGAACGGAATCCACCGGTCTTTGCCCTCGCGTACGGCGGTGGCACGCGACGCCGCCGCCTGGCGTTGCTGATAGCGCCACAGTATGAAACCCATCAGCACCGCGGGCGGAATGAACAGGGCCGTGCCGCCGAGGCCGAAGGCCACCAGCGCCGGTGTCGCCAACGCGGGTGCGAGGAAGAATCCGATGCTGCCGCCCGCCGCGAACAGGCTCATCGCCGTCGCGCTGTTGCCTGCGTCCCTGCGCGCGTCTCGGCCCGCCGAGGGATGAAATGCCGCGACGCCGATCCCGGAGAGCAACAACAAGATCCACACTGCGGGGTAGGTCGGGGCCAAGCCCGACAGCCCGGCGCCGAGCCCTGCGACCGCGACTCCCGCCGGTGCCAGCCACAGCAGCCGCCACCGATCGGCGAGCACGCCGAGCACCGGCTGGGGGAGCGAACTGCCCAGCGTCGCCGCGAGCGCGAGACCCGAGGCCGCGACGTAGCTGTAGTGCCGTTCCAGCACGAAGAACGGGATGCTCGCGGGTACCAGACCTTGGTAGAAGTCGTCGACCGCGTGCGCAATCATCCAGTACCGCATGCGTTTCCACGGCGATGTCCGGTCAACGACGGTCGTGGCATCGACATCTGTCTGCACCATTGCCGTCCTCCTTTCCGAGGCCCTCGAGCAGCCTATGGACGACAGGGTGTAGCTGACTTCCGATAAAGTGCCTAACTATGTCGATATTCCGCCACGAGACGACGATGGCACGGGCGCTGGACGGTGGCGCGCGGATCAGTCGGCATCGGCATGCCGAGCATCAGGTCGTGTATCCGAGTTCCGGTGTTGCGGAGGTGCGCACCGCGGCGGGCACCTGGATTGCGCCCGCGGACAGGGCAATCTGGATCCCGGCCGGGTGCTGGCACGAGCACCATTTCTACGGCCCTACCCAATTCCATTGTGTGGGTTTCCCGTTCGATCTCGCACCCGACTGGACGGTGCCGTCGGTGCTGACCGCGCTTCCGCTGGTGCGTGAGCTGATCATCACCTGTTCGACGGCCGAGGACCTGCCCGACACCGAACTCGTCGCCCTGCGCCAAGCCCTGCTCGACCAACTGCGGCGCAGTCCCGAGCAGCCACTGCGTTTGCCTGCGGCGCGCGACGAGCGCCTCCGAAAGGCTTGCGCCCTTGTGGAATCCGACCTCACCGAGGTGTGGACGCTCGGTGCGCTCGGGCGGCAGGTCGGAGCCAGCGAGCGAACGCTCACCCGCCTGTTCCGTACCGAGCTCGCCATGACCTACCCGCAGTGGCGGACTCAGCTGCGCCTGCATCACGCCGTGCAGTTGCTCGCCGAACAGGTGCCGGTCACCGTGGTCGCGCATCGCTGCGGGTGGTCGTCGGCCAGCGCGTTCATCGAGGTGTATCGGCGCACGCTCGGCCACACTCCTGGCACGTACCGGATGCGGTGAATAACGCGTTCGAATGAAATCGGGCAATGTCGGCGAATAAGACGTCGATGTACGCGCGGCGCGAATAAGTCTCGTTCCGATGGGTGTGACGTACCTGACTTGCGCGGGTTTTTCTGTCCACCCTTCGTTCACCGCGTGTTAAACGAGCCATCCCTACACTTTTCGACCAAGGGGTCAGGGGGATGAATATCGCTGGATCGAGCCTCACTGGAGGGCCAGGAGGTTCGTCGTGAATATCGGTGTAGGTGACGTGAGTACCAACGGTGTCGTCGAGCGCAGTGCCGTCGGCAGAATGCGGAGCGTTCGGCTGATCGCTGTCCTCGGCGCGCTGTCCGCGTTCGGCCCGGTGACGACCGACCTTTATTTGCCGAGCCTGCCGCAAACCGCCGCCGCGCTGCATACGTCGCAGTCGGGCGTGCAATCGTCGCTCACCGCGTGCCTGATCGGGCTCGCGTTCGGGCAATTGCTGGTCGGTCCGATCAGCGACGCGCGAGGGCGGCGCGGGCCACTGCTGGCGGGGATGGTGGTGTTCATCGCCGCCTCGCTGCTGTGTGCGTTCGCGCCGAACGTGCTGGTATTCGACCTGTTTCGGCTGCTGCAGGGGCTTGCGGGGGCGGCGGGCATCGTCATTGCGTTCGCCGTTGTCCGTGACGTGTACGAGGGTGCGGAGGCCGGAAAGGCCTACTCGATTCTGCTTGCGGTCAACGGCGTCGCCCCGATTATCGCGCCGGTTGTCGGCGGGCAGTTGTTGCGATTCGTGGAATGGCGCGGCGTGTTTCTGGTGCTCGCCGCATTGGGCGTGATGTTTCTGGCGCTCGCCTATCTGTGGGTGCCCGAGACGCTGCCGGTCGATGAACGCCGCGGCGGCGGCATCGTGATGATGGGCCACGATGTGCGCCAAGTGGTGCGGGATCGGTCCTTCGTCGGCTATGTCCTTGTTGTCGGCTTTTCTTTCGGCGCCATGGTCGCCTACATTTCCGCGTCGTCGTTCGTATTCCAACAGGTTTACCAGGCGTCGCCGCAGCTGTTCAGCCTTTTCTTCGCCATCAATGGCGCCGGAATTCTCGTCGCCAACGGGGTCAACGCGCGTTTGTTGAATCGGCGAACCCCGCGCGCGCTGCTCGATATCGGGTTGTTCGGTCTGGCGCTCGGTGGCGTCGCGGTGCTCGTCGTGGTGGTCAGCGGGCTCGGGCTGTGGTTCCTGGTGCCTGCGCTGTTCCTCATGGTGGCCTCGATCGGCTTCATCCAACCGAATGCCACCGCGCTCGCGCTCGAGCCGCACGCCGCCACGGCGGGCAGTGCGTCGGCCGTGCTCGGCTGCACCCAGTTCTTGTTCGGCGCACTGGTCGCGCCGCTGGTCGGTCTCGGCGGGATCAGCGCGATACCGATGGGTGTGCTCGCCGTTGTGTTGTGCACGTTCGCCGTCATTGTGCGAATGACATTGGGCCGCCGGGATATTCGCGGTTGAGACACGACGAGAAGGCCAGGGAGTTGAAGACGATGGACCAAGATGTCGTCGTGGTCGGCCTCGCCTGCCGGTATGCGAATGCCCGCGATTCCGGCGAGTTCTGGCACACGCTGGCGACCGGGCATTCCGCGATCGACGAGGTCGGACCCGACCAGTGGGATCAGGACCGTTTCTACGCGGAAGGCGACCGCAATCCCGGAAAGATCAACACCAAGTGGCTCGGCCGGCTGACCGGGGCCCGCTACTTCGACAACGCGTTCTTCAACCTGTCGCCGCGCGAAGCGATCGCCATCGACCCGCAGCATCGGTTGCTGCTCGAAGAGGCCTGGCACTGCATCGAGGATTCCGGCCTGCCGATCGATCTGCTGCAGTCCGGGCGCACGTCGGTGAACGTCGGGCTGATGGCGCAGGACTACCTGATCAAGGGCCTCACCAACAACAAACCGGTCGACGCCTTCGACCCCACCGGCAACTATGCCTGCCTCGCCGCCAACCGAATCTCGTTCCTGCTCAACCTGAACGGGCCGAGTAGAACCGTCGACACCGCCTGCTCGGCGTCACTGGTCGCGCTGGCGCAGGGCCGCAGCGACCTGCGCACCGAGGACTGCGATTTCGCGCTGGTCGGCGGTGTGAACGTGGTCTGCTCGCCGTGGCGGTACCTGGCGTTCGCCCAGTCGAGGATGCTCAGCCCCGACGGTCAATGCTTCACCTTCGACCGGCGCGCCAACGGCTACGTCCCCGGCGAGGGCGTCGGCATGGTGCTGCTGACCACCCGTGCGAAGGCCGAACGGCTCGGCTGCCACATCTACGGCGTGCTGCGCGGCATCGCCACCAACCACAACGGCCGCAACCGCGGCCTCACCGCCCCCAGCGTCGCCGCACAGACCGACGTCATTCGGCGGGCACTGGCGGACGCCGGTGTCGAGCCGTCGGCCATCAGCTACGTCGAGGCGCACGGCACCGGCACCAGCCTCGGCGACCCGATCGAGATCGAGGCGTTGAACAGCGTCTACGGGCGAGAACGCAAGGCGCCGCTCGCGGTTGGCTCGGTGAAGACCAACATCGGCCACGTCGAGGCGGGCGCGGGCATGGCGGGCCTGATCAAGGTCCTGCTGATGCTGCGTCACGGCCGGATCGCGCCGACCCGCAACATGGAGATCCCCAACCCGCTGCTGCACGCGGTCGGCGCGACCATCCGCTTCCCTGGCGCCCTCGTCGACTGGCCTGCAGAGCACGGCCCGCGTGTGGCAGGCATCAGTTCCTTCGGCTTCGGCGGCGTGAATTGCCATGCGGTAGTGGAGGAGTGCGCACCTCGCGACAGTCGCAACACCGCAGGGGGCGACGTTGCTTCCACAACAGTCGGCGAGCTACCAGCCCGGAGTGCCGATGGCGTGTTCTGCGCGTCGGGAGCCCGCCACAGCGCGGCACAGCGGTGCGCGCCCGCTGTCTTCACGCTGGCCGCGAAAACCTCTGCGGCGTTGCACAATACGCTTGTTGCCTGGGCTGCTGAACCGCGGTGGGCGGAGCTGGGATTCGTTCCGCAGCTGTGCCGGGCGGCGAACCAGCGGTTGCTGAGCCTGCCGTATCGGATCGGGGTGACGGCCGAGGGCGTCGCGTCGCTGCTTGCCGCGGTGCGGGAAGGGGCTGGGCTCAACGGCATTCGGCACGTGTCGACCGCGCCCGAGCCGGTGGTGCTGCTCGCACCGCACGACGCCGCCGCTGCCGCGCCGACCACGCTGCCGGATTCGGTGGCCGAGCGTGAGCTGCGCGCGTTGATCGCCGATCGAGGCGGCGAGTTCGCCGCGGACGCGCGGCTCGCTCGGTTTGTCGCGCATCTCGATGGGCTTGCGGTGTTGGCGCGGCGCCGGGTGCCGATTGCCGAGGTGGTCGCGCTCGACGCGGTCGGTGCGGCGGCGGCGCTGGTGCACGCGCAGGCGATCCCTATGGAAGAGGCGGTGGGGGCGCTGCTTGTCGATGATCCGTTGGTGTTGCACGCGCCGCCGCAACACACCGTGGTGGTCGACGGGGAATGCTTGCTGCCCAACGAGATCGACGCGGACTATCTGAATGAGCTGGTGCGCGGGTGTGCGCGGACCTTGACCGAGGTCACGCCGTACATGACGCAGGCGGCGCTGCTGCTCGACCACCAGCACACCTTCGCGCGCGCCATCGGCCGCTGGGAGGAACTGCTGGCGGAGCGCGGTTTCGGCGCGGCCGACGCGATTCGGCAATTCGGCGACGCAGCGCCGGAACTGACGCCCGAGCAACTGGCCGCGCTCGCGCTCGCCGTCAATGTGGCGGCGGGCGAGATCGACCGCGCGTGGGGGTTGACGCCGCCGGGATGGCTGCCACCTGCGACCGCGGAGCTCGCGGTGCTGATCTGCACGGGCATCATCGATCGAAGTGATGCGGTAGCGGCACTTTTCGGCGATGCCGACCTCACCGCGCTCGCGGACAAAGCGCGTGCGCGGTCGATGGTGCGCTCGGCGCGGCTCACCCAGTTCCGTGCACTGACTCGGCGCACGGACGACGCTTACCGCGCGCGTCACCTGGAACTTCCTGCCTCGGCCGATCTCGGCACCGCCATCGCCGCCGCCGGTGCACAGACGTCGGCGGTGATCGTGCTCGGACCATTGGCCGGTGCGGCGCCGCAGGAGGTCGTGCAGGTCGCCGACAGCGAACCCGGGGCGCTGACGGCTGCGCTGCTCGAATTGTGGTTGCGCGGTTGCGATGTCGACTGGGCGGGCCCACAGCTCGACGAAACTCCCCGTTTGCCAGGACTGCCCGGCTACGTCTTCGACCAGCATTCGTTCTGGCACGAGGACACCGACCTGCGCATCGACGGCCAGGTCCCTGTCGAGCGGCTCGCGAGTACAGCGGTTGCGTCCACTGCGGAGCCGGTCGACAACGCAGGCGCCACAGCGGCGCCCGAGTCGGTCCCCGACCACACCCCGCTCCTGGAAGCACTGCTGATCGACCTGGTCGCCGAGGCAACTCGCGCGCCACGCGAAACCCTGCGCACTACAACGGCATTCGCCGACATCGGGATAGATTCGCTGATCATCCACACTGTCAACCTGCAACTGTCCGAGCGATTCGGCGACATCGCAGCGACCCTGTTCTTCGAATGCCGCAACATCCACGAAGTCGCCACTCGAATCCACCGCGACTACGCCGACGGTGTCCGCACCTACTTCGACGCCGCCAGCACGCCGACTGCCCTCGACGGGCCGCCGACCGAACCGGTAGCGGCTCGATCTGCCGTGGCCACTGGGCGCGAATCAACGGGCCGGACGCCGACAGTCCCGCGCGATCCAGCGACACGGGTCGGTGCGAAGTCGGACGGCCATGCCACTGCATCGACCGGCGGACCGGAATCGACTGCCGGAGTGGACTCATCGGCGGCCGGGCCCGGTCCGGTGGGGCGGTGGCTCGGGTCTTCGGTGCGGCGGTCCGGTGCTCAGCGACCGCGGCATGGCACCGACGGGATCGCCGTGATCGGGTTCGACGGCCGGTTTCCCGGGGCCGATTCGGTGCCGGAGTTCTGGCAGAACCTGTGTGACGGAGTCGATTCCGTCGGGGAGATTCCGGCGCAACGGTGGGATCACGACCGGTACTTCGATCCGCGGCGCAATGTGCCTGGCAAGGTGTATGCGAAGTGGGGCGGGTTCCTTTCCGACGTAGACCTTTTCGATGCGGAGGCCTTCGGCATCGCGCCGGTCGAGGCGGCGTTCATGGATCCGCAGGAGCGGCTGTTCCTCGAGGCCACCCGCGGCTGCCTCGAGGTCGCGGGGTATACCCCGGAGCGACTCGGCGCGGAGCACGACAACGAAGTCGGGGTCTTCGTCGGCGCGAGTTTCAACAACTACCAACTCGTGCAGCACGAAGCCGCCGGACCGAACGCCTATGTGCCGATCAACTCGCAGACCTACGCGGTAGCCAATCGGGTCTCGTATCTCAACGACTTCCGCGGTCCGAGCCTGACGGTGGACACGGCGTGCTCGTCGTCGCTGTATGCCGTGCACTTGGCGTGCGAAAGCCTGCGCCGCGGTGAGTGTTCCGTCGCGGTCGCAGGCGGGGTGAACCTGACGCTGCATCCGTCGAAGTACCAGATGCTTGCGCAGTATCAGTTCCTCTCCTCGGACGGACGTTGTCGTGCGTTCGGCGAGGGCGGCGACGGCTATGTTCCGGCCGAGGCGGTCGGGGCGTTCCTGCTGAAGCCGTTGGCGGACGCGGTGGAAGACGGTGACCGCGTCTACGGGGTGATTCGCGGCAGCGCGCTCACCCACGGCGGCCGCACGAACGGTTTCACCGTGCCGAGCCCGGCCGCGCACACCACCGCCATCGAACGCGCACTCCGGCAGGCGGAGTGGAGCCCGGAGACGATCACGTACTTCGAAGCGCACGGCACCGGAACACGACTCGGTGATCCGGTCGAGATCGCAGCCGTCCGTGCCGCTTTCGACACATCGCGGCGCCAGTACTGCGCGATCGGCTCGGTCAAGTCGAACATCGGGCATGCGGAGGCGGCGGCCGGTGTCGCCCAACTGGCGAAGGTGTTGCTGCAATTGCAGAACCGCACGCTGGTGCCGTCGCTGTTGCATGCCGAGCGTACCAATCCGGCGATCGACTTCGCCAACTCGCCGGTCTACCTGCAGCAGACCCTCGAAGACTGGCATCCCGCGGGCAGCGGTGCCGGCGAGGTGCCGCTGCGCGCGGGGATGTCGTCGATCGGCGCGGGTGGCACCAATGTCCATGTTCTGCTCGAGGAGTACCAGTCATGACGCCCCCTCGATACGTCTTCGGCGTCTCCGGCAGGACCGCCGAAGCCCTACTGGCACAGGCCGACACGCTGGCGAACTATCTGGAGTCCAGTGTGCGCGACCGCCGGGCGGCGTTCGCGACCACCGTGACGCTGCCTGCGGTCGCCAAAACGCTCCTGCTGCACCGGGAAGCGCTCGAGCACCGCCTCGCCTTCGTCGTGAGCACGCTTGCCGACGCGGTCGAGCAGCTGCGTTACTTCGCCGAACATTCCGACAATGGAATCTGGCTGCGGGGGAGGGGAATCTACGCGAGCCGCGCCGAAGCGAACCAGTTCGGCGACGTGCTGGATGCCGACCGGGAGTACCTACGACAGCTGGTCGCGGCCGGTCATCTCGATCGACTGGCAGCACTGTGGTCTGTCGGATTCCCGGTCGACTGGAGTGCCGTCCACCCGGAACTCACCGAGGAACTCCCCGTCTACCTCCCGCCTACCCGGTCGTCGCGCCAGCGCTTCTGGCCGCAACACACGGTGCAAACCGGGGTGAGTTCTCCGCAGGAGCCAAGCGCACCCACAGGCGCGCCGGTCGTTCGTGCAGAAGAGTCCGTTGTCCCGCAATCGATTCGGACCAAGTCGACCCCGGAGCGAGCACCCGACGTCGCTCTTGTTCCCGAGGGCGTCGTCGAGCTCGATACCGACCCGCTCCGGGCGCAGCTCGCCGACCTGCCGTCGACACTGCGACGTCGGCAGCTGCGCACCCAGCTGCAGCGGTGGATCGGCGAAGCCCTCGCCTATTCGGACGGCGAACTGCCTCCGGTGGATCGCGGGTTCTTCGATCTCGGCATGACCTCGATCCAGCTCGAACAGGTCCGCACCAGGATCACCGCCACGGTGGGCTTCGAACCCGGCGAGACAACCGCTTTCGACTATCCGACGATCACCGAGTTCGCCGACTATCTCGAACGCTCGCTTGCTAACGCCGCGGCGGCACCGATTCAGGTCCCCGTGGTGTCACCGGACGACGCGAACGTGCTGACCACCTTGGACGCCACCGCCATCGAGCAATTGTCGCCGGTGGAACTCGAGCGCGTCCTCACGGCGATCTTGTGACGCCCGGCTTTTCGATCAAGGAACGATGATGACCCCCGAACAAGAGAACGAGCAGCTCAGGGCTTTGCTGCGGAAGTCGCTCGCGACGATCCGCGAGCTGAACGCGGCAGTCGGCACCGATCCGGCGGCGCCCATCGCGATCATCGGCACGGCATGTGAACTCCCCGGCGGCGCCGATTCCCCGGAAGCCTTCTGGGAGCTGTTGAACTCCGGAAAGTCGTGCGAGCGTGACGCGCCCGCGAGCGAGTGGCTGCGGGGCGTGCACGACAGGTACTTCGCGCAGCACCCGGCCGCGGCCGCTTACGCGCCGGCGAACTATCTCGAACGCGACGTGATGCGTTTCGATCCACGGCCTTTCGCCATCTCGCCCAACGAAGCGCGTGAGATGGATCCGACCCAGCGGCTCGCGTTGACGTTGACGACCCAGGCGCTCGAACGAGCGGGCTACAACCCGTGGCGGATGACCGGCAAGGTCGGCGTCTACTTCGGCGTCATCGGCGGCGAATACGGCGCGCTGGCCCGAAAGTCGACGATGCCTGGCCATTACGTGGCGACCGGAACGCTGGACAGCGTGGTGTCCGGCAGGATCAGCCACACCTTCGACTTCGACGGGCCCGCGCTGTCCATCGACACGGCGTGCTCGTCGTCGCTGGTCGCGCTGCACCTGGCCTGCGAGGGCATTCGCAACGGGGACTGCGATATCGCGGTGGTCGGCGGGGTGAACCTGCTGCTCGACCCCTCGGTGGTCGGCACGCTCGCCGGTTTCGGCGCACTGTCGATGGACGGCCGCTGCCGCCCGTTCACCGAGGACGGTCATGGCTACGGTCGCGGCGAAGGTGGCGTCGTCGTCGTGCTGAAGCGTCTTGCCGACGCCAAGAACGACCGTGACAATGTGCTCGCGCTGGTCCGCGCCACGGCGGTCAATCACGACGGCCGGTGCAGCGGCTTGACGGTGCCGAACGGCCGGGCGCAACGGGACTTGCTGACCGAAGCATTGCGCAAGGCGAACGTGCGCGGGTCCGAGGTGGACTACCTCGAAACCCACGGCACTGGAACACCACTGGGCGACCCGATCGAACTGACGGCGGCCAGTGCCGCGTACTGCCAGGATCGACCGGCCGATCGCCCACTCATCGTCGCCTCCAACAAGGCGCAGATCGGCCATCTGGAGGCCGCTTCCGGCCTGGCTTCGTTGCTCAAAGCGGTTCTGGTGCTCCAGCATCGCCGTATCCCCGCCCAGCCGGGAGCCGACCCACTCAGCCGCGCGATCGACTTCGACACGCTGCGATTGCGGGTCCCCGACGCGCAGGTCGACATTCCGGACGGCGACGTGCTCGCCGCCGTCAGCTCATTCGGCTTCAGCGGAACGAACGCGCACGTGGTGATCGGCAGTGCGGAGGCGCAGGCTCCCGTAGCGCGTACCGAGCGCCGCACGCATGCACTACTGTTCGGCGCCCGTTCCGCTTCGGCGTTGTCGACCACCATCGACGACGCGCTGCACTACCTGCGCAGCACGTCCGCCACCGCGGAGGATGTGTGCTTCACCTACGCCACCGGTCGCGCACACGGCCCCTTCCGCACCTACGTAACCGGAGCGAACCGCGAAGAGCTGCTCGCCGCCCTCGAAACACTGTCCACTACACCGCAGTTCACGACACGGTCCCAATTGACTCGAACCGGCCCGCTGAAGCTCGCCTTCGTGATCTCGGGACTCATTCCGCAGCAACCGGATCCGCGAGCCGCCGCCTGGCACCGCGAGTTCGCCGGATTCCGCGCCGGTTTCGACGCCGTCGCCACCGCATGGACGGCGCACCGTGGCACCCCCCTTTCGCCGGGTGCCCGGACCGAGCGGCCCGTCGAGTCGGCCTGCCATCAGCTCGCCGTGCTGTCCGGCCTCATCCATCTGTGGCGCAGTTTCGGTGTCCAGCCGGAGATCTGGTCCCCCGAAGGTATCGGCCTGTACGCCACCGCCCTCGAAACCGGTACGCGCACCGCGGATTCGGTCATCGCGGAGTTGATCGACCTCTTCGCGGCCGCACATCCGCAAGCGATTCTGCTGACGACCGGTGTTACCGCACTCCGCATCCCGGAAGCAGCGGCCCCAACCAGCGCGCCCGCGCAGACAACTCGCTTCGACGCCGCCGTGATCGACCCGGTCACCGGTGCGTTCCTCACCCCCCGAACCGCACACGACCCTGCGTACTGGGCACCGGCCGCAGCCGCCGAACCCGACCTGGCCACCAGCGCACGTCGCTGCCTCGAGCACGAGGTGCGAGTGGCGGTCGTGCTCGGGCTAGGCTCGGCCAGTACGCCGATCGAGTCGCTCTCGGTGGTCGAACTCGATCCGGACACCCCGGACGCCCTGCTCACGGCGCTACTACGCCTGTACGAGCTGGGTGCGGACATCGAGTGGACACCCTGCTACGAGACCTCGCAGGCACGCCGCATCCTCGTGCCCACCTCGGTCTTCGAAGAGTCGACCTACGTCATCGAAGCCCCTGATCTCGAAGCCACGCACCTCGATGTCGCACACGGCGACGACCCGCTGGAACCCCGCACCCACCCCTCTCCTCGCGGCAGCTCCGAACTGGACTTCGTGCTCTCGCCCGCCGCACTCCCGCTGGCCGACACCCACCACATCGTGCACATCGGCTATTTCGCGGAGATGGTCCTGCGCGCCATCGCCAAGGCCGCCCCGGGAGCCCGGTTCGACATCGCGGAGATGACCTTCAGCACCGCGCTGGTCGTGACCGAGCAGCCGGTCTCGCTCAGGCTCGTCTTCGATGACCCCGACTCCGCCACACCACGATTCGGCTTCTATTCGCTGACCGACCCGGCGACCAATCGCTGGCGAACACACGTCGCCGGCGCGCTCACCCGACGGTCGGGTCCGCCTGCGGTCTTCGCCGAAATCACCGGCGGATCAGCAGAATTCCACACCGTGTACAGCGCGTCGGAGTTCTACGCTGCGATGGAGCACCGCGGCCTGCGATTGGGCCCGAGCGTGCGCGCGGTCGGCACGGTTCGTCGTGCGGGTTCCGTCGCGATCGCCGATGTCGATCCCGTCCATGCCCTCCGCCCCGACCGCGCCGTAACCAGGGTCGCCCCCGGCATTCTCGACGCCTGCGCGCAGGTCTTCCACGCGCTCATGCCCGACATCGTCTCGCCGACAGCCGCTTTCATGGTCGACCGGATGGCAGGCCTGATCGTGCGCCCCGGCGCGCCGGTGGCGCCGCGCACGATCCGGGTCGACAACGTCCGGCTCGCCCCCGACGGCAAGAGCGTCATCGGCCGGTTCGCCGTGCTCGATGCCGAGGCCGCCGTCATCGTCGAATGCCAGGAGTGCACGGTCCGATGGATCGACAGCGGCATCGACTCGGTCATCGCCGCCTCGGGGGCGCTGGCCGACACGCTGCGGCTGAGCCCGGCGGAGCTCGACGAGATCGACACGGCCACCGGGCCGGTCGCCCAGCTGTTGCTCGAGGCGGCCATCGTGCGGTTGATCGCCGAGCTGACCGGGCTCAGGGCCGAGGAGATCAACGCCGCCGACACCACCGCCTCGCTCGGCATCGATTCGATCCAGGCGACCAGGTTGTACCTGGCCCTCGAACCGGTCAACCCGCGCGAGCGTGTCGAGCTGACCGACGTCGTGCAGGGCATCGCCATCGCCGAACTGGCGGATCGGCTGCGTGTCGGGCCCGCGCCGAAGGTCGAAAGTCCCTCCGGCAAGCCGTATCTCGGACCACGCGCCTCCGACGCTCCGCTCTTGCTGCTTTGCCTCCCGTATGGCGGCGGCAGCACGCTGCTGTTCCACGGCTGGCAGGACCGGCTCCCCGCGGACATCGAGGTGTGCCCGGTCGCCCTGCCAGGCCGCGGCACCAGGCTCGCCGAACCCCTGATTCCTGACGTCTATCGGATCGTCGACGACCTTGTCGCCGAAGTGCTCCGCACCGTCGACAGACCCTTCGCCCTGTACGGGCACAGCGCGGGCGGATTGATCGGCTACCTGCTCGCGCAGCGCCTGCGCGAGCAGGGGCATCCGGGACCGTGTCACCTGTTCCTCGGTGCGTTCAGCAGCCCCGATCACACCGGCAACCCCTTCTACCTCGGGTGCCGGAAAGACCTGCGCCAGGCCGGTTATCCGGACCTGCCGACCGCCGACCAGATCCGCGCGATGACCGATCCGCAGCTCGCCGAGCTGGCCTGGCTGCTGAAGTTCCCGGCAGCCGATGCCGACCCTGCCTTCCTCCGGATGGCACTGCCCATCCTGGCCAACGACATTCGCATGGTGGGCAGCTTCCAGCACGCCGAGGCGAAAGTGCTCGACGTGCCGATCACCGCATTGCACGGCCGCACCGACGATCGAGTCACCGAGGAGCACATGCGTGGCTGGTCGGCATGGACCTCCGCCGAGTTCGACCTGCGCGTGCTGGAGGGCGATCACTTCTTCGTGCACACCGAGCAGCGCCGTGACGACGTGCTGGACATTCTCGCGAAGGCGCTCCGATGACGGCCGGATCGGCTACGGCCCCAAAGGAATATGACGTGGTCGTGATCGGCGCCGGACCCGTCGGCCTGTTCACCGCCGTGCTGCTCGGCCAGTACGGTGTGCGCACGCTGGTGGTGGAACGCAGGCCACAGATGTACACCTATCCGCGCGCGATCGGCATCGACGACGAGACCATGCGCGCGATGCAGGCGATCGGCATCGCGGACAGTCAACTGCCCCAACTGAAGTACGCGCCGACCATCGAATACCTGTCCCCGGTCGGCTATTCGCGGTTCCAGCCGCCTGCTACACCCGGCCCGTACGGTCACCCGTTCCTGGCGACCTTCCTGCAGCCGCGACTCGAGGAAGGCTTGCGGGCCAGGCTGGCCGAACTGCCCTCGGTCGAATTGCGCACCGGCATCGAGTTCGTCGACTTCGACGAGGCGGGCGGAATCATCACCCTGATGCGCGACGCCGACGGCCGGGAACTGCGGGCGTGCTCCCGCTTCCTGCTCGGTTGCGACGGTGGCCGCAGCCGCGTCCGCCAACAGGTGGGGGTGGAACTGCTCGGCGCGACCCAGGAAGAGAAGTGGTTGGTGGTCGACGTGCGCGATGACGAGGTCCTGGCCGAGGCCATGCGTAGCCGTCACCAGGACGCCTGCGCTCAGCCGATGGTGTCGATCACGCTGCCGGAAGGCCTGCGCCGCATCGAATGCCGACTCGCGGCCGATTCCGCGCGCACCGAAGCCGTAGGGCCGGAGCTCATTCGGGACGCATTGCGCCCCTTGGTCGCCGACCACCCGGTCGACGTGGTGCGAGCAGCCGTGTACGAACGTTACTTTCGCCATGCCGAGCAGCTGCGTGCCGGCAACGTCTTCCTGCTCGGCGACGCCGCCCATCTCGTGCCGCCCTACGGCGGTCAAGGGCTGTGCTCCGGCATCCGCGATGCGATCAACCTGGCTTGGAAACTCGCATTCGTGCTCGGCGGCAGGCTCCCCGTCGAGGTGCTCGACAGCTACGACCGCGAGCGCGGTGATCACATGAAGCGCACCGTGGCCTTCGTCAGGCACCTGGCCCGCCGCATCGAAGGCGACACCGGCGAAGGCCAAGTGGAAGAGGGACTTTCGGTCGCCGATCAGCGCCGCGCGAAGCCCGCGCCCGAGTACGCCACCGGCTTCTTCGACGAAAAGGCAGGCGGGGGTGCGATGTTCCCGCAGCCGACGGTGGTGAGTGACGGTGTCGCGCGCCCGCTCGACGATGTCCTAGGCCCCGGCTTCGCCGTGCTGGTCCGCACCAACAGTCGGATCGCGGGCATCGGGTGGCGGGCCCTGTTCGGTCCCGACACGTTCGTTGCCCAGGTACGGACGCTCGACGGTCCGCGGCATGCCGAACCGGGTGTCCCCGTGCTCGGCGATCCGACCGGCGAGCTGGTCAGCGCCATCGGCGCCGCCGACTTCGTGGTGCTGCGCCCCGACCGCTTCGTGTTCGCCGCGTATCGGGACGAGCAGGCGCCGAGGGTGGCCGAGCGGCTGTCGGCCTGGCGCCGATCCGAAGGCGGCGTGCGATGAGCGAGCGACCAACGGGCACAGCCGAACAACCGGTGGATGTCCTGATCGTCGGCGCAGGCCCGGTCGGCCTCACGCTCGCGATTGCCCTCGCCGACAACGGCGTGCGCCCACGCATCGTCGACAAGCTCGACGGGTGGTCGGAGCTGAGCAAGGCGATGACGCTGACCCCGCGCACCCTCGAATGCTTTCGCATGCTCGGCCTCGCCGACCGTTTCCTCGCGGACGGCATCCTGTCGCGCCGTATCCACCACTACACCGAGCGCCGCAACCCCATCGCGGTCACCGATCTGGCCAAGCTCGACGGTGAATTCCACGGCGTGCTGCACCTGAGCCAGAGCCGGACGATCGGGATTCTCGCCGCCGCCCTGGCCGAGCGCGGCATCGCGGTGGAACGCGGCCGCGAACTGACCGAGATCGAGTCGACCGGGAGCGGTCACCGGTGCACGGTCGCCACGGTCGACGGCGCGGTCAGCACGATCACGGCGCGCTACGTGGTGGGAGCCGACGGCAGCCGCAGCCGGGTCAGGGAGCTGATCGGCACCGCGTTCGACGGCGCGGAGCAGTCGGAGACCTTCATCATGGCCGACATCGAAATGGCCGGTTTCCCTTACCATCCCGAGGACCGGCACGCGTTCTACCTCGACGAGGGCACCTTCTTCACCATCCTGCCGATCGACGGGCGCTACTTCCGGCTCATCTCCACCTGCCGCGTCGCGTCCGCGGCGGTCGACGAGGAATTCATCCTGCGCCGCTTCGACGCACTGCTGCGCACGGTCGGCCTCGCGCACGTCAAACTCGGTGATCCGTTCTGGCTCACCCGGTTCAACCCCCGCCAGTATCTCGCCGAACAGCTGCACGTGCACGGGGTCTTCCTCGTCGGTGATGCCGCGCACATCCAAAGCCCTATCGGCGCACAGGGATTGAACACCGGCATCCAAGACTCGATGAACTTGGCGTGGAAGCTCGGCGTTGCGCTTCGGCACGGCAACACGGGCGTACTGAACAGCTATCACGAGGAGCGCCATCCGGTCGCGCAGCGCCTCTTCGAGTACAACAACGTGCTCAGCGAGCGCATCTTCGGCCGAAACCGGCTCAAACGCCAGTTCTTGCGCTACCAGAACTATTTGCTGCGCCTGCCGTCGTTCCACGCCGAAGAGCTCGCGAAGGTCAGCCAGTATCGCGTCAGCTACCCGGCGGGCGGACTGTTCGCCCGCCCGACCGCTGGCGCGCACCCCGCAGGCCCGCGGCTCCGTGTAGGAGACCGTATGCCGTACTGCGTTTTCGACGCAGCCGACGGCACCCCGTTCCGGCTGCTCGCTGAACTCGGCGCGCACCGCCACGTGCTCCTGGTCTTTGTCGGCGAGGATCTCGATGCGCCGGAAACCGTTGCAGCGCAGTGGCAGTCCGAGTTGACCCGCTACGTCGTCTACGACCGACCGTCGCCTCGACAGCGATATCGGCGGCCGGAAGGCGTCGACGTCCTCTTCGACAGGTCGGGGCGTTGGCGCGAGCTGCACAAGGTGCCATCGCACACCAGCGTGCTGATCCGCCCGGACGGCTACATCGCGGCGCTGTTCCGCAACGGCGATCATCGTGCGCTCGAAACCTATTGGGACCTACTCACATCGACCACGCCACCCCAGCACCCCGAGGACAGACTATGAAGGCACTGCGATTCGATCGGATCGGCTCACTGGACGCGCTGACGCTCACCGATGTGCTTCGCCCGGACGTCGTCGCGGGTGAGGTGGTCGTGCGCGTGCATGCCGCGGGCGTCAACCCGAGCGACTTCAAGAATGTGCTCGGCAAGTTCCCCTACACCACGGTCCCGCGCATCCCCGGCCGCGACTTCGCCGGTGTCGTCGTCGCAGGCCCGTGTGCACTCGTCGGACAGGAAGTGTGGGGCAGCGGTAGGGAACTCGGCTTCGTCCGCGACGGGTCGCACGCCGAGTACCTCGCGCTACCCGCTGAGGGTGTGGCCCGCAAGCCGGCCACCCTGACCTTCGCCGAGGCCGCCGCGTCCGGCGTGCCCTACCTGACCGCGTGGGAAGCGGTGGAGCGCACCGGCATCCAGGCCGGCACCACGGTGGTGCTCATCGGCATGGGTGCGGTCGGCACGGCCGCGTATCTGCTCGCCGTCGCCCGCGACGCCGATGTCGTTGTCGGCGTTCGTCGTTCGGAGCATGCCGACGAACTGAACACCCGCGGTATCACGGCGTTCGTCCTGGACGAGGAGTTCCCCGCACGGGTGCACGAGCGGTTCGCAGACGGTGCCGAGGTGGTATTCGACACCACCGGATTCTGGCTGCCGACCGCGATCAAGGCGCTCCGCGCCGGCGGGCACGTCGCGGTGATCGCCGCTCCGTCCGACGGTCACGAGCGAGTCCCGGTGCTGGAGTTCTACCGTCGCGGTGCCACCCTCATCGGCGTCAACTCGGCCAGGCACGACACCATCGCCAGCGCGGTCGCGCTGAGCCGCATCGGCGAGCTGTTCGAATCGGGTGCGTTGCCGGTGCCGACCGGCATCGTCACCCGGCCGCTGGACAAGGCCGTCGAGACCTATCGCGATCTGGCCGAGGGCGCCACCGACAAGTTCGTCTTCACCAACGACCTCAACGACTGACAACCCATGCCTGTCTTCGTCTTTCCCGGCCAGGGCTCGCAGTTTCCCGGGATGGGACTCGAGCTGTTCGACGAGTTTCCCGAGATCGTCCGCGAGGCCGAGGCGGTCCTCGGCTACTCGGTGCGCGAGGTGTGCGTGGAACCGGGCGGTGCGCGCCTCGCACAGACCCGCTATGCGCAACCGGCCATCTACGCCGTGAATGTCTTGACCTATCTCCGTTTTCAGCGCAGGTCGGCAGTGCGGCCCTCGTATCTGCTCGGGCACAGCCTGGGGGAGTACTGCGCGTTGTTCGCCGCCGGTGTCGTCGATTTCGCGACCGGACTGCGGCTGGTTGCCCTGCGCGGCGCACTGATGGCCGAAGCGGAGGACGGCGCGATGGCCGCGGTCGTCGGCCTGACCGCGGAGCAGGTCGAGGCCACCGCGGCGACCTGGCCGGGTGGCGGATTGTGGGTGGCGAACCTGAATACCCCGGACCAGGTGGTCATTTCGGGCGGTGTCGAACCGGTCCGCGCCGCCCGCGAGCACTTTTTGGCCGCGGGCGCGACCCGCTATGTCGTCTTGCCGGTGAGCGGGGCGTTCCATTCACCGCTGATGGCGACCGCGCAGGCCGGATTCGCCGCCGTACTTGCGGACGCGCCGTTGCATGCGCTCCGAATTCCCGTGGTGGCCAACCTGACCGGTGCGCCACACACCGACGCGGGGCTGCGCGACTCGCTGGCCGCACAGATCTGCGGCCCCGTTCGCTGGGCGGACAGCATCCGGCTGCTGTTGGACCGCGGCGAGACCCGGTTCATCGAAACCGGGGCTCGCCGGGTGCTGACGCCGATGATCGAGAAGATCGCCTCCTGAACTCACTCCTCGAACTGTGCACGCTTCCAGTCGCCGTACGGTTCGTCGCGCTCGCGCACCGCCTCGCGGAAACCCTTGGTCGCCGAACGTAATTGGAAGGCATAGCCCTCACGGGTGTGCCGGGAGATGCCGTCGAAGACGGTGCTGACCATGCCGGAGTTCGCCACGCCCTGTGCGAGCAGCGCGCTGTTGAGCGCCAGTTTCGCCATCATCAACTGGTTGATCGGCATCCGGGCGATCCGCTCCAGCAACGCCTCGGTGCGCGCGTCCAGCTCATCGGCGGGCGGTGCCTCGACCGCGAGTCCCCATTCCTCGGCTTGCTTGCCGGACAGGCAATCTCCGGTGAACAGCAGCCGCTTGGCGCGCTGGTCGCCGAGCCGGTGCGCCCACATGCCCGCGGACGGGATGCCCCACACCCGGGTGGGTGGATAGCCGATCTTGGTGTCGGCGGCGCAGATGATCTGGTCCGCGTACAACGCGATATCGGTGCCGCCCGCGACGGCGAAGCCGTGCAGCTTGGCGACCGTCGGCTTGTTGGCATACAGCAGGCTGGAAAAGCCGCGGTTGAACCGGCTCATCATCGCGTAGTCGACCATGGGATCCCAGGTGCCCCAAGGGTTGTGGTTCTGGGCCTGCACCGTCGGATCGAGCACGGTCCCGACCCGCGACTGCGCCGCGGTGCCGTCGGGCGCACCCGTTGCGCCGGAATCGATGTCGGACTCGGCGAAGAGCGACAGGTCGTAGCCGCCGCAGAAGCCCTTGCCCCGCCCGGACACCACCATCACATGGACCCGGGGATCGAGATCGGCCCGCTCCACCGCGTGCGCCAGCTCGGTGGGGGTGTCGGCGGTGATCGCGTTGCCGTGCTCGGGCCGGTTGAACGTGATCCGCGCGATCCGCCCGGTCACCTCGTAGGTCAACGTGCGGTAGTCGGACCCCGACGGCGGCAGCGGGCGGTCGGCCCACGGCGAACCGGGGGCTTCGGTGAGCCCCTCGTACCACGCCGCCGGCCGGGTGCCGGAGTGATTCTCGAAATCTGACATGAGGCTTCCTGACTGCGTCGGTGGGAGGATTAGCGCGCTGCGGTATTACATCCTTGTGCCAACTGAAGAATGACTGTAATACT
Organism: Nocardia altamirensis NBRC 108246; assembly: GCF_001612685.1. GTDB lineage: Bacteria > Actinomycetota > Actinomycetes > Mycobacteriales > Mycobacteriaceae > Nocardia > Nocardia altamirensis. Next base: position 27,764 of record NZ_BDAY01000095.1, read on the forward strand.
GAACTCATGCCAACGCACGCGGTCACGAACCAAGTTCCCCCGCTGGTCGACTATGACGCCGCCGAGCAGCCGGTCATCCTCGAAGCGCTGCAGCGCGCAGGCGCCGACCATGCGCTGGACGAGCTGCACGAGATCGGACGGCTCGCGGGCAGCGCCGAGGCCATCGAGCTCGGCGACTTCGCCGAGGCGCACCCGCCGGTGCTGAAGACGCACGACCGGTACGGGCACCGCATCGACGAGGTGGTGTACGGCCCGAGCTATCACCAGCTGATGACGCACGCGATCGGCTTCGGACTGCACGGCGCGGTGTGGGCCGACCCCAACCCGAAACCGCATCTGACGCGCGCCGCGAAACTGAGCGTGTGGGGACCGGTGGACGCCGGTCACGGCTGCCCGATCTCGATGACCTACGCCGTGGTCCCGGCCCTGCGTGCCGCGCCCGAACTCGCCGCGCAGTACGAACCTTTGCTGTGCGCCAAGGAATACGACCCTGGCCTGCGTGCGCCGCTGACCAAGCGCGGCCTCATCGCGGGTATGTCGATGACGGAAAAGCAAGGCGGCTCGGATGTTCGGGCCAACACCACCACCGCGACCGCGATGTCCGACGGCAGCTACCGGATCACCGGGCACAAGTGGTTCACCTCGGCGCCGATGTCGGACCTGTTCCTGACGCTGGCCCAGGCGCCGGGCGGCCTCTCCTGTTTCCTCGTCCCGCGCGTGCTGCCCGACGGCACCCGCAATGCCTTTGCGCTGCAACGACTCAAGGACAAACTGGGCAACCGCTCCAATGCCAGCAGCGAGGTCGAATACGACAACACCGTCGGCTGGCTGGTCGGCGACGAAGGCCGCGGTGTGCCGACGATCATCGAGATGGTCAACCTGACCAGGCTCGACTGCACCATCGGCAGCGCGACCATGATGCGCAGCGGAGTCATCCAGGCCGCCCATCACGCCGCGCACCGCACGGCCTTCGGTGCCGCCCTTGCCGACCAGCCGTTGATGCGAAATGTGCTCGCCGACCTGGCAATCGAGGCCGAAGCGGCGACCACCGTCGCACTGTGGCTTGCCGACCTCACCGATCAGGCGACCGCCGGAGTCGACGGCGCCGACCCGCTGCGCAGGATCGCACTCGCGGTCAGCAAATACTATGTGTGCAAACGCGGCCCGATCCACGCCGCCGAGGCGCTGGAATGCCTGGGCGGCAACGGCTATGTCGAAGAATCTCGGATGCCGAGGCTGTATCGAGAAGCGCCGCTGATGTCGATCTGGGAGGGCTCGGGCAATGTCGCCGCGCTCGACACCTTGCGTGCCATGGCCAAACAACCCGAAACCCTCGACGTTTACTTCACCGAGGTCAAACGTGCCGCGGGCGCCGATCGGCAGCTCGACGCCGCGATCGCCCGTCTCGAACAACAATTCGGCGATTTCGACACGATCCAGCACCGCGCGCGTCGCATCGTCGGCGACATGGCGCAGATTCTTCAGGCCTCGCTGCTTGTCCGTTATGGGCACCCCGCTGTTGCCGACGCGTTCACCGTGAGCCGGCTCGGTGGCGAGCACGGCGATGTTTTCGGGACACTACCGACCGGTATCGATAGTGCGGCGATCATTCAACGCGTTACCCCCAAAACGGGCAACTGAGATCCATCGGGAGTTCGTCGGACACCGAACCGGTTAGGTCCTAGGCGTCTGAGGTGACGAGCAGCTGCTCCGCGAAAGCCATGAATTCGGTACGGAACGCCGCATATTCGGCGCGCAGCCTGGTGCCGGGCCAGTCGGCGGGTAGCAGTGCGGCGGGGAGCAGCGGGTCATCGAGAATATGCCGCACGGCCGCCGCCGCGACCTCGAACCGTTCCCGCATCGATGCCGACGTCGCGAACGCGTGCAGCAACTGCTCCGCCTCGCGCGCCCAAAGCTGGGGCGCGAAAAGGGCTTCCGCCATCATCTCCGGTGAATCCTGCGGCACCGCGCTGAACACGGAAACCCGGCGGCCTGCCTCCGGCCCGAGAACGACATCGATGTTCGCGGGCCGGGTCCAGACGCCCTCGCGCAATTCGGCGAGTTTGCGGGTGCGCATCGTATCCCGGAAGGCGGTTCTGGCCGCGGCGTCGTCACCGACGGCGGTCACCACCGCCAAATACCATTCACCGCGCCACGCCCGCTCAACGGGACTCACCGAGGCGTCCTGCCTGCGCTGTCGCTCGATCAGCCGGTCCGAGAGCCGATACACGCCATTCGCGCGTTCCAGATCGCCCATGGCGACCATCCTGGTCAGCGCGACGCGCACAGCCGATTGTTGCAATCCGAGTTCCTCGGCCACCGAAACGATCCAGCTGACCGGTGCCTCCGCGGGATGCGCTCCGAGCAAAGCACTCAGAATTGCGGACCGAGCGGTCAGCTTCCGCATGCGCATTGCCTACTCACTCCGTCCTGCCGGATCACCCTTCGTCGAGCCCGCTATCCGACTCGGCCATGTCGCTAGTTCGCGTTGTTATATGCCGCGACAATGTCTGCGGGGATCCTTCCTCGGGTCGATACGTTGTGCCCGTGCTGCCGTGCCCATTCCCGGATCGCCGCGGTTTGCTCGCGGTCGGTCGCGGAGGTGGCTTTACCGGTGCCTTTGCGCTTGGACGCCCGACCGGTCTTGCGTGCCTTTTCTGCCCACGGCTCCAGTGTCACCCGCAGCTTGCCTGCGTTCTTGGTGGACAGATCGATCTCGTAGGCGACGCCGTCAATCGAAAATTGAACTGTTTCATTCGCTTTCGACTTGCCGTCGTAGTCGTCAACGAGGGTGACGGTGACTTTCTTGGCCATCGGGTGCGTCCTTTGCGTAGTCACGAGTATTTGCTCGAAATACTAATACCGTATCTCATCGAACTCAGCACGGAGAAAAGCACTGTGCCGCAGAAGTGTGCGCAGACCGAACGCGCGGTACTCACCGCAGTGATTCCGCTGCGGCAGCAGCTATGGCTGCGGCGACCGCGCTCAATGCCGGTGAGTCGAGTCGCCATTGCTGCCAGTACAGCGGGACATCGATGAATGCGTCGCCGTCGATGGCGACCAGCTCGGTATCGCGCAGATTCGCCGATTGCAGATCGGGCAACATGCCCCAGCCGAGTCCGAGGCGAAGTGCCTCGGCAAAACCGGTCGAGGAAGGAACGTAATGCCGCGGCGGGTCGAGCATTTGGCGGCTGCGGCGGCGGAAATGCCGGTCTTGCAGATCGTCTTTGCGGTCGAACAAGACCACCGGCGCAACGGCATACGCGTCGGCGGTCGCGCCGTCGCCGAACCATGTTCTGGCAAAACAAGGTTCGGCCATCGGCCGGTAGCGCATCGCGCCGAGCCGCTCGACCTTGCACCCCTGCACCGGTGTCGAGGTCGCGGTGATCGCCGCCATCACCGTGCCGTCGCGGAGCAGCCGGGTGGTGTGTTCCTCGTCCTCGCGGTGTATCTCGAAGCAGAGACCTGCTGGCGCAGCGGCCAGCGCGGGCAATACCCAGGTCTCCAGTGAATCGGCGTTCACTGCGATGGGCAGCCGGATCGGGCTTCGGGCGTCGCCGAGTTCGCGGGCGGTGTCCCCGGCCAGCAGCTCCACCTGCCTGGCCAGCCGCAGCACCGCGAGCCCGGACTCGGTGGCGCGCACCGGTTTCGTGCGTTGCAGCAGGACCCGGCCTGCCGCATCCTCGAGTGCCTTGATTCGTTGACTGATCGCGGACGGCGTGACCTGGAGGCGCCTCGCGGCGGCGTCGAAGGTGCCCTCGGTGACCGCCGCGTGCAAGGCGCGGAGCTGATCCAGCTGCAGGTCCATGTTAAGGAATCGTAATGGTAATGTAGAAACTTTAGTTTGCCAGGGGATAATGCTTGCTCCTAGCGTCGGTCACGTGACAGATTCGTCCGCGGCACTCGCCGCCCTCTCCGGTTTCGGCTTCGGACTCTCGCTGATCGTGGCGATCGGCGCGCAGAACGCGTTCGTGCTGCGCCAGGGCGTGCGCGGGCAGCACATTTTCGCGGTGGTCGCGGTGTGTGCGCTGTCGGACATGGTGCTGATCGCGGCGGGCGTCGGCGGTTTCGGCGTGGTCATCCAGTCGATGCCTGCGGTCGTTGTGGTGGTGCGCTACGCGGGCGCCGCGTTCCTGCTCGGCTACGCCGTGCTCGCGGTGCGGCGGGCCTGCTCCGCGACGGCGCTCACCGCCGAATCCGCAGGCGCGACAGTCGCACTCGGCGCCACCGTGGCCACCAGCCTGGCGCTGACCTGGCTGAACCCGCACGTCTACCTCGACACCGTGGTGCTGCTCGGATCCTTCGCCAATACCTACGCCAATCCCGACCGGTGGTTTCTCGGCGCCGGTGCGATGGTGGGCAGCATCCTGTGGTTCACCGGCCTCGGATACGGCGCGCGGCTGCTCGGTCCGCTCTTCGCCCGTCCGTTCGCCTGGCGCATCATGGATTCCGCGATCGCCGTCGTGATGACGCTGCTTGCGGTCGGACTGTTGGTCGCCGGTCCGTCGAGCTGAGGAAACTCGGAAGTTGCCGACGGACGTTAGTCGAGTGCTGGTCTGGGAGAACGGGGTTGGCTGCGGACCCGACGTGACGCGAGACACAGCGATCGAACGGTAGGCGCTGATTAGGGCATGGGGTGCCGGGTATTGCGGCGAATGACAGCCCACACCCAATATGGAGGAGTTGTTCTTATATGACCAAGCACGACAGCGGACCCCGTGAGGCCGTCGAAGGCGTCGTCGAGGACGTCAAGGGCAAGGCCAAGGAAGCGGCGGGCATCGTCACCGGGAACGAAGGCCTGAAGAGCGAGGGCCGTGCCCAGCAGGAGAAGGCCGAATCCCAGCGCGAGGCCGCCAAGAAGGAGGCCGAGGCCGAGAAGGCTCGTGCCGAAGCCACTCTCGACGAGGCGCGGCAGAGCGCTTACGAGAGCGGTAAGAATTCCTGATCGCTCGAACTAGCGACGGCGCGGGACGACTATCGTCCCGCGCCGTCGAATTATGTTGTGGTGCGAAACATCCGGGCGGCCTGTGCTCGCTCCGCGAGAATCTGATGGCGCCGCTCGGCCATCGCCGCGGCCGGTGCGCCGCGGGAGACAAGGGCCGTGTACAGCGCCGCGGCGTCCTCGATGGCATCGCGGGCGCCGACTCCGGCGGCGGGGGTGATGGCGTGATCGGCGTCGCCGCACAGGATTACCGGCGGTTGCGGGGCGCGGGCAGTGGTGAGCGGCACCGTGCGGGCATTGGATACGTGCACGGTGTCGGTGGCCGCCAGCATGGCCGCGACGAGTCCAGGGTCGGCGGCCGCACCCACCGCGATCGGTTCCGACCACCGCCCGACGGGCTGAAAGCCGATATCCTGCACGGCGAGTTCCTGGCGCGTGAGCCGGATGAACCACACGGCGACAGCGTCGTTCCAGAAGTGCCCGAAGGTGGTTGTCGGACGGCCATTTTCGTCGAGCCTGCGGTGGAAGTGCAGCACCGATGGATCGGTGCGGCCGCACCGGCCGCTCCGTGACGCCGTAAACAACGATCTGCCCGGCATATTCGGCCGCACGGCCTGGCTCGAGGCGGCGCCGGGCGAGTGAGTCGATGCCGTCCGCGGCAATGATCACCTCGTCCGCGGGGAGCGGTGTGTCACCGCTGAAAAGCGTCGCCGTGCCGGTGTCCACTTCGGTGACGGCGGTGTCGTAGTGCAGTTCGGCCTTTGTGCCAGCGGCGAATTCGGCTAGCACCCGCATGAGGTCGGCGCGCAGGTAGAGTCGCCGGTCCGCATCATCGCTCCGTGGCGGACCTGGCAGATCCTCGGCGCGGAGCCCGACCAGCGGATGCGATGCCGCGTGGAGTTCATCGATCGAAACTCCGAGCCCGGCCAACGCCGCGTGCGCCCGACCGTCGAGCACCAGGAACGCTCCCGCACCAACGGTCGGCTGGCTCTCGTACGCGGTGACCGCGCATTCGGCCCTGGCCAGCGCTCCGGCGAGCACCGTCCCGGCAATACCCCCGCCGATGATCGTGACCATGACCCCCACCCTAGGCCTGCGGATTCTGCTGACACGGAATCCGCAGGCCACTCAGGTATTCAGCATCCGCTCGGCGCGGGCTTGCCGTTGAACCGGTCTTCGAGCCAGGCGACCGCCTCCGGTGCGCCGAGCACCGCGGTGCTGAGATGGTCGGGGCTCGGGAACAGTTCCGATTTCACTCGTACCCCCGCCGCGCAGTACCGCCGCATCGTGTTGTCGATGGAGGCAACGGGAATCAGCGCGTCGTCGTGGGAACGCCACTGGTAGATAGGCATTTTCGGCACACCGCCGAACAGTTCGAGGCTGTTCTCCTCCAGCACGGCGCGTGCGTTCGGATCCTCGGCCAGCGAGGTGGAGGCGGCGACGTCAGTGACGCTGAGACCTGCGCCCGCAGCCAAGATCTCGTTGGTGCAGCCGTTGGCCATCCTGGCGCGGATGGCGAGACCGTTGGCATTCATGCTGTCGCTGATCGGCAACTGCGTCGGGTACTCGCGCTCCAGCCCGATGGCCGCGGCCATCGCCAGCCCGAACGCCGGATGCCTGTTGTAGCCGAGTGCCTCGATCATCTTCACCAGGTTCATCGGGACGCCACCCTCTGCGGCGCCGACGAATTCGAGCTCAGGCGCGTAGGTCGGTGCGAGCGCGGCCGCCCATCCGGTGGCCATGCCGCCGCCCGAGTAGCCGAACATCGCGACCGGGCTCTTGGCGAGACCGAGCTCCGCGACCTTGCGCGCCGCCCGGATGCCGTCGAGGGTGATCATCCCGCCCAGCTTGGCCGCCCCGTAGGCGCCGGTCGGTCCGAGGTGATCGGGCAGCGCAATCGACCAGCCGCGCAGCAGCACGGTGTTGAGCGCAGGTGCTTCGCGCACAGCGAGATTCGGGTCGGCGGTGTAGAGCACCCGGGAGACCGCACACTGGGTGCCGAGGCCGTTGATGATGTGCTGATAGGACAGCAGCGGCCGATTCGGCGCGCGGTTGGGCGGGGTCAACACGGTGGTGGTTGCCGCGATCGGTGCACCTGCCGAGTTGGTCGACCGAAATTTGACCATCGTGACGGTGGTGCCGGGGAAGGCGATTATCCCTGGCATCGGGCGGACGGCGAGCACGTCGCCGGGCTCGGCCCGGTCCAGGTCGGCCGGTGCGGCGTAGAACGGATCGGGGTCAGGCGCCGGGTAGAGAGGTGCGGCGCCTGCGGTACCCGGCCCGATGGCCAGTTGTGCGGTCGCGAGCAGCAGAACAACAGCGGCAACTGCGGTGTTGACGTGGTGACGCATAGCGGAGATCGGCCCCCATTCATCGCGGCATCGTCGAGTGGCACGTTTGTATGCTGGAAAGTCGAATAACCCGAAAGGTGGCTGTGAATAGTCGAACAGCCGGTGCTCGGACGACCGCCACATTAGGTGAAGAACGGAAAAGTCCGGAGGAGCCGCGCCGTGCCGATGCGACGTTCAGATGAACAGTTGGTGTGCCGTCGCTATCCGATTGCCGATCAGCGGGTTACGGTGCTCGGGTGATGCTGCTTATCGTCGGCGTTGGTCTGCTCGGCGTGTTCCTGCTGAGGTTCCGCAAGGATCGGCGGCGGCTGAGCAACGGGGTGTTTCTGCTGCTCGGTTTGGCGTTCACCGGTGTGTGGCTGCTCGGCTCGGGGGCTCAGGGCGATCTTCCGGTGGTGCTTGCGGGCCTGCTGGTGCTGTTGTCGCCGCTCCTCGTGCTGCTGCTTGCCGGATTGCTGATAGTTAACGGCGTTCAGCTGATTCGTCGAGAAGGCTTGCGCATCCCGAACCTGCTTCCGCTCGGGCTCGGCGTCGCGTTATTGGTGCCCTACGTGCTGCTGGCGCTGGCCATATTCACCGGCGATATCTGGGTGATCGTGATTCTGGCGTCACTGACGATGGCGGTGAGCTATCTCGGGTTCCTGTTCGCCAGCTTTCTGATCTATTCGTTGTTCTACGGGTCGCTGCCGTATCGGCCCGGCATGGACGCGATTGTCGTGCACGGTTCGGGCCTGGTCGGTGCCCGAGTTCCGCCGTTGCTGGCCAGTCGTCTGGACCGGGCCATCGAGGTCTATCGCGCCGAGCTCGCCGAGGGACGCACGCCGCTGGTGATCGCCAGCGGCGGTAAGGGCACCGACGAGGCGGTGTCGGAGGCCTCGGCGATGGCGGGCTACCTCGTCGACCACGGCGTGCCCGCCGATTGTGTGGTGTTGGAGGACCGTTCGACGACGACAAGGGAAACCTGCTCTTCACCAAGCGATTACTGGGCGAGCGCGGTCACTCCACCCGAATGGTGTTGGTGACGAGCAACTTCCACATCTTGCGCACGGCGATCCTGGCCCGCCGCCTCGACTTGGATGCCGAGGTGACGGGTTCGCGGACCGCCTTCTACTACCTGCCTGCGGCGATCCTGCGTGAGTTCGCCGCGGTCGTCGTGGCGTACAAGTGGATCAACGTGCTCACGTGCCTTGCGCTGGTTGCGCTTCCGGTGCTCGCGCTGCCGCTCACCCAGGACATGCCGCACAACTACGGCGACTGAGCTCAGTCGAACGTCTTGTGCGGTATCCCTACGGTGAGCCCGCCGTCGATGACGAACTCGGCGCCGGTCGAGTACGAGGATTCGTCGCTGGCCAGGAAGGTGATCAGCGCGGCGACCTCGGACGCTTCGGCGGCCCGGCCGAGCGGGATCTGCAGGAAGTCGGCCGGTATGCCCTCGGTCATCGGCGTGCTGATCAGGCCGGGATGCACCGAGTTCACTCGAATCTTGTACTGCGCCAACTCGAGTGCGGTGGATTTGGTCAGACCGCGGACGGCGAACTTGGTCGCCACGTAGCCGTGCAGGCCCGGGCTGCCCCGCATGCCCTCGACCGAGGAGATGTTGATGATGGAGCCGCCGCCTGCCTCGATCATGGCCGGCGTGGCCGCCTGCATGCCGAGAAACGTTCCGGTGAGGTTGATGTCGAGGATCCGCTGCCACTCGGCCAGTTCGAAGTCGACGAGCAGGTTGCCGTTGGCGATGCCCGCGTTGTTCACCAGCACGTTCAGCGATCCGAATCGCTGGACGGCCTCGGCGACCGCGCCCTTCCACTGCTCGGGCTCGCGGACGTCGAGGTGGACGTAGGCGGCGGCGTCACCCAATTCCTTGGCGACCGCGGCACCTTCGTCGTCGAGCACATCGGCAAGCACCACCCTGGCGTCCTCGGCCACCATGGCCTTGGCGTGGGCCGCGCCCATGCCGCGTGCGCCGCCGCTGATCAACGCCACCTTGCCGGTCAACCGCCCCATGCGGCACCTCCGTCTCTCGCCTGTGCAGACTGCTGTACTGAAACACGTTACAGAAGTGCCTCCGGCCGCGTCGGTTCCGCGTTCGAAGGTGCCACCCAGCGGGACTTGGCGAATCTGCTTCCGTTGATCCGGGGTATGGGTTGCCGAAATTCGCGCTGACGGTGCGACTGTCGCACCCGCGGCGCGGTCGGCGGATTCTGTTTCCGCGCCGCGGGCTTCCTCACTCTAACCGTCCCAGACAGTGGCTTGTGGCCTTTTCGGAATCGGGTTCCTGCCCGATGGCGGCCCGCTCGATTTAGGGTTCCTCGAATGAGTGGGCCAAGCACTTTCACCATGGCGGCGCTGCGCAATGCGGCGGGCGCTGACCTCGGCGTGAGCGAGTGGATCGAGATCGACCAAGCGCGGATCACGGCCTTCGCCGAGGCCACCGAGGATCGTCAGTGGATTCATGTCGATCCGCGCCGGGCCGCCGACGGGCCGTTCGGCAGCACGATCGCGCACGGGTATCTGACGTTGTCGCTGCTACCGGCGCTGATGCGGCAGGTATTCGAGATCACCGACGCCGGTGTGCGGATCAACTACGGCCTCAACAAGGTTCGTTTCCCGGCCCCGGTGCCGGTCGGTTCCCGGATTCGGGCGCGGGCAGCGATCGTCACTGTCGACGAGATGCCCGGTGGCGTGCAGGTAGTGCTGGCGACGACGATCGAGTGTGAGGGTTCCGCCAAGCCTGCCTGTGTCGCCGAGTCGATAGTGCGCGCGCTGGCCTAGGTCTGTGTCGTGCGCCTGATCGGTGCAGGGCGGTATGGCATCATCGTGTAGAACACGTTCTAATTCTCCGCGATCTTGCGGGAGGCGCACGATGACGAACCCACGATCCTCGGCGGCACTGCGGCGGTTCGCCAAGCGGGTGCCCGATATCGCCGAGGTGCCGGGCGGGCGGCTGGTCGAACTGCCGGGACGAGGCCGCACCTACGTGGTCGACATCGCCGGACCGCAGGGTGCGCCCGCCCTGGTCCTGCTGCACGGCACTGCCTGCACCGCCTACCTCAACTGGTTTCCCGCGTTGGCGGCGCTGGCCGAGCGGTATCGCGTCATCCTGTTCGATCAGCGCTGGCACGGTCGCGGAATCCGTTCCGAGCGCTTCACCGTGGACGACTGCGCCGACGATGTCGTCGCCATCCTCGACGTGCTCGGCGTCGACCAGGCGGTGTGTGCGGGATACTCGCTCGGCGGGGTGGTGAGTTTGGCTGCCGCGCACCGGCATCCGAACAGGGTGAACGGGCTCGTGCTGTGCGCGACGCCGTATCGGTTCCAGGAGAAGTGGCGCGAACGCGCCTTCCATCAAGCGTTCGGTGCCTTCGCGGCGGCGGTCGGGCCGCATTCGTTCCGTCGCACCGAGGAATTCGCCGCGCGGCTACCGGAATTGCCGGAGACGGCCTGGGCGCCGGGCGGATTGGACCAGTGGGCGCTCGCGGAGCTGCGCAGCACCAGTGGGTGGGCGATCACTCAGGTGATCGGCGAGGTCGGCCGATTCGATGCGAGCGCATGGCTGGCGACGCTGACAATGCCGACCGCCGTGGTGATCACGACTCGGGACCGGGCGATTCCGGTCTATCGGCAGTTGGAGATGGCGACCATGATCCCAGGGGCGAGCATTCATCTGGTGAAGGCGGGCCACGCGGCCTGTGTGCTCGCGGCCGATCGATTCGTGCCGGTGCTGCTCGAGGCCTGTGGGGCGGTCGCCGCGAGGTTGTGACGTGCCATGTTCGGCGGCGATGGCGAACAGGCGCGACGTGGTGCTCAGCCCGATGCGCGTGCGGCGGACAGCAATTCGGCGACGACATCCTGGACCGCGTCGGCGAGCTCGGCGACGTCGGGCACCAGCTCCTTGCACGCGATGAAGCCGAAATCCAGGTCGTCGTTGTTCGACAACACCGTCACGGTGAGCCCCGCGCCGTGAAAGACCGGGCCGAACGGATACATTCCGGCCACCCGGACGCCGAGGAAGTACAGCGGCATCGGCGGGCCCGGCACATTCGACACCACCAGGTTGTGCACCACCGGATGCCGTTCGGCCAGTTTCAGTGACGAGTACACCCGCGCCGCGAGCTGAAAGGTGTTCGGCGGCGCGTACTTAGACCAGTCCTGCAGGAAGTCGGCGCCGATCAGGTCGTGTTCTTCCTTGGCGCCGCGGTTGTCCTCCGCGACCTGGAGCAGTCGCTGCACCGGGTCGGCGATATCGGTGCCGAGCCGCGCGAACAGCGTGGACACCTTGTTGATGCCCTCGGTGTGCCGCGACGAATCATGCACGGAGACAGGCACCGACGCGACCAGTGAACGGTCCGGCAGTTCGTCGTGCTTCTCCAGGTAGGTGCGCAACACCCCGGCGACCACGGTCAGGACAACGTCATTGATCTTCACGCCGAACGCGGACTCGATCTCCTTGATGGCGCCGAGTTCCGCCTCGGTGAACGCCACCGCGCGATGCGGGGTGATGGCCAGGTTGAACGGTGTGCGCGGTGCCGAGAACGGCAATGCCATGCCCGCCTTGTCCTTTCGACGTCGCTGCGCGAAGCCCGCCACCATGCCGAGGGTTTTCGGCAGCATGCCGACGATGCCTGCCTTGGTCGGGAACTTGGCCACCGCCGTGGCGAACAGCTGCCAGTCGTTGGGGCTCGGCTCCGGTTGCCACGGTTTGGCGGGCGGGGTCTTGGCGGCGTTCGGCTCCAGATCGCACAGGTGCATCATCATGTTGGTTCCGGTGATGCCGTCCACCGCGGCGTGATGGTATTTGCAGATCACGGCGACCTTTCCGTCGTCGAGACCCTCCACCACCGACATCTCCCAGAGCGGGCGATCCCGATCCATCGGTCGGCTGGCGATATCGCCGACGAGTTCGGCGAGTGCGCGGCGATCGGCCGGAGCGGCGATGCCGATGCGGCGAACGTGGTAGTCCAGATCGAAGTTCTGGTCCTCCACCCAGACCGGGTGATCGAGGTTGAACGGCACCTCGTAGACGCGTCGGCGCATCTGCGGGATCAGCGGTAGCCGCCTGCCGAGTTCGGCCTTGAATTTCTCGAAGGAATAGTCCCCTGAGCTCGGGTCGAGAAGCAGCAGCGCGCACACGTGCAGGTGCTGGGTCCCGGTTTCCAGGTAGAGGAAGCTGGCGTCCAATCCGGTGAGTCGTTCCATAGCGGAAGACTACTAGAACGCGTTCTAGTTTTGGCTCGAATGAGAGGGAGGTGGGTCACAGTGGGGACCCCTATCGTCAAGCGGGCTAACGGCATTGGCGCGTGCGGACGGGCGGCGACCGCCTGCTTCGAAAACATGCCTGAACTGCGACGGAACTTTATGTAACTAAGAGTTGCATGTATGTGTATGATCTTCACTACAGTGGTGAAGGAAGGTGTGCAGCGGACCAAAGTCGGGCCACCGGGTAGTAGATGGATCTAGGAGTATCGATGAAGCTACTTCGCAGGGGCGAGCGACGACCGGACACCGATCCCGGTGAGGTCGCGCTGCACGCCCGCAATGTGCAATTCCGGTGGGCGGACACCCCGCTGCACTGGATGGCTGATGAGCCGATCGCTTCGCATCTGATCAACTCGCTGAATCTGCTGTTGCCCGAGGGGGAACGCATGTTCTGCGCGGCCTACGCCGAAGCGCTGCCGTTCGTGAAGGACGAGAAGCTGCGCGAGGCCATGCTCGGTTTCATCGGCCAGGAGTCCATGCACGCGGAGACGCACGACAAGGTGCTGACCGAAGTGCTCGCCGCGAACGGCATCGACCCCGCGCCGTACGTGCGCCAGGCCGAGTACCTGTTCCGAAAGACGCTCGGCCCCAAAGAAGTCGACGGCGTCGCGCAGCACCAGATGATGGTGGAGCGGCTGACCATCATCGCGTGCCTCGAGCATTTCTTCGCCTACCTCGGCGACTGGATCCTCAATGCGGATCTCGAGAAGTTCGGCGCCCACCCGCAGGTCGCGGACCTGTTCCGCTGGCATGGTGCCGAGGAGGTCGAGCACCGCAACGTCGCGCACGATGTCGCGGTCTACTTCGGTGCGGGCTATGTGCGGCGCGCGGCGCTGATGACGCTCGTGTTCCCGATCTTCATCACGTTGGTGGCGCGTGGCACCAAATTCATGGTGCACCAAGATCCTTCGCTGCCGGACTACGGTTACCCGCGGCTGATCCTGCGGGTCTTCGGTTCGATGTGGCGTGGCGCGCTGCCTGGCGTGCCGTCGCTGGTGCGGAGCGCGGTGTCGACCTTCCAGCCCGGCTATCACCCGGAATCGGTCGGATCCACCGCACAGGCGGTGGCGTACCTGGCGAAATCTCCTGCTGCGCAGGCTGCCGCGTCGTGACGGACGGTGCCGTCATGAATTTGCGGCCCATCCCCGAGCAGGTCCCGGCGGACCTGTTCGGCAAGCGTGATCGGGACCGCGCGGTGCGCGTGCTCGATGCGGTGGCGTCGGCGCGGCTGAAATGGACGACGCTGATCAACCGCCGCGAGCTGGCGCCGAAGGTGGATGACCACCGGCTGGCGCTCGTGGTCACCGAACGGCGCGTCGAGGCCTACGACCAGGATGTGGTCAGCCTCCGGCTGGAGGCGCCGGATCGGCGCGAACTGCCCCGGTGGCGGCCGGGCGCGCACCTCGACCTCGAACTGCCCTCTGGCCGGTTGCGGCAATACTCGCTGTGCGGCGATCCGGCCGACACCCGCGCCTATCGCGTTGCGGTGCGGCGCATTCTGGACGGCGGCGGTGGCTCGGTCGAGGTGCACGACCACCTTCCGATCGGCGCGCCGATCACCGTCCGCGGCCCGCGCAACGCCTTCCCGTTCGCGGTGCCGGGACACGGATCACCAGCCGCCCGTTTGCATTTCGTCGCGGGCGGCATCGGGATCACGCCGATCCTGCCGATGGCGCGGCTGGCGCACCGGCTCGGCATCGACTGGTCGATGGTGTACACCGGACGCAGCCGCGACACCATTCCGTTCCTCGACGAGATCGCCGGGTTCGGCGACCGGGTCGTCGTCCGCACCGACGACGAGCACGGTCTGCCCGACGCGGCCGCGTTGCTGCCCGGGGTGAGCGCCGATACCGCCGTCTACTGCTGCGGACCGGTGCCGATGACCTCGGCCATCGCGGCGGCGGTGCGCGAAATGCCGGGTGTGGAACTGCATTCCGAGCGGTTCTCGCCGCCGCCGATCGTCAACGGAGTGCCGTTCGAGATCGAATTCGCCTCCACCGGAAAGGTGGTCGAAGTGGCCGCGGACCGTTCCGCGCTGGAGACCATCCTGGAGACGCAGCCGGATCGCCCCTACTCGTGCCGTCAAGGCTTCTGCCGCACCTGCAAGGTGCGGGTGCTGTCGGGCGCACCCGAACACCGAGACGCCGTGCTCACCGACGCCGAACACGCGGCGGGCGAGATGCTGGTCTGCGTCTCGCGTTCGTCCGGTGGGCGCTTGGTGCTCGACCTCTAACCACGACCACTGGTCAGCAAGGAGAAAATCGATGACGACCACGGAGCTCGTTGCCCTCGAGCGCACGGTTCGCAGCGGCGAATTCGATATCGCCGTCTACGAATACGGCAACCCGGCCGCCGACACCGTGCTGTTGGTGCACGGGTGGCCCGACACCAGCCACCTGTGGGATGCGGTGGTGCCCTTGCTGGCCAGCCGTTTTCACGTCGTCACCTACGACACCCGCGGGCACGGGCGCTCCACCCAGACCAGGCGGACCGAAGACTTCCGGCTCGACCATCTGGCCGCCGACTTCTTCGCGGTAGTCGACGCGGTGAGCCCCGACCGTCCGGTGCACGTGCTCGCGCACGACTGGGGTTCGGTGCAGGTGTGGGAGGCGGTGTGCGAGCCGAAGGCCGCCGAGCGGGTCGCGTCGTTCACCTCGGTGTCCGGGCCGAACCTCGATCACCTGGCGAACTGGTTCCGGGCCAAGCTGTCCCGGCCGACACCGCGCAACGTCTGGCAGCCGTTCACCCAGGTGCTGTCCTCGCTCTACACGTTCTTCTTCATGACACCGGTGTTGCCGCGGGCCGTCTTCGGTCTGGTCGGCACCGAGCGGCTCTGGCAGCGGGTCGTCTCGATCATGAACGAGACGCCACCGGCCACCGTGACACTCGGCCCGACCTTCCGGCGCGACATGGTCGACGGGCTGCTGATCTACCGGGCCAACATCGTGCAACGGCTGGTCTCGCCGCGGGAGCGGCACACCGAGGTGCCGGTGCAGCTGATCGTGGCTGGTCGTGACGTCGCGGTCCGGCCCGCCGGATACGACGACGCGAGCAAATGGGTGCAGCAGCTGTGGCGCCGCGACGTGCCCGCCGGGCACTGGATGCCGTTCTCCCACCCCGCAGCCCTGGCCACCGCGACGACAGAACTGATCGACACGGTCAACGGCGCGGCGGCCCCGCGTGCGCTGCGGCGCGCCGAAGTCGGCCGTGACGCAAGGCCTTTCGAGGATCAACTGGTAGTGATCACCGGCGGTGGCAGCGGCATCGGCCGCGAAACGGCGCTGGCGTTGGCGCGCAGCGGGGCCGAAATCGTGCTGTCGGACATCAATCTCGTGGCGGCCAAGGAAACGGTGGCGTTGATCGCCGCCGAAAACGGTGTGGCGCATGCGTATCAGCTCGATGTGTCGGACGCGGACGCGATGAACGAGCACGCCGCCACCGTGCTCGCGGCCCACGGCGTGCCGGACATTCTGATCAACAATGCCGGAATCGGCCAGGCCGGTGGGTTTTTCGAGACCACGGCGGTGGAGTTCGATCGGGTGATGCGGATCAACCTGGGTGGCGTGGTCAACGGGTGCCGGGCGTTCGGGCCTGCGATGGCCGAGCGTGGGCTCGGCGGGCACATCGTCAACCTGTCGAGCATGGCGGCCTACAGCCCGCAGCAGGGGTTCAGTGCCTACTCCACCAGCAAGTCGGCGGTGTTCATGTTCTCCGACTGCCTGCGTGCGGAACTGGCCGGTCGCGGTATCTCGGTGCACACCATCTGCCCTGGCATCGTGCACACCAATATCGTTGCCACCACCAGGTTCTCGGGCGTCAGCGTCGAGGAGGAGAAGCGTAAGCAGGAGCGCTACGACAACCTCTATCGCAAGCGCAGCTACGGTCCCGAGAAGGTGGCCAAGCAGATCGTGCGGGCCGTCGAACGCGGCCGGGACATCGTGCCGATCACGCCGGAAGCGCGAATGCAGTTGCAGTTCAACCGGTTCGCGCCCGCGGTGGTGCGGTTCTTCGCGGCTCGGGTGAAGCTCACCTAGTATTCGACCGTCGGACCAACATGTTTAGTCGAGCCCGCAGGAACGACACTGCTTCGAATTGACCACCAGTGACGGCGGCCACCTGCCGTGTTGTGCGCTGCGTAACCGCGCACAACACGGCTTTGTGTGGCAACCCGCTGAACAGCGCGTCTCAGTCCAGTCCGCTTTGACTTTCATGCTGGTCGATGAGGCCCTGGTAGACACCGTTCGGCTCAGATCTCGACGAGATGTCGCGCAGACCGAGAGTGACTGTACGGCCAGCCGCAGCTGAGTAGCCGCCCTGGTCAATGCCGAGATCTTCCATGATCACCGGCAGTAGCTCGTCCAGTTCGTCGTCGGCAATGTAAACGGTGAGGGTGCATTCGACCGGCACAGTGGCAGGATCGTAGGCGTCACCCTGAAGTCGTTCAGCCAAGTTGTCGATCTCACTGACCTGACCGAACTCGGTATAGCACGGTATCCGGTTCACGCCGCGGATCCGATGCGCACTCCCTTCAAGGATCAGCGCGATCGGGTGGATCTCCTCGCTAGCGAGCGATCCAGGTCCAGTGGGGTCAGGTAACCCGAGCCCTACTGCGATCTGCCAGATGCGGCGATCATCGTCGTCCATGTAATCCATACTCCTCTGTCAAACTACTTGCCGACGCTCACTGTGCGGCAATGCTTCAACTTCTTTCCTGCTGGTACAGCCTTCTGAGCGTTGTTCTTCGCATCATTCACTGCACCATCCTTCGTCTTACCGGTGCCGGTGTACGTGAACGGACCCGTGGCGTCTGTCCTGTCCAAGTTCTCGAAGTAGCAGGACACCGTCGCCTTGTAGGTTGCGGTGAATTCGAACTGCCATCCCGGCTGCGTAGCGCCGATCGTTTGAGCTGCAGCAGTCGGCGCCTCCGCTTCCGCGAGCCCCACTCCCATTGTTGACGCTCCTGCGGCGCAGGCCGCGGACAGGGCGATCGACGCGACGAACCGGCGGCCGGTCATTGCAGTGTTCATTGGTTTCCCATCTGGCGGTCTTATTCCGTCACTGTTCTTCGACGCACTTGTGGCGCAGCTGGTTCCAGTCGATTCGGTGACGGAAGTCACTGGAATCGGCTGGCTCGCAATCAGTTTGACTTTCCATGAACGGGGCCGCCTCGCCGTAGCAGTCAGCACCGTACCGACAGTCGATACCCATCCGCTGGCCGATCCCGTGCGCCACTTTGCTCGTCGAACCGGGCAACGAACGCCTACCAGGCGCAAATTGGCTCAGGCGGCCACGCGGGGTGTGCGCTGTACGCCGATTGCCTCGCCACCGGAGACTTTGCAATGAGTGCATTGTCGACCATCTGCCCCGGCACCGTGCACGCCAATATCGGTGCCACTACCAGGTTCTCGGGTGTCAGCGTCGAGGAGGAGAAGCGTAACCAGGAGCGCTACGACAACCTCTATCGCAAGCGCAGTTACGGTCCCGAGAAGATGGCCAAGCAGATCGTGCGGGCCCGTCGAGAAGGACCGCAGCGTCGTTCCGGTCACCCCGGAGGCTCGGTTGCAGTA
Source organism: Nocardia altamirensis NBRC 108246 (assembly GCF_001612685.1). GTDB lineage: Bacteria > Actinomycetota > Actinomycetes > Mycobacteriales > Mycobacteriaceae > Nocardia > Nocardia altamirensis. Next base: position 45,880 of record NZ_BDAY01000095.1, read on the forward strand.
CCTCGCCAACCGGGTCGCACCGGGCATCGTCCGGTTCGTTGCGGCGCGAGTCAAGCTGAC
>NZ_BDAY01000096.1 GCF_001612685.1 Nocardia altamirensis NBRC 108246
CACGTTCTTATGGCAAGCTCTGTTGCCAACGTCTACGCGGCGATGCCGCGCGCCACCGGGTCGTTGCTGCGCGCCCCGCTCGGCACACCCGGCCCGAGCAGCGCCACCAGCGATCTGAACTCCGCGTTCATCGACCACGGCTACATCGGCGAAGACGGATACACCCTCGCCGAATCCCGTGACGTCGACAAGAAGAAAGCCTTCGGCGGCTCGACGGTCAAGATCTTGCAAACCGACTACACCCTCACCGCGCAGTTCACGTTCCTCGAGTCGATCAACGCGCACGTCCTGCGGGCGGTGTACGGCGACGACAACGTCACCGTGAAAGGCAACTCGATCGCGGTGCGGCACAACAAAAGACAGCTACCACACTCGAACTGGGTCATCGACACCCTCGACTCCGATGTTGCGCTGCGCCGCATCTGGATCCCCGACGGACAGATCAGCACCGTCGACGACGTGCAGATCGTGCACACCGAGACCATCGCCTACACCGTCACCGTCGAATGCTTCGAAGACGCCGACGGAACACCGCTCTATGAATGGGTGCACAAGGGCCGCCCACCGACTCAGTGGACTGTCGCGATCTCCGGCGCTCCGACCGCCGGAACCTTCCTGCTATCCGTCGACGGGAAGCCCACCACCGCAATTGCTTTCGACGCCACCAACGCTGCGGTGCGGACCGCGCTGGCAGCGCTGGCCGACGTCGGTGCCGACGGCGTCACCGTGACCGGCGCGGCCGGTGGCCCATTCCAGATCACCCTCTCCGGTGGCGGCACCGTGACCGGCAACGGCTCGGGCCTGACCGGCGGCACCGCGCCCAAGCTCACCGTCACCCCGGCCTGACCCCGGCATCCCTTGATCCCGCCCGACGGGGTTCTTTCACACCCCTTGGACCGGGCCTGCCCTCGTCGGGCGGGCATCGAAAGGCCCGATCCACCAATCCAATTCCCACAGAAGGGTCCGGTCCAGATGATGGAGAAGTTCAGCTATACGACCGCGGGCGGTAAGGCGATCAGCCTGCCGAAGATGGAGAACATTCCCTTCGGGCTGATCCGCAAGCTGCGCCGCGAGTCCGACACCGAGCAGTTCTTCGCGCTCATCGAAGGTGTCGCCGCCGCAAAGGATCTCGCGTTGATCGACGCGATGACCCAAGCCGAGGTGCGCGAGCTGATGGCGGCGTGGCAGAAGGATTCCGGTATCGAGCTGGGGGAATCCTCGGGCTCCTGAGCGTGGTCGATCAGCATCGCGACGCCGTGGAAGCAGACCTCATCCGCGCCGGTGTCCGGTTACGCGACGTCGGCTCGGAGTCCTTCAACTGGCACGACCTGCTCGTGTTGATCCGCCAATCCCCCCGCGAATCCGCGCTCATGTCCGCGATGCACCCCGAGGTGACGCGGTGGGGACAAGCGGAGTTCCTGCTCGCTGAGCTGATCGACCTCGCGAGCTTGCTGCTGTGGGCCAAGACCAAGGACGGGGCGCGCAACCGCAACCGGCCACGCCCCTACCCCCGTCCCGGAGTCGAGGATTCCGGTGCCCGCCGTGTCAGCGGGCACGCGATCCCCATGACCGAGGTCCGAGACAGGTTGCGCGCCTTGCGTACCCGTGCCGAAGTGGAGGGGGATCTGCTGTGACGACAGGTGGAGTGAACCTCGGCACCGGGTACGTGTCGCTGGTCCCGACCACCGACAAGTTCGCCCCGGCCGTCGAGGGCGCGTACACCCAAGTCCAAGGCGGCGCGGACAAAGCGGGCCGGTCGATGGGCTCGCGGTTCGCCTCCGGGTTCGGCGCAGTGTTCAAGGGCGCGCTCACCGCCGGAGGGATCGGCGCGGCGCTGTTCGGTGGCACCGCCCTGAAATCCGGGCTGGACCGGCTCACGACCATCCAGAACGCCACCACCTCGCTCACGACCATCATGGGCTCGGCCACCGAGGCCGGTCAGCTGATGGACCAGATCAAACAGACCGTCAACGGCACCCCGTTCAACCTCGACCAGTTCGCCGACGTCGGCAAAAACTTGGTCGCGATGAACGTCCCGGCCGAGAAGGTGCCGGGGTATCTGACCGCGATCGGTGAGGCCGCCGCCGCATCCGGCAAGGGCGCCGACGGGGTCGAGCAGGTGTCGGCCGCGTTCGGGAAGATGGCCGCCACCGGCAAGGTGTCCCTCGATCAAGTGTGGTCGGTCGCCGAAGCCGGAGTGCCCGCGCTGGCGATCCTGGCCAACGGGTTCGGGGTCAACACCGCCCAGATGCAGAAGATGATCTCCAAGGGCGCGGTGCCCGCGGGCAAGGCGATGGACATCCTCGCCAAAGGCATCATGGAAGGCTCCGACGGGGCCGCCGGAGCGACCAAAGCCTATGCCGGCACCATGGCCGGGCTCCGGCAAACCCTCTCCGGAGCGACCGGCGGTTTCCAAGCCGCGATGGCGCGCTTGGGCGCCGGGTTCCTCGCCCCTTGGTTGCCGGTCGCCACCACCACTCTCACCGGGGTGGCCGGTGGTCTGGACAAGCTGACCCCGAAGATCCAGGCGTTCTCCCAGCGGCTTGCCGACTCTCAAGCTGTCGAGACCTTCACGCAGTGGATGACCAATCTCCCGGCGACTATCGAGCGGGTCACCAATTCGATTGGCGCATTCGACTTCTCGAAGCTCACCGCCGGATTCAGCACGGTCACCGACTCTCTGAATCGGATCAATGAAGCCGGAGCCGGGAAGGACAGCGGGTTCCTGAACAGCCTCACTTCCGGGCTGGCCGGGCTCGGCGGCGCGCTGGGCAACCTCGGCGTCGACTCCATCACCGTTGTCTCCGCCGCCCTCGCAACGATGAGCGACATCCTCGGCATCCTCGCCGAGCACACCGGCCTGGTCACCCCGCTACTGATCGGACTGGCTGGCGCATATGCGATCTCCCAGGCCGCGCAGACCGGATACCAGATCGCCAGGATCGTGCAGACCCCAGCGATGTTCGCGCAGTTGGTGGTCCAGCGCCAGCTCACCGGCGCGATGACCGCACACACCGCCGCGTTGACCGCGAACACCGCCGCGACCGGCGCGAGCACCGGGGTGCAGAACGCCGACACCGCCGCCAAGGCGCGCGGACGTATCGCGACGATAGCCCACGCCACGGCCACGAAAATTGCGGCGGGCGCGACGTTGCTGTGGAACGCCGCCATGGCGGCGAACCCGATCGTGCTGATCATCGCCGCGATCGCCGCGCTGGTCGCGGGACTGGTGTGGTTCTTCACCCAAACCGAAACCGGGAAACAGATCTGGCAAACCGTCTGGGGCGCAATCCAATCCGCCATCTCCGCCGCCTGGGACTACATCAAACCGGTCTGGGACAACTTCCTCGCCGCGCTGGGCTGGGTCGGAGACAAACTGCTGTGGCTCTGGACCTCGGTCGTCTCACCCGTCTTCGGATTCATCGGATCGCTGATCTCGCTGTGGTGGTCCGGGGTCCAGCTCTACTTCACCGCCTGGGGCATCGCCCTCAACGCAGTCGGCGCCGTCGTGTCGTGGCTGTGGTCGACGATCATCTCCCCGGTATTCGGGTTCATCGGAACGCTGATCTCGGCCTGGTGGGCAGGGGTGCAGATCTACTTCGCCGCCTGGAAGGCCGTCATCGGCGAAGTCGGTGACGTCGTGTCCTGGCTGTGGTCCTCGGTCATCTCACCGGTGTTCGGGTTCATCGGCGATCTGATCTCCTCGGTATGGACCGACATCATCCAACCCGCCTGGACCGCGTTCACCACCGCGATCAAGGTCCTGGGCACCGCGTTCTCGGCGATGTGGACCGCAGTCATCAAACCAGCGTGGGAGGGTTTCCAGTCCGGATTCCAATCCGGCTGGGAACTGATTAAATCCGCGATCGACACCGGCAAGAAGTGGTTCGAAGGTCTGCGTGACACCGTCGAACGCGTCGTCGGCAAGATCGTCGAGTACTGGGACCGGGTCAAGGGCATCGTCGGCAAGGTCAGCGACGTCGCGGGCCGGATCGGTTCAGCCGTCACCAGCGTGATCCCTGGACTCGCGGCGGGCGGCTCGGTCGCCGGACCCGGCGGCCCGACCTCCGACAGCGTCGTGGCCCGGCTGTCCGCGGGCGAGCACGTCGTCACCGCCCGCGAGGTGTCCGCTGTCGGGGGACAAGGCGCGATGTACCGGCTGCGCGGCGCGATGCGTTCGGGCGCACTACGTTTCGCTGCCGGTGGTGCGGTCCCACGCGGCATCAAGGATGCACTCGCCGCCGCGCGGGCGGTGACCGGCAACCCCTACAAGTGGACCGGTGTCGGCCCCGACCAATTCGATTGCTCAGGCTTCATCAGCTTCCTTCAAAGGGTCGCCATGGGGATGGCCAACCCAGCGGTGCGGCTCTACACCACCCTGGACCTGCTCGCCGGTCGCCTCGCCGGGCTCGAGGTCGGCCTCGGCCCTGCCGGCACTCTGTTCCAGGTCGGCGCGAACCCCGATCACATGGCCGCGACCATCAACGGCCAACCCGCCGAAGCCGGTGGCTCCCACGGCACTTCACGGCTCGGTTCACCGGCGGTCGGTGCGACCGACTCCCAGTTCACCCACGCCTTCCACCTGCCCAACGAACTGATCGCGGGGTGGGCCGAAGGGGCCAGCGACACCAGCGGAACCACCTCCTCCAGCAAGGGCAAGGGGAAGAAGGAGTGGACCGACGCCGATCAGACGAACCTCGAATCGGCGCAGGTCTCCGTCGAGCAGGCCAAACAACGCCGCGACAAGGTCTACGGCGATGAAAACAAGTCCGACGCCGACCGACGCCAGGCCGACCTCGCCGTGGAGAAAGCCGAACAGAGGGTTGTTGGGCTGCAACAGAAGAAGGACGCCGTCGCCTCCGGGGAAGCGGATGGTCCCGCACCTCAAGCGCCTGCGCTGGAACGGAAGTTCAGCGAAGACGAGCTCTCTCGCATCGACGCCCAGTCCTCGCTCGACTCCGCCAATACCCGCCGCAACGAGGTCTACGCCGACCCCGAGGCCACCGCGAACGATCGACTCAAGGCCGACGCCGAGCTGTCGCGGGCACAGACCAAGCTCGACGAACTACGCAACTCCGGCAACAAGATCCAGGGCCGTGTCCGCGACTTCGTCACCAACGCCGCCGGGATCGCCTTCGACGCCGTGCTCGAACAGCTACCGTTCGGGCTCGGCCAATCCCGCTGGTGGAGCATCGATTACAGCCCGCTGATCCAGGCCGGGCAGACGCTGGCGCAGCGCCAGGCCCAAGCGATCGGCCCGCTGCCCTCGTTCTCGCCGGACCAGGTCGCCGCCCAGCTCGGCTATACCCCCGTTGCGGGGCAACCGACACCGGAGTGGTGGGAAAAGCTGCGGCCGAAGGTCTTCGACAGCGGCGGCTGGTTGATGCCCGGCGAGGCCGCTGTCAACCTCTCACGCCGCCCGGAGCCGGTCCTGTCGAGCCCGGGACAGATGCAGGCGTTCATGGGCGGGTTCACCGCCGAACCCGCATTGGACGCCAGCGTCCGCATCGAGAACCTCACTACCGGCATGTCTTCTGCGGAGTTCCGCCGCGAATGGTCGCTGATGCAGCTCGACCAGCGCCAACGCGCCAAGACCTGGACGGGACGATGATCAGCCCACCCGAGGGCACTCGCATCGTCATCGACTCCCCGGCCGGGGAGTCGTTCACCGTCGCCGGACCCGGACGCGGCGACAAGGGCGTGGTCCTCGCCGACGAGGACTCGGGCACCGAGTTCGACGCGATGTACGAAACGGTGACCGAGACCATCTACAACGCCACCGCTTTCCAGGTCGGTGCGGACTTCGGCGGCACACGGGAGGAGAAGTTCGACTTCTCCCTCGCCTTCCACATCATCGGAACCACCGGGCTGCCGTGGCGGGTCGCCGATTCCCGATTCCGTAACGCCTTCTCCTACAAACGCGAATCCCTCGTCCGCGTCCGCATCGGCGACACCCACCGCCGCCTGCCGGTCCGGCTCGGCGCGAAACCACGGGTGAAGATCGTCGGCGACCCCCACATCGACGACTACGGCCTGGTGGTGTTGCCGCTGGTCGGGGCGTATCCGCGCTGGCTCGAAGACGACGTCACCTCCAGCTTCGTCACTACCACCGATACCACCGGCGGCGGAGTCGAGACCGGGTTCGTCACTGTGTCCAATCCGCTGCCGGTCGACTATGAGATCTGGCTGCGCTGGGTATTCCAAGGCGCCGCCGGAATCGTGTGGACGATCCCCGACTTCTCTTGGGGCTCCGATGAATTCGATCGAGCAGACATTGACAGAGAGCGCAAGATCGTCATGCCGCCGCTGCTCGACGGCGAGCACATCGTCGTCGACACCGACCGCATGGCCCGTAACGGACAGGTCAACTCGAGCCTGGATACCGAGGTGTATGCGCGGATGGGTGGCAAACGGTTCCTGTACCCGCTGCCCGGCCGCACCCCGCTCACCCGGATCCCGGTGTCGGTGACCGGCGCGCCGATCGGTGCCGGGATCCAAGTGCGCTGCCCGCGGCCGTGGCCACGCCCCTGGGGTGGACTCGAGTGAACGCCACGGTCGAAACCATCGATTTCGACCAGGTTTTCGCCGACATCACCGCACGCCTGAAAACCGACACCGAGCGCCGGATCCGGCCCCCACTCGTCCGGATCTGGGACGGCAACTGGGCGCTACGCGGAGAAGTCCACAACGAGATCAGCGCGAAATTCTCCGCCATCGAGAACGACACCGGCATCGGGACGATCGAACTACCCGCGCACTACTACCTCGCGCGGTGGATGACCAACCACGACGCCCGCTCGACGGACAACATCTTCATCACCGTCGACAAGGACGGCGCCCGCTGGTCGGGGATGCTCGATGACCTCGAGCAAATCAAAGACGAGAACGGGCAGCGCATCGTCCGCGCCACGTTCAAACACGACATCGAGCACCTGCGCCACATCATCGCCTACAGCAACCCGTTTCTGTTGCCCGAGGTGCAGTTCCCCAAGGTTTTCGTGTGCTTCGGTCCCGCCCGCTGGAGTCTGCTGCTGACCTTGTTCCTGAACCTGCTGCGGCTCGAAAGCCACCTGTGGACCCTGCCCGATGACCCGCTGGATCCGCGCAGCTGGCTCAATCTCGACACCACGACCTGGTCGCAGGTGGTCAAACCACTCGCCATCCTCGACGACCGCTCCCCGTTCGCGATCGTGCACTCGAGATTCAAGACGATGTATGAGGTCTCCAAGTCCATCGTCGCCGACGCCCAGCTGACCTGGGAGCCGCGTCGCTGGCTCGACGGCGACCCCGAACCCTGGCCCGGAGGCCGGGTCCGCCACGGCGCACTGGTGTGGGACCTGGTCGATTCCTCCGGGTGGAGTACTGAAACCTCTTTCGCGGGAAACCTTTTCGACGGGCTCGTGCGTGCGGTCACCCGCATCGCCGCCGACGGCTTCAACCAGACCGTCGAAGAGATCCGCGATCCCACCTTCCCCGAGGAGTACTCCCGCCCCGGCTGGAAAGGCACCGTTCCGCGCGCGCCGGGCATCATTCTGCGCGACGGCGACCGAACCGGGGTGGTGTCCACCAGCTTTCACTGGCGACCCGCGACCGACGTCGGGTTCGTCACCGGAGGCCACAGCGCCCCTGGCGTGAACGAGATGCTGGCGGCGGCGGTGAACCTCATCGGCGATCTTACCTCGCTTGCATTGCTACTCCCGCCCCTCGGGGGCACGGCTTCAGAATTGCTGAAACCCCTGTTCATGGACGTTTTCGGGGCGTTCATGAAGCACCGCGACGGCGCACGGGCACGCAAACTCGGGTGGTCGCACTACTTCGAAACCTGGTGTGACGGAGCCGATCGCGCCTACAGCCTCAACGCCCTCATCGCCCTGCGAACCGGGCGGTGGCGCACGCGTGAGCAGACCACCCACACCCTCAAGGTCGCCGATGGCTACGAGAACTTACGCATCGGCCAGCGCGGATACGGCAACGCCTGGCTGGGCACCCGCATCGGCACCACCGTGCGCGACTGGGGGCAAGCGGGGCGGGTGTATGTCGACCGGATCACCGAAATCGTCCTGGCCTGGGACCGCGACACAACCCCGACCTGGGACATCACCGTCGGTCACCGCGAACCCGAAGACCCACTGATGAAGGGACTGGAAATGCTCGACGAACTCGCCGGCCTCGCCCGAGACCTCGGTGTGCTGTGAGCACGCTGTGGCGCATCGAAGACATCGACCCGGACAACCCCGAAGAACGGTTTCTGCCTGCGCTGCAATGCATCCCGATCCTTGGGCGCACCCCGATGGTATTCGTCGAACCACTCGCGCGCGCTATCTCCAAACACCTCACCGAGGCCGGATGCCCACCCATGGATCCCGCCCTGGCGACCAAGAAGTTTCAGCGGCCCTATCGCGGTGAACAGCACCAGCTCAACGGCATGGGCCAGTGGGTCGACCTCGATGTGCCCGATCCCGAGCCGTTCGTAGTCCAGGACCCGGCTTCGATGACAGTGCGCGAGCGCGAAGCCCAGGTCGAGCGGCTGCGCTACCTCGGTTACAAGATCGACGAACCCGAGCCCGCCACACCGACCGCGCACGTCATCGACACCCTCGATACCCCACCACGTTTCGACCCGGCTGCCCACTCGGTCACCGAGGTCAACGCCTACCTCCGCGCACTCGACGACCAGATCGAGCACCGCCGCGTTCTGCACGCCGAACGAAACGGCAAGGCACGCAACGGAATCCTCAAGAGGCACACATGAACACACGCTATTGGCCGATGGATCGCGGGCTCATCGTCACCTCGCTGTTTGGGCCACGCGAGGACGGCTGGCACTGGGGCCTCGACATCGGCTGGCCCTTCGGCAGCGGCGGACGCCCGGTCTATGCCATGGCAGGCGGGCGCGTCGACCGCGCCGGGCCTGCGAGGGGGTTCGGGCGCTGGGTGTGCATCGACCACCCGGCGGCCGAGGGCGGCGGCTACACCGTCTACGGGCACATCGTGCCCGAAGTCTCTGTCGGCCAACGCATCGAAGCGGGCCAGCGCATCGCCCACGTCGACCCCGACAGCGCGACCAACGCCGGAGTGAAACCCCACGTCCACATCGAGGTGCATGAGTACAGGTGGGTGCCGCCAGGGCCCGGCCGCCTCGACCCGCTGCTCTGGCTTCGCGACAGCGGTGCCATCTTCCCCGATGAAAGGCCGAGCATGGCAACGGTATTCGGCATCGACATCTCCAACCATCAGCGAGCTTTCGACTTCGCCGCCGCGCGCGCCGAGGGGTTCAGCTTCGCCACACACAAGATCTCCCAAGGCAGCTGGGTCGACCCCTGGTGGCCACGCGCCCGCGAACAGATGCAGATCCACTTCCCTAACCGGTGGGGCGGCTACGTGTACTGCGACGTCGGCACCAAACCCGAACTCGAAGCCGACACCGCGCTCGCACACTCGGGCGGGGCCTGCCGACTACAGATCGACTACGAAGACCTGGACCGCGACGGCAGCATCGAAGATCTGCACGCACGCGTCACCGCGTTCACCGACCGCGGGTTCGAGCTGCTGCCGATCTATCTTCCGCGCTGGTACTGGATCTCGACCATGGGCTCCCCGTCGCTGGCCGAACTTCCCGTCGGCATCTGGAACAGCCACTACGTCACCGGCGAGGACTACGCCCCACAGCTGTACCCCGGCGACAACCACCCCGGCTGGGAACCGATGGGCGGCAAAGCGATCGCCATTCTGCAGTTCTCCTCCACCGCCCACGTCGCCGGACAACTCATCGACGTCAACGCCGTGCGCGGGGGCGAACCCGCCCTCGCCGCCCTCTTCGGAAAGGACACAGATATGACCCCCGACGAGTCCCACAAGCTCCACGAGATCCACCGCGAACTCACCCAGCTCCTCCCGTCCCGCTCGCGCTACCGCGACACCGACCAGCCCACCGACACCGTGGCCGGATATCTGCTCAACGTCGACGGCCGCGTCCACGAAAGCTCCATCGACCTTCCCGCCGCGCTCGATCGGCTGCAGCGCGGCATCGACGAGCTGCCCGCGAAAATCGCTGCGGCACTGCATGAGAACAAGTCGTGACCAGTCACAAGCCCCGGCTACCCGAACCTGCTCTGGTCCGATCGGTCCTGGTCACGATCACCGCGATCGCTGCCTACGCACTCAATCGCGAGATCGACAGCGGCTGGATCGAGCCTGTCCTGACCCTCTACACCCTGCTTGCGCCCGTGATCGCGGGTCTGCTGATCCGGCCCGCTGTCACCCCGAAGCGCACCCGGCCACGTCGCGACAGTGCGACGTCGGTGCCGCGCCGCGATCCCTAATAGTGCAGCGCCCGAGCGTGACTCGCCGCATCGGTCACTGACCGGCCCACCTCCCACGATCGGTTTGCTGCTGGCGATCGGTCTTTCCCATCCTGAACGCGCCTCGCCGTCTCGCGGTCCGAGGGCGCGTTCACCGTCATGTCTGGAGGTGAGATGACTACTCCTCGCCAGCCCGCACCGGACGGCTCGTTCGTCCTGGGCTCGAAGTTCGGGCAGAACATCAACGAAGACTCCGCCAGGTCGGCGCTGAAAGAGGCGACGTTGGCGGTGTTCACCCGCTACCAGCAGCGGCTGCACAACCAGGTCGTCAACGTCATCGGCGATCACTCCCGCTCCATCACCGAACTGCGGCAAGCCTACGAACAGCTCACCTTGCACGGGCGGGCGATCGTGTTCCCCGGCAACAGGGACTACACACCCGCCAAGGGCATCGTCTCGGTCGACGTGATCCTGCTCGGCGGTGGCGCCGGAGGCGCGGCCGGCCGCTGGGACATCCTGGCGGCCGGGCGAAAGACCGGAGGTGGTGGAGGCGGAGGCGGCGAAGTCCACCACAGCATTCCCGCCGCCTTGCTGCCGGTCGACCGTGACGGCAACTTCCTACCCATCGCGATCGTGATCGGGCGGGGCGGATCGGGCGGCACCGGCGATGCCGAGCCCGGATACGGCGGTGGTAATACCAGCTTCGGCGATTTCCTGATCGCGGGCGGCGGTGTCGGCGGTCAAGCCGACTTCGAAGTCGGTGGCACCGGCGGTGCCGGTGGTGCGGGCATGATCCGTGGCGGTGCCGGAGGCAAAGGCGCTGGAGTCGGTGTCGGCGCAGCCAATCCTGGCGGCGATTCCTACACCGAGTACTCGCTCAACGGCGGTGGCGGAGGAGGCGGCGGCGGCGGAGGTCCGGGCGGACCAGGAATGCCCGGCGGGCAAGGCGGCATCTCACCCGGCGGGCTCCCCGGCCAAGACGGCCAACGACCCTCTGTCGTGGTCACCACCGGCGGCGGTGGCGGTGGCGGCGGCCCCAACGTCAACGGCTCCGGAGGCAGCGGCGCCGCTCCCTCCGGAGGCGGCGGAGGGGGCGGTGCCGGACTTATCCCGCCCCGAGGAAACGGCGGCAACGGCGGCAACGGGCTGCTGTATGTCATCGAGCGATTCACCTGATGCACACCGTGATCCGCTTCTATGCCGCCAACGCCACATGGAACAAACCCACCCGCCTGGACTCGATCGAAGTCTTCGAACGAGCCGGTGGCGGCGGAGGTAACGCCGACAGCGGCGGCGGTGGCGGAGCCGCCGTGCACCCCCGGCGCATCCGCGCCAGCCAACTACCCGACACCGTGGCCATCATCGTCGGTCCCGGCGGCGATCACGGAAACGACGGCGGCCCCACCGTATTCGGCGAACTCCTCGCCGCACAACCAGGTCTCGGTGCCGACCACGGCGGCATCGGCGGCCAGTCGAACATGCGCGGAGGAAACGGCGGCGGCCCGAACCAACCCGGCCGATCCGTGACATCCGGCGCCGTCGCCCTGCTCGCCGGGGGCGGCGGCGGCGCGGGATCCGGATCCACCGGCGGCGCATCCGGACTCGTGCCCGCGGGCACCAGCCACCCGGTGCTGTGGCAAACCGGCCAATCCGGCGGCGGCGGCCACACCGGACAACCCGGCGGATACCCCGCCGGTGGCGGCGGCGCAGGCGCACACGGCGCGGCCGGACTACTCACGCTCATCGAGTACCTCTTCGAGCCGCCGAACCCGACCCCCTGAACGAAACACCCTGCCCCCTAGCGAATCCGGGGAGCGACATCGAGGAGGAGCCGTCATGGCGCACGCCGCACTGCATGTAGACAACCTCGGCGGGTACATAGGACCTGCCCGCTGCTACAAACTCGACCCGCCCATCCGACTCGACGGCATCGACTGCGAATACGTCACCGTGTGGATTCAGCCACGACTACCACACCAGCAGGCCGAGGTCGGAGTCGTCGCGGCGACCGTCACCGGTGCGTGCGCCACCATGTCGGTCATGCGGCAGCCGGGAAGCTTTGTTCTCCACGGCGATCCGGACAACGACGACTATCTCGAAGGCTGCTACACCATGGCCCTCGGCCTGCTCGGCTACCAACTCGGCGACACACCCCCCACCTGACCCAACCCCCGCATGCGATCGAGCCCCGGCCACGGCCGGGGCTCTTCTCGCATGTCGGGGTCAGTGCGAAACTTGGCCCCCGCCAGCCGCACGTCGCCGCGCCTCCAGCCAATCCTCGCGCCGGAATTCGCCCAACCCGTCCATGCCTCGTTCGTCCGCGATCGCCATCGCCGCCATGATCACCTCCGGCGAGGGCACCAACTCGAATTCCGGTACCAGAGGAGCCGCCGTCGTGCGGTTGATTCGCAGGTCCGCCGCCACCTCCACCCAGGTGTGGTCGGAGAACAACACCTGGACCCGACCTGGTAGCGGCGAATCCTGCACCACCTTGGCGACCCGACGATCGCCCTCGTGCCACCGATCAAATGGAAGCAGCTCGCGCGCCGCAACCGTTGTGTCCCAAGGAAGCTGACCGGTGATCTTGTAGTCGATCGCCCAGCCCGAGGTGCACTCCGGGCAGATGGTGAAGCCGTGTCCGCACGCCTCGGCGCTGGACGCGATCGGGATCTCGACATCCTCGACGGCGCGGACCATGACATCCGAACCCGCTGGAATGTGGTTGTTTTCGAGTGTTGCGGTCACCATCCGCAGAGCGGTATCGGCCATCGTTTCGTTCCCTTCGCAATACGTGAACTGTATATACGAAACGTAGCTGCGGCCTATGGAAACCGGAACCCGGATATCGAGTCATTTGAAAGTTAAAACCGTTGGCGCACAACGGTATACGTTCATATGAGTATGAACACGGCGGGTAATGCCGCAGCATCGAGACTGCCCCCGATCAGTGCGCGTGCCTGCTCGACGGTGATCGCTGCCACCGCGTCGAGCTGTTCGTTGAGTACGCCTTTTACCAGGTAAGCGACCTGATAGTCACCAGGAGCGAACACCCCGACCGACCACGGTTCCTCATGCCCAACAGCTTCGAGATCACCATTGACCACACCGACTTCAAGACCGTTCGGAAGGAGTCCCGACAGCGCCCAGCACGATCCACCTGCGCAGGTCACCTCGGCGGCAGTGACACAGTACTGCGAGATCAGATGCAATTCCCGGCTGTACTTCCTACGCAAGTCGGCTGCGCGATCGACACGAAGCTCCTCGCTCATCTACGTTCCCCTCTCAGCGGTTCGCGCGTCGTCGACGGTAGCTCGATGTATATACATGATCAACGAATCCGAGGTGCGCGGAAAGGTATTCCTAGGCAGCACAGTTCGCGAACGCGTGGACCGGCGATGGTTCACTTACGGATGCGATCCGGGGCGGCGCAGCGCGGTCGAGCTGGCGTCCGCGTTATCTGGCGCGCCAGATTCGGTGTGGTTACCGCTCGACGCCCATGTAAATCTCGGTGCCGTCACGCCATTGACCCCGTTTGAGGAATTCCGGGTAGATATGCTGCTCGGCCTGCACCTCCTCCGGGGTGAAGAACCGCATTTGCTCGACCGGTCCGTCCAGGTCAGCCCAATCCTGGTCGAGTTCCCCGGCTTCCAGTTGAGCAAGGAAGTAGCACTCGACCTTGTGGCGGTGATGTTTGGCTTCCCAGTATTCGAAGACGTGCACCAGATCGCCGGCCTTGACCTGGAGCCCGGTTTCTTCGTGGACCTCGCGGCGGATGCAGTCGTGTAGCGATTCCTCTGGCTGGAGCCGCCCGCCGGGTGTGTACCAGATGAGGCCGTCGTTGGAGACCAGCAGCAGATCTTCACCTTTGGTGACCAGTGCGCGGGCGGTCACCTGGATCTGAAACTCGTCCGAGTTCGTGTCGGCCATGATGTCCCTCCTCGGATCGCGGTGGGTCAGCGGCATCGGCAAGCCACTGCCACAGCGCGGTGTGGAATCGGAGCTGGGTGGTCTCGGTCATACCAGCGCCGACGCCGATCTCACCGAAGCATCGCTCAACGGCGCGAACTTCGAGCGGCCGAACTTACACGACACCGACCTGCACGCCATCCACAGGCACAACCCCGGCCAGCTGGCCGTCGCCATAGTCGACGACAGCAGCCGACTCCCCGATTCCTGATCGCCGCACATGCTGTAACGGGGAATCGTTTGAGCGAGCGCTCCCCTAACTCTCAGGTCGACGGATGCGAGATGAAGGTGTAGATGGCTTCGACACGGCTCCGGCGTGCGAGTCCCGCGCGTTGGATTCAGCCCGCCCAGCTATGCCAGAGTGACCGGGTTGTGGTGTCGATGAATTCTTTCATCGCGCTCGGGCGCAGGTCTGCTGTCGTGAGCTGTTCTGTTGGTAGCCAGTCGAATTCGAGATGAAGCTCTTGGCTGGACGGTTCGGCGTCCAGTTCGGCGTCGAATACGAGATTGATCTCGTGGTGAGTGGTTTGGTTGTCGTCGATGTAGCCGTGTTCGACTACGCCGATCAGGCCGACGATCTTGGCTCCGGTGCCGAGTTCTTCGGCGATCTCGCGGGTGAGCGCGGCTTCGACGGCTTCGCCGGGTTCGACGTGTCCTCCAGGGAGAAATGCCCATTTCTTGCCGCGTTCGCGTGCCACGAGTAGCCGGTCGCCGTCGCGGATGACTGCTCTGGCGATGATTTCGGTTGTGGCGGCGCCCATCTGGACCTTTCGTGTCGGATGGCTCCCGTACGGTGGAGGAAGGGTGATTTCGGAGCTTACTGCTGATGATATGGCGCTTGGAGTAGGACAGGTTGTCGCTGGGATCGGACTGGATCGAGTGACGCTGCGTTCGCCCCACCGTGCTTCCTCGCCTTTACAGAGCGTCCCAGCGCCACGGCCGCGCCACTTGGCCACGCAGGCATGCGATCCGGTGCTTCGCCTGCGCAGCCGCCCGTGGACTGTCCGGGGATCGGGCGATAGCGAACCCCACCCACCGCAGTTCTTGGATATCCGCCAAAACCCGGAATCCGGGCCAGGAGGTCACGTCATATCCACCGTAGGCCTCGACGAAGGCGCGGTAGTCCTGTCCGGAGACGCGGCTGAAGTCTGTGTAGTCCACCGCCAGCTGGATGAGGTCCCACTCACGTCGACCGATTGAGACCTTGTCGAGGTCGAGTACGGTGGGGACCCCCGATGACGGCACGACCAGGTTGCCTTGCCAGGCGTCACCGTGAATCACGCTGAGGGAGAATGCTTCTGGCAAGGCGTCATACTGTGTGCGCAGCTCGGTGTGGTGACTGAGCAACCAAGTGCGATCATCCTCGTCGATCATGGCTGCGGTCACGAGGCGCTCGTGGAGCCCGGTGAAAGGGTCGTAGGCGGGCAGTTGTAGTTCGGTCGGCGGTGGCAGTGCGTGCAATGCGCTGAGCATTGCCCCCATCTCAGCTGGTGTTGATGGTCGATGATCGGGGATCAGGCGCCACCAGGTGACAGGGCGGTCAGCGACGACAACTGGCTGTCGCAATGCTGACATCGCTTCGACGGTTGGTATCCCAGAGTTGTTGAGCCACTGAGAAATCCGCAGTTCTCGTTCGGCAGCTTCGAGGCAGCCTGGCTGTCCTATTCTGGCGACCATGTCGTGGGCCAACCGATAGATGGCGTTGGAACCGTCGCGGATGACCTGAGCACCATGCAGGTCGACGCCACTGATCTCTGCTGCCTTGGCCAACACCTGCTCAGTTGAGCTGGTCGCGCGAGCGGAGCTCATTGCGCCGGTCCCGACGGCGCGCTACTGGCGATGGCGTAGCGCAGCTCAGCCACTTCGCTGACCCGCCGTCGTGGTGCAGCCGCAGCGGCCAGGACACGCAGTTCGTTCTGAATGCGTTCCGAGTGAAACGCTGTCGCTTGCTGAGCGGCTTGCAGGCCGATGACTGCGGCCTCTCTCGGATCGTCCAGTTGCATGGTCAGGGTGGCCAACCGGGTGAGGGAGAAAGTGCGCGACCGCGGGTAGTCCGATCCTTGCAGTGCAACAGCTTCCCGAATCCGTGGAGCGGCCAGCTCGATGCGTTGGCGCGCCCGCGCGACGGGGATCAGTGCTTTGCCGGTGCTGCCGAGGTGTTCGGCTTTGTCGTAGTAGCACAGCCAAGGGGCGTCGGTGGCGGGAGCGCGGTCGGCGAAGTGCTCGTCGGATCGAGCTACCTCGGTGAGTGCTTCGTCGGTACGTCCCAAGCTGGCGAGGAACTGGGCACGAAGTGCACTCAACATCGCGCGAGCGGTGGCGGACAGGCGATCTGAGCGCACCTGGGCGAGCTCGATGAGCGAGAGTGCGCTGTCGGTGTTGCCGATGTAAGCCATTTTCCGGGCCATGTCCGCCAGTGTGCTGGCGCGCAGTTCCCACGATCCGGCGGTGTCGGCGCACCAGAGTGCGAGCCGAAACCGCCGCTCAGCCAGCGGATAGTCTCCTACATCGAAAGCGGCGTAACCGGCTACACCGCTGAGGTTTCCGACGGCTTCGAGCAGCGCGCGCCGAATAGTCGGCGCAGCCAATCCATCGAGGTATCGAACGCAAGAACCGAGCTGGTTTCGCGCAGTGAGGCTGGCCCAGCCGCCGCCGTGCAGATTCTCGGCTGAGGCAGTTTCGCGGGTGGCGTTCTGGACCTGCTCGACCTCGGTCCAGCCGACGCGGCTGACCGGTTGGTGATCGTGGGCGGTGAGCCCGAGGTACTCGGTCGGAATTACGCCGGGGTCGAAAGGGCTGAACAGATTCACCGACAGCGTGCCGTCGGGATGGTTATCCGGCTGGCGTCGCTTACGGGACGCTACGAACCCGAGCTCGGTATCGGTTACGCCGAGGACGGTGCGAAATGCCTCTCGGTAGAGCTCGTTGGGCCACCGGACGATGCCGCGTTCGTAGCGGGCGATGGTGTGCGCATCGAGCTCACGGCGCTGACCGTGCTTGCGCCACAGATAGTCGTTGACGGCCTCGGCGAGTTCGGCACGGCCCATCGGCTGTCCAGGGGTGACCCGCGACGGCGTGGCCTCGCGCCGCTGCTGCAACTGCACGTTTGGTGGCATAGGCCCCCTCCAGTGTCGGTCGGCTCAGTGTAGTCAGCCGCTGCCCGCCCGCCGGGGCACACCGAATTCTGCCCCCTAACTTGCCCTCTTTCATCGTCGCCCAACAGCCGAACCTTGAACCAGAGGTTCTGACGACAGGAACCACCGAAGGCTCGACTAGAGCGTTTCTCGGTGACCGTGTCGACCCCGGATGAGGACGGTGAGGATGAGGCCACTTGGGCATGGCTATCTGCGTCTAGATGTAGCTGGTCGCCGAGCCACACAGTGTGAGAACGAGATCCGGCAACTGGCTCATCGCGAAGGCATCGAGCTCGGCATGGTGTTCCATGAGCGCCAGGGTGCCACGGCTGCATTGGTGGCGCTCATCGCCGAACTCCGCCGGTCGACATCTCGTCATGTTCTGGCGCCGACCGCGAATCACTTGGTCGGGCCAGCCATGCCCGATCGGGCCTTCGAGGCACGTCTCTGGGGTGAGGCGCGTGCCAGGGTCATCTTCGCTCACCCCGCAGCCGCCGCCGACAATCTGATGCCGTCATCCAGGCCCCGCGTCCAGCCCGAGAATTACCCCGAACCGCTCTCGGAGTTGCAGCTGGCCACCACCACGACGGCCGTCTCCATGGCCGAGATGCACGCACGCATGACCTTGTCCCGCTGGGGACTGAACGAGCTGGCCGAGGTCACCGAACAAATCATGACCGAATTGGTCACCGAGGCATTAAAGGCGACCGGCATCGCTTACCCACACCACCGGCTGCATGAGGCCGCACCGCTGAAACTGCTGACGGCCCGGATCCGCCGCACACAACACAGCCTCGTAATCGAGGTCGTAGATGACCGACCAATCGAAGCGGACTCCGAGATCAGGCTGGGCTTCAACCAGCGAGTTGCGGCCCTGAGCCATCGCTACGGCCGGTTCCGCAACAGCGACAACACCGTCACCACCTGGTGCGAACTGGCAACGGCATCTCGCACCGTGTCACCGATATGGGGGATCTAATGAGGCAATCTGAATCACTTCGAGGCGCCGTCACAGCGGGACCATCACCGCGCATCTTCTGCGCAGGGATCGAACCATCCTGGCGCACAAAACAACTCGCCAACAAGTGCCGACCCACCCTGCGGGCCGCAGTGATCGGGCTCGGTCAGCAGGCAATCAATGACCACCTGCCCGCACTGGCGGCATCGCACAGTGTCAACCTGGTCGCCGTCTGTGACGAGAATCCGGCGATCGCGCACGAGCAGCACCATCTGCGGCAGGTCCCCGGCTACACCGATTTCCGGGAAATGTTCACCGCCGAAGAACTCGACTTCGTCGTGGTCTGCGTACCCCACGACATCGGGCGAACCGTCATCGAAACGGCTGCCCAGCACGGAGTCCATGTGCTCAAGGAGAAGCCGTTCGCCACCAACCTGACCGAAGCGATCGAACTGGCCGCGCTGTGCGAACAAGCTGGCATCGAGCTGATGGTCACCCTGCAGCGACGCTTCAACCCGATCTACAGCAGCTTCACCCAACTCGCTGACCAGATCGGCACACGGTTCCTGGTCGACGCCCGCTACACCCTCCATGTCGATGACCCCTCCGAAGGCTGGCGTGGTGTGACCGCCAAAGCCGGAGGCGGTTGCGTAATCGACCTGGGCTACCACCTCATCGACTTGATCCTGTGGTACTTCGGCCTCCCCGATTCCATCACCGCCGACCTATCGATCAGCGCGAGACCCGATCGCAGCTATGACGCCGAAGACACTGCCCTGGTTCACTTCTCCTACGACAGCGGGCTGTACGGCTCGCTGCTGCTCTCGCGTTTCATGGGCCCCAAAGCCGAGGAGATCCGCCTCGTCGGCTCCGACGGCATCGTGCATCTCGAGCGCGGCTGTATCCGCCGACTGACCAACGGCGGCGAAGTCATCGAGTCGCTGCGGCGCGAACAAGCCTGGCCCTCAGCCGCGGCCTGCCAGATCGACTACTTCCAACGCGTCATCGACGGCACCAGACCCAACCTCAGCGGCCCCGCCGACAACCTGGCCCACATGGCCTTCGTCACCGCCTGCTACGAGTCCGCCCGCACCCACACCCCCATCAATCCCAAGGAGCTCCTGTGACCTCACCGCTCGCTCTTCTCGGCGGCAAACCCGTCATTGATCAACAGACGCCGCACTTTTCATGGCCACCCTTGCCCGACTCCGCCACCGCCGCCGTGCTCGACCAGCTCGACGAAGGCATCTCCATCTACGACCGCTCCGGGGTCATAGCGCGGCTCGAGGATGCGTTGGGGGACTACTTCGATGCCCGACACGCGGTCCTCACCAGCTCAGGGACCGCAGCGTTGTATTCGATGTACGCAGCATGCGGCATCGGCCCCGGTGACGAAGTAATCGTGCCCGCCTACACCTTCTTCGCCACGGCGACACCACTGCTGCACCTGGGCGCGACACCGGTGCTGGCCGACTGCGATACCAGCGGCAACATCGACCCCCAGGACGTCCCTCGCCGCATCACCGATCGCACCAAAGCCATTGCCGTCACGCACATGTGGGGAATGCCCGCCCAAATCCAAACCCTCAATCGCCTGGCTGACGGTTACGGCCTACAGTTGCTCGAAGACGCTTCTCACGCCCACGGAGCCAGCGTTAGCGGCAAGAAGGTCGGCACCTTCGGCCGCGCCGCCGCCTTCAGCATGAACGGGCCCAAACCGCTATCGGCCGGTGAGGGCGGCTTCGTGCTCACCGACGACGACGAGGTGTACCACCGGGTGCTCCTGCACGGCCAATACAACAAGCGCTGCCGCAACGAAATACCGGCCGACATCGAACTGAGCCGCTACGCGGTCACCGGCATGGGCCTCAAACACCGCATCCACCCGATCGCCGCAGCCATTGGCTTAGAACAGCTTTCACACCTCGATGACTACCTCTCCGGTCGCCAACGCATCGCCGAATACATCGGCGAGAAGCTCGATCCCGAGCTCGGCATCACCGTGACCTGGCATGAACCAGAGGTACAGCCATCCTGGTACGGGCTGACCATGCGCTACGAGACCGAATTCTTCGACGGTGTCTCCGTCGAACGCTTCCACGCCGCTCTCCAAGCCGAAGGCTGCGATGAAATAGACCGCCCTGGCTCAACCTGCCCGCTCAACCTGCTGCCGCTCTTCCAGGACCCTGGCCCCTTGTTTCCGGCGTTCACCGGCAAACTGGCCTACGCCCCTGGCGACTACCCACGGGCCGAGCAGACCCACCACGCCACCCTCAAGCTGCCGGTCTGGCACCGCGACGAAGACCTACCACTGGTCGACCGCTACATCGAAGCCATCTACAAAGTCATCGCACACCACGCCGACCTGAAAGGATAGGAACTGATGATCGACACCATGCTGCTGGAGAACCTCGTTCAGGACGCCGAACGAGACGGGGTGCAACAACTCGTCGTCGGCGCGGTCGTCCAGCACCACGGCAAAGTGCTTCTGCTGCAACGTCCCGTAGACGATTTCATGGGCGGCATCTGGGAATTGCCCAGCGGGAAGGTCGAACCGGGCGAAGCGCTCGGCGATGCACTGATTCGCGAAGTCAAGGAAGAGACCGGCCTCGACGTCGCCGACATCCAGGAGTACCTCGGTGACTTCGACTACCAATCTGGCAGCGGTAAGAAGAGCCGCCAATTCAACTTCACCATCGAAGTCACCGCCCCTGAACCGGTCGAGCTGACCGAGCACGACGCCTACACCTGGACCAGCCTTACCGAGGAGCCACCGGTTACAGACGCAGTGAAGCAGGTTCTCGCCCGCTACCGCAGAAAGTGAAGATGAGCTGCTTGAACGTTGACCCGCCATTGGGGCGGTCAGGTGTTCACCCCGCAGCCTGACCGGCGGCATACGCGAAAGCCTCTGCGCCATAGGCGGTTCCGGGGTACGGTAACGCTCAAGACAACCCGCGAGGTGCTGGGCGGGTGGCTCCCTGCGGCAGCGTTTGCTGTTTGGTGATCCAGGGGATTAGGCATCACGGCCAGGCTGCTTCTGTCACCTGCCTGCCGACTATTTGGAGACTCTCGAGCCATCAGGGGGATCACGCCGTGAATGTTCCACTTCCGCAAGGGGTATCACTGCCGGGCGTTGAACTTCTAGGGCGATCTCCTCAACCTGTGTTCGACTATCACCAGATGCAGCGACGGATCTCGCGCTGTGCCCGCGCAGCCAAGAGTCGCAACATAGTTCTCGCCTACAGCGTCAAGACAAATCCCGATAGGGAGGTACTGAGTTGCGTCGAACAGGCAGGTCTCAAAGCAGAGGCGATCAGCGGCGCTGAGGTATCAGCCGCTACCGCAGCAGGTTTCGACCCCAGCCGCATTGTGCTGGGTGGAGTCGGGAAAGCTTGGCCGACAGGCAGCATCCCCGGCGGATTAATGGCCTTGCTGGATGACTCGCCGGATGCGTTTACCGATTCAACGAAAGCCGGTGGGGGACATCGCTTTCATTGCCTACGCCTCAGATTTCCGGGTGTATCGTCTCGTCTGGGTGTGGACACAACTACTGACAACGGTCGCAAGGAAGTTGCTGTCGCCCTTCAGCGCGCCTACGACTCTGGAATAGCCGTTGGCCTGGCGACCCATCAGCGAAGCTCGTTTCGGCTAGGTCCTGACCAGTGGCTGTCGGCGGTCGAAGGTCTCCTCGGCGACCTTGTGCAGGCCAGCCCTAAGGTCAGAAGCATCGTGAGCGTGCTCGACCTCGGAGGCGGCTTTACCTCGGATGGCCTGGACGCGCTGCTGGAGGGCGATGCCGGCGCTACTTTGCTGTCCGTCGTTCACGACCTATTTCCCAACTGCGAGAAGCTCATCCTGGAACCTGGACGCTCGTTGGTTCAAGCGTATGGCTTCGTCTTATCGCGAGTCATCGGCCGTTCTTCTGAGATTGAGGCGAATGTCGATGCCTGCCTTGCCGAACTGCCGTGGCCGGTTCCCGACACTCGCCCGGTTCACGTCTACCGTGACGGTGCCTGGCAATCGCTCCGCGGTGGATCGGGAACGCTCGCTGGCCGGACCACTGTCGAGACAGACATTCTCGCGTCCGGTGTCAATGTGCGCGACTTGGACGTGGGCGACATCGTTTGCTTCTCCGAGGCCGGAGCTTATGACATCAGTATGCGCAACTGGTTCGGCAGCGGCATGGCACTTGGTGGTGACCAGAGAAGCATCGTGGCCACGTCAAACACGCTACGGGGACCGGTATCAGGGCGGCAAGACGCTGGCTGGGTCAAGGTCTTTGACCGCTACGTCTCTAGCGCCCCAAATGGTGATCAAATCCATGCCGTCGTGACAGAGTTGATCGACCCCGCCTCACGGCACGAGAGGATGCCACGCTTATCCGAACGATACGCGCCTTTCTTTGGGCCTCAAGACATTCCGGGTAGCCGGTATCCGTTGAATCGGCTCGGTTCCTTCGCACGCATCGACAGAAACTACTTATCAAGCTGGGTCGATGTCGCAAAGTTGACGCAATTCGTGACCACTGACAATTTGCTTGTGCCAGCCGAAATGCTGGTAGAGGCGATAAGCTTGATCGGCGCATTGACATACTCTGCGGAGTGGGTTGATGACCCGGAGACTGCTCAGGACCTCGACAACAGTGCTAGCGCCAGAAGTGTCCTACATGTAAACCAGTTGATGGGGCACGAGGCGGTGGCGCACCTACTCTCCAGCCTGTCGGGTAGCCCACACATTTTGGACATCGGGGTGGGTCGCGGCAACACCCTGATCCCATTACTGGATGCGTTGGTTAGCGCGGGTACCCGTCGCGTTCGTATTTCACTGCTGGACATTTCAGGCGAACAACTCAACAAGGCTCGTGACCGGATCGCGCACCATGCTCATAGCATCGGACTCGGTATCGACTCATTTACGCTGATTGAGGGAAATCTTCACGAGCTGGGGGTGTCTCTGCCTGCACGGTCGGGCGAATTTGATCTCGTGCTGTCCGGGGGCACACTGTTCCATTCGACTGAAAAGCAGCGGATCTTCGACTGGGTGCGCGATTCGCTGCGCTCGGGAGGCATTTTCGCACTGTGGGACTGGTTTGCGCCCTGCTGGGGCGCGCCAACCCTTCAGATCGGTAATGCTAGCCAAGACGACAGCCGCGAGCGATTCATCACGACCGCCGAACAAGCTGTCGCAGCTGCGCAGACATGGGCCATCGGATGGTTTGGCCCACGCGGGTATTTCAACTACCGGGCACCTACATGGTCCGACTTGACACACGAACTCGACGGCGAGCTGACGCAATTTCTCGAAGGCAAGCCATTTGCATTTGTCGACTGGCTTTCCAGGACTGCGACTAAATACCCCGAACCTGACCCGGTCGCCCACTACTACTGCATCGAGGGGTACACAAATGTGGACGTGTACCAGAATCATATCGGGTTATCGGGATTTCAGACGCTAGGCCACTACTCCCAGGAGGATCTCCGCGCGCGTCATGTCGCGCATGCTCATTCGGTCGCCGACGGGTACGACAACACCATCCAAATCTTCGTACTTCAGAAACAAGAGCAGAAATGAACGACGTCAGCCACTTCAGCGCGGTGACCGCGGGCAGCCTGACCCCCGAGTTGTGGAACGGCCTCACGGGCGGAGGTATCGGAATACTGCGTATCAGCGGCTTCATTTCTGCGCAACGATGTTCGGCCGCAGTAGAAAGGCTGACGGACGAACGGTTCCCTGTCTATGACCCTTTCGACGAGTTCGGTGGGACTGACCCGCTGAGTCATCAACAGATCCGGCATGACTACCTAGCCGGAAGCGATCCTGACCAGCCACCTGTAAGCCGCAGGCTGGGCCGAACGCTTTACGAACACGCAGCCAGGGGGTCGGAGTGCGAATACTTCACGCACGCAATGGACTTTGACAAACAGCGACGCGATGTTTTCGCGGACGGCGGTGATGTGATCGATGATGTGCTCACCGCCGCGCGGGCCGTCACTGGAATGGCGGCAGAATTAGCCGAAGAACCAGGCCACGGTAAATGCTTCGCTGGCGTGATCCGCGAAGTGCACGGGCTATCCCGACTTCACTCCGACGACTCGCGTGAAGAGACACCAGGATTCTTGGTCGGCGCTGTACCACAACAACTCGGCATCAACGTGTTTCTTCAAATGCCAGAAGCTGGCGGCGCCCTGACTGTATATGACCGTGAATACCAGCTGGCGGACCGGTCCATGAGGAGCGGCTACGGACTCGATCCTCGCGCCGTAGCAGGGGATTCTTATGTTGGGGTGACTCCACAGGCTGGCGATCTCATCCTCTTCCCGGCCCGGCACATTCACCGGGTAGATGCCTGTAGTGGCGCTGGACGGCGAATCATGCTGCAAGCACATGTGGGTATCACCAACGAAAAGATTGTCTGCTGGTCTTGAGGCGGCCCCGCGTAGGGAACATCTGCACCAAAGTCTTGGCTAGCGCGCCGACGTGTACAGCTATGCCTTCAACGCCTGCTCCAGCGCATTTCGGCTTTCGACACGGAGATCTGATGCGCCCCAAGCGATCTCGCAGCGAACCTCAGTGTCGCAGAATGCCCTACGCAGGGCTGTCGGACCTAGTACCGTAACCGGCACGCACCCCCGGCGCGTGGGTGCGTGTCGATCGAACCAACAGCAGTGGGGAGTTCCGATCATGACCATTATTCCCGTTTCATGGCAGTTACATGGCGACGTCAACGGCCATTCTTTTGAAGTGGACGGCACGGGTATCGCCGATATGGCATCCGGTGCAACACGTCTCGATCTCGATGTCGCACCCTCTTTGCCTTCGGGCTTCGATATCCGTATGTCCCAGCGGATTTGCAACTTCGCTCTCGCCGCGTATGCGGCAGACGGAGCGTTGCCTGTTCGTTTCCGGGATGCCGTCGGCCGCGGTGTACATATCAAGCCGTCCCGGGTCGTGCGCATTTTCGATGCCGCCGGTGAGGAAGTCGCCGAACTCAAGGCTCTGACCACGATGACCGTGCACGAGGACAAGATCTCGGTGGTCAACTGGATGACCGGGTACTCACACTTGAGTGCCAACGTTGCTCATGTCGAGGGCGGCGAACGTCTCGTTCCGACCGATAGCGGTGCGGCCGTGAGCGTTTCCAGCTTCCGCGTGCGTCTGGAGAACGGTGAACAGCTCGAAGGTCTCACCACCGTCCCCTACCGGTTCGACCGCCCGGTGCTCGTGACCCCAGCGGTTCGCACGATCTCCGAGGAATCCTGCATCTGGAGCAGCGATACCCACGTCCGCCTGGCGGCAACCAGCCAGTGGCAGCCGATGGTTGTTCCGACCGGCGTCACGCAAGGCTGACCTCTTGGACGTTCCAGTCGCAGACCTACCGGGTCTGAGCGGTGCCGAGATTGCCGAAAATCTCGGCACCGCGCTGGATCTCCTCCGCAAGGACGGGATCCTGATCATCCGGCAAGGGATCGAGCCCGCCATGCTCGATGAGCTCAAGCAGATGGCAACGACCTGGCACGATGACTTCCTCTCCGGAGAGGTGCAGAACTACTCGCTCGGTGACCCGGAGACAACCGCAACCGTCGTCCCGGACATCAACCAGGACACCTTCGTCGAGCCACGCGACAAGCAAGGCTTCCGGAAGTGGAACATGGCCAGCAAGGACGCCAGAATGCTTCCACTGGTTGATGTTTCGCCGCTCTACGACGTCATCCATGCGTTCATCGGGCCCGACTTGCAGGTAACCAAAACACAGTTGATCGTGCTGCCGCCGGACTGCCTCGATTCACAGTTCCTGCACACTGACGCCGGATCGCTGTCCGACATCGTCGAGAGCATGGACGCCTCGCCGGTCATGGTCTCGGCGCAGGTCTTCCTGACCGATCTCCTCGAACCGGGCATGGGCAACTTCACCTGCGTGCCGGGCTCACATCAGCAGCGGTACCCGTGGTCACCGGACAACCCGACACGCACCCAGATCGGCACGGTCCCACTGGGCCAGGAGATCCCGCTCGATATCCGCCGTCAGGTTCTCGCTCGTGCTGGCGATGTGGTGATCTTTCTTCATTCGTTGTGGCATGGCGTCACTCCGAACACATCCGCACAAACGCGCCGGAGCCTGATTCTGTCCTACGGCAAGTCGTTTGTGCGGCCCTACGACTACCAGCAAACCCCACCGCTGGTGTTGAAGGCCGGTACGCCTCGGCAACGCCTGTTGTTCGGAGACCTCGGCGGCTGGGGCTGGCAGGACGGCTGCTACTACCACCTGCCCGAAGACCATATTCAGACCCTGGCTCCCGGCGAGCCCTGACGACGCTCACCGACGTACAACCCGGGCGGAATCGACTAGCAGGGCAGCGGCGGCGCATCGCCGTTGTCCTGCTAATCTTTTGTTCAAAGGCGTTGATCCGGCCATCACCGGGAAGCCTCCGGAAGAACAGAGCCCCCTTCGGGCAGCTCCCAGTAGAACCGGACGTCCGTCGCACGTTATAGCGACCAAATGAGCGGCACACAGTCTGAGCGTGTGCAAGCGGGGTGGTACCGCGGGCTCCCAGGCGCTA
This sequence comes from Nocardia altamirensis NBRC 108246, assembly GCF_001612685.1. Lineage (GTDB taxonomy): Bacteria > Actinomycetota > Actinomycetes > Mycobacteriales > Mycobacteriaceae > Nocardia > Nocardia altamirensis. The sequence continues at coordinate 26,918 of NZ_BDAY01000096.1, forward strand.
TCACCTGGGCGTTTCGTCCCCGTACGGGTTACAACACACTGCCTGTGCGAGCACGAAACCAAGGGAGCATCGACAACATGGTCCACGACGATCGGCCTGCGTCTCCATTCAGCGTCATCCCGACACGAATCGACCTTCCCGAGACCGAATCGAAGATCATCGAATGGTGGAACGAGCAAAACATCTTCGCTCGAAGCCTCGAACGCACCGCTGACGGGCCGAGCTGGAGTTTCTACGAAGGCCCACCCACCGCGAACGGGTCACCGGGTATCCACCACATCGAAACGCGTGTCTTCAAGGATGTCTTTCCGCGGTTCAAGACCATGAAGGGTTATTCCGTTCCACGCCAAGCCGGTTGGGACTGCCACGGTCTGCCGGTCGAGCTCGCGGTGGAGAAGGAACTCGGCCTCAACGGCAAACCCGAGATCGAGAAGTTCGGTGTCGCCGAGTTCAACGCACACTGCCGTGAGTCGGTGATGCGCTACGTCGGCGAGTTCGAGCAGATGACCGAGCGCATGGGGTACTGGATCGACCTCGAACACCCCTACACCACGATGTCGCCGGAATACATCGACAGTGTGTGGTGGTCGCTCAAGCAGGTCTTCGAGGCAGGTCGGCTCACTGAGGACTTCCGAGTCGCCCCGTACTGCACTCGCTGCGGCACCACGCTGTCCGATCACGAGCTGGCCCAGGGCTATGAGACGGTGACCGACCCCTCGGTGTATGTGCGGCTGCCCCTGCTGGATGCCGTCGCGGGGATCGAAGGTGTCAATCTGCTGATCTGGACGACGACCCCATGGACGCTGCCGTCCAATACTGCCGTTGCCGTCCACCCGTCAGTCACCTACGTCATCGGGCGGACCGAGGCCGGCACTTTCCTCGTGGCCGAGCCGCTGCTGACCGCAGTCCTGGGCGAGGACGCCGAGCAGCTCGCCACGGTGACCGGCGAAGAACTCGCCGGGTTGCGGTACCGCCCGCCGTTCGACCTCGTCGACATCCCCAACGCTCACCTGATCGTGCTCGCCGACTACGTCACCACCTCCGATGGCACCGGCCTGGTCCATCAGGCTCCGGCCTTCGGTGCCGACGACTTGGTTGTGTGTCGAGCCAACGGCCTGCCGCTGGTCAACCCGATCGAGACCAACGGACGATTCTTCGGTGACCTCCAGCTGATCGGCGGCATGTTCTTCAAAGACGCCGACCCGGTATTGATCCAGGAACTGGAGAAGCGCGGACTGTTGTTCCGCCGCACCGATTTCGAGCACAGCTACCCGCATTGCTGGCGCTGCCACACCCGGCTGATGTACTACGCACAGCCGTCCTGGTACATCCGCACGACTGCCGTGCGCGAAAAGCTGCACCGCGAGAACGAGAAGACGAGCTGGTTCCCCGAGACCATCAAGCACGGGCGATTCGGCGACTGGCTCGACAACAACGTCGACTGGGCAGTCTCGCGCAGCCGGTACTGGGGAACCCCGCTTCCGTTGTGGCGCTGCACCAACGGACACCTCACCGCCATCGGCTCACGGGCCGAATTGAGTCAACTGGTCGGCACCGACGTGTCGGGGATCGATCCACACCGGCCCTACATCGACGCGGTCACCTTCACCTGCCCGGACTGCGACACAGTCGCAACCCGAGTCCCGGAAGTCATCGACGCCTGGTACGACTCGGGCTCGATGCCGTTCGCCGCGTTGGGTTATCCACACGTGGAGGGCAGCGTAGAGGCGTTCGAGCGCACCTACCCCGCTCAGTTCATCTGCGAAGCCATCGACCAGACCCGCGGCTGGTTCTACACGATGATGGCCGTCGGCACCCTGGTCTTCGACCGCTCGTCCTACGAGAACGTCGTCTGCCTCGGTCATATCCTGGCCGAGGACGGCCGCAAGATGAGCAAACACCTCGGCAACGTCCTCGCACCGATTCCCTTCATGAACGACCACGGCGCCGACGCGCTGCGCTGGTTCATGGCGTGCTCCGGTTCACCGTGGTCGGCTCGCCGTGTCGGCCCGACGGTGCTCGATGAGATCTCGCGTCGGCTGTTGATGACCTACTGGAACACGGCCTCGTTCTTCGCGCTGTACGCGAGCAACTCGGCCTGGAACCCCGAAACAGCAAGCCCGCCAGCGGAACGTCCGGTTCTCGATCGCTGGATCCTGAGTGAAGTGCACACGCTAGCGAGCGAAGTCGATGCCCGCCTGGAGTCCTACGACACGACCGGAGCGGGTCGGCTGCTGTCGGAATTCGTTGACGTGCTGTCGAACTGGTACGTGCGGCGCTCTCGTCAACGGTTCTGGGACGGCGACCAGGACGCGTTGTCGACATTGTTCGAATGCCTCGACGTGGCTACTCGACTTCTGGCGCCGTTCGTTCCGTTTATCACCGAACAGGTGTGGCAGGACGTCGTGCGGCCGGGTAACCCGTTGGCGCCGGAGTCGGTGCACCTGTCGGAATGGCCAGTCGCAGACCTCGCGCTGATCGATGTGGTCCTGGCTGAGAGTGTCCGCACCGCGCAGGCGCTGGCTGAGGCGGGTCGTGCCGCTCGCAAGGTCAGCAAGGTGCGAGTCCGCCAGCCTCTGGCGAGGGCGTTCGTAGGGTTGCCGCCCGGTGTCAGGCTTCCCCAAGATCTATTGGATGACGTAGCCGACGAACTCAACGTCAAGAGCCTCGAGACCTTGCAATCAGCCGCCACCGTCATCGATGTCAGCGTGAAAGCGAACTTCCGGGCTCTGGGCAAGCGCTTCGGCAAACAGACCCAAGCCGTAGCCAACGTCGTGCACGACGCGGACGCCCGGCATCTCGTCGAGCAGCTGCGCGACACCGGGTCCGCGGTGATCGAGTTCGAGGGAACCGAAGTCACCCTCAGCCCGGACGATGTGATCGTCTCGGAGCTGCCGCGCAGCGGTTGGGTCGTCGAATCACAGCGTGGAGTCACGATCGCCCTGGATATCGAGATCACGCCGGAACTCGCGGCAGAAGGTATTGCTCGCGATGTGGTGCGGGTTGTGCAAAACGCGCGACGGGATGCTGGACTGGACGTATCCGACCGCATCGCACTCACCATTGCAGCCACAGACGATGTGCTGGCCACAGTGAAACAACACGAAGCCTTCATCGCCCACGAGACGCTGGCAACGTCGACGGCCTTCGTGAATTCCGTTGACGGCGGGTTCTCCGGAACGGTCGGCGACGCCGCCGAGATCAGCGTGCGGACCGTGAAAGCCTGATCCCCGCAACAGTGGCCCCGCCGATCTCAGATCGCCGGGGCCACTGTGTTCGCGCCAGTCAGTAGCGGCTGGTCTATGACCATGTGAGCCGTCGGCTCAACCATTCCCGTGACACCAGCGCCGAGTGCGCTTGGTAGCCGCGAAGTTTCGGTGACCGCGGTGGCGCAGATCGGCGGCTGTTGTGTTCCCAGTAGCCAACCAGCGCGCAGACGAATGCGTCGATGGCAGCGGGGTCGGTTCCGCGGGTGACCGGATGCGCCGCGAGTATCGGGTCCGGGTCGAGCCCGCTAGCGGCAATCGAGGGCGCCAACGAAACCAGATCGACCCATGCCGCGCCGCGACACGGCCACGCCCAGTCCACCGCAACTACAGTGCCGTCAGGGCGCAGCAGCATGTTGTCAGGACGAAGGTCGGTGTGCAGCAAGGTTTCACCAGCCGCAGCTTCGGGCCATGTCGACTCGAGCGCGGCCAACCGGTCCAGATTGCGTAGCGACCAGTCATCGAGATCAGCAGGTGGGGTGTGCTCGGCGAACTGCCGCCAGCACATCAACTTCGGCCCGTAATCCTCGGCGATCGTTGCTCCACCGACCAGAGGGCTGGGAGTCAGGACGTCGGCCAGCTGTTCGACCATGGCGAGCACGGCCACCAAATCGTTGGGTTGATCGAGGCGAGGATGGTGGCCTTCGATGTCCTCGAAAACGGTGATGAACCACCCGGCGGTTTCGATGGTGCAAAGGACGCTGGGGGCAGGGACCCGTCGAGGCAACCGCGCGGCGGTGTCAGCTTCAGCGTGATACATCGGCGCGAGGCCGTCGTCGTCGCTGATCGCCTTGGCGAAAACCCGTACTCCATCGTCCAGCTCAAGTCTGGCAGCCATGCCATGACTGAACCCACCTCGCTGGCTATTGGCTGTACAGACCTTCGCTCCCAGGCGGCGCTCGATCTCGTTGCGCACCAGTGGTGGTAGCTCGTTCCATTCGATCCGATGCGCAGTGCCCTCGCTGTAGACCATCGCATCATCGTGGGGGTTCAAGGGACAGACCTCCACTAGTTATTCGCGGGTGGCCTGCAGGTGCTGATCGCCTCGGAGCTGCCGCGCAGCAGTTGGGTCGTCGAATCGCAGCGAGGCGTGACGATCACCTTGGACATCGAGATCACCCCCGGAGCTTGCGGCTTTAGGGCTCGTCAACGAGGATTGCGCCGGTCTTCGCCACGACGACCCGCTGGAGATGTCAGTGCCCGTAATCGACCCGATAGACGAGGCGTTGCGCTGGCTGCGCCAGGACCTGCTGGCGGCGCAACGAGTGCTGGCGAGCGCGCGTCTGCCTGCGGAAGTGCCGTACCACGTGGAGGTGGTCGAGGACATCCTCAGCGATCCTGAGCAGCGGTCGACTACTGAATGGAAAGTGACTGTGGCCGAGGCGTTGCTGGCGGCCCGCGATGCCGCCCGGTGAGCAGGACGGCTTCCTGAGCCGGATGCCCACCCTGCGGATCGGTCGACTAATTCCGTCCCCTGCGCACTCGGGATCGCCGATATCGTCGGAGTGATGCCGCCCATCACAGCCCGGCCGTCGTGGCAACACACTGTTCTCGCCCCGCCGCCGTGGACTCCTTTGCTGATCGCAGCGCGTTGGTGGGTCCGCTACGGCCCGGGGATTGGGCTCAAGCAGCGATTGGTGCGCGAGTGGCTCGATGTGGGCCTGCGGCAACGTCCCCGGCCGCCGCGGATAGTGCGCACTCGTTACCGCGGGCGATTCAGTATCCCGACGACCCTGGATTTCATCCCCCGCACGATCTACGTGCAGGGTTGCTGGGAGGCATGCCTTTCCGCGCTGGTCGCCTCACGTCTGCGGGCCGGCGACCGGTTCATCGACATCGGTGCCGCTGGCGGTTGGTACAGCGTTCTCGCCGCACGCCAGGTAGGTCCCACCGGCAGTGTCGTCGCCGTGGAACCCGCGCTCGAAACACTCGAGCAGCTGCGGGCCAACCTGGCGCTCAATCGCTGTGACAACGTTCGCGTCGTGCAGGCTGCGGTGTCCGTCGAGCCCGGACCAGTACGGCTATATCTGCCGGACTACGGCAACACCGGTGCCACCACCACAATCCGGCCGGACAACCCCGCATCAGAGATCACGGTCGCCGGGCTGCCCCTGGCCGAGATGTTGGAACCGGCCGACATTGAAAACGCTCGGATGATCAAGATCGACGTCGAAGGTGCCGAGAACATTGTCTTGGCTCAGCTGGCGCGCCTGATCCCCAGGTTGCGCGCGGACTGCGAGATCCTCACTGAGATCACCCCGCAGTGGCTCGCTGTCGGCGGTCACGCTGCGGAGGATGTGCTTAAACCGTTCGCGGACAGCGGCTTTCGCGCATACAAGGTGTACAACTCCTACGCGCCCGAGGACATGACCGCAGCAGTGCGTCACCCGCTCGCGTTCGCGCCGACCTCGATCGCCGGTGTCATCACTCGGCAGACCGATCTGTTGCTCACCCGTGCCGACCCGGAGCAGCATCGAACCCGGGTCGGCGGCTGGCGATGGAGACCGTCAATGCGCTTGCGCGCCACGGCTGCTCACGGTTGAACGCGGCAGTAGATGTGGATTGCTGTCGAATTCGACCGCTCCCCGGTTCGCTACCAGCCGAGACCGGCTGCCCGCTGCTACAAGCAGTGAGTTCACTACCTGAACCATCAACGGCGCGAAGGGGTTTCCCGGCTGGCCGGACCGTGGCCACTCGTACCACCAGCGGTCGGTCACCGGCCGCACCGGCAGCGAGATCGGAACCCGAAGGCGTGAATCGGCCGGTAGCACGGTGATATCGAGCCGATCCAACGCTCGATGGGCAGCCTGGGGCAGCTGAATCTGCTTGGCTAGCACCGCCCAGCGGGCGATCGGCAGGTAGGGCGGCGGTGCGGCGAGCATCGGCATGGCGAACTGGTCGTAGGTCGCGGCTGCCAGTCCGGCGGGGACCATCACGGCGGTGATCGTGTGGTCCGTGATCAGCTCTACTCCGCCACCCTCGGCGGCTACCGGTAACCCCCGGGCGCGGTATGCGGTGACCCAGTCCTCGACGGATACCAGCGCGTCCACTTCGTCCCATGGCTGCGCGAGAGCGCCGTTGAGCACCGCGAGCGCGGCCATACCGGTGCGGCACAGCCGCTGGTGGTGACGATGCTGTCGCCACAGTTCGCGGGCGCGGTGCGGGCTGATCCTCAACGGCGGCGCATCACAGGTGATCTCGTCGTCATCCACGCTCACTGCTGCTCCTACCGCTGGGCCGATACGCATGCCAGTACCCGTATTCGCATAGTCGGATCTGGTTCGGCAGTGGTCCGGGCGTAGCGGGTGGTCGCCGCCAGATGCGAGTCAACGCAGCTTCAGCTCTCTCGCGGGTGCGGTAACGGCCCTCGGTCGGGATCGAGCACTTGCGCTGGGGCGGTCGCTTTTTCACGCGGTCGATGTGCCGAGTGAGTTCGTGGATCGCTGTCCGGGAACGGCGGATTCCCCTGGTTTCCCATCCACAGCTGCACACGGCGATATGCACTGCGACGCAGGGCTTTCGAATCCGAACGAGCTCGTGTCGGATGGTCGTCAAGCGTTGAGTTGTCATTCCTTGGCGGGTTCCTACCAGCGTGGTGAAGGTGGGGTGTGAGATCGCGCCGGAGCGGGACGTGCTCGGTGGATGAAGTTCCACGGCAGCGGTGGCAGGTTCTGTAGGCAGCGCGTCAAGGGCGGCATGCTGTTGCGAACCAGCATCTTTCACCGATGCGACCAGATTCCGGGTACGGCGGAGCACAGAGTGTTCACGCCGAGTCGCGATGGCCATCGCGCGGCTCAGTTCGTCGACGAAGTCGACTGGCTGTTGGTGCCGAGTAGTACGACGTTCTTCGCCTGCGGCCCTTTATTGTCGCGGACCAGCTCGAACTGGACGCGTTGCTCGGCGCTGACCTCTCTTTTACCTCTCACGTTCTTGGAGGTTTCTGGGAGTTGGGACCAGTGCAGAAACAGGTCGGGCAATTCATCGCCATCGGGTGCGACCAATCCGAACCCCTTTTCTATATTGAACCACTTAACTTTACCTTCAGGCATTTCAACTCACTTTCTATTTCTGGTTGTACATGTCGTGAAATCTGATAGCGGCGAGCGTCAGGCGATCGGCTACGCTTTCGTATTCCATTTCGATGGCATCCCAGAGGATCCGCCATTCAGCGGGAAACTCGGCGCGAACGTAGTCGAGGGTCAGCTGATTGTTGAGAGAGAATGCGATCATCCCTGGCTCGCCGATAAACATGGGGCTGAAGTCTTCCCAGCGGAGTCCGGGCCTTTTGTCGGCTGGGTTACGGAGACTGCTGATGCGCACGCCGTCTGCCCAGCTGCCATTCCATTTGGCCCAGCGTCCGTCCCGTAGCTCGGTATGGAACAGCCAGGTCTGGCCGTCACCTCTGGAAACGATCACCTGCACCTCCGCCCCTGGTTCGATCTGGGCCGGAGTGCGGAACGACTCCGACTCCAAACTTTTTGAGGGCTTCGATGTCTCTCGCCAGTTCCAATGCTTTGACCGTGTCGGCGAATTGCCGACGATCGTCGTCGTCCTCGTCGTGGCAGGTAGCAGCAGTCATCGGACATCTCCGTCGGTCGCCAGGTTCAGACTGACCGGGCCTGGATCGAACAGGCAGTAGTGAATCAGGGCCGACTGCTCCATCTCGATCATCGGGAGCTACCCGGCGACCGACGTGGGCTCAGGTGACGACGGTTGCCACCTTCGTGGATCCTTCGACCTTGGAGCTATCGGGAGTACAGCTCCCTCCTCAGCGGACGCGATCAACTCGACCGGTCGCGGCTGCTGGCAGCATGGACAGTTGTGCAGCCTGCTGAACTCGCGACGTAGTCGCCGATTCAGCCATTCCGTGGGTACGAAGTAGCACCCCATGATGAGCGCGGTGATCGCGGCGGTAACGACGATCATCGTTGCCACCCGGCCGGATCAGGGTGACTGTTCTCGTCCAGCTCGGCCTCGATAACCCCCGGCAGATCCGGAATTCCTGGGCTGTGCGCGAAAACCCACTGCACCGCGAGCATCAGGGCACGGACGCGGCGCGTGAGCCAGAGGGCCCACCAAGCCAGTAAGCCGACCCCGGCCAGGATGAATACGATTTCCACTACTTGCGGAGACATAGTTCCTCGATGTCAAATTGAAAGTCATTGCAGTCGTGCAGGATTCAGGGTGTTGCGATGAATCCCTCGCGGGCTCATTCCCACAGAAACAGGCCCTCGTTCCCCATACGCCGTAGGTCGGCCGGACTGTCACGGACCTCGCATGCGGCCAGCCCTGGGGAATGACCCTCGGCAAAGGCATGGAGAAAGTTCCGTGCCGCTGTCGAGCAGGCGCATACGTCGATCACGAGGCCGTTCTGGTAGGTGAGTTGGAGATGCACATCCGGCTCGTCCGGTCGTGGGCTTCGTTTTGTGGACATCGCGATTCACCGCACGGGCCTTGGATTTTCGGGCAGCATCGCCAGCGCACCTCACTGCTGACCTGGTAGCCGAAATCGGTAACGGGACTTCGTCACCGGCTCTCTCCAGAGCGAGTCCTGGATAGCCAGCACTGCCGCGCTAAGCGCGGTGAGGCCGACCTTGTTGGCGAGCACGCCGACCGCCGCCACCGCTTCGCTGAGCGATGACCGGCCTTCCAGAGAACTGGTCGCACGGCGACTTCGCCAGCTCGGACGGCAGGATCGCGACGGCTGCGAGAGGTCGGTCGGGTCATCCATCGCTGCGCCGCTGTTCGGAGGTAGACCCAGGTGCAGCAATGGACGTGTGTGGCGGCGAAGACCAGGGCGGTTCGGCAATGGCCAAGCCGATGGTTTCGCGGGTTGTAAGTCCGATCAGGTGAGCTAAGTGCTCGACTGCCTCGACGGCTTCGGCGGCTTGGATCGCGGCGGCGGCCTGTTCCAGGTTGAGTGTGCGACCGGGGAGAAAACTGACAACCCAGCCGTCCAGGCCGACCGACTTCGCCTGATGTTGTGTGTGGTCACTGGTGATTAGTGACCCGCTGATCACGTGTACCGCCATGGCGGCTCCCAGTCCATTCAGGTAGCGAGACCTTACGTGTATGAATGTTGGTAAGCTTACCGGTAAGCCCTAAATACATCTACGGGATCGGCGAAGTTGTTGTCGGGTAGGTTGATGCAACGCCAGGGTTCGATGGAGAGAGGGCTTCCGATGCAGGACCACCGTTCGGATCCGTCGGCGCTGCGGTTTCTGGTCGGACATGATCTGCGCTCGGCACGTGAACAGGCTGGGATCAAACAGGCTGATGCCGCGAAGATCATCGGTTGCACGCCGACCAAGTTGAGCTACATGGAAAGCGGTCGGACCGGGCAACAACCCGAAGAGGTCGCCGCCCTGCTGCGGAGCTACGGCGTCGCGGTCGAGCACGTCGAGCGCACCGTCCAGCTCGCAGGGCGAGCTGATCACGGCACTTGGTGGGCTCCGTTCAAAGACGTACTGCCGGACTGGTTCCGCACTTTCGTCGGCCTCGAAGGCTTGGCAGCGGCGCAGTTCGCCTACGGCATCCTGGTTCTTCCTGGTCAACTCCAGACGCCGGAGTACTGCGCAGCCCTCCTCGACAACAGTCTGCAAATCCCGCAGATGGACACGGCGCAAGTCATCAAGGCCAGAATGGCTCGCCAGCGGTTGACCGACGCCAAGGCGCCGCTGCAGTTTCGCGCGGTCATCGAGGAAACCATGCTCGATCGGATAGTCGGCGGTGCATCGGTGATGCGTGCCCAGCTCAAGCACCTGCTGAAGATGGCCGAACGAGACAACGTCGAGCTACACGTGATGCCCACTCAGGTGACCGTCCATGACGGATTGCCAGGAGAGTTCACGCTCCTCGACTTCTCCGAAGCCCGCAGCATCTCCTACGTCGAGTACCACACAGGCGCTCTCTACCTGCAAGAACAGGACCAAGTACACTTGTATTCGCTAGCTGCTGACCGGTTATGCTCCACAGCGCTGTCCACCTCGGACACCGTTGAAGCCATCGCCGATCGCATCGCACGACTTGCTTGACGAGGAGACCGAATGAGCACCGCTGACCGCCACGGATGGCGGAAGTCCAGCCTCAGCAACAATGGTGGGCAAAGCTGTGTTGAGGTCCGATTCGGCACCGACGTGGTCTACATACGTGACAGCAAGTACTTACGCGATCCGGCCAATGATCTTGCGCGACAACCGATCATCACCATTCCCCTGAACAGATGGTCCGAGTTCCTCGATCACGCAGCCGGTTATCGTTCTGCTGTCTCGGAGGGCGTACCCGTAGTTGACGTCCGCGCCGATGGTGGCGCTGACATATGCGCTGCTGACGGCACCACGCTCACCTACACCACCAGCGAGTGGCGAGCCTTCACCTGGAGTATCGGCGCGGGAGAATTCGTAGCTGCCTGACGGCATATCCTCAACCGCTTGTAGGGTCTCAGAAGTCGTGGCATCTGTCTCATAATGATGGCATCTCGCTGGCATTTCTGACATCGGCTGTGAGACAATGCAGGTCAGGGGCTCAGGCTGCTCGGCCTGACTGGCGGTTCAGCTAGGAAATGCCACGGTTTGTGAGACTGACGGCAGTGGCCATGCCGTGAGACAACCGCAAATCCGCAGGTCGTGGCGTCCTGAAATGCCATGAATTTTGAGACCCTACACCGCTGTAGGGCCTCACGGCGCGCTTCGTAATCTCACGGCCGACTTCGTCTCGATTGCGTGTTCGGCCACGGAGTTGAGACTTACCAGGTCAGAACACCTGCTCTACCGAGGTCGACCGGGGCTAGCTTGAGGATATGAAGCGCCTCGTGAGACCACAACGCCGCGAAGGCGTTGTGAGACAACAGGAACGCCGCAGGTCACAGCCTCGGCAAAACGAAGTCGGCGCGGAGACCCTACAACCGCCTGTTCTTGCGACGATGCGCTGGCGGAGTCTGCAACTGCCCCACCTTTCGGGCTGTCCCTGGGCGGGCTGTGCCAGCAACCCGCCTATACGCGCCTGCAGCTGATCTACTCGATCTCGGGTCGAGCCCGCCAACCCATGCTGGGCTGACTCGACAATGGAGGCGCTTTCGTGATCAAAGAGTCCACGGCCAGCGTGTTCATGTTCTGCAAGATCGGCAGACAGTGGCATCTCGGGCTGATCGAACATCCCCGCCTCGGTGCGCGGACTCTGGTCGGTGGCCACGTCGAGAAGCACCAATCACCGCCGGAAGCCGCTATCCAAGAAGCACTCGAAGAATCCGGGCGCAACGTCGTGCTGCTACCGCCTCCAGCTCCTGCACAGCCCTGCCGGGTATCCACATCCAGAAGTGCAGCGGCCGTGGTGGATCCACGAGTTGCGCGTCCCGGCCGACAACCACACCCGCGGACCGCATATCCACATCGACCATCAGTACATCGGTGTCGCGGCGTCCGCTGACCCTGTGGCCGTGCCTGAGCATCCCTTCGGCTGGTTCACTGCCGACGAGCTCGACGGCGCCGAGATGCTGTCCGACACTTTGTTGTTGGCCAAGATGATCTTTCCGGTTATCAACATTCTGAATGCAACACAGATTGATCGTGCCGAACAGTGGAGGGCGATGGCCACCGCCGGGCTGCTCTAACGCCGCCGGCCACCGCACCGTGGCAGACGAGGAGAAGGCCGGCCGGAGGAAGGCAAGCGGGAACCACGTGGTCGGCGAGCGTCGCGACACACAATCGTCACGAGCGAGCGGCGAGGATATCGTCCTGGATGCGGTTGGCGATCGCCTCGACTGTCCAGGTGGCGTCGATCCGGACTTCGTCGACGAACGGCAGTGGCTGCCAGCCGTGATACCAGTCGGCCATCATCTGCTCCGGGATTGTCGCCGCCTGTGGCCTCCCGGCATGACGGGCCAGTGTCTCTTCGAAGGTCAGATCGAAGCTGTAGTGCAAGGATCGGGGCGCGCTGGCGGTCAGGCGTTCGAGCATCGGCCCGTACCGGTGCGCGTCGAGAATGCCCTCGACAAGGACAACGCGCCCGCTCGCTAGGCATGTCCGTGCGATCTGTTCGATCAGCGTGATGTTGAAGGCGCCGGGCTCGTCGAACTCCCGCAACATATTTCGGCGCACCAAGTCTTGTGGCACGACCGCGCACTCACCGCGTTCGAAGCGACGCTGGACGGCGGCGGCGGCCGTCGATTTACCCGAGGCCGAGTTGCCACGGATCACCACAAGGGGCGTCACCAGATGGCCCGCGGGGCGAGTGCCCCTTCGAGCTTGGTCACGAAGCGAATGAAATGCGGATCGGATTCCGGCGTGCCGAAGCGGTCGATGTCCCACCAACGCCCGCCATCGAACTCACGCGGATCCAACCGGGATTCCTGCGTACGGTCGCCACAGATGAGATACCACAGCGAGCAATCGACGTGCCCGCCGTCGGCATCGTGGACCGAGGTCACCGTCAGCAACAGCGGATCGATACCGACAACGCCGAACTCGGCTTCGACATCCATCTCCTCGCGTGCCTCGCGCCGCGCCGCCGCCAACGGGTGCTCTCCGGGCTCAACGTGACCGCCGGGTGGCAGCCACAGCCGCGAAAGCCGGTGTCGCCCAAGCAGGATCCCCCGACCGGCCGGATCGACCGGCACAACGTAGACGACCAGATGCGGTGAAGGCGTTGCGGGTTTGTGGCGTCGGAAGATGTCGTCGGTCGCGGCAAGCCAGGCCAGCGCTTCCTGCTTATGCTCCTGTTCGAGGCGGTCGAGGGGAACGATCCCCCTGACAATCTCAGCAACGGCAGCTGTGGCGGGCTCCATGGCCGAGCACCATATCCCTCGGGTCCGACAACTTCAGAGCCACAGCGAATCCTCAATAGCGGTCGTTGTCGTCGCCGATGGGAATGTGCCTGTAGTAGGCCGCCGTCCCGGCTTGCTGTTGGTGTGCTCCCACGAGTGGTTCTGCCAGGTCAAGCAGTCGCTGGGCGACCGTCCCGACCTCCGCGCCGGGCAGGTACCCGCCCTCGGTCTTCACTACACCGCCCAGTAGCGGGGAGGCGAGGAACTCGAGCACGGCGGCGACCTCGTCCACACTTGGTGGCGGGTCGACCACGCGGCGCAGCACGCGATAGACATCGAGCGCGGTGATCGGTTGCTCCACCGCGCCTTGCCCGGTCTCGGCGAGTTCCTCGACCTCGTCCTCGATCACCTGCAGCACCGCTACCACCCACGCCGCCGCATGCTCCATACCCCATGCCTAACACACTTGCCGGACCGAATTCGCCTCGTGCCTTGACGGGTTGGCGGGTAGAGGGTGATGCCCCTCTACCCGCGTTTCGGCCGTGTCTCAGCGGACGCGTACCCCGTATCGCGGGCTGGGGAAGGTTTCGGGGTCGGTGCCTGGCCATTTCTCCTCGGCGCGCAGGCGGTCGCGCAGGTCGCGCAGCCACTTGTGGTGGGCCAGATATCCGTTCGGGCCGTCGAGCAGCTGTGTCCGGACGCGGGTGGCGATCCAGTCGATGGGTCGTTTGGTGGTCACCTTGATTCGTTCCTGCCAATTCTCGGCGTTCGCGTCGTAGTAGAGGTCCGGCAGGTCGTAGGTGAGGCCGACAACCTCCACCCGATAGTTGCCGGTCGGAGAGACCCGCATCTTCTGCCTCTGTGGTCCGTTGAGGTAAGCCTGTCGCTCGCCGTTCATGTAGGGGTACAGCGTCCAGCCAGGCCCCCAGTGCCCGGCCATGCGCTCGGCGAAGTCGGCGAGAGCCAAGCCGGTCAAGAAGGCGGGCAGTTCGGTTGGGTTCGCGTCGCTGGTCATCGCGAGTCCTTTCTTGCTGGTTGATTGCTGCAACACCATGAACGCTCTGCTCGGCGGACGAAGTCAAGCCGCAAAACGAACTGTTTGATCTCGAAAAATAGTGTCCTGCAACAAATTCAGGGAATTCGTCGGTCGGCGTCGATGGCCGGTGGCATGGATGGCGGCGGCCGTACTGCGCGCGTGTGGCGCTGCCGGTTCGGGCGGCCCGCGAGGGCCGCCCCCGGCTCAGCTGTGCGGGTTGGGCGGTGCGATGAAGCATCCGCCGCCGGAGTAGTTGGCGCCATGCTTCTCGCAGGCGGCCTCGATGTCGTCGCGGCCACCGTCGGCGAACGCCTTGTCCACCGAGCCGTAGGCCATCAGCAGCCAGTCGAGGTCGGGTCGGTGGGCGTACGGCCAGGGGTCGTATCTGGGCGGGTTGGGGACCATGTATCCGGCGGCGGTGAGTTCCGCAGCCACCGCCGTCAGGGCGTCTTCGGTGCTGGCGTAGATGAAGTGTTCGTAGGTTTCCATGTCTGCCTCCGGGGTCGGTTCGATGCTCGCGACACCATGAACGCTCCGAACCGCAAACGAGTCAAGCCGTGCGTGCACTCAAACACGTTGTGGCGCAATTTAATTCGGTAACAGCGGACCGCCGATGCGGCGCTCAGCCGACGTGAATACGCAGAGCGTTGCGCACCGTGTGGCGTGCACGGCGATGAGCTTTTGCCGTCAGCCGCGCGTGACGGCGGCGTGTAGCACGCGAGCTGTAACCCGCCGGGAATCGGCTGTGACCCCAGCAGCAAGCCTGGTCGGCTCTGGTTACTCCGTATGGGCGCATGTGCCTGTCCTGTCCCTTGGTCGATATGTGGCACCACCATGTGTGGCGGCCCCTCAATGAACGCTCTGCATCCCGTAATGAGTCAAGCCCTGTTGTGACGAAAGATGTTGGAGTACAACTCATTTCATCAACAGGCGGCTTGACTTCGGTGGCGGCGAGAGCGTTCATGGTGTCGTAGCCCGAACACACCGGCAGCGCACCGGGGGCTACCGCCCCGGCCGGGGCATGGCCATCCACCAACTCTTTCGAGGAGACGTCATGTCCAAGAACCGCCCCGCCCACTACACCACCGCCCAAATGCTCTGGGCGGCACTGAACTACGCACCTGGCAGCACCTCGGCTGAGCTGGCCGAGAACGCTGGAATCGGCGGCTCCACCGCCCGCAAGCTCCTGCTCGCCCTCGAACGCACCGGCACGGCGCACCGCACCGAAGGCGTATCCGACGGCAGCGCCCGCCGCCCCGCCGACCGGTGGTGGCCGACAACCGACACCAGCTCTGGCGGTACTGACACGGCCGAGGCCACTGAGCCCGCCGAATCGGGCGACACCGCCCCAGCGGCCGAGGACCCCACCGCGCCTACCCCCGCCGCGAACGACGCGACAGGAGGCGAATCCGGGGCCGACACACCTGACGCCGACAACGAGATCGACTCTGCGGAAACCGATCCCGACGACACGAACGGACCCGAAACCGCAACGCCGCCGGTCGAGGACCTCGCGCCGAAGGAGGGCGACGAACTCGAGAATCCCACCGAGGAGGCCACGCAGGCCGCCCCCGGCGAGGAGGAGCCGGTCACGCCGAAGCGGCTCGGAAAAGGCGCACTGCGCGGCATGGTCGAGAACTTCCTGGCCGACTGCGCGGGCCGGGAATTCACCCCGAGCCAGCTCGCCAAGGACCTGAACCGCTCGGCCGGGGCGATCCACAACGCCCTGGAGAAGCTGGTCGCCGACGGCGAGGTCACCCGCACTTGCGACGCCCCGAAGCGCTACATGATCGCCCCCGCCGAGTAGCGGGCTCCAGCGGCCAGCCTCGGGCATCGACCACCGCCGCTCGATGCCCCCTGGCTGACCGCTGGATCCATGAGAAAGGTTGGGAACCGATGTCCTACGACGACCGCCAGCTGGTGGCCTGCGACCGCATCACGATGGCGCTCGCCGCCGCGATGGTGTGCTTCCGCGAAGCGAGGGCGCACCATGGCTGAACCGACCTATCACGAGGTGGCGATGCGGGTGTACCGCGACGACAGCTGGGACACTGAGCTCACCGAAGCCGAAGCCAAGGTCGTCGCCGCTGGATGGGTGGGCGTGCACTACTGCCCGAACCTGTACCGGTGGGTCAACGGGCGCACCGGCCTCGACCCGAAAACCCTTCTCGCCGAGGCGCTGCGACTGTGGGACGACCTCGGTCTGCGGCGCGAGGACTGGCCACACGAAGGCGATCCGGACCCCAGCATCGCCGCCGTCGCCGCGCTCGCCCATTACCTCGAGCAACAGCCCGCCTGACTTCACCTCCCCCTCCGAATCCAGCCGAGGAGCTCTCGCTGCGACCCGGGTGTCCTGCAGGTGTCCGCTGGCAATGCCGCCAGCTACCGGGTAGGGGGTGCGAGGATTGTGGTTGGCCGGAATCGTGCTCCCCGTTGGGCTTTGCCGACGGCGGTTCCGGGACCTGCATCGAGGCCGGATGTGTAGCTGTGCCGACGTCAGGCTTGGCCGACGTTGGAGTCTCGGGGTCGAGCCCGGCTGTGCCGGGCACCCCATCCTGTCATTCCTCATGTCACCAGACGTGCGCACGCGCGAACTGGTCGTGCGCTGCACGCCTTAACGAAAGGGAGATCATCATGGGCAAGGGCGGCACTCCAATGGACCGCGACGCAGCAGATCGCATCGCAGAGGCAGCCGAACGAGATCCTGGCTCGGCGACGGCCACAACAGGATTTGATGACCGGGCCGACGCGGCGGCCGACCGCAATGAAGGCGGTGACGACGAGTAGTTAGCTGGTGGGTGCGGTGAGGAGTCGGCCCTCACCGCACCCACGTGTACCGGCGAAGCTCGGGCTCCCGAAATGCACCTCGAGCCGTTCATGACACGGGCGACCTCGGATGATTACGCCGAGTTCGGAAAAGGTGAGGGGCGCAGGGTGGTTCGCGTTCACGGCTCGAGAAGGGCGCCCCGGCGGGCTGTGGCTCGCCGGGGCATCGTCGTCACGATCGTCAGATCGAGGTGACCATTTGGTAGACCACGCGGGTGCGGAGGCTGGTGGCCACCATTTGGTGGTGTGCCGCTTCGAGCATCCAGTTGTCGCTGCCGTCGCGCAGGGGCTCGATCGCCGCGAGGGTGGTGGCGGTGAGCCAGCCGAGCAGTGTCGCGGCGATCGCGTCGCGGATCTCCTCGTCTATCGGCATGTCGCGCAGCAGCGTGCGCGCGTTGGCGATCGAGTCGACCGCATCCTCGGGGTCAGCGCCTTCGTACGGAGCTACCTCGATCGGAATCGGCAGTGCCAGGAGGATCTTCGTGATGACGCCGTGTGCGCGGTTGCCGATGGCCACGATCTTGTCCAGCGTGTACTCGTCGTCGTACTCGTTGCCCATAGTGAGCCCCTTCCGGGTTGTTGGTTATTTGCCTTGCCAGGCGGGTCCGACCCCGCCCAACGACACCAACACTACGACGAAAGAGTAGTAATTACAACGATCAGTCAGTCGAAAGATGTTGCCCCTGAACAGATTTCATTGCACTTCCCGTAGGTAGCTCCGGCGTGCTGCGGTATCCGCGTCGACGGTGGCGCGCCGCCAGCGCTTGACGCCATCCCTGTCTTCGTCCGGTGCGGGGTATTGGCCGCGCGAGACGTAGGCGGCGATCGTTCCTCGGGCTTTTCGCGTATAGGCGGCAATCTGGGAGATGGTCAGCAGATCATCCGGGTCGCCGGACGCCACGGGCCCCTCGGGGGCCGCCGGTGCCGGGCCGATGGCCGCTTCGACATCGCTGGCCAGGTACTCGTTCCAGTGCCCACGCCGTCCGATCGGCGCTGGCCAGTCGGGCTTGGCCATCCACACCTTCTGCACCGTGGTCAGGGCACGGCCGTAGCGCTGCGCGATTTCGGGCGCGATCAGCCGTGGCGCGTCGCCGCCGTTCGGGCCTATCATGATCTGTTGA
>NZ_BDAY01000097.1 GCF_001612685.1 Nocardia altamirensis NBRC 108246
CTCCGCTCAACGGGGCAACAACCATTTCTCTCCGGTCAACGAGGTTCGGCAACCACTTCTCTCACGCCAACGCGGGCGGCAACCACTTCTCTCACGTCGGCGTGGGCGCCGCTGCTCCGCTCCCGTCGACTCGGGGCTTTGTGCTCCGGTGAACACGCATTGTTTGGCGCGGGTGGCCGAATTGCATTGCGTGCTTGGAGGCGGCGCATGCCATGCGGTGGTGTCGAATTGGTGTGAAGTGCGCGGGTGGGCGGAAGTGGTTGTCGCGCACCACCCGCGCGGAGGTCAGGCGGCGACGAGTAGCGGGTCCCGAGTCGGGGTGGCTGAAGTCAGAGGGGTGGATGGCTGGTCGAAGGCTTCCTTGTCGAGGGTTCCTTCGCGGCGGGCTACCAGGATCGGGACGACCATTTGGCCTGCGACATTTGTTGCGGTGCGGATCATGTCGAGGATCGGGTCGATCGCGAGGAGTAGTCCGGCGCCGGCGAGGGGTAGGCCGAGGGTGGACAGGGTGAGGGTGAGCATGACGATCGCGCCGGTGAGACCGGCCGTGGCGGCGGAGCCGACGACGGAGACGAAGGCGATGAGGAGATAGTCGCGGAAGCCCAGTTCGACGCCGGTGAGCTGGGCGACGAAGATCGCCGCCAGCGCCGGGTAGACCGCGGCGCAACCGTCCATCTTCGTGGTCGCGCCGAAAGGCACGGCGAATGAGGCGTATTCGCGGGGGACGCCGAGCCGCTCGGTCACCATCCGTTGCGTCAGCGGCATCGTGCCGATCGATGAACGCGACACGAAAGCGAGCTCGATCGCGGGCCAGGCCTTCGCGTAGAACCGAATCGGGTTCACGCCGCCTACCGTGCGCAGCAGGACCGGGTACACGACGACCATCACGATGAGGCACCCGGCGTACACCGCGACCGCGAAGGTCGCCAACGGCTGCAGCAGATTCCACCCGTAGCTGGCGATGGCCTTACCGATGAGGCCTGCGGTCCCGATCGGCGCCAACCGGATCACCCACCACAGCGCTTTCTGCACCAGCTGCAAAACCGATTCAGCCAGCGTGACAAAGGGTTTGGCGACGTCGCCGAGCTTCAGAGCTGCCACGCCGAGTACCGCGCCCAGGAACACCAACTGCAGCACGTTGCCGTTGGTGAAGGCGCCGACGATGTTGGTCGGGATGATGCCGGTCAGAAAGTCTGTCCACCCGCCCGACTTTTCCGGCGCCTTCGCCCCGGTCAGCGTCAGGTCGACGCCGCGCCCAGGGTTGGTGACGAGACCGAGCACGATCCCGACGACGACGGCGATCACCGAGGTCCCCATGAACCACAGCAGCGTCCGTCCGGCCAACCGGGCCGCGTTCGTGACGTGCCGCAACCCGGCGATGCTCACCAGCACCGCGGTGAACACCAGCGGCGGCACCGCAAGCTTCAGCAGCTGCACGAAAATGGTGCCGACCTGGGTCAGCGTGCTCGTCAGCCAGGCCGCCTCGGTCTCGCGCGCTATGAAGCCCGCAACGACGCCGACCACCAATCCGAGCAGGATCTGAACACCGAACGACCAGCGCACCGGATTGAGCACACGGCTACGCCAACTGGGTACGGACATGAAGAAACTCCAAGACAGTGAAAAGGATTCGAGTGTGAGACGCGCAGCGTCATCGACACAGGTGTGCCGCCAGCCGCCCGAAATCCACGTGCAACCTGGCCACCAGATGCACGACTGTCATAGAGAGATTCACAACGTCCTAGATCCTAGGCGATTCATCCGACCAATCTGACCACTCACCCCGGATCCCGGTATGGCCTCTGTCACAACCCAAGTCGCGGAGGACAACGATCGCCAGCTCGGCGCGGCAATGTCGCGAGCCGGCATCCAGGCTTACCGAGACGGTTGGTGTACTTCAGCAGGGGCTTCGAGATCGCGGATCTCGCTCAATCCGGTCGTAGCCCCGGTGCGAGCGGGGACAAGCATGACGGCACCGGCAAGGGCTGCACCGAGCAGACCCAAGATCGCGGCGAGGACAGCAAACGCAGGACTGCCCAGCGGTACGGCGCCGAGAACTGTATTGCCCGTGGCGTTTCCGAGGCTCATGATCGTGCTGTGCCAGGCCACGAGCGTCGTGCGCGCCGGTGAGGGGATGTTCGCCAGATAGGACTGCTGGGCCGAGTAGAAGATGCTCCCCGCGAGGCACCAGACGACCAAGGCCGCCAGGAAGATCCCCAGCGCGGTGGCGGTGGCGGTGATGGCGACGGCCGCGGCGAAAAGCACTGCGGTGGTGACCATTATCCAGTTCTCGGGACGGGCTCTGCCACGTTGACGGTCGGTGAGCGCGCCGCTCAGCAGGGAACCTCCGATGACAGTGACGCCGACGAGGAGGCCGACCAGACCGTTGGCAGCCACGTCGAAGGCGAAACGCATTTCGAGGAGGGCACCCAGGTACGTGAAAGCGCCGAGTCGGCCTGCCATCACGGTGAAGGTGGCAGCCAAGGTCAGCAGGATGATGGGAGACAGCAAGGGGCGGAACAGGTTCCACCGTAGAGTGCGGTCACGCGGGTGAATGGTGTCGAGGGTTCGGAAGGCCCAGAGCAGGACCAAGAAGAAGCCGACGCCGATGGCGATGTAGGGCAGGCGCCAGCCGAAGACCTGGGTGCCGAATGCACCGAGAGGAACGCCCACCACCTGACCCAGACCGTAGGCGGCGAACCCGCGGGCGATCGCGCGACCGCGGTGACCGGGCGGGCAGACATCCGCGAGATGGGACCAGGCCGCGGGGGTCGCAATCGCAGCACTGAGGCCCATCAACACGCGAGCGATGATCAGCTGCGGCAGGTTCTGAGCCAGGCCGACGGCGATGTTGGTCAGCGCGAACAGCGCCATGCCGACCAGAACCGGAGTGCGTTTCGGGAGGATGTCCGACAGCACGCCGAGCGGTGGGCCGAAGATCGCGTAGGCCAGCACGAACGCGGTGGCCGCCGCAGCGGCCAGCGGTACCGAGACGTGCAGGTCGGCGGCGATGGTCGGAAGGATCGGGGGCATCAGGTAGCCCTCGGTGCCCATGACGAAGAAGAGGAGATACAGGACCGCGCATTGCAGCCCTGCACTCGATCTCCGCTTGTCCAGGCGCGGCTTCCGATCGACGTCGCGAAGGACGCTCACTGGCCTGCCAAGCGCTCGACCAACTCGGCGCAGACGTCGGGCGGGCTGAGCATGAAATGGCTGATGCCGAACCGCTCGCGCAGGGATCGGCACTTCTCGACCAGTTGGTCGATCGTGCCGATCCAGACGTGGGGCGAGTCCAGGTAGTCGTCGACGGTCAGGGTGGCTCCGGTGCGGGCGTTGATGTCGTCGATGTGGGTGCGCGCGGTGGCGAGCGCGTTGTCGGTGACGATGACCGGCGGGCCGTAGCCCGCGGTTGCCGAAGCGTACGTGGACAATTCGATGTCGTCGAAGCGCTCCGCTGCCGCGGCGCGGATCCAGTCGATCTTCTCCTCGGTGGCCGCGACGGTGATGCTGGCGGGATCGAAGAACACCCCACCGGGACGAGAGGGCGGCACTCGCGGCGCGAGGCCGATGATGTCGGCCACTTGCGCCGCCAAGCCGAGCATCTTCCGGCCACCCCCGCCGAGCAGGAAGGGTGGCCGGTGCTCCCACGGCTTCGGCTGACCGTCGTAATCGGTGATGGCGTAATGCTTTCCGGCATAGGTGAACGGTTTGTCCCCGAAGCAGCCTTCGAGGACGGCGATCGCCTCGCGCACCCGCGAGACGCGCTCGCCGACCGGATCGAAAGGTATTCCGGTCGCCAGGTATTCGCCCCGGCTCCAGCCTGCGCCGAGCCCGATGGCGAGTCGTCCCTCCGACAGCCGGTCCAGCGTTGCCAGTTCTTGCGCCAGGACCGCGGGATGCCGGAAGTCCACGTTCAGCACGTAGGGACAGACCTGGATGCGCTCGGTCGCCAGCGCCGCTGCCGTGAGCAGTGGGATGGGCGCGTATTGGCCGTCGAGATGGTCGGCATACACCAAGGTGCTGAACCCGACCGACTCCGCGAAACGCGCAGTCTCCTGCATCTGCGACAGACTCACGAGACCGGTGGTTGCGGTGGTGGCGAAACGAAATGGCTTCATGAGACCACCTTTTCAGGTTCCGGCGGCCGACGGCGCCGCTCCGCTAGGGCGCGCTCCAACGCGGCAGCGACCCGAAACACCGTCGCCTCGTCGAAGTGTCGCCCGATGATGTGCAGGCCGATCGGTAATCCGTTCCCGGCGAGCCCGATCGGCAGCGACAGCGCCGGATGACCGGTCACGTTGAACGGAATCGCCAGCATGTCGTTGACCATCTTGGGCGGTGGCCAGTTCAAGGGGAACTCGCTCCACCGCGCGGCTGTGGTCTGCCCGGAGGCCATGACCAGCACATCGTGCCGGTCGAACACGCTCTCGTCGACCTGGTGCGTCAACCAGCGCCGCACCTCGTGCGCCCGCAGCAGGTCGGCCGCCGCGACCCCGGCTCCTGGCATCATCCGCTGATAGGTGAAGCGCGCGAGCGTCTTTGCGTGCCTGCGCAATGTGTCCTCGTACGCGGCGAACGCCTCTGCCGCGAAAAGGATTCGGCCGCAACCGTTGAACATGTCGTAGGGCGGCAAGGCGACCTCGTCGACGGTCGCGCCGAGTCCGTCGAGCACGCCGAGAGCGTGCGTGATGCCGTCCAGGATCTCGGGGATGGTCGTTGGATCCTCCGCGTACCACCCTGGCGCGCTGGCAATGCGCAGCCCAGCGACCCCACTGTCGAGCGAGGTCAGGTAATCCGAACGCGGGCCGCCCGTGGTACGCGGATCGGCAGGATCCGGCCCCGCAATGACCTGGAGCAGCGCGGCCGTGTCATCGACCGACCAGCTGAGCGTGCCGAAGTGATCCAGCGTCCGCGAGAGTGGTTGCGCCCCATGTCCCGACACCCGGCCGAAGGTCGGCTTGAGCCCGACCACACCGCAATGGAACGCTGGGCCGCGAATGGATCCGGTGGTGTCGGAGGCGACCGCAACCCGGACCAGTCCGGCGGCCACCGCCGTGCCCGCACCCGACGAGGACCCGCTCGGCACATGGTCATCGCTCCACGGGTTCTTGGCCGGCGGCACCGGCAACTCGAAACTCGGTCCACCAAGCGCGAATTCGAACGTGGTCAGTTTGCCGAGCCCGACCCCGCCACCGGCCCGCAGCCGACCCTCGACCGTGCTGTCCGCGTCGGCCACGTTGTCCATACACAGCCACGAGGCATTGGTGGTCGGCACACCCTCGGCATCGAAGATGTCCTTCAGCGCGTACGGAATCCCGTGCATCGGACCGTGATCGATCCCCGAGCGCAGGTCCCGATCGGCGGCCTCCGCCCGTGCCAACGCAGTCTGTTCGGTGACCAGGATGAAGGCATGCAGCGCGGGGTCGAGCCGGGCAATCCGATCGAGCGCGTGCCGGGTGAGTTCGACCGAGCTGAGCTCGCCCGCACGCAACAACGCTCCTGCTTGGCGTACGGAAAGCTCGTGCATGGCGTCGGCGGGTGGCTCCACGGAGGACGGCACCGCCACGACCTCCGGCCCCGCCGTAGCGCGGGACGGCGCCCGAGGAACGTCCTGGACCGGCACCTCACGCAACCGCGACGCCATCTCCCGCAAACCTTGATAGCCCCGCAGCACACCACCTTTGAGATCCGCGGGCACCTCCATGTGCAGCCGAGTGGTGAACACGTCGAACTCCGCCTCGAGCGCCGCTCCGGACGGGGCGTCGGCGGGTGATGCACCGTGGGAAAGGATCTCGTCGTGTTGGATTTTGTCCACTGCTTACTCCTCCTCAGCGGGTCTGCGTGCTGGTTGCGAGCGGTCCCCTACCGCTCAGCCAGATAGGCACAGGTGATCAGATCCAGATAGGCGCAGCCGGTAGACGCGAAGATGGTCCGCCGGTCCGCAAGCGTGCCAGCCATATCGGCCAGTACCGCGGCGATTTCGACCGCACCGGAATGGCTTTCGCCCGCCTCCGCGATCGCCGTGCGCACATCCTCGACGATGACCAGACTCGACCGAAGCAACTCGACCGGCAGTTCCCGCGACTCGGCAGTGTGTGCACCCATGCAGTTGATGTGCACATGCACCGGCAACTCCGCCGAGATCGCCAGCGGCCGTACCGAAGTGGTCGCGGTCGACAGCACGTCGACACCGCGGCTCGCCTCCTCGGCAGAGGCACACACGGTCACCGGGACCGTCGCCGCGATCTCGCGGGCGAATGCGGCAGCATGCTCCGTATTCCGCGACCAGATACGCACCTCGGCAAGCTCGCGAACGGCCGCAACACCGAGAAACTGCTGTCGCGCCTGCACACCGGACCCGAGAATCCCGAGTACCCGGCTGTCCGGCGCCGCACACAGATCCGTCACCAGCGCCGTCACCGCAGCGCATTTCAGATTGGTGACCGTCGCGCCGTCGAGCGCACCGAGAAACCGCCCGGTGGCGACGGAGAACATCGGCACGACCGAGGTCACGGTGGCGCCGCGCCCGGCCGCCCCGGCGATCGTCGCGACCTTGTTGATGTAGAGGTCGTAGTCGGGCGACACCGCGGGCATCGAAATGAATTTCGTGCCCGCCGCATCGGAGACGGTCTCGCGTGGCGGCACCGACATCCGACCGACGGCTCCACTACGCAGGCCGTCACGCATCGATGCGGCCAGCGAGCGGACATGCTGAACCGGCGAAACGGCGAGAGCGTCGGCCGCCGTCATGCGAACTCGTCAAGCACGTCTTCGAGGACAGCGACGAAGTCCTCCGTCATCGCGCCGGTCATGTCCCCGCGCAACATCATTCGCACCCCGGCCTGCCCGCGAGCGACGATCGGAAAGAACATCGCCGAGCAGTAGTAGCCGCGCCGATACAACTCGTTGGACAATCGCACCGCCCGATCGTTGTCGCCGACCGTGACGAACTTGATGTGCGATCCCGCGCCGCGCACGTCCCGCCCTTGCATCCGCCGATCGAAGATGCCGATGTTCTCGGCCAATTGGCGTTGGCGCGCACCGAGTTCCGGCGAGCGATGGACCGCGATGCTCCCCCGTGTCGTCCCGATGGCCGCCGTGCGCAGTCCCTGTGACCACCCCATCGGCCCGCTCCGATACAGAAAGTCGAACTTCCCGGACGCACCGATCATCGCGATGCCCCCGGTGCTGCCGAACGCCTTGGCGAGCGAGGCCACGATCATGGTCCGGTCGTCGAGCTCGCCGAACACCGACCGCGCGTAGCCGACACCATGCGCCCCCTCGGTGGACAACCCGTGCGAGTCGTCCATGTACACGTACATCCCATACCGCTCCTGCAACGCCCTGATGCCAACCAGATCCGCGCGCCCGCCGGTGGAATACACCCCCTCGCACACATAGGCCACTCGCGGATACCGCTTGCAGAGGTCCGCCAGGAACTCCATGTCGTTGTGCGGGCAGGTCAGCACCAGCGTTTCGTCGGCGACGATCGGTTTGACGAAGTTCATCGAGAAGTGGGCGAACTTGTCGAACACGACAACCAGCGGCGCCGTGTCGGTGAGATGCCCCGAGGCGAGCAGCGGCAGCACCGCGGCACTCAGCACGCCGCACGAGATCGACGGCAACACCCGCGCGCCGAACAGCGCCGAGAGGTCCGCTTCCAGTTCCTCCGCGGCCGCCAAGCGAATTCGGCACTCCGCCATGGCGAGACCGCTGATGTTCTCCGCACGCAGCGCCGCAATGCCCGCATCGATGACCAGCGGATGGCTGTTCAATCCCAGGTAGGAACACGACGACAGGTTGCAGAATTCGTGCCCGGTGTGCACATCGCGCAGCCGGTTCTGGCCGTTGGTGGCGTCGACGCGGATGTCGAGCATGCCGTTGTCGGCGACCACCTGCCAGGCCGCTTCGCTGGCAGGCACCATCCGCTGGTTGTTGCGGAACCGATGCGGTCCCATGATTTCTCCGGCGCCGTTGTCGGCCACCCGGTCTCTGACGTGCATCCGTTCCCCTTTTGCGCGCGCCAGTACCCGGCGTCGCCGAGGCCGATACCTACGGCGCCGCAGGGCTTTTGGCTGTCCTGGTGAAAGTGCCCGGCAATTACCGTCCGGGCACCAGGGTTTCCACACCCACGTGATAGCGGTCGTGGTCGGGCGTATGCTCCTCCGGCGCGGTCACCTTCACCTCAGGCAAGGCGAGCCGGTAGTGGCTGAACCAGTTCTTCAGGTTCTCGTCGTCGTCGAACTGCAATTCGATGTGCCGCAGCGGCCGCTTGCCCGGCTTGCTCGGGTCCGTCAGCCGCGGCGCGGAACCTGCGTGCGCAAGCCCGTCGGCGACTTCGTTGTCCAGCACCACCATGATCATGTCGTCGACCAGGTCGACGTCCACCGTTGCCGCGTGTTCGGCGATGATCTCCTCGGCGAACTCCTGCTTGACCGCGACGTTGTAGCTGTGCGGCATGAGCTCGACCAGGTCGGCCGGATCGAGCCCCTTCGCTCGGCAGTACGCACGGGTGTCGCAGATGATCGGCAGGCCGCCGGTGATGTTGGTGTTCGGCCCGTAGACGTTGCCGATGAACGTGGTGGCGGAGTCGAAGTGAACACATTTGGTGCTCAAGAACTCTCGCGATTGGGTGTGTTCGGCGTTCACCGTGAAGCCGACGTTCTTGTTGAATCCGTCCAGATCGACCCCGGACACCTTCTGGTAGTTCATCACCACCGGCGTGTGTTTCGAGAGGTCGACCGCCGCAACGAAAGCGCTGAAGATCGCCTGAAAGTAGTCGCGCACGGCGGTGGCATCGGCCTCGCGGTGCACGCTCATGCCGTGCTTCGCCAGCAGGGCACGCGCACCGCCGCAGACGCCGAGCCCGGCGCCGTCGGCGACCAGCGACACCAGTCGTTCGGTCAATTCTGTTGGTACCGGCCCGAATCGGCCGTCGCTCAGTGCCACGTCGTAGTCGGAGACATCGACCATCGCCTGCTGCACGACGTCCGTCATCGAGGTGCTCATGATTTCCTCCACGATTTCGTTGTTCGACTTCATCGGTTGGTGTTTCAGCGGACCGGGCGCGGGTTCCCGTCGTACAGCGCGAGCATCCGCCGTGCCTTCGACACGAAGGGCGGCGCGAGCACCCGTTCCTTGGTGACCGCGAAGCCTGCGTCGTCGGCTTCGTAGTCCTTGATGGTTTGGCGGTAACGGTCCAGTTCCGCCGGGTCGACCGAGAACGTCTCGACGATCGGACCGACCTGCCTCGGGTGGATGGCCGCCTTGCCGGTGCAACCACACTGCTTCGCGACCTCGCACTGCTGCAGGATCACCTCGGTGTCCCACAGTTCGAAGGAGTTCCCGTCGATGACCGGCAAGCCGAAACGGGATGCGGCGATGCACATTCGGGCTCGTGCGTGCGCCAGGTAGGACTCGTCCGGCGCCCACATCTCCGCGACCAGATCCGACGGCCCGAAGATGAGGCCGTCGCTCACCGCCGCGATGTCGAAGACGTTCTCCACCGCATCGACTGTCTCGATGATGCTGCAGATTTCGGGCGGATCCGGCAGCTCGGCCAGCAGCGACCGATAGATGGCGACGTCGCGTCCGGTGACGATCTTCGGCACCAGTACGGTCTGCACCGGCAACCCGCCGACCTCGCCGCCGAGCGCGAGGACGGCCTGGATGTCGAGCAGTCCGTCCGGCGTCTCGATGCTGTTGATACGCAACGACACTCCGGGCAGTCCGGTTCCGGTCAGGTCGACATCCGCGAGTCGTGCACGGGCCGTTGGCTTCGCACGCTTCGGCACCGAATCCTCGAGGTCGAGCACCAGCGAAATCGAGTGCCGTGGCACGTTTTTCAACAGGGTGTCGACCCGGGAGGCCGGCACGAAGAACAGGCAGGGGTCGACATTCATGATCGGGCCTTCCGCCCGAGGTACGCGGCCACCTGGTCGTGGCCGAGCACCGCCAACGCAATCATCAGATTTCCTCCCTCATGGCCGAGCAGCCGGGCTGTGACCACTCGGATCGACGACCACTCAGGCCGCGGGGTTGCGCATGGACGCGAGCAGGGTGCGATCGAACTCGATCACCTGCACTCCGTCCTGGTTGCGGCCTGTCGTGTGCACGGTGACGATGCCTTCACCCGGTCGCGACGCCGACGGTCGTTTGTCGACGATCGCGGTCTCGGCGTACAACGTGTCCCCCACGTACACAGGCGCATTCAGCCGCACCCTGTCCCAGCCGAGATTGGCGACGGCCTGCTGGCTGATGGTCTTGACCGTCATTCCGTTCACGATCCCGAACGTCACCAGGCTCGAGACCAGGAGCTGCTTGAACGGTGTCTCCGACGCGTACACCGCGTCGATGTGCAGCGGGTGCAGATTGAGGCACAGCAGCGAGCTCCAGATGTTGTCCGTCGTGGTGATCGTGCGGCCAGGACGGTGCTCGTAGACGTGGCCGACGACGTAATCCTCATAGCGCAGGCCGTTTTCCTCACGAAACCGTCCCGGCTCCAGCTCGGTGTATGCGGACAACATCGGATCGTTCATATGGCTCCCTCCCACGGCCCGGCCGATACGGCACAGGCCCGCTGGTTCTGTGTCCGGACCCGAAGCGGCACAGCGCGATAACCGGCAACTTCGAATCGGAAGGCTGTCACGCGGAGATGCGATGAATGAGCAAGTCCCCAGCAGCGACCACTGTGGTTGGCAAGGATTCCCCCCGCCCCCCGAATTCCTGTCATGGGATGTTTTTCTTACTAATACAGGAACGTACTCCGGCGAGCTGTAGGGCGTCAAGGCAATTGGGTGCCCCAGGAATTAGGTGCTTTCCCTCGCAACGGCATTCGCGCAGCAATAAATGATCTTGATTTCGGACGCTCGACACGCCCGAATTCACCCTGCTGGCAACTATTGGGAGAACTCGTCGACCAATCTGAACTGCCCGCGCGTCGCACACCACCAATCACCTTTCCCACCTGCGACACTGACGGACACGCGCCCCTGGCAACGCCGGGGTGCACCCGGTAACTTCACCGGGCACACCACGCGAGGAGTAAACATGGATGCGGTCGCACAAGGAGTGAGCAGAGGACTCCGACAACTGCGCCGCGCCCGAAATTTGACGTTGGCCGTACTTGCCGATCGAACCGGACTCACCGACGGCTATCTCTCCAATGTGGAGAACGGCGTCACGGTGCCGACCCTCGGCACCCTCGCGACCCTCGCCGCGGCACTCGACAGCGACATGTCGGCGTTCTTCCCGTCCGCCGCGCGGTCCACCGTGCACGTCCATCGCGCGAACGGGCAGCGCCACGTCCAGGTGCGCAACGGCGACACCGAGATGCACACCATCCTGACCGACTCAGCGGCGACGCCGAGTTGCACCGGCCTGCTCAGCCGGATCGCTCGATCGGAACACCGGCCGTCGTTTCCGCCGGCGGGCGAACGACTACTGCTCGTCCTCGAAGGCAAGCTGGAGATGCGCATCGGCGCCGTCAGCCACCGCCTCGGCCCCGGCGAAACCCTGCACTACACAGCACATTCCGAGCATCAGTTGGAGATCACCTCGGCCGAGCCTGCGGTCATTCTGTGGATTGTGCGCCCGCAAGCACTATGAGCACGCTCGACATCGACAACAGCGCGCTCGCCCGCCGCGTCGGCGCCCGCCTGCGCCAGATCCGCGCCGATCGCGGGCTCACCCTCGCCGCACTCTCGCGCTCGTGCGGGGTATCGGTGTCCTACCTGTCCGCGGTCGAGAAGGGCACCAATCAGCCCTCGCTGCACCGGTTGGCGGCGATCACCGAGGCACTCGGCGTCAGCATCCTCGAGGTGGTCGTCGACGAGCAGCAGGCACCGATCCGGCGGGCCAGACTGCCCGAACGCACCCCCGGCACCGTCGAGATCGCCCACCAGCGGCTCGCATTGCGCGGCTGCATCGTCTCCGCACGGGCAGGCGAACGCGGCGCCTGCCCGCTCGACCTGGACGACCACGACCTGTTCCTCTACGTCGTCGTCGGCACGCTGGCCGTCACCGTCAACGGCGCCGCCTACGACCTGGCGGTGGGCGACGCGCTCGACGCAGCCCGGCCGCAGCAGGTGAGCTGGCACAGCTCGACCTCGTCGACGGTCCTCTGGGCTGCTTCTCCGGTGCGTCCCTGGCCGTGAGCCGGGGTCAGCCGGTTTGCTCGGCCGGGTCCGCGGCGGCGATCCCGACCCGGCCCCTGGTGAGCAGCCAGCCGACACCGGCGGCAAGGGGGAACATCAGCACGCCGTAAACCGCTGCGGGAATGGCCATTTCGGTGCTGCCGAGCACGCTGATGGCGATCGTGATGGCGATGGTGCTGTTGTGGATGCCGATCTCCATCGAGCAGGCGATCGCCTGCCGGAACTCGACGCCGAGCCAGCGCGGGACGAAGTATCCGGTGGTCAGGCTCAGCACGCAGAACACCGTGGTGACCACGCCGACGTCGACCAGGTAGCCGGTGACGTTGTCGCGCTCGGCGACCATCGTGCCAATGATGACCAGCAGCAGCACCAGCGCGGATCCGATGCGCACCGGGCGGTCCATCCGGTCGGCGAACGCGGGCGAGAACCGGCGAACGGCCATGCCGATCGCGACCGGAATCAGCACGATCGCGAACACCTGAAGCACCTTGCCGAACTGCAAACCCACCGTGCCGAAGCCCTCCGTCGGCTCGAAGTAGTCGATGGCGAAGTTGGTCAACAGCGGAAGCGTGGCCGCGGCGATGACCGAATTCACCGCGGTCAGTGACACATTCAGCGCGACGTCACCACGGAACAAGTGGCTGAACAGGTTTGCCGTCGTGCCGCCCGGCGAGGCGGCGAGCACCATCATCCCGACCGCGAGCAGCGGCGGCAGATCGAAGAGCAGCACCAGACCGAAGGCGATCAGCGGCAACAACACCAGCTGGCACAGCAGCGCGAGCGCGACGGTCTTCGGGGAACGGGCGATGCGGGTGAAGTCCGCGACCGTGAGCGACAAGCCGAGCCCGAACATGATGATGGCCAAGGCCACCGGCAGCGCGACCGAGACGAGCGGAGAATTCATCCTGTTCCTTCATCATTCGTCCGCCCCGTCGAGACGGCAGCAGAGCCTGCAGCACACCGTCGGCAAGCGACCGCGAATGATGCGACTGTAATACCCGGCGGGCGCGGACATACGCTTTCCGCGCGAGGTGGGCGCAGGATCAGCAGCCCGGCTGCAGGTGCCGGAAGCGGTGGCCGAACGTCACGAGGTCGCGCTTACTGGAGATCCGATGGACCGAAGGTGCTCGGCCCGCGAACTTTCCGGCGGCAAGCACCGGATGCAATGTCGGATCGTGGCGCAGGATGCACACTTCCAGCTCGACCGTCTCCGGGCTCGGCGCCGCGCCGAACTCGGTGGCCAGGTCACGGCGCAGAGCGCGCAAGCGATCCAGCGCGTCGACCTGCCTGCCCACCCGGTACAGGGCCAGCGCGTGCAGTCGGGCCAGCGGCTCGTGCATCGGGTGCTCGCCCGCCAGAATGGCCATCTCCCTGAGGTACTCGGGGCCGAAGTCGAGCCGAAGCGCGGCATCCAGTCCGGTGACGGTCAATTCGAGCCGCCACTCGTCCAGCCTGGCCGCCTCCACCGCCGCGTACGGCGCCCACTGCAGATCCGCGAGCGCCGGTCCGCGCCAGAGCCGCAGCGCTTCCTCGGCGGCCGCCCTGACCTCACCGTGGCGCCCGGCACGCGCCGCCGCGTGCAGCCGATCGGCGATGGATTCGGCCGCGAGCAGATCGCCCGCCACCATCGTGGTCCGATAGCCCGCAGGCGTGCGCAGCACCGCAGCGCCGTGCACGCCCAAGGCCGCCCGCAGCCGCGACACCACCACCCGCAACCGCTCGACCGGTCGCGACAGCTGACCGTCACCCCACAGATCGGCGGCAAGTCGCCGATCAGGAACGGGCACACCACCGGCGAGTGCCAGCCGGACCAGCACCGCCCGTTCCAGCGGACGATCGACACCGATCACCCGATCACCATCGACCACCGACACCGGCCCGAGGATCCGCACCTGCGCGTAGCCCGCGTAGGCCGATGCGGCGATCCAGTGCGGCGCCGTCATGATCGCCCCGCAGGACCGTTCGCCGGCGACGGCCCGACGAGCGTGACGCCGTAGCGCGCGAACTCGGCCTCGACCTCCGCGTCCGACGGCCGGCGGACATCGGCGGGCGGCAGCACCGTTCCGGTGGCCGCGGTGCCGAAAGCCCGGTGCGCCTTCTCGATTCCCGCGGGCGTGTAGTGGTGCAGCACCCGCGCCGTCGCCGTGCGCACCGCGAAGCCGTGTGGGATGCCGCGCGGCAACCACACCGAGGTGCCCGGCCGGGCCGCCACCCGATCCAGTCCACGGTGCACGGTGAGCTCACCTTCGAGCACGAAGCACATTTCGTCCTCCCTCGAATGCACGTGCACCGGGGGTTCGGCGCCCCTCGGCACCACGACCTCGGCGGTGGACAGCACGCCACCGGTGGTCTCGGCGAGCTGATGCCAGATCACCAGGCAGCCGAACGCCCATTCGGCGATCGGCTGATATTGCCCGAGTTCATGGCGTCGTTCCGGCACGCTGGCTCCTCGATTGACATCCCGACGCCCTCAATGCTCGATGCGCGCGATCGAGAAGGGAAACACCGATCGGCTGTCGGATCTACAATCCACACTTGTGGATGTGGAACTGCGGCACCTGCGCGCTTTTCACGTGCTGGCGACCGAGCTGAATTTCACCAAGGCGGCGGCACGGCTGCACATGACCCAGCAGGCGCTGAGCAACCAGATCAAGCAACTCGAAACCCGCATCGGCGCCACGCTTTTCCAGCGCAGCACCAGGCAGGTGACGCTCACCGACGCCGGGCGGACGCTGCTGCAGCGGGTGCCCGACATTCTCGACACGGTCGGCGCCGCGATCGCCGACACCCGCGAGACGGAGTCCGGCGAGCGCACCGAGTTGATCATCGGCATCCGCGGGGTGACCGGCCTGGACATCACACCCCGGGTGCTGCGCACCTTCGCGGCAGAGTATCCGCAGGTCGTGGTGACCGTCGGCAAGGTCGGGTTCGACGACGCGAGCGCGGGCGTGCTGGCCGGATCCACCGATGTCGGGCTCATCTGGCTACCCGCGCCCGAGGGGCTTGCGGTGACTCCGCTGCTGGCCGAGGAGCGGATCGCCCTGTTACCGGCCGATCACCCGCTGACCGCCGAAACTGCGGTTCCCCCAGCGGAATTGGCTGTGCAGCCGTTCGCCTGGTGGACCGACAACCGGGATCTCATGGCGCGCGACTTCATGACGTTGGCGGACTATCGCGAGGGCCCGGCGACCATCGGCGCCGAGGTGGCGACGCTGGAGGATCTGCTCGCCGCGGTGGGCAGCGGTCAGGCGGTCGCGGTCTCGGTCGCCTCGGTGTCCCGGTTCTTCCCGTGGGCGGGTGTGGTCACCCGCCCGCTGCGCGATGTTCCGCCCGCGGTGCTCGCGGTCGCCTGCCGCGCGGACGACGAGCGGCCGCTGGTCGCGGCGTTCGTGCGCACGGCAGCCAAGGCGGCGGCGGAACTTGTCGCGGAAGGCGAAGGTTCGACACCGGCGTAACCTGGACGAACCCCTCGCAGGTGAAGGAGCGTTGATGCCCGCTTTCGCCGACGACCAGGCCGCCGCGCGCGCAAGCGGGACCGGGCTCGACCCGCTGGAGCTGACCGAGGCCGAGCGCGCCGCGCTGTCCGACCTCGCGCGCTATCCGCTGCTCGATGCGATCTACGGTCGCCGATCCCGGCGCTTTCCGGTGGGCGGTGCCATTCCCGCCGGACCGCTCGCCTTCACCAGCGGCAAACCACCACAATCGCTGAGCGATCTCGAACGCGCGGTGGTGCTGAATACCGTTGCGGGCTGGACCGGTTGGCATTTCGGCATCAGCCACCATCCCGGGTATGCGCCCGCCGCGCCGAACTACAGCGGCTCCGCCACCGGGCGCACCTTCGGGTCGGCGGCCGGATTCCACACCAGCGAGTTCTTTTTCACCGACGATTCGGGCACCTATTTCCTGCCGACCAGGGATGCCGCGCCGGACGGCGTGTATGCCGAGGGCGCTGGCGCGACCGAAGCCCAGCTCGGTCGGGTGCTGTCGCGCGTGGTGCGGCTGTCCGACCGGCGCGTCCACCTGCCGCGCACGGAACCGTATCTGGAGGGCCACAACACCTGGATCGCCAACCATCCCGGGTCGCTGCTGGTGATCCCGGTGGCCGACATCGCCCAGCAGATGCTCGCGAACATCGCGTTCTTCGCACAGAACGGTTTCGCCCTCTACGACGATGTGCACCAGCGGCCCATTCCCGGCGTCGAAAACTACAGTGACCTTTTGCGTTTCACCGAACCCATGCCGCTGTCGTTCGTCGAGCAGTACTCGTTGACCGAGGCGACCGCGGAGTTGATGGCGGCGGTGCACAACGGCCATTTGTTGCTCGGCGCCATGGGATTGGGCGGCTGGACGTTCGACGGGATCGACCGGCTGACGATGCTCGGCGCCAGCGGCGACCCGGACATCCCCGGCCTCGGCTTCCGCTACGACACCGATTCCCGTTGGGCGCTGTCGAATCCGACCGGGCTGCCCGGAGTCTTCGAGGCGTACTGCCGACCGCACTATGCCTCGATGGCCGATGCCGTGGAGGCACTGGCCGAACGAAAGTTCGGCCCCGGTGGGCCCTATCACCCCGACACCCCAGGCCCGTTCGCCGACAACGCAATGGTGCGCGGGGCAGCAGCGCCGTGGGACACGCGATTCCGCGAGTTCCTCGCCCTGCAGGCCACCTACATCGACGAGACGTTCGGCAAGTTCCCCGGCACGGTGCCGACGGTCTGGATCATGAACTACCTGCAGGCCCAGCATATCGATCTGGAGTTCTACGACACCGTGCTCACCGACACCGCGGTGCTGTCCACCCACCGCGACCACCAACGTGTCTGGCACCAAGGATGAGAGCGCACGAGCGCGACTGCATTTGGTAAGGCTTGCCTAATTACCGTACGGTGGTGGCAATGGCAGCCATGGACACAATCCAGCTATCGCGCCGTCTCTTCACGACCCTGTGCGCGGCCGGGCTCGGTGCCGCCGTCACCGGATGCGGCCGGTCCGCTGAGGACGAGCCGTATACCGGACCGGGTGGGTGGACGTTCACCGATGATCGGGGCAGCACGGTCCGGAGCAAGGAAGTGCCGAGTCGGATCGTCGCGTTCGCGGGTACCGCCGGGCTGCTCGCCGACTTCGGCTTACAGCAGCGCGTCGTTGGGGTCTTCGGCGAAACACGCACGGCGACAGGGGAACCGGGCCTGCTGACCGGAGACCTCGACCTCGGCAAGGTGACCGTGCTCGGCAACAACTGGGGCGAGTTCGACATCGAGAAGTACGCGGGGCTCGAACCCGACCTGCTGCTCACCGATACGTATGTGGGCGACCAACTCTGGTACGTGCCGGATGCGAGCAAAGACAAGATTTTGCAGATCAATCCGAATGTCCTCGCGCAAAAAGTAGCGCACCGAACGTTGCCTGCCATCATCGCTCGCTATCGCGAGCTCGCCGGGGCGCTCGGCGCAGACCTGAACGCGCCCAAGGTGATCCAAGCCACCGCGCGATTCGACGCCGCAACCCAAGCGATCCGCAATGCGGTGGCGCAGCGGCCCGGCCTGCGGGTCATGGCCGCCTCGGCCGCGCCAGGCGTCTTCTACGTGTCGGATCCGAGAGCCTCCGCCGACCTCAGCTATCTCGCGGAGTTGGGGGTGGACATGGTGATTCCGGAGCAGGTCGGCAGCGACGGCTTCTTCGAGAACCTGAGCTGGGAGCACACCGACAAGTACCGGGCCGACCTGATCCTGCTGGATCGCCGGACGCTCGCGCTGACGCCGGAAGCGCTGGCCGCCAACCCGGTGTGGCGCGGCCTGCCCGCGGTGCGCGCCGACCAGGTCGCCAGTTGGCAACCGGTGTACCGGTTCTCGCATGCGGGAGTGGCGCCGCTGCTCGACGATCTGGCGGCCGCCATTCGCCGCGCCACCAAGGTCAGCTGAGAGGCATATCGCCGCAGCCGATCTGCCGATTCTGTTAACATCCTGCCGTCGGGGAGGCATATCGGTTCGAGACTCCCACCGCGTAACGAACGGAAACCCCATGCGCCGACGCATCTTTGCGGCCCTCGCCATCGTCGCGATGGCGCTCTCCCTCACGGTCGCGTGCAGCCGCAGCACCACGACCCGCTGGTGCGAGTTCGACGCCACCGACACCGTCGTCGAGGACAGCTTCTGCCTGAACAACACCCCGGGCTACGAGTGGGAACCCGACAGCGACAAGCCGGCGAAGAAGCCCAAGACCAGCACCAAGCCCAAGCCGACCACCGCGAAACCGGCACCGACCACCCGCCGCTGACCGCATGCGGGTGACCTCGGCCTGATCGCGAGGGGTACCGCGGGCGGCGGTTCGGAGGGAGACTGAGTCGATGAGCAGTCGCCTTCGCGAGCGAACTTTCACCCGCATGCTCCGCCTCACCTCGGCCGATCTCGGCACCGCCGAGCTGATCGACGAGGCCGCCGAGCTGCTCGCCGCCGCGATTCCGTACGACTCCGCGTGCTGGCACACCACCGATCCCGACAGCCTGATCGAGACCGGGTTCCGGGCCTACGACATGCCGCCGCCGGATGCCGGGGTCGCCCGGTTCGCATATCTGCCGCAGGACTTCAATTCGTTCACCACGCTCGCGGCGGGCGCGCGGCACAGCGGCGTGCTCAGCGAAGTCACCGGCGGCCGACTGGATCGCAGTGTTCGTTATCGAGAGTTGTTGCGGCCCAACAATATGCAAGGCGAGCTGCGGACCGCACTGGTCATCGACGGGGCCTGCTGGGGGAACATCTCGCTGTTCAGGGCCGCGCCACACGACTTCACCGCCGACGACCGGGACTTCGCGCACGATCTGGCCGGGGTGCTCGGCCGCGGCTTGCGCACGGCAGGGGTACGCGCCCGATCCGCCGCAGACAGCCAGGTGCGCTGGCCCGGCGTGCTGGTGCTGGACGCGAACGGCCAGGTCACGACGATCTCCGCGCCGGCGCGGGCCTGGCTCGCCGACCTCGGCGCGCCCGAGGCGCCCGAGCACGACGCGTTGCCGTTCGCCATGCTGGCCCTGGCCGAGCGGGCCAGAACCGATGGCGACGTCGCGACCAGGGTGCGCGCGGAGAGCGGCCGCTGGGTGTCGTTGCACGCGTCCGCGACCGGCGCGCAGGTGTCCTTCGTTCTCCAGCAGGCGAATCCGAGCACGATCACGCCGTTGCTGTACGCGGCGTTCGGGCTCACGGCACGCGAACGAGAAATCGCCGATCTGGTGGTGGCGGGGTGCAGCACCGGCGAGATCGCCGAACAACTCTTCATCTCGCCGCTCACCGTGCAGGCCCATCTCACCGCCGTCTTCACCAAGACCGGCATTCGCAGTCGGCGCAAGCTCGCGGTGCTGCTGCGCGGCGATGCCGGCGCCGGAAATACGACATTTCTGGGATAGGCCTGGTCAGCGCTCGTCCGTAGCGTTCTGCGGGTAGCCCCACCGAGGGGCTGCCGGGTGGGAAGGACGACTTCGTGACGATCATCGAACACACCGGGGACGGCAGCGTCACCGTGCTGAACGTGCTCGATCCGGCATTCCGGCCGGACTCCGCGCAGGTGCTCGCCGCACGCGCCGAGCACTGGTATGCCCGCACGCCGATCGGCTTCGCGGTGTTGCGGCACCGGGAGGCGGCGGCACTGCTCGCGGACCGCAGAGTGCGCTGGGGCGGGGTGGACTCCCTTGCCGCGCAAGGCATCACCTCGGGACCCGCGGTCGAGTGGATCGGGTCAGTGCTGCCGAGTGTCGAAGGGGCCGACCACGCGCGGTTGCGTGGGCTGGTGAGCCAGGCATTCAACCGTGCCGCGGTGGACCGGCTGCGGCCGGTCATGCGCTCAGTCACCGAAGAACTGGTTGCACCGCTCGTCGCGGCCGGGGAATGCGAGTTCATGGCCGACTTCGCGGACCGGTATCCCGCCAGGATCCTCAGTGAACTGTTGGGCGTACCGCCCGAACGGCGCGCGGATTTTCATCGGCTGCCGAACGAGATCGGCCTCATCTTCAGCGTTGCGGCGACCGAGCACCTGCCCCGCATCGAGGCGGCACTCGCCGCACTGCACGACGCCATCGACGAGCTGATCGAGCAGCGCAGAACCACGCCGGGTCCCGATCTGATCACCGACTTGATCGCCGCCGAGGAGGCCGGAGATCGGCTCTCCCCCACTGAATTACGCACGATGGTCAGCGCTCTGCTGTTCGCCGGGCAAGACACGACGCGCCAGCAGCTCGGCCGCGCGGTGCAGGTCTTCCTCGAGCACCCGCGGGAGTGGCGGATGCTCGCCGAAGATCCGACCCTTGCGCCACGCGCGGTCGAAGAGGTCATGCGGGTTGCGCCGGGGGTCAACACCATCTGGCGAGTCGTCGACCAGACGATCGATTTCGAAGGTCTCACTATTCCGGCAGGCAGCTTCCTCAATATCCTGCTCGACGCCGCGCACACCGATCCCGCCGCCTTCGGCGCCGCCGAATTCGACATCACTGCACCGCGATCCGCGGCGCAACTCACCTTCGGCGGCGGCATCCACTACTGCCTCGGCGCGCCACTCGCCCGCGCCGAGATCGCCGAGGCGCTGCCCATTCTCGCGCGCAGCTTTCCGCACCTCGCTGCGGCAGGACCGGCCGAGCCAGGCCTCACCCTCGGCCCCGTCGGACCGCGCACGCTTCCGATCCGATACGGAGCGTCGTCGATTGTGTGACGAGATGCTAGGTGCGAGGAGCGTTGCGGGCGGTGCCTCGATGGGCGGCGACGGTGGTGGGATCCTCTGGCCAGGCGTGTTTGGGATAGCGGCCGCGAAGGTCGGCGCGGACCTGTGGCCAGCCGGTGCGCCAGAAGGAAGCCAGGTCGGCGGTGACGGCCACGGGGCGTTGGGCGGGCGAGAGCAGGTGCAGCAGGATCGATACTCGACCATCGGCGAGACGAGGTGCGTCGGTCCAGCCGAAGACTTCCTGGACCTTCACCGCGAGCACCGGTGGGTCGGTCGAATAGTCGAGCCGCGGGCGGCTTCCGGAAGGGACCGGCAACCGTTCGGGGGCAAGCTCGTCCAAACGGGTTGCCTCAGGCCACGGCAGTAGGCGGCGCAGGGCTTGGCCTGCGTCGATGCGGCCCAGGTCGGCGCGGCGGCGGGCGGTGGCGAGTTCCGGTCCGAGCCAGGTGTCGGCGGCGGCGAGCAGTGACTCGTCATCGACCGGTGGCCATGGTGCGCCGAGCGTACGGTGCAGGAAGCCGAGGCGCTGCCTGAGGGAGACGGCATCCTCGTCCCACCGGAGCAGGCCGAGGCCGGTCGAGGTCAGGCCGTGCAGTAGTGCCGCGCTGAGCAATTGGCGATCGGGGTCACGAAGAGCCTGCTCCGACAGCACGATCGCGCCGAGTCGCTCCACGCGGCGGGCAACGACGTCGCCGTCGAGCCACGCCACCTGTTCCTCGGTCACCAGCAGATTCGCCGCCGCCCGGCGGGCCAGCTGCTCATCGGCGACGGCGGCCAATCGAATCCGAGCGTCGGACCGACCGGGATCGCGGGTGGCCGACGCGACCGCCAGCCACTCCGCGTCGGCCAATCCGGAGCCAGGCGGCAGGGTGGCTGCGGTGCCGCCGACCATCAGGTAGCTCGTTGATCCCGGGCCACGACGTCGCGCCAGTCGCTCCGGATGTGCAAGGGCGACAACCAAAGCCGGATCGTCGACGCCGTCCGATGCGGCCACCAGACGGGACAGGCGGTCGACCTCACGCAGCCAGCGGGGTGGGCGGTCCCGCCGCAGTGTCCGCAGGCCCGCCACGAGATCGACTGCTGGCGTGTGGGTGTCGTCGTCGAGGACCGTGACCACTTCCGCCGCCGCGCGGGCGCCGACGTCGGCGGCGCCGTCGAGCAAGGCCCGCGCCAGTCGAGGGTGGAGTCCGAGCTGGGCGATGCGCCGGCCGCGCTCGGTCACCGCGCCGTCTGCGGCCACTGCGCCCAGGGCGCGCAAAACCGCACGGCCCGCGGACAATCCGCCGTGCGGCGGGGCATCCCACCAGGCGAGGCCGGTGCCGTCGGGGGTGCCCCAGCACGCGAGTTCCAATGCCAGTCGCGTCAGATCGGCGGTTCGGATCTCCGGCTCGGGATAGGCGGGCAACGTGCTGTGTTCATACTCCGGCCAGCATCGCCAAGTGTGCCCCGGCGCCTCGCGGCCTGCGCGCCCGGCGCGCTGTTCTGCCACCGCCGCCGAAACACGTACTGTCGCAAGGCCGGACAATCCGCGGCCCCGATCGATACGCGGCACCCGTGCCAGCCCCGAATCCACCACGGCCCGCACCCCAGGCACCGTCAAGCTGGATTCGGCGACCGCCGTCGACAGCACAACGCGCCGCCGCGCCCCTCGGCGCAACGCCGTGTCCTGGCTCGCCGCGGAAAGCCGCCCGTGCAACGGGACCAGATCCACGTCCGGCTCGTTCGCCAACAGCTCTGCAGTCCAACGGATTTCAGCCGCGCCAGGCAGGAAGACCAGCACATCACCCGCAGTGCTCGCGAGCGCGGAACGGGTGGCGCGCGCTACGTGCGCTGCCACCTGCTCCCGTGGCAGCGGCGGGACATACGTCATGTCCACCGGGTAGGCGCGCCCATGCACTTCGACGACAGGGGCATCCTGGTCCCCGCCGAGGAGTGCCGAAAGTCGGCCTGCGGCAACCGTTGCCGACGTGGCGAGCACCTTGATATCCGGGCGAAGACCGGCCCGGGCGTCGAGCAGCAACGCCAACAGCAGATCCGCGTCCAAATGCCGTTCGTGGCATTCGTCGAGCACGACCACATCCGTGCCGTCGAGTTCGGGATCGCCTTGCAATCGCCGCACGAGCAGGCCGGACGTCACCACCTCGACGCGGGTCCGTGCGCCGACCCGGCGATCCCCACGGACCGAATACCCGACCTGCTCCCCCACCTGCTCACCCAGCAACGCCGCCATCCGAGCCGCGGCCGCCCGCGCCGCCAACCGGCGCGGCTCGGCCACCAGCACGCGACCCGTAGTCGCCGCCGCCAACGCCAACGGCACCAACGTCGTCTTTCCGGTGCCAGGCGGTGCGACGAGCACGGCGGTGCCGCGCTCGGCCAGCGTGCCGACGATATGGTCGAGCACGCCGCGAACCGGCAGATCAGGGAGTTCAGGGAGCTTCATCACCGAACAGTCTGCCCGCCGCGGCGGTATCGACCTCGCCGGTGTCCGCCCTCAGTCGAGACAGAACTCGTTGCCCTCGACGTCCTGCATCACGATGCACGACTCGTTGATACCGTCGGCGGCCAGCAGCTGGAAGCGCACCGCGCCGAGCTCGACCAGCCGTGCGCATTCGGCCTCGAGTGTCGCCAGGCGCTCGTCTCCCACGAGTCCGGTGCCGACCCGGACATCGAGATGCACCCGATTCTTGACAACCTTCCCTTCGGGCACGCGCTGAAAGAACAGCCGCGGTCCAACACCGGTCGGATCAACACAGGCAAACGCCGACCCCTGCTGCTCCGGCGGCAACGCGCGATCGAACTCTTCCCACGACGCGAACCCCTTCGGTGGTGGCGGCACGACGTACCCCAACACCTCGCACCAAAACCGCGCAACCCGCTCGGGATCCGCGCAATCGAAGGTGACCTGAACCTGCCTGACCGATGCCATTGGTCAACCATAGAGCCGCGATCTTCGTCGGCTCCACAGGATTACGCCGGGGTGTTGTTGACCAGCACGGCGACGTCGGCGGAGAAGGTGCTTGCGGTGACCAGGTCGGGTAGGCGATTGCGGTTCAAGGGGACGGCGTGTGCGGCCTGGCCGCCGAGGCCAATGGTGTGTTGTTCTACGTAGCTGAAGGTGTGATCGCCGTTGTTGCGCCAGATTTGGACGACCGAGGGCACGAATTGGACGACGGCGATGTCCTGGAGGCCGTTGTGGTGGCCGGTGTAGTCGCCGGGCTCGACGGCGCAGGGACCGACGGGGCCGAAGGTGGGTGTCGGTGGGCCGAAGGTGCCGTCGCCGTTGCCGTAGTGCACGGAGAAGCTGAAGGCCGCGATGTTGGCGGTGACGAGATCGAGGGTGCCGTTGCCGTCGACGTCGGAGAGCTTGATGTCCTCGTCGGGCAGCAACAGCAGGTGCCAGCGCGGCGGCAGGAAGCCGCCGTGATGGTCGTTGAGCATGACCCAGGCCCCTGAGGTGGCGCGATCCTCGACGACCAGCGACGGCCACCCGTCACCGGTGAGGTCGCCTGCCTGGATGCCGAGTTTCAGCAAGCCGGCGCCGAACCAGCGCGGCGGCGCGAAGTGACCGTTGCCGTCGTTGTCCATGATGCCGACGCCGCCGGGGACCGGAAGCACGTTGTTGATGGCCAAGCCGGGATGCCCGGTGTGGTTGAAGTCCGCGATCGCCACCCCGAAGGGCAGCCCGCCGGGGCGGGTGGTCACGGTGGCGTTGGGGTCGGTGGCATAGGTGTGGTCGACGGCGAAGTTGCCGTTGCCGTCGTTGAACAAGACGCTGATGCTGGCCAGATTGGTGACGACCAGATCCAGGTTTCCGGTGCCGCGCAGGTCGGCGGCCTGCACCGCGTTGGCGCCGATGTCGGTGGCGACATACTGGGTGCGGCGCAGTTGCCCGTCGCCGTCCCCGCGCGAGATGGCAACGCCACCTGCGGTGTCGACGGCGGCGACGTCGGCGTTGCCATCGTGATCGAAGTCGCCCGCGGCGATGGTCTGGGACCCGAGGCCTTGGCCCGCGCTCCCGACCGGGTACTGCACGGACTCACGGAAGATCGGCGCCTGGCCCGGATCGGACCACGA
The DNA here is from genome assembly GCF_001612685.1 of Nocardia altamirensis NBRC 108246. GTDB lineage: Bacteria > Actinomycetota > Actinomycetes > Mycobacteriales > Mycobacteriaceae > Nocardia > Nocardia altamirensis. The sequence continues at coordinate 24,927 of NZ_BDAY01000097.1, forward strand.
ACCGGTCGGTGGCGCCGCACTCGCCACGGAGCCTGCTGACCCCGCGACGAGCACGGCGGCGGCGAACCAGCGTGTGATGCGCACGTTTTCAGATCCCCGCCGGTCCGACTTGCACTGCGGCACAGGTCGGCGGCACCGCATGTTCGGGGTCGAGTGCGTTCTGCACCAAGCGAATTGCGACCGGATCGGATGTCAGCAGCATGTGCTCGCTGAGGTCGCCGGGGCAGACGTCCTGCAGCAGAATGTTGGTGACGTTGGGCCCGGGGGTCAGGAATCCCGTCGTGTACGGCGTGGCGAATTCATCGGTGCGCGAGGCGACAACGGTGTACTTGATCCCGGGAAGCGTTTCACCACCGCTGTTGAGGTCCCGGATGAAGTCGGATGTCGGCAGCTGTTCGATGCAGGACGGGCACACTGCGGCGGTCACCGGCGGCACGATGGTGATCGGGAGATTGATCACGCCCCACTCGGTTCCGTGATTGTCCGGGGCCAGACCGACAAGTGTGTTGACCTTGGTGGTGCCGCCGAGGTTCTTCAGGTAATACCGCGGCAGCATGCCGCCCTGGGAATGGCCGACGATGTCCACTTTCTTTGCGCCGGTCGCGGACAGCACCCGATCGATGAAATCGGAGATCTCCCGCGCGGACTTGGCCATCGGGCCGATGCCGGACAGCGTGCCGCCCGCGACTTTGCCGTAATCGAGCGCAAAGACGCAATAGCCTGCCTTGGCCAGCGCGGGCGACATCAGCAGCCAGTTGTCCAAGCGGTTCTCGAAAGTGCCGTGCGCCAAGACAACTGGGCGCGGATGTGCGGCGCTGGGCCGGCAGGACCAGTTGTTCGCGCCTGGCGGCGGCGGGATGAGGTCCAGATCTCCAGGCCCGGAATCGGCAAATGCGACGGGCGGGACGGCCATGGCGAAAATCAGAAACAAAATAACGAGCAGGGACTTACTCGTGAAAATCTTACGCCTAGGACTAGGCATTCGCGGTCTCCGATCACGTTGCATCCCGATACCTCATCACCTGGATGCCGAAGGTTTCTGAGGCATGAGCCTAGTCAACAACGACATGCATCGCTGCCCGTATGGTGCCAATCACAGTTCAGGAATTATTAAGAACGCCATTCCATGATTGCGCATTATCCGAATTGTCACATTGCACAGCCAATTTGTTTCAGGCAGCGGTTATGCGTCCGAGACGGGGGCCGGGTCGTCGGCGAGCGCCTCGTGTAGCCGGCGGCACAGCGCCGGATCGAGACGGCCGTCGGCGCCCCGCAGGGTGTCGGCGACCGAGGCTTCGAGGAGCAGCTCCACGCCGACCCGCAAGGCCTCCCGCATCTGGTCGTGTCCGATGCGCAAGGCATCCGGCCGAGACGACAAGGCAAAGACCCCGTTGAGGGTGCCGCGCAGGAAGTTGGTCATCGGCCCCGGCGGCAGTGGCCGCAGTTCGCCGGACTCGACGGCCGCGGCGACGATCGACTCCAGCGCGCCGTTCATCCGTGCGACGCGTTCGCCGATCAGCGCCCGCGCCGCTTCGGTACCAGGACCCGTCTGATACGCGCCCGCGGATTCGATCATGGCGTACTGCCGCGGTGACTCCAGATAGAAGTGCAGGTAGGCCGCCGCCGCGTCGATCAACCGTTCGACCGGCCCGTTCGGCGCGCTGTAGACCGTCACCATGTGCTGCTCGTTCCGTTCGAGGGCTTCGTCGACCAGAGCTAGGTAGAGCTCGTCCTTGCCGGAGAAGTGCTGGTAGATCGTGGCGACCGCGACATCGGCGACGTCGGCGATCCGGTCGATGGTTGCCGAGTCTCCGTGCGTGACCAACACCTCGTCGGCCGCCGCGAGGATGCGACGACGGGTCTCGGCGCGACGACGATCGTGACGATTCGGGCGTCTCGCGACGGATTCGGACATTTGGCCATCATAGCGTTTCGACATCATAGACCCATGTGATGATCATCATGGAAGTCTATTCTTAGAATAGCGTTCTACTTAGGGTGATGAGGAGCCACTGAACCGGCTCGGCGGCCCCGTGCACAGCGCGGCCCTGGTAGCGGGCACGGACAATCGGAGCCATCGAAGGGATGTCATGCGAAACATGGGCAGCGATCGATGCGGGAACAATGGCATCTCCGACCGAATTACAACGGCTCGGTAGCCAGCTCCCCGAAGGGTTGGCGCTTCGCTTAGAAGGCATGAACTCGAGCGCGAGCGCCATGTTGTGCTGTGTATTTGCTATCTGATTGCCATGCCTTTTCAAGGATGGATATCTCTGACACCATGTCGCACGAAACATCCTTCACACAAGCATGATTCAGCCTTCTTGAGATGATCGCCACATGTTTGCTATATGTGATCTATATCCAATTGACGCTCTATAAATTCGCTCCGACTATTTCTCTATGACCAGAAAACCGCGCAACCTTGCGGTTGCTATCGCATTCGCGATCGGATTCGCAGCTACATCCCTTCTGTTCGCCCCGAATGCGTCGTCGGAACCCATTCCGAACGGCTGCACGGCGGATTATTCAGTCGCAAATGAAGTGACGGTGAATTGCGGGCCTGGCGCCGGGAGCGGCACCCACGCGTTCATCCGGTGCCGGGACCTCGGCGGCGTGGCGCACACCCGCATCGGCATTCCCATCGGCCCGGACGGCGGAGCGTCGCGCGCGGTGTGCGCGACCGACGAAACCGGCCCTGCCTGAACCCTTTTCAGCCCTCACCTGCGCTCGCGCCCGAAGCATGATTGGAAGGATTTCGATGTCTACTGTCTGGAAGCGTTCCACCACCGCTGAATTCGCCTCGAGCCGTGCGGGCCGTGACCGGGTGGAACGCACGCCCGCCTGGCGCGGGCTCTGTGCCGCAGCGGCATTCGCGTCGCTGAGCACGGTCGTGATGTCCGCGGCCGGTAACGCCAACGCCGATATCTTCGGCCTCCCCATCCCCACCGACCCGGTCGGTGCCGTCGTCGGCGGCGCCCAGGACCAACTCCCTGCCGTCGGCGCGGCGATCGGCGCGGTGGCACCCGGTGTCGACGTGGCGGGCATCGCCCAGGGCGCGCTCGACACGGCGCTGCCCCCGCAGGCCAATGTCGGCAATCCGGTGCGCGACACCTTGCAGTCGTTCACCGACAGCCTGCGCTCGGCACCCAATCCTGGCGGGTGGCGCGGCGACAGCCTTCCGATCCGGGACACTGCGGCGCCCGCCGGCGACCCGCTCGCCAATGTGGCCGCCCTCGCCGCTCAGATCGGCAGATCGCGCACCGATGTCGGTCGCCTCGCGGACTGGGCCAACCGCACCTTCCCCACCGGGCCGCTGCGCGGACCCGTCCAGGATCTGCTGAACTTCGCCGCCGCGGCCACCGAGGCGGCCGGATCCCGGCGGCGCGACTCGGCCGTGCGCATCGACGATGTGATCGAGCAGGCGCGCGTCGTGTTCGACTTCCCGAAGGGTGACGTCGACGTCAGCGCAGCGCTGCGGAATCTGGTGCACGGATTGACCGCGCCGACAAGCGGTCCGGCCGAACTGCTCGACTATCTCTCCCCTGTGGTCGATCTGCTCGATGGCCGTGCTCCGGATTCGCTGTTGCATGTCGTGCGTGGCTTGATCGCGGGCGACGGGCCGCTCGGCATCCACCAGGCCTTCCTGTTCGCGGGCGGCTTCTTGTTCGTCGGCGGCCCGGTGCTGCCGCTGCTGCTCGCCGGTGCGGTCGCCCTGCTGCCCGCGCTGCTGATCGCCGCACCGTTCGTCCTCGGCGCCTTGGTGATCGGCGGTCTACTCCTGGCCCTGCCGGTGCTGATCATCGGTGGCGTGCTGCTCGCCGTGTTCGCGCTCCCGATTCTGCTTATCGGTGGTCTTGTTCTGGCGGTTGGCGGGCTACTGCTGATCGGTCTGCTGCTGTGCCCGCTGACCTGGCCAGTGCTGCTCGGCCTCGCAATCGGCTTGCCCGTGCTCGCGATTGGCGCACTGCTGCTGGTCGGCCTGTTGCTGTGCCCGCTGACCTGGCCAGTGCTGCTTGGCCTTGCACTTGGTGTGCCGGTGCTTGCAGTTGGCGCACTGTTGCTGGTCGGCCTGCTGCTGTGTCCGCTGACTTGGCCAGTGTTGCTCGGCCTTGCACTCGGCCTGCCGGTGCTCGCGATTGGTGGACTCCTGCTGGTCGGCTTGCTGCTTTGCCCGCTGACCTGGCCGGTGCTCGGAGGCGTCGCACTGGTGGTGTTCCTTGCGCTGTGCCCGCTCACTTGGCCGCTGCTGGCGATCGGTGCGCTGGTCTTCGGCCTGCCGCTGCTGGCCTTCGGTGGTCTCGTGCTCTTCAAGCTGTTCGAGATCGGCACGGCGTTGACCCTCATGGCGGTCGGTGGTGCCTTGCTCGCCGCCGGGTTCCTGCCCCTGCTGCTGGTCGGCGGACTCGCCGTCCTCGGCACGCTGCTCGCGCTCGGTATCGGCGCGAGCGTGATCGCGCTGATCACCGCGGCCATCGTCACGCCGCTGGCGTTCGGGCTCGGAGCATTGGCCACGGCGTTGATCGGCGGACCGATCCTCGCCTTCCTGGTTGCCCTGGAAACGGCGAAAATCGTTGGGACGCTCGGCTTCCTCCTCGGCTTCGCGCTCGGCGCGGCCACCGGCGCCGGAGCAGTGGCGCTGGCCGTCGCCGTGGCCGCAGCGGTCGCGTTCGTGGCGGCACTGCTGTTGAGCAGGCAGTTCCGGTCCTATCTCATCTCCATCGTGCGATCCGCGCTCGACGCCCTCAGCCCCCGATCCGGCGAGACCAGCGGGGTCGCACCGAACCGGACACAGTTCCTCGACGACCTCATCCCCGACGACGCCGATCTGGACAAGGTCATCGCGTCGCTGACGAAGTCACCGGCCTCGGCGCCGAATCAGGCAAAGCCACCGCGATCGGGTGCCACCCACGCCCGCGTCCCGTTCGTCGCGCCCGCCGCCGCCGATGCCAGGATCTACGGCACCGACACCCGCCGCGTGCTCGCGTTCGCGCTCGCGGACGGGGAAGGCATGCCGTGCTGAACACCGCGTCGCCGTCGAGCGTCCTCGACGTCGACGCAGGACTGCTCGACCTGCGCACCGCATCGATCGGGTACGGGTACTACACCGAAAACGTCAGCGCCGTAGACGCATTCACCCGAGATCGCCGGCGCGCCCGCTCCGGGCCGACCGGCTGGTGGAACCGGCACCGCGGGCTACGCCTCGGCGTCGGACTCGCCATGACGGTCAACATCGGGCTGCTGCCTGCCGCGCAGGACGCCTTGCTGTCGATGGTGCCCCACCTGACATGAACAACGATGACCATCTCGAAAGGTTCGCCGTGAACAGCTCTTCGAACGGCTTCGGCGCCGCTTCGGAATCGCCCCATGCCGACTTCCACGTGGAATACCTGTATGGACCGCAGTGGCCTGCCGTCGTGGTGCTGATCGAACGCGCCGCACAGCTGATGGCCGAGGAGCGCGACCGCATCGACGCGGCCGCGCGTGAAATGAATGCCGAGATCGCCGCATTGACCGGCTTCGGCAGCGGTGGCCTGACTCGGCTGCTGTCGAATGCGGGCCGCCAGGGCGGCACCGCCCTGGAGATCGCGGTGCAGACCGCCAAGGACTACGGCCGTCTGCGCAACGTACAGACCGCCGGACTTGTTGTCGGCCAAGTTGTTTCGCCGGAAACGGACACGACCGACCTGACCACGCTGCTGCAGTCGTTCGGTTCCGTCGGCCGTCTCGCCGTGGTGCGGCAGGCAGCCACCGCGACGATTCTGCAGGACCTCGTCGGCCGTGGCCGCTTCGTCAGGGCGGTCCACGACGAGCTGATGGCACCGTGGCGCGCCGCGATCGGAGGGGTGAATTAATAACGGCAGCAATGGGTTGCGGAATTGCCGCAACCCATTGCTGCCGATTAATACGGTCGAAAATCCGAGGCGAACAGCGCGGTATTCACGCTGACGGCAGAACGTCCTGGCGTGCGATATAGTCGATCCGCTCGCGTCTTTTCTGTTCGTGGTGCCGCTGTAACCAGCATTCTTCCCGCTCCCGCTCCTGTGATCCACTTTCACACTACGGAGGAACAGTTGAGAATTGCCAGAATTATCGCCGTGCTCGTTGCCATCGCGGCGGTCACGCTCACTGCCTGCGGAAAAGATAGTTCGACTGCGTCGTCCGATGCAGCGGCAGCGAGCGGTGACGCGGACAAAGGACAGTTCGTCGCACGGTACGAGGCTGCCGAAGGCGATTTGCGGCCGATTCAGCAGATGCTGCAGAACGCAAAACTGCTCGAAACCGTCGCCGAGGACTCGAACGGCCTGCTCAAACTACCGTCGGACATTTCCGTAGTCGGCAAATCGTGTGGTGTGCCGAACGCCTTCTGGACGCCGGACGACCAGACCATCACGATGTGCTACGAGTACGCCGACATGCTGCAGCGTGCGTTCGCCAAGGACAGGGACCAGGCACAGCCCGTCGACAAGGAAGTCATCGGCGCGATGACCGCCGTTTACTACCACGAGCTCGGCCATGCGGTCATCTCGACCTACCAACTGCCCGTCACCGGCCGGGAAGAGGATGCCGTCGATCAACTCTCCGTGGTCATCCTGTCGAGTGGACCCGAGGAAATGCAGCAGATGATCCTCACCATCGCCGACGCATGGCGTCGTATGGCAGCCGACGACAAGGAGCTGGACGCGGACACCTTCGCCGACGAGCACTCGCTCAACGCGCAGCGCGAATACAACTTCATGTGCTGGGCGTACGGCTCCAACCCGGACAAGTACGCATCCATGATCAGCAATGGTCAACTGCCCGAGGCGCGCGCCGAGCGGTGCCCCAAGGAATTCGACGATATGCAGAACGCGTGGTCAGTCCTCCTCTCCGACCACCTCAAATAGGTCAGGCACGAGGCGGATCCGTCGGCACCGTGGCTCCTGCGGAACCTGGGCGGTTGATGTACACCGTGACGGTGCCGGTGCCGTTTCCGGCCACGGTGACCACGCGGGCGCCCGGTGGCGAGGTCACGGTGCCGCCCTCGACTCGGACCTGGTAACCGTTCGGGTAGTGCAGGTCGGAGACGTAGATCTCGGTCGGCGCGGACGAGGCGCGAGGGACGTATCGGTAGGCGAAGTCGCCGTTGGCAGGATCGAAGAACATCCGGTCGGGGGTGCCCGCGGTGGCTCGCGGATAGGTGCGCACCAGGTCGCGGCCGATGGCGCCGAGGAACGGGTCCGGTTTGGGGCCGTTCGGGCCGAAACTCGAGGCGTAGTGCCAGTATTGCCAGCCGATGAAGCGTTCGTCGGCGCGCGCCAACGTGTTGCGCAGCACCGTTGCGTCACCATCGCCGAATTCGGTGACGAGCGTGGGGATTCCGGTTCTGCGGGTGAACGCGTCGATGTTGCCCCAGGTCTTGTCCTGCTGCACCGGGCACACGCCGCGCAGTTCCTCGGGCAGGCCGAGGTAGATCGCCAGCTGGCTGGGGATGCAATAGTCGTGCGGGGCGAAGACGATGTCGGGTGAGGTGATCGGCGGGTTCTTGCCCAGGTTCGTCGGCATGGTCTCGTTCCAGGTCACATTCGGCTCCCAGAAGACCGGGATGTCGGCGTTGCGGGCGCGCACGGCATCGGTCAGTTTCTGCATCGCCGCTTGATATTTGGCGTCGAACCGTGGGCAGCCGTTGGGGAAACAGCTCAAAAATGGGGAACCGGGCCATGGTTCGTTCATCAGCTCGATGCCGAGCACGCCCGCACGACCCTTCACCTTCGCGGCCAAGGCGGCCAGCGCATCGCCAAGATAGTTCAGCACCCCGTTGCTGTTGTCCCACACCTCGTCCCAGCCTCGGTTCATGCTCGGCATCAGGTAGTACAGCGGGAAGCCCGGATTCGGTTCGAGGGCGCCGGGCCGTGATCGCAGCGACCATTCCGGAAAGCCGTTGCCGCCCCAGATCTTCGACAGTCCGTCCTGGTGATGGTCGAGCAACGTGTAGATGCCTTGCGCCGCAAGCGTGTCGACAGTTCGCACTATCCGGTCCAGGTAGGCGGTATCGAGGACGCCGCGGGTCGGCATCAGCCCGGCGAAGTTCACACCGAGCCGCACCGTGTTGAACCCGTGCCCTGCAAGGAGTGCCGCGTCCTTCTCGGTGACCGTGAAGCCGTCGCCGGGTTCGAGGTAGGGCGCGTCCTTGTCGACGTTGTTCACACCATGCAGCAGGACGGTGCGCCCGCTGGCGTCGACGAGATGCCTGCCCGCGGCCTGAATCCGGCTGATCGCCGGTTCGGCAGGTGCGGATTGCGCCGGAGACGCAACCACCAGCGACCACCCGAAGGCGAGTACAGCGACACCGGCCAGCCACCGCCGCCCGGCGAAACATTGTTTCAAATACTTTGTGCGCATTGCCATTTCGTGTCCGATCGCGAGTCACAAGACTTAATGGTCACACGTCCAGTTTGTGCGACAGCGTCCCACCGCGTTCGGTTTTCCCGACTTTTCGACAGCAGCAGAACCGCTAACGCAGGACCTCGGCGATATCGGCGGCAGCGGTCATCAGCACCAGCACGGGCACCACTTTCGCCGGCGGAATGTGATACACACCGCGGCCTTGCTGTTCGACGATGCGCGCCGAGGTGAGCGCACGCAGATGGTGATGCAGCTGGCCCGCCGAGCTCAGCCCGACGGCCTCGGCGAGTTCGACGCCGGTCCGCGGACCGTCGAGCAACACCTCCACCAGCGCTTGCCGCACCGAGTGCCCCAGCGCGGCAAGCACTTCGACCCGCGCATGCGCGGGCAGCTGGCGCACCGCACCTGCGCTGTACTGGATCGTCCAGTCGATCTGGCCGCCGAGGTCGACGCTGCCGCCGTACCGGATGAACCCGCGAGCGTCGTCCTCGGCGGGACGCTGCGATTCCAGCGCAGCGATCCGCGCTTCCAGTTCGGCGAGCTTGGCGTCGACATCGGTCATAGTGCGCAGGTTAACTGTGCCAGTGCGGGAGGCTCCACCATGGCCTTGAACAACAGCTCCTGCTGGCGCAGCTCTTTCATCGCCGCGACCCACAGCTCCCCTGGCATCCGCCGGTTGAGCAGTACCGCGGTCGCCACAGTCCCGTCGGTGCGCCGCAGGTAGATCGCATCCGTCAAAACACCCGCTAATGAACCGCCTTTGAACCCGATCGCCGCAAAACCCGCAGGCGGTTGCTGCCACTCCAATTGCGCGCGAGCGATATCCGCGCCCGCGCCGAAGGCGCCCGTCGCGAGCGACCGGTGCAGCGCCGTCAGCTGACGGGCCGACGCCGTATGCGTGGTCTCCACCCAGGCCAACTGGGCGTCGAACGAGGGAATCGGTCTCGACTGCACCGCAATCCGATACAGCGGATCATTCGCATACCGCTGCGCCGCCGCCCACGCATCCACTCCCGGCTCCGACAACCGAATCATCATGCCGAGCAGCGAAGGCGGCACAAACCCATGCCATCCGCCCGCAGCAGCCGCATCGATCAGCGCCTGATCACCGAGCCGGTTCCGCAGGTAGTCCGGCGTAGCGTTGTCGCTCTCCCTGATCATCGCGCTGACCATCTCCGCAACGGTCACACTGTCTCCGGGCAGCCGACTCCGTGCCTGCTCATGCGCCCCACCATCGGTACCGGGTAGGTACCACCGCTCCCACTCGGCGACCGGCACCCGCTCCTGCGGATCCAGCGTGCCCGCCGCAACCGCCCGCGCATAAGCCGCCAGGTGCACCACCTTTACCGCCGATGCGATCGGCTGCTGCTCGTCCCCTCGTCGCTCCGCGACTCCCCCGAGCCCGTTGTCGACGAGAACCGAAATATTGTCCGGCTCTTCGTGAATCCGCCCCAGCCACTCGTTCGCCGACCCGACCCCCGCCTTGGGTGCCTGCCCGCACACTTCGGCGTGCCCTTTGCCCGACCAACCCACGACCAGCGCCACGGCCAGCGCCACCACTGCTGCCATCCGATGAAGCATTGCCCCTCCGTAATTCCGCAATTCCGTAATAACGAACAATCGCCACCGTACCTCCACCCGAAGCGGACGTCGAGTGCGGGCCGGATGCTCCGTTCAGCGGGGCAGTTCGGCGCTGCGTAGCGCGCGAGCGCATAGTCCGACGACGGGGCCGAGCGCTATCAGGGCAGCGCTCGCCATGAACACCGGGCGCGTTCCCCATGCGGCGATGGCCGCGCCGGTCACCGGGTAGGTCAGCGGGGCCAGGCCGACTTGCAAGAGGCTGAGCACGGCGGTGACGCGGCCGAGGTAAGCCGGGTCGGCGGACGTCTGCAGCAGCGCCGCACCCAGCGCGCTACTGAGGCCTGCGGTGATCCCGAAGATGACGGCGGCGCCGACAGCCGCGGACAACGTCGGCATGAAGGCGATCGCACCGATCGCCGCGGCGGCGAGGACCAGGCACGCCTGCTGCACCAGGCCGGCGCGCGGGAGCCAACCGCGCACCGTGAGCAGCAGCGAAGAGACGGCAGCGCCGACGCCGAAGGCGCCGAGCAGCCAGGCGTAACCCGTTGCACCCCAGCCACGTTCACTGGCCAGCAGCGGTGCCCCGATATTCAACGGTCCGGTGAAGCCGAGTTCGCAGATCGCCAGGACAACGACCAGCGGCCCGAGTATCCGATCGCGGCAGCTGTAGCGCAGGCCGTCGATCAAGTCCTGCCAAGCGTTTCCCTCCGGCTTCATGGCGTCGCCATGATCCGGGACCGGTGTCATCCGCACCGTGATCAGCAGCGGCAGCGACATCGTGAACAATGCCCCGGCGACAGCGAAAGCCACGGCCGGACCACCCAATGCCATCGCCAACCCGCCGAGCGGCGACCCACCGACGAGCGCCGCCCGAGTGGCCAGCCCACGCAAACCTTGCACTCGCGCAAGCTGATCCGGCCCGGTGATGCGCGGCGGGAGCGCACCGACCGCAGGCAAGAAGAGAGCTTCCACCGTGCCGAAGACCAGTCCGACCACCACCAGCAACCACACGCCGGGTGTCGTCACCGCAACGACACTCGCCGCGACCAGCATCACCACGCAGCGCGCCAAGTCGCTGCCGATCAACACTTTTCGCGGGCCGAACCTATCGGCCAGCACACCCCCGCCGAGCATCAGCACCGCCCTCGGCACCGAAGCCGCGGCCAGCACCAGCCCTGCTTGCACCGGGCCGGCAGTCTGGATCGCCGCCCAGGAGAGCGCGAGAAAGTACACGTTGTCGCCGAGCAGTGAGCAAACGAATGCGCCGAGCCAGCGCAGGACGTTCGCGTCTCGGTAAGCGGGCCTTGCCGTTTGGATGGCTGTCGCCGTCATGCGACACTCCTCAGGGTCGGTACGGGAATCCGTAGAGGTGCAACGCAACGTGCTCGCGGCCCTCGGTGTCGCCGGCGTCCTCCGCCGCTCGGCCGCGCTGCTGCCAGCGGCGAGCCACAGCCGCCATCTCCTCGGCCAGTTCGGCCAGCTCGGCCGCCGTCAGCCGCGGCACGTACTCGGCGCTGAACGCGGCGTCCGTCCACTCCGTCGACCACGCCGACTGCTGATCGAGGAAGGCGCCGTACCGCTGCGTGCGCGTCGCGAGCAGCTGCCGCGTCACCTGACCGACCACCGCCGCACCCTCCGGATCGCCGACGAAGTCCGAGCCGCGAAAGCTCCATCCCTTGTCCGACACCGGCTTCCACCACCGCTCGCGCCCATCCGTGCCGAGCTCCGGCGCCTCGACAATGAAGCCGTGTGCCGCCAGCTTCCGCAGGTGATAGCTCACCAGGGACACCGCCTCGTCCACCTGGTCGGCGAGCTGCGAGGCAGTCGCGGCGCGAGCCGTGGACAGCGCCCGGTACAGCGCGATACGGAGGGGATGCGTAAAGACCTTCAGCGCCTCGAGATCGGTGATGGTCGGTGTGAATTCCCTTGCCATGCTCCGAGATTAGATACGAAAGAAAAATTGCGCAATAAATGTTGCGCAATTGCGTAACCGGCGGGCCAAGGACGAGATCTACTCAGCCCTGGCCTGCGTGGCATCAACGATGCTGCACTGCACCACTTTTCAAGCCCAAGCGGCACCCAGTTGGCGGTGAACCAGGCCCGATCAGCCGGTTCGGGCAGGCGTCACGCGAAAGTCGGGTGCCGCCCGGTTCGCCGCCTCGCAGTCGATGTACTCCATGTACCCGCGGGAATCGAACGCCTGCCCCTGAAAACTCCCCTGACAGCGGTAGCCGACGATGTACCCGCGGCCGACACCGAACCGCGGCGGCGAGTCGACGACGCCGTGCACGACGAGGTCCTCGCCTGCGGCCCAGGTGAACCGAACCGGCAAGCGCATCTCGTTGCCGTACGGATCGACGGTCGTCTCCGCGGCATACTCGGTGACCTCGAAGCGCACGTTCTGGTGGGTGGCCCAGGTGGGCCCGCCGAGGGATCGGTGATAGGCCATGGTTACCAAAGGCTCACCCACCACATGGACATCGGCGAGCAGCAGGTGCGTCCGGTCGTCGATGCCGATCACCTGGTACGTGAAGAAATCGAGGGGCACCTTGGCGCCGTCACTCAACCCTCGGTCGAGCACACCGTGCAGACCGAGACATGCGGCGTACTCGAACGTGCCGACGCCGGACACCTCGGTGCGTTCGCTGCCGACACCGACCCAACCTTCGTATTCGACAGCCAGGCTGATGTGGTCGTAAACCGGTGTGCGCGCGAACCATACAACCTGATCGGTGCAGCGCAGCCGCAGCTCGGCGGTGAAATCACCGGCCCGAACCGACACCTGAAGGTTCGGATAGGCGCCTTCGATGACGACGTCGCCGCCGAAATCGAGCAGCGAACCATCCGGCCGCAGCTGACACTCGTTCGCCATCGAGTAGCTCCGATAGAACGCCGCCTCCGGCGCGGCCGTGGAGACCGAGACGGTGACGGTGTCGCGCGGGCTGGTGGTGACCCCGGCGTCATTGTCGAGGGCGGTGGCGCCGGGCAATCCGGCGATCACCATGGTGCTGAAATAGCGGTGCGGTTCCGGCAGATCGGGGATCATCACGCCGTAGTGCGTCCACCCGTATCGATGCCCGCCCACATGCGGCCGCAGCATGGCGGGCTGGGTGAACGGCCTGCCTGTCGCGCGGATCGCGGCACCGGAGGCCAACGGAACAGCACGGAAGGCGACTGGTTTCGCCATACGCCACAACAGGTTTGGTCGCATATGCGCAGATCATACGCCGCCGAAGGAAGTATACGTAACCGAATGTCGCATCAATTTCCGCACGTCGTCCGAGAACATCGGCTCCCCCATCCATGATGTGATGGCACTTGCGGTCCGATCAGACCGTATGACCTCTAGGACATGACATGGCCGATGTTGATGCGACCCTCGAGCAGCTGATCGATACGTACTGCGCGGCATGGAGCGACGCCGATCCACAGCGCAGGCGCGCATTGCTGAGCCAAGTGTGGGCGGACGGGGCGACCTACACCGATCCGACGGTGCATGCGACAGGAGCCGACGAGCTGCTCGCCCATATCGCGACCGTGTTCGCGCGGCGGCCAGGCACCACCGTCATTCGGACGAGCAAGGTCGACGCCCACCACGACGTCGCCCGCTTCGCCTGGCATGTGGTGCTGGCGGACGGGACGGCGTTGCCGGACGGCATCGACTTCGTCGAATTCGACGGAGTCGAGCGCATTCGCCGGATCGTCGGGTTCATGGGACCCGTCGTGCCGACGGTGTAGGTCGGACGCTCAGCGGGCGCCCAGCCAGACGCGGAACCCCGCGGCGTCGAATTCCGTGCCTGCCAATCCCGGATTCGCACCGGAAGACAGCACGGTGACGCTCGTGCGCGTCCACGCGAACCAGGTGTGCGTCGGATAGTCGAGCAGCAGGCGCGCGTCGCCGCGTGGACCGCCCGTCTCCTCGTCCCCGGTCGCCATGGCCTGTGGCCGATAGGGCGGTGCCGAGGCGAGCTGCACCGTGTCGGTGCCTGCGCGGCCTGCTATGCGAACGGGCACAGCGATATAGGACGCGGTTCCCGCGGAGTCGAGGGTGGGCGCGACGTCGTCGCGAAACCGCGGATTGGTGGCGTACACCATGACTGGCGCGCCGACGCGCCGGAGCGACTCCGCCCCACCAGCATTCGCCCCCTGCTGCGAGCGGAGGAAAGGCTGGGCGAGCCGCTGCACCGCCTGGGTGCCGATCGCCTCGTCGACGACGTCGACATCCGGCTCGCTGTCCCACTTCGCCGTTGGCACACCGTCATTCGCACAGCCCGCGACGGTCGAGCCGAGTAGCACCAGGCCGATCAGAAGTCGTAATACCGGTCGCTTCATCATGATCCGATGCCGTAGTCCTCGCCGAACCAGATCCAGTTCGGGTTTCGGGTATAGGAGTCGATCGACTGGGTGACGCTGCGCCGCGACGTCGGCCAGGGATCGCCATAGGTGATGGTGCCTGCGTCCGCGTCGAACCCGTAGATCACCTGCGCATGCCCGCCACCCGCTGTCCATGCGATGCCGGTGAGGATCGGCCGACCGGCCGAGATCTCGTCGGCGACCCTGCTCATGGACAGCGGCGCGCCGACGGACGCGTCGAGGCCGATCTTCCGGAACGCCGACGCGATCTCCTCGAGGGAGGCCTGCTGATCAGGGCAGGCACCGTCGGCGCCTGCACCGTGCACCAGCGCGCAGTATCGGTTCTGGCTGATCGGCTTGTGCAGATAGGTCGCGATGGACGAACCGTCGGCGGCCCAGCACCACTGATCTGCGGCCTGGGCCTGCTGGAGGTAAGGGAGGGTCTGCGCGCCGAAGACGCCGGAGCGAAAGTCGGGCACCTGTGGCAGATTCGGCGTTACCGCTAAGCCGTTGGAATGCCCGGCAGTCCCCTCGGCCGGATCGGCGACGGCGGATCCATGCAATGCGAGCGCAATGCACAGCGCGGCAGGGCAGCACAACAATTTCCATCTCAGCCGCACGTTTCATCCTTCCGGGCGGAAATGCCTTGGGACGGTACCCATCCCCGCGCTATGCCGCAATACCGTCAAGAAGAAATAAACACCGCGTGGGCGACTTGCGTGAATTTACCTGCGGGACACCGCGGGTAACGAGCACTTAAACAAATCAGGGTGACTTATTCATTGTCGCCTTCTCCGACCTCTGGAACACTCCTTCCTCAGTTCACAGATCGTTCCGTCTGGAATCGATAGAGATTCACTCCCCGCATGCGGCCGATGCCCCATGTCCAGATCAGGAGGAACCGTGCAGTTTTCGCGTTTGTCCGCTTTGTTGGTATGCGCGGTCGGGGTCAGCCTCGCCGCGCCAGGCATCGCGAACGCCGATCCGGACCCAGCCGTCCCCGGCCTCAAGCATCACGCATTCGGGCTCGACCGCGCGGCCGCCAAAGACAGCCTCAGCCGGGACACCACCGTTGGGCTCGCGCTCCCGGTGCAGGTCGGTGCGGTCGGCGCCGCGCCTGCCGCATACTCGTTGCGGCAGTACGCATTACCCGCAGGCGACCAGGGCCAGGTCGGCTCCTGCGTCACCTGGGCAACCGGATACACCGGGTACGGAATCCTGATGAACGAGCAGCAGATCAGCGGCGCACCGATGGCCCCGATGTTCATCTACTCGCAGATCGCCCAGGGCAATGATCAAGGCACCTACGCCGGAGTCGCGTTGCCGCTGGAACAGTCGCAGGGCATCGACACCAAAGCCGACTATTGGCAAGGCGATTTCGACTACACGACCCAACCCGACGCCGCGGAACGCGCGAATGCCGTGCACTACCGGCTCTCCGGCGCCGCAGATCTCACCAAGGGTGACGTCGTCGCGAACATCAAGAAGGCCATCGCCTCCGGCCTACCCGTGCCGATCGGATTCGAGGTGCGCGAAAGCTTCGAAAACCTCGACAGCACCAACGACAACTACAACCCGGCACCGGGCGAGAAAATCCTCGGCGGCCACGAAGTAACCATCGTCGCCTACGACGCCAAAGGTGTCACCATCGAGAACTCCTGGGGACCGCACTGGGGCAAGAACGGATTCTTCACCGCCCCCTGGTCTTTCATCAGCGGAAACGATGTGAACGAAATCCATTCGATGGGCCGACTGGTCCCCGCCTGATCGGGTGCCGGCCGGCTAGTGCAGCCCGACATCCGGCCCCCAGAGGTTGATTCGAGCCTCCAGGGGCTGGATGTGGGACACGTAGATGCCGTGCAGTAGTTCGCGGGCGATCTGGTGACGCAGGTCGATCTCTTCCACCGCCAACACGATCATCTGCAGTTCGCTGAGGAACTGGTCGCGCTGCTGCGGCAGTCGTGCCCGCTCCTCGGGGACGAGGCGCGGACTACACCGCAGGTCCTCGTATTTGCGGTGGATCAGCTGATCGGTGGTGTCGATCTCCTCGGAGATCCACGCGAGAAACTCCTCCGGAGAGCTGCCGACCGACAGGATGTCGCGGACCACCGGGATGCCTGCGACCTCGCGGATCAACGCGTCGAGCTTGCCGTTTGCGCGTCGCCAGCCGGGGAAATCGCCGGCGTCGTAGGCGTCCCTGGCCTCGATGTCGATGTTCTTCTGGCGGAAGTGGAACGGTTGGGTTTGCGCGAGCTGGTCGCGCTCGAGTAGGAGCAGCAGTTTAGTGAGGGTCGCTGACCTGTCCTCGAATTCAGCGAGATCCAACTCCGACGTGCCACTCACGACTGCGCCTCGCTGACGCTCGGCTCCGTCGTGCGTGGCCGCACGCTGTGACATCGGTTCACTCGCTGACACTCGTTCACGACTGCGCCTCGCTGACGCTCGGCTCCGTCGTGCGTGGCCGCACGCTGTGACATCGGTTCACTCGCTGACACTCGTTCACGACTCCGCCTCGCAAGCGCTCGGCTCCGTCGCGCGCGGCCGCACGCTGTGACATCGGTTCACTCGCTGACACTCGTTCACGACTCCGCCTCGCAAGCGCTCGGCTCCGTGACCGCGAGCCCACCACGCATCTGCCTCGATGCCGCTGGAATGACCGCCCCAACCATGTTCTCGCCAAAGTCATCTCGTCGTGTCGCCGACAGCCCACTCGACAAACCCCCACAGTGGACCTCCCCGCACACCGCGTGCCGTTGGTCCACAGGCCATGTGTTCGTGCAGCAGAAATCGATGGTATATCCAGGCCGCTCACCACCGCGCCCCTAAAACCAGGGGACGGGCAGCTAGTTCGGCGTGTCGCCCTCGAAGTCCATGTTCTCGGCTTGGTCCTCGGTGCCGGTGGCTGGCTGCTCCTTCGGATCCGGCGCGGCGTCCACACGCTCGGCCTCGGTGTCCTCGGGCTGGTTCGAAGCCGGTTCTGAGATCATGGCTTCCAGCATGCACCACCTGCGGAGTCGATCGGACGTCGACCGCTAGGATTGCGAACTACTGGCAGTGCCCGCGAGAGGGGTCGCAGAACCGGAGGTGCGTAGCGTGCCGAGCGCTGGACGACCACCGCGCTTGTCCCTGGAGGCGATCCTCGCCGCCGCCGACCGCATCCTCGAGGCGGAAGGGCCCGACACACTGTCGATGCGACGGCTGGCCGGTGAACTCGGCAGCGCGCCGATGGCGCTCTACTACCATGTGCGCGACAAGGATCAGCTGTTGCTGCTCCTACTCGAGGCGCACGCCCAACGCATGCCGCGCCCAGACTTCCCTGAGGACCCGCGGGAGCGGCTCGTCGCGGCCGCCGTCACGCTGTACGAACTGCTCGCCGAACGCCCGTGGATCGTCGAGGTGCTCACCGGCGACGACCTCATCGGACCGTCCGCGCTCTGGATCGTCGACCTGATGATCGGCGCCGCCATCGACTACGGTTGCGCCCCCGACGAAGCCGTCTTCGTCTACCGGACACTGTGGTTCTACATCGTCGGCAACCTGATCGTCCGAGTGAACAGCGGCCGCCGCCGAGCCCGCAGCGACAACCCGGCCTACCACGAGCAGGTAATCGGCACCCTCACCACCACCACCCACCCCCACCTCGCAACGGTCGGCGATCGCTGGTCCGAACTCAACGCCCGCGACCTCCACCGAGCAGGACTCGCAGCCATCGTCGACGGATTGCTACCACCCCGCCCGGCAAACGCATAACCGCGCCGACTACCCCTGACCGATCACATCCATCGACGGCAGGCCACCGAGCGTCGTTGACGGGGAGAGAAATGGTTGTTGCCCCATCGACGGGAGTGAAATGGTTGATCAACTTCATCGACGGGAGTCAAATGGTTGCAACACACCGCGCGACACGC
>NZ_BDAY01000098.1 GCF_001612685.1 Nocardia altamirensis NBRC 108246
GGCGGCGGCAGCCTGCTGCCGATCCACGACGCCATCCGCATGGCCGCCCACGCCCGCCACTACCTCGCCCTGTTCGACGACACCGACGGCCGCCCCCTCTACCTCGGACGCGCCAAACGCATCGCCACCGCCGACCAACGCATCGTCCTACACGCCAAAGACATCGGCTGCACCTACCCCGGCTGCTCCAAACCCGGCTACCTGTGCCAAACCCACCACCGCACCGACTGGGCCGCTGACGGGTCGACCGACGCCGACCAACTCACCTTCGCCTGCGAACCCCACCACAAACTCGCCACCACCGGCCGCTGGACCACCACCGCCACCCCCACCCACCACCACACACCCGGCCGCACCCAATGGACCCCACCCATCCACATCGACCCCCAACGCAAACCAAGGATCAACCACTACCACCACCCCAACGAATACCTCACGCCCACAGATAATTCGACTGCCTCTATCGACTCCGGCTGACAGCGAGCCAACGACTCCGGCCCCGGGTGAGCGGCCCAGGGCCGGCAGGTCTCACTAAGACCCCCGACCGTCGTAATCCATGGATTACGACGGCTGCTGGTCGTGGACCGACGAATGGACGCCCAGCAGAGATAGCGCCACACATCACGCTAGGGCTTGCAGGTGTCACCAACCCGCTGGACGTCGAGGCAGATTGCGTTGTCCGACTGCGCCGCTCGCTTACATCACTCGCCGCGCAGCCGATTCCTGGAGCGCCGAGAGGGCGGCGAGCGTGCGATGGTCAGCCTTGACAATGCCGTCGACCTCACGAACCAACGGGTCGATACCCTCCCCCGCCCGCCCCAGACCGCCGATAGCGACACCAGCGAGCCGCCGATCGGCGTAGCCGCACACCCCGCGTTCTCCGGCACTGCGTTTGCCTTTCGGCGGCAAGGTGACATACACCGGTTCGGCGGCGGCCAGCATCATGAACCCGTTCGTGGCGAACCCATCCAATTGCCCGAGCGACCATTCCTCGATGACGCCTGCCTCAGTTCCCTTGTCGCCGAAGCCGGTTTGCTTGTCCGCGTCGTCGGCCGTCGGCGCGCTGGTGCGGTCGGGATTGGACGCCAGACCGCCGAACGTCTCCTCGGTCAGGATCTTTCGCGCCTGCGAAGCATCGGTGCCACGTGCGATGAAGACATACTGCTCGGATTCCAGCTTGTCGAGGTCGTCGCTGCTCTTCTTGGATTGATCACGTTGCGCACCAGCAAGTTTCCGTGCCCGTGTCTGATTCTCTTTGCCGTCCATGACCCCGAGGAGGTACGCGCGGTCAGCTTCGCTCTGCGTCTTCCTAGACTCGGCGAGCTTGTACAGTTTCGCGTAGGCGTAGGCGACGTCGATTTCGGTGTATGTCTCCGACTTGTCGTCGATCGCATTCTTGACGATGATGCTGAGGAGTTTGTAGGCGGAGGTAGACGCCTTGGGTTTCGGGGCGACGAACTGGACGACCAGCTCGGTAGCCTTCAAGAAATCTTGCTGCGGAATACCTCGCGAGGTGGTGATGTCGGTCGAGGTCGGGTCTTTTATGTTCAGCATCAGTTTCTCCCAGTACCGGAGGTGGCAAGCACCTTCGATCGATGGTATGAGCGACAATCCCACGCGGACAGTGCCTTTCGGCTCTGACTCGAGCGTCAGCTCCAGCGCATGACTGCTGCTGGTGCCGCCGCCGTCTGGGCCGAGCAGCAGGTCGCCGCGGTCCGTGACGATCCGGCGGCCAGGATTGCCCTGATGCGGCGCTGTTACGACGGCCCGTTCGGCAAGGCACCGCGGCATCTGCCTTTCCGGCGGGCGGCGCTGTCGTTCATGCGCTGGCAGCATCGGCGAGGTTTGCTGCACCCCATGTCCAGCGACCGTCCGGGGAGTCCGTGGTGGCGGGCTGTGAACGAACGCGTCCTCCAGGACGGCTGCGAGGCCGTAGCGCTGAGTGGAGGTCTTCCTGGACCGTCGTCCTCGCCGACCGTCGACCTTTGGCTGTCGTTCGCCGAGCATCCGACCGCCCGCGCCTGGTATCGGGCGCACAACGGCAGCGTGGTAGCCGCCTATCTCGCGCATCACGATCTCGCGGCGGCGGAGAACGCAGCCGAGCGCTTCTTCATGAATGTCGTGCTCTGCCGGGTGTTGTACGCGCACGCTCTCGTCGCGAACCCCCGCCTCGCACTGGCTTGGCTCCACCCGATCGCCCCACCCCTCGGCGACCCGAGACTCGGCATGACCGGGATCTTCCTGCAACTGTCGCGCATACTCCCCGACGAGTACCCACTCCACAACAGTGTCGCGTCCTACCTCAGCGCCGAACTCGGATTCGGCAGGTTGCTGGACTATGGGGTGATCACACCGAGGTCGCAGCGACTCTATGAGTGGTCAGCCGACGAGCTCGCGACACCAGGCCTGCTGGACTGCATCCGCGACGGAGCCTTGACCTACGCATGGCCATTCGAGGACAGCGCCGTCTGGCAACCACCGAACTCACGCCTCGTCCAGCTGACCCACCGCGTGCTCCCACCCCCTGAGCAACAACTCGAGAGTTGACCGGCTCAGGCCACGCACGTAACGTCTGCGGGCCGTGGCGCATCCCAGTCGCTCGCCGCGATCCAGTCGAATAGCGTCAAGCGACGCTCGATAAATCGCTGCAACCCGTCTTTGCTGCCGCAGTCGGTGTTCAAATTCCCTTGCTTGTAGTACTTCGTGATCAGTTCCTTGAGCTTGTCGTTGTATTCATCCTTCCTTTCGCATGTCGCCTGCCTGGTTTGCGTGTCGAACACCGGATTCGCGAAGATTTCGCGCCGGGTTTCGGTGTGCACCGGCTGATCGAAGATGGCGGGCGACAGTTCCAGCCAGCCCGCGACCTCCGTATACCATCGAGCGTCGTGGTCGATACCGTCGCAAATCCGCTGCGTCACCTCGGGCGCCACACCGAACAGCGAGCTCTCGGCCGAAGCGGCCGTTCCGGGCAGTATCGCCACGGTGGCAAGCACAGCAGTGACCGACCAGGTTATGCGTGAGAATTTCAAAGACCGAGCCCTCCATATGGTTGTGAACTATGGCCGCGTACTCATCTGCCTATCCATTAGCCACGCAGTATTGCACTCAAACCTGCTCGACCCCGAAATTCCCGCATCGGCCGGTGCGCCGCGCCATGGAACGCAAACATCGCCGCGACACAATGGCGCGGCGATGTCGGTCTACAGCGAGGTGATCAGTTGATTCGGTAGGTGGCGAGCACCGCCTTGTGATCGGTCACCCATTTCGCGGGCGAGGAAATGAAATTGTCCTTGGTGTCCTCGTCCTTGCGGGCGTTGCGCACGATCGAGCCGCGCGGACCGACGATGCCGGCGCCGGTCAGGTTCAGCCCGGCGCCGGGGCCGGTGAAGATGTAGTCGATGCGGTCGCGCTCGTCGGCCTCCGGCGCCCAGGTGAGCTGGGAGACCGGCGCATCCGGGTTACTGGCCGGCCACGTGAAGCCGGGGTGGGTCACCGGGTTCGGGTAAGCCGACCGATAGGCGTCGACGAAACCGGCCTGCTGCAGTCGGCGGGTGCTCTCCCACGGCACCACGACACCGTTGTGGTCGAACAGGTTCGCCGTCGCAGGCACCCAGTCGAACACCGATGGTTCGTTGAAGTCGCCGCCCATGATCACCGAACGCCCCGCCGCCGCTTCGGCTTTCGCGTCGTCGATGAACCGGCCGATCACATCAGGGCGACTCGATGCCACGTTCACCCGTTGCACCGTCGCTGGATCGGTCACCGGCCCGCCGGGCATCTTGTTCCAGCCGAACTCGGAGAACTCGCCCGGCGCGGGCACACCGGCGCCGTAGCCGCGCGGCAGGTAGGTCGCGTACCACCGATATTCCAGGTGCGCGGCGTAGGCGGTCACCCGCTTGCCGTCGATGTTCAACCGCGCCTTGACCATCCACTGCTGATCCGCGCTGTCCTCGACCGGATACGCCGAGAGCAGCCCGGTGTCCCCGGAGGACACCGCGTTGAACTTGTGCCCCTTCTTCGCCAACGCGTCCGCGATCTTCTTGGTCGCCTGATTCGCCTCGGACAGCAGCACCAGCGACGCCTGCGTGTCGATGATGAGATCGGTGACCAGCCCGATCCCGTTGGAAATCTTGCTGGCACCGAGCCAGATGTTGATCGCGAGCACCCGGAGCTCCCCGGCCGCAGGCGCCGCCGCGGCCATCGGCACTCCGGCGCTGGCGGCAAGCACACCGCCTGCCGTCCCCAGCACTCTCATCGCATTGCGTCGCGTTATCGAACTCGTCATGGTGACATCACTCCGATCGTCTGCACAGCGGGACTTGGTCGTTCGCTCAATAGCTAGCCACCCGATCGGAATTCGCGGTGAACTGAACCGGAGCACCGCGCAAACACGCACGCAGACAGGCGTGTGCGGTGGCACGGGACGGCCGGGGCGTGGGACAGTCACTGCCATGACAGCGCACCGTCGCATCGCCATGGTTGTTGCCGGAGTCCTCAGCGTCGCACTGGTCACCGGGTGCGGCGCCACCGACCCGAAGAGCGAGCAGCCGACCACCTCGACCGTGCCTGCGGTGATCCCGCTCATCTCCACCAACGACCTACGGGAAGCCAAGCCCGACGAGGTGCACCTGTTCGGGCTCAACGATCTCCACGGCAACCTGCAGCCGCCCGCCGGGGCCACCGGCAAGATCGCGGGCACCGACGCGGGTGGCGCGGCCTATCTCGCCACGCATCTGGCGCGACTGAAGGCGGCCTACCCGGCGAGCGCGATCGTCATGGCAGGCGATGACATCGGCGCGAGCCCGCTGATCTCCGGCCTCTTCCACGACGAGCCGACCGTCACGTTCATGAACACCATCGGCGTCGCCGCCTCTTCGGTCGGCAACCACGAATTCGACCGTGGCGTCCTGGAATTGGCGCGCATGCAGCAGGGCGGGTGCGCAGTGGACGGGTGTTCGCCCGGCGCACCGTTCACCGGCGCGAGGTTTCCGTACCTGGCCGCGAACGTGACCGACGCCGAAGGCAAGCTGCCGCCCGCGCTGAAGCCGTGGACGATCCTCGAGGTCGGCGGGCACAAGATCGGCGTCGTCGGCACGGTGACCCCGGACACCACGAATCTTGTTTTCCCGGAGGGCATTCGCGGCTTCCGCTTCGGCGACGAGGCCGAGGCGATCAACCGATACGTGCCCGAGCTGAAGGCAGCGGGCGCCGAGACGGTGGTGGCGCTGCTGCACGACGGCGGCAGCCAGCAGACCGCCAAGGACGTTCCGGTCGACTACAACGACTGCGCCGACATCTCCCCCAATGTCACCGGTCTCGCCACCCGCGTCGACCCAGCGGTCAAGGCGCTCTTCACCGGGCACAGCCACCAGTCCTACGTGTGCACCATCGACGGCAAGGTGGTCACCCAGGCCGCGTCCTACGGCAGGCTGATCACCGATCTCACGCTGCGGTTCGCCCCGGACGGCGTGCAAGCCTCGGCGGTCAATCGGGTGGTCACCAGGGAGGTGACGCCGGACGCGGCCACCACCGCGCTGGTCGATTTCTATGCCGAGCAGGCGCGCCCGCGCACGGCGCGGGTGGTCGGCACGGCCGCCGAGGTGCTGTCGCAGAGCCCGACTCCGGCGGGTACCTCACCGCTCGGCGAGGTCATCGCCGACGCGATGCTCGCGGCGACGAGCGGACCGGCAGGCGCGGTTGCGGCCTTCATGAACCCTGGCGGCGTGCGCGCCGATCTCAAGGCGGGGCCGGTCACCTACGGCGACATCTTCACGGTCCAGCCGTTCGGCAATCAGGTGGTCACGCTGACGCTCACCGGCCAGCAAGTGCTGCGCCTGCTCGAACAGCAATGGACCAACACCAGTAGGCCTGCCGTGCTCTCCCCCGCGGGCATCACCTACGCCTACTCCGACTCAGCACCCAAGGGCGCCAAGATAATTGGCGATACCGTCCGGATTGCCGGGCGACCACTCGATCCGGTCGCCACGTACCGCATCAGCACCAACAGCTTCCTGGCGGCCGGCGGCGACGGCTTCACCACCTTCACCGAGGGCACCGACAACGTCGCAGGCCCGACCGATCTCGATGCGCTCGAAGCGTTCTTCCGCGACAAGCCGCCGATCCAACCACCGACCGCGCGAGTCGAAAAGCGTTAACTTGCGCTACCCAGCAATTTACTGGACAAGTGACCAGTACGAAGTTAGCTGGAAATTGTTGTAACACTTACCCTTTGACCTGCACCGATAGGTGACCAGTCCCACAGCGTGATCCAGCCCGGAGCGCTTGCCGGGGTTGTCCAGGATCAATTACTGTTTCCTATAAGTCAGGACGAAGGGGTTCCTACTTCGGCCCCGACCGCTGTTGCCGCGCGTCGCGGCCGAACCACACCAACCCTCCGCATTCACCGTTGCATGCCGGATGACTTGTGCGACAACACGGTTCGAATGAACAGCAGGAGAGGGCGATGGCTACCTACATCGTGACGGGCGGTACCGGATTCTTGGGGCGGCGGGTCGTTCAGGAGCTCCTGGACAATGATCCCGACGCGGTCATTCATGTGCTGGTGCGCGAGGAATCACTGCAGAAGTTCGCCGACCTCGCCACCGCATGGCGCGGCGGCGAGCGAGTGTTCTCGCTGGTCGGCGATCTCACCGCCGACGGACTCGGCCTCACCCGCGAGGCGCCGCGCGCCGACCACGTGATCCACCTCGGCGCCGTCTACGACATGACCGCCGACGAAGACACCGCGCACGCGGCCAACGTCGCGGGCACCAGGTCGGTGCTCGCCTTGGCCCGCGAGATCGACGCTGTGCTGCACCATGTTTCGTCGGTCGCCGTCGCAGGCGACCACAAGGGCAAGTTCTTCGAAGAGGACTTCGACCTCGGCCAGCAGCTGACCTCGCCGTACCACCGGACCAAGTTCGCGGCCGAAAAGCTCGTGCGCGAATCGCACGGGGTGCGCTGGCGGGTGTACCGGCCCGCGATCGTGGTCGGCGATTCCCGCACCGGCGAGATGGACAAGATCGACGGCCCGTACTACTTCTTCTCCGCCATCGCCAAGCTCGCCGCGCTGCCGTCCGAGGTGCCGCTGCCGCTGCCCGACCTCGGCGCCACCAACATCGTGCCGGTCGACTACGTGGCCGCCGCAATGGCCACCCTGGTGCGCAGGCCCGGCCTGGACGGACGCACCTTCCACCTGGTCAACCCGGAGCCGCAGCCGTTCCGCGAGGTGTACCGCGCGCTCGCCACGGCCGCGGGCGCACCCACCGGGATCGGCGTCGTGCCGGGCAGCGCCATGGCGCTGAGCGGACTCGCACAGCTGCCCGGTGTTCCGACCGTGCGCGATTTCCTGTTGGAGCAGTTGGGCATTCCCGCCGCCGTCGCGCCGCACGTGTCGTTCTCGGCGGAGTTCATCTCCGACTCGACCAGGGCGCAGCTGCGCGGCGCAGGCCTGTCGGTGCCGTCGTTCGACAGCTACGCCGACCAGCTGTGGCAGTACTGGCGGGCGCACCTCGACACGCATCGCGATCGCCCCGAGCTCCCCCGCGCGGCACTCGACGGCCGGGTCGTGCTGATCACCGGCGCGTCGTCGGGCATCGGTCTCGCCACAGCGCACGCGGTCGCCCGGCGCGGCGCGGTGGTGCTGATGGTGGCGCGCGGCAAGGACGACCTGGCCGACGCCGCCGACTCGGTGCGTGCGGAAGGCGGTGTGGCACATGACTATCCTTGCGACATCACCGACGCGGACGCGGTCGAGACGCTGGTGCAGACCATCCTCACCGAGCACGGTCACGTCGACTATCTGGTCAACAACGCGGGCCGCTCGATCCGCCGTTCGGTGCTCAACTCCACCGACCGCATGCACGATTTCGAGCGGACGATGGCGGTCAACTACTTCGGCGCGGTCCGGCTCATCCTCGCGTTGCTGCCGTCGATGCGCGCCAGGCGCTTCGGCCACGTCGTCAACATCTCCTCGATCGCGGTGCAGACCAAGGTGCCCCGGTTCGCCGCCTACGTCGCGAGCAAGTCGGCGCTGGACAACTTCAGCGAGATCGCCGCAGTCGAAAACCGGGATGCCGGAATCACGTTCACCTCGGTGCGGATGCCGCTGGTGCGCACCCCGATGATCGCGCCGACCGATCTCTACCGCTCGCTGCCGGTGCCCGATCCGGATCAGGCCGCCGCCATCGTGTTGCGCGCGCTGGAGGATCGGCCGCACCGCATCGACACCCCCGTCGGCACCTTCGCCCAGGCGGTCGAGCTGCTGATGCCGTCGGTGAAGCGGACGATCCTGCATCAGGGCTTCCGCCTCTTCGGGGAATCGACTGCGGCACAGGGGAAGAAGAAGAGCGCCGCGCAGGCGGGCGACTCGGGCCGGAATCCGTTGACGGTGCTCGGTCCGGTGCTCATGCCGTTGATGGCGCTGCCAGGGCCCGCCGCGCGAGTGGCACGGGTGGTCCCCGGCCTGCAGTGGTAATCGCGCGATGATCGACGCATGACCGAGGGCATCGTCAAGTTCTACAAGACCGAAAAGGGTTGGGGTGCGATCGCGTCCACCGAGCTGCCTGCCGGCTGCGACGCGTTCGTCCACTTCAGCGTCATCGAGGGCACGGGGTTCCGTGCCCTCGATCCGGGGGAGCGCGTCGACTTCGATTACGAGGCAGCGCAGCAGGACAGCTTTCAGTTCCGCGCCACCAGAGTGCGCAAATTGTGAGCGAATGAAACGACCGGATCAGGCGCGAGCCTGGTAGGTCGGCGTAATATTCGGATATCGGTAGTGGATTCGCGCGATGCAGTTGCGCACGGTGTGCAGCTCGGCATGAAGTTCGCGCAGTCGATGCGTTTGGAATGTCCTTTCGGCAGTTGAGATTGCCCGCGTGAGTCCACGGGCGTGAGCGGCGAGCAAGTCCAGAAACACCCGGGCTTGTGCGATGTCGGGATCATCGGACATTTGCTGTTCCTATCACGCTGACCGGGGCCACACCACCCGAACTGTCCGCGTTTCATCGGATTTCGCCGCACCGTTTCCGAATCGAAAAGGACCACAGGCGTTTCAGAGAATTTGCTGTGCAATATGAAACAATTCGCTACCCTGCGCACGGCGTCGGCGGGGCCGACAAGAGGGTCGACCCCGCCGATTTCCCGCCGACGAACTCACACCAACCTGGCGGCGAGGCTCGCCGCAGGCCACATCGCCCAGCCGTAGTTGCCGTGCTGTGCCGGATCCGCACCGGCACCGCACACCGGATCGCCGCCGGTGCAGTAATTGCCGGTGCGCCAGGCGTAGAGACCTGGCACCGTCGTGCCGTTCACCAGGAGCGGATCACCGAACAGCAGCACCGCAGCCACCCGCGACTCGTACTCGAACGGCAACGTGCTGATGCCGCCGAGCCCGGCCGCCGGGCCGGTGCCGAGCACACCGTGCGTGACGACCGCGCCCTGTGAGTACCCCACCAGGATGAATCGCTGATCCGGGCAGACCGCGGACTGCCACATCACATGCGCTGTCATATCGGAGGTGCCACGACCGATCGAACTCGGATCGAGCAGGTCGGCAGGATAATTCACCCGGTATGCGCTGACGCTCACCGGAAGCGCCTGGCGGATCGTGTCGAAGACGGGGTCACCGATCGCCGAACCCAGAAATCCGGGTTCTTGCGTTCCTCGTGCCACCACCACATCGACCGCCGCACAAGACGATGCCCACGCGGGCAATCCTGTCGTCGTTCCGAATCCCGCGACGAGCAGTAGCACAACGAATGCTTGCACCACCCGCCACTTGTCGAAATGAATTACCTTTCGGTTTGCCATCGTGATCACCCACTCACGCCGTTGTGAGAAGCCGAGTGACGCTTGTCAAAGACAAGCGGCACTCGGCTATATATCCGCGAAGGTAAGAACCGCTGACCGGGTCGTCAAGGAAGTCGACCCGAACGATGCGGACTCAGCCCCGAATCGTGTCCTGATTCAGCATTTCTACGGGACGAGAACCGCTGCGCCAGTGAAACGTCCATGCGCGAGATCGGCCAGGGCCTGATCCGCCATCCCAAGGGAATACCCACGAGTGGTCACTTCTATGCGGTGTTCGCCTGCGAGCGCGAGAAATTCGCGGGCGTCGGTGCGGGTGTTGGCGGTGACGGAGCGAATCTCCCGCTCCTGGAACAGGTGCCGCTGATAGTTCAGCGCCGGGATATCGCTCAGGTGAATGCCTGCGATGGCGAGGATGCCGCCCCGATCGAGCGCCTCGAGCGCGGGCAACACCAGGGTGCCGACGGGCGCGAACAGGATCGCCGAATCCAGTTGCACCGGAGGCGGATCCGCGGCGCCCTGCGCGGAGGCGGCGCCGAGCTCCAGCGCCAGCTCCTGGGCCGCCGGATCACGGGTCATCACGTGCACCTCGGCACCACGGGCGAGCGCGACCTGCGCGGCGATGTGCGCACTGCCACCGAAGCCGTAGACACCGAGGCGGCCACCGGGCGGCAGCTGTGCCCGTTGCAGCGAGCGGTAACCGATGATGCCCGCACACAGCAGCGGCGCCGTCTCGGCGTCGGTGTACCCCTCGGGCAGCCGCAGCGCGTAAGCCGCTGGCACAGTGGCGAATTCGGCATAGCCGCCGTCGGCGTCCCAGCCGGTGTATACCGAACGGGGGCAGAGGTTTTCGCTGCCGCGCAAGCAGTACTTGCACGCGCCGCAGGTCCCGCGCAGCCAGGCGATGCCGACGCGGTCGCCCACCGCGAACGTCTCGGCGAAGCGGTCGTCCGTCCCCGTTGCCCCGACCGCCGAGCCGACCGCAACGACCTCGCCGACCACCTCGTGGCCAGGCACCACCCCGGCGCGGTGCACCGGCAGATCACCCTCGGCCACGTGCAGGTCCGTCCGGCACACGCCGCAGGCGAGCACCCGGATCAGCAGTTCGTCGGACGCGGGTTCGGGCACCGGTTCGCGCACCTGGTCCAGCGGACCTCCATCGATCGGCCCGGGACGGCGCACGCGCCAACCGGTCATCGACGCCGACCGAGCCATCTCGTTCATGCCGATCTCCCCTGTGTCGTAAGAAAGCAACGGTCGTCTCGAGTTGGGTTCGACCCTACTAGGCCGATTTCGCCACGTCACAGCTCCGCGTCTGATACATTTATGTATCGAATACGTTTTTGTATCCAACCGGCCGTCTGTTCCCGGTCCCGTCCGAGGAGGTACCCGTTGGCGTCATCCACCGAGGCAGGAGCCGCGGCGACCAGGGTGACCCGCCGCCGCGCCGAAACCAGAGACCGCCTGCTCGCCGCCGCCTACGACGCCTTCGCCGAGGAAGGCTTCGGCCGGGCCACCGTGGAACGAGTCTGCGACCGGGCCGGCTTCACCCGCGGCGCCTTCTACTCCAACTTCGCCTCGCTCGACGAGCTGTTCCTCGCCATGTGGGAACAGCGGTCGGCCGCGATGCTCGCCGAGGTCCAGCGCGTCCTCGACGAGATCACCGTCACCGGCGGCGACGACGTGCGCGGCTCGATCGAACGCCTCGAGCGCGCGGTGCCGATCGACGAGGCGTGGTACCGGATCACCGCGGAATTCACCGCGCACGCCTTACGCAATCCCGGGTTGCGGCAGGTGATGGCCGCGCGGGAGGAAGCCATCAGCACCGCGCTGATGCCAACCATCATCGCCGCGTTGGCGCGCATCGGGCGCACCGTGCCCGATCCGGAAACACTCGGCCAGGCGCTCGTCGCGGTGCACGACGGCACCAGCGTTCAAGTGCTGATGGAACCACGCAGCCGTGCCGTGCGCCGCAGGCGCACCGAACTCTTCTTCCATGTCGTGCTGGCCTACAGCACCGAAACCGAAGGATGACCATGTCCAACACCAGTCCCGAATTCGCCGCCGCGGCGGATGTCATCGTGGTCGGCGCAGGCCTAGCCGGGTTGGTCGCGACCCACGAGTTGGTCAAGGCGGGCCGCAAGGTGCTCGTGCTCGACCAGGAGAATCGCAACAACCTTGGCGGACAGGCCTTTTGGTCGCTCGGCGGGTTGTTCTTCGTCGACTCGCCGGAACAGCGCCGCCTCGGCATCAAGGACTCCTACGAACTGGCGCTGCAAGATTGGCTCGGCTCGGCCGGCTTCGACCGGGAGGACGAGGATCTGTGGGCACGCCAGTGGGCGCAGGCGTACGTGCGGTTCGCGGCCACCGAGAAGCGGGACTATCTGCACGATCTCGGCCTGAAGGTGACGCCGGTGCTCGGCTGGGCCGAGCGCGGCGGCGGATTCGCCGACGGGCACGGCAATTCGGTGCCGCGCTTCCACCTCACCTGGGGCACCGGGCCGGAAGTCGTGCGGGTGTTCGCCGAGCCGGTGCTTGCCGGTGAACAGCGCGGGCTGGTCGGCTTCAACTTCCGGCATCAGGTGGACGAGTTGATCGTCGAGAACGACGCCGTCGTCGGAGTGCGTGGCAGCATCCTCGAGGCGACCGACCTCGAACGCGGCAAGAAGTCGTCCCGAACCGTGGTGGGCGAGTTCGAGTTCCGCGCCAAGGCAGTGATCGTGACGTCCGGCGGCATCGGCCACAACCACGACCTGATCCGCCGCAACTGGCCCACCGAGCGTCTCGGCACATGCCCGGAGACGATGATCTCCGGAGTGCCCGCGCACGTGGACGGCCGGATGCTCGGCATCACCGAGGCCGCAGGCGGCGCCATCGTCAACCGGGATCGGATGTGGCACTACACCGAAGGCATCATGAACTGGGATCCGATCTGGCCCGACCATGCCATCCGGATCATCCCCGGGCCGTCGTCGCTGTGGTTCGACGCGAACGGAAGGCGTTTGCCCGCACCGTGTTTCCCCGGTTTCGACAACAACGCCACCATGAAGGAGATCCTGTCCACCGGCTACGACTACTCCTGGTTCGTGCTCACCCAGTCGATCATCGAGAAGGAGTTCGCGCTGTCCGGGTCCGAGCAGAACCCGGATATCACCGGCAAGGACCTGAAATTCGCGCTGAAGAGCCGCATCGCCAAGGGTGCGCCCGGCCCGGTGGAGGCGTTCAAGGAGCACGGCGTCGACTTCGTGGTCGCCGACAACCTGCGTGACCTCGTCACCGGGATGAACAAGATCGCGCGCGGCCCGCAGCTCGACCACGACGCGTTGGAGCGTCAGATCGTGGCCCGGGATCGCGAGGTGACCAACAAGTATTCCAAGGACAGCCAGCTGATGGCGATCACCAACGCGCGGCAGTACATCGGCGACAAGGTGGTCCGGGTGGCCAAACCACACCGGATCCTCGACCCGGCGGCCGGACCGCTCATCGCGGTCCGGTTGAACATCCTGACCCGAAAGACGTTGGGCGGCTTGCAGACCAACCTCGACTCGCAGGTGATCCGGCAGGACGGCAGCGCGTTCCCCGGGTTGTACGCGGCGGGCGAGGTGGCCGGGTTCGGTGGTGGCGGTGTGCACGGGTACAACGCGTTGGAGGGCACGTTCCTCGGCGGGTGCATCTTCTCCGGGCGGGCCGCGGGGCGTGCGATTGCGGCGAAAGTCGGTTAGGGACTGGGGTTTACAGGTAGGAGCTACCGCCGACGGCTACCCCACCGACTTTCGGCTGACATCTACGACTTACGGCTGGGGTCTACGGTTTACAGCTGATCGCAGTCAGCTCCGAGTCGGGTTGCGGTCGTGGCGCTGCCGCCAGCGTGGTCGGTGAGGTGATCGGTGGCGGCGGCGAGATCGGGGCCGTGATCAGTGGTTCGCCGGTATAGAGCCGGGCACCGCTCGCTCGCGCTCCCGCATCCAACGTAATGCCCTGGATCTCCGCCTGGTTGCCGTGCACATCGGTGATCCGCGCGGCGAACGGCCCTGCCCCGGCGCCGGTGATGGACCAGTAGTTGTCCATGCCGCGGGACAGGGTCTGCCACGCGCCACCGGCCGCGGGCCGAATAGTCACCTCCCGCAATGGGTTTCCAGCTCCGCTGACGAGCATCGAGAACCACACGGAGGTGGAGTCCGGCTTCACCTGATAGGACAGCTCCGACGGCGGCTCCGGATTGCGCACCACCGAGTAGCGGACCTTCGCCACCCCTTCGACCGGGTCGGCGATCTGGTCGAACGCTGCCTTGCTCAGATCCAGTTGTCCCGGAGCACATCCCGGGCAACGGTCGACGATTTGTGCCCGCACGTCGCCGTGCGGACCTTGGATGTCGAGAAACGCACCGCATGGATCGGCGGTGCCGTATTCCGGCGTCGACATCCCGACGTAGAAGCCGTCCAGCGGCAGTCCGGGGAACGAACACGCCACTCCGCTGCTGAACGCGTAATAGCGCGCCTCCCCCGAAACGACCGGCTGCGGCGGCGGCGCGGAGGTGGTGAGCGGGCCGAAAGTCATGGTGACAGCGGGCGTTCGCGACGTCGCCGACTGGGCCATCATCGCGTCCCGCGCGTCGCAGCGCACCGGCTCGGGGCGGGTGAGCCAGACGGCGGCGCCTGCGATGGCTACCAGCCCGATGCCGGTCCACAGCCATCCGGAACGGAAATGTCGCTGGTTGATCGGTATCCGGTGCATCGCTCCCCGACTCCGGCTCACCTATGCATGACTGCGCCGCACACACGCTCGGCTCCGTCACGCGCAGGGTACGCGGCAACCTCGCTCGCTGCGCTCCCTCACGGACTGTCCATCCTGACGTCCCTTAGGAAAGCAGCCGAACGCCCGCCGCATGCGATGAACGAAAATTCTTCGCAGTGAAAGACTCACGCTTCAGCAAGCATGGGGCAAATCCCCAGCATCCAACTGGACACTCCGGCAGCCCACCGGAAATCGTCCGGTCACGACGCGCGGCTCCGCGCCTTCCTGGTGATCTTGGCCGCGCCCTTGTCGACATCGGCGAGCAGCTCCCTGCCGAACTCCGCCTCCGCCTCGTAATGCCGGACGCACCAGCGCAGTACAGCGGCGGGATACGGACGCTGTGGTTGCTCGGTCGCGGCATCCGCCTCGGCGAGCCCGCGCATCCGCTCCGCGTAACCGATGTGCTCGGTGAGGATTTCCCGCAGCCGATCCGGCTCGGCGAGATGGCCGAGCCAGGCCCGCAGCATCACGCTGTGCTTGAGCACCGGCGCCTCCACCGGCGCGTGATTGACCCAATGTGCCGCTGCCGCACGCCCACTCGCGGTGATCGCATACATCCGCTTGCCGCGCACGCCATCCTCCTGCAGCACCGTGCGCGAGCTGGCGTAGCCGTGCTTCTCCAACCGTTTGAGCTCGGCGTAGATCTGACTGAACGACGGACTCCAGTAGAAGAACTGCAGGCTGCTGTCAGCCCATTTCTTCAGGTCGTAACCGGAGAGCTCGTCGGCGTGCGACAGCATGCCGAGCACGGCCCAGCTGGTCGTCGGGAGATCGGGCACCTCGGCGTCCGCCGGGTCTGGCTGCGCATCGGTCACGACTAGGACTATATCGCCTAGGCATATACCGGAGGGTCAGGCGAAGCCGTCCATCAGGGAAAGCACCCGCAGCATCACCTCGTCCGCGCCGCCGCCGATGCTGAGCAGACGACTGTCCCGGAACGCCCGAGAGGTCCAGGTCTCCGACATATAACCCATCCCGCCGTGCACCTGCAGACACCAGTCCGCCACCTGCCGAGTCAGCCTGCCCGCGTCGAGCTTGGCGATCGTCGCCATCCTGATGACATCGCCGCCGTCGGCGTAGGACTGCCCGATCGCCTCGGTGTAGACGCGAAGCATGTCGACCTTGGCGGCCAGTTCGGCGTAGGTGTATTGCAGATACTGGTTCGCCGTCAGCGGCTGGCCGAATACCTTGCGCTGCTTGGCATAATCGCGAGTCATCTCCAGCTGCAGAGCGCAGCTGATCGGCGCGCTGTAGGCCGCGAACATCCGCTCCATCACGAACTGCGACATCTGCTGCTGGAAGCCGCGGCCGATCTCACCGATCGTGTTGCGCACCGGAACTCGCACATCCTCGAAGGTGAGCAGGCCGGTGTCGGAGGCGCGCATGCCGAGCTTGTCCAGCTTGCGATGCACCTTGAAGCCAGGAGCGTCGGTCGGCACGATGATCTGGCTGATGCCCCGATACCCGCCCTCGGGCGAGGTGCGCACCAACGTGCACAGCCAATCCGCCTGGACGGCGTTGGTGATGAACATCTTCGAGCCGTTGATCACCCAGTCGTCGCCGTCGCGGCGCGCCTGCGTCCGGATGGCCGCCACATCCGAACCGGCCTCCGGCTCGGTAACCGCAACGCCACAAACGGTTTCACCGCGCATAGCCGGTGCGAGATACTCCTGCTTGAGCTCCTCGCTGCCATGCGCGTGCAGCGACGGCGTCGCCATCGCGACGTGCACGCCGAGCGCCATCGGAAACGATCCGTGGGCAACCCGGCCGAGCTCCTGGCACAGCACCACCGTGAAAAGGTGGTCAGCGCCCTGGCCCGAATAGGCGGGGTCGTATTCGAGCCCGAGCATCCCGAGTTTCGCCATATCGGCGAAAATCTCGTGCAGCGGCATCATTTCGGCTTCTTCCCACGCGTCGACGTGGGGGTTGATCTTCTGTTCCAGGTAGCGCCGGACCATCGCCCGGAATTCCTGATGTTCGTCGCTGTACAGCACGTGGTGCTCCTTACCCCGGCCAGTCTCGCCCCGGCCCTCCCATTGTCGTCGCCTCGGGGATGCGCGCGGCAGGTTCCGCGGGAGAGATAGTCCGATAGGTAAGGCGGGCCTCGGTCGAGAACGAGTCGGCGCCGGGAGTAATGTCGGTCGGCATGTCGCGTTCGCGCATTATTCGCATTGCCACCCGCTCGAGTCCGATGGCGTTGGCCCAGGCCGAACAGGTCGCCGGGCTGCTTGCCGGGCTCGGAATGGACAGTGAACTGGTCAAGGTCACCACCGCCGGGGATCGGTGGATGGGCGACCTGGCCAAGCTCGGCGGCAAAGGCGCCTTCGTCAAAGAGATCGACCATGCCTTGCTCGTCGACGAGGCCGACGTTGCCGTGCACTGCCTCAAGGACATCCCCGGCGATATCCCGGTGCCGGAAGGGCTCGCGTTCGCCGGCTATCTGCCCCGCGACGACGTGCACGACGCGGTCATCACCAGCAGTGGCGCGCCGCTGGCCGAGCTGCCCGAGGGGACCGTGGTCGGTACCAGTTCGGTGCGCCGGACCGCTCAACTTCGGCTGCACTACCCGCAACTGACGGTGCGGCCGTTGCGCGGCAACGTCAATACCCGCCTGGCTCGCCTCGAAGAGGGGCACATCGATGTGCTGATCGCGGCCGTCTCCGGACTGCACCGCGTCGACCAGGCGCATCGGATCACCGAGACCCTCGACCTCGACACCATGTGCCCGCCGATCGGCGCGGGCATCATCGTCCTCGAATGCCGCAACAACGACACCGAACTGCTCGAACTCGGTGCGAAGCTGGATCACGCGGACACGCACCGGCAGGCGGATGCGGAACGCGCGATGTTGCACGCGCTGCAAGGGCACTGCAACTCCCCCATCGCGGGCTATGCGACCACCGACCGCACCGGTCGGCTCACGTTGCACGGCAAGGTGTTCAACCTGGACGGAAGTCAGTGGTTGGACTCGCATCACTGGGGTGTGCCGGAGGATCCGCAGGCGCTCGGGTTCTTCGTCGGCGCGGATCTGCTTCGCCAGGGTGCGCGGGCGTTGATCGACTCTATTCCGCACTGAGCGGAAGTCCGCGGCGGGCGGGAGTCCGCAGCGGACGGGTGTTCCGCGGCGGGCGGAAGTCCGCAGCGGGCAGGAGTTCAGCTGCGGAATTCAGCGCCACCGAGCGTGGCGCGGGAACAGTGAGCGGCCTGCCTCGTGTGCGACCTCGACGAGGACGCGGGCGAGGCGGGCGGTGTCCAACGTGGTTCGCTCACCACCGATGTTCCCGGACAACGACAACGCGGCCACCGCAGCGCCGCGCCCGCGAATCGGCACCGCGACGCAGGCGATGCCGAGCACCGATTCTTCGTTGTCCACCGCGACACCCTGCCGGTGTCTGACCCGCGCGAGTTCCCGGTGCAATTCGGTTCTCTCACAAATGGTTCGCGGCGTGAGCTGCGGTAGTCGGTCCCGGAACGAGGTTTCCACGATGCTCGGTTCCAGCGACGCGAGCAGCGCTTTACCCAAAGCCGTACTGTGCGCGGGCATCCGGCCGCCGAGCCGGGTCGGCACGCTCGCGGTACACCGACCGCCTGCCTTGTCCAGGTAGAGCACCTCGCGACCGTCCAGCACACCGAGATGCCCGACCATGCCGGTGCGTTGACACAGATCGTGCAGCAGCGGGCTCACCACATCGCGAATCTCGTTGTGGTCGGCGGCAAGTCCGCCCAGCTCCAGATTGCGCATGCCGAGCCGATAGCCGCCGGGCGCGTGCGCGAGCCAGCGCAAGCGGATCATCTGATCGAGAATGCGATGCACCGTGGACCGGGGCAGGCCGGTGCGTTCAGCGAGACCGAGTAGGGTGAGCGTCGGCGTCGCGCCGTCGAAAGCCTCCAGTATCAGCGTCATTCGCTCGATCATGGACACCGGCGGCTGTGGCGGCCGAGCGGACGCTGGTCCCGATCCCGTCCACAACTCTCCGGACTCGGGATGGGTCACCGCCTCGACCGTCATAGCTCACCTCCACGTGTGCTCGCCTAGAGCTTAGAAGTATTTCTATTAGGCATGTGCGTTTTCGGCACACACCTTTGTGTCCCCCATCACAATGCCTCGGCGAGCACGAAGTGGAATCCCGGAAACTACGGAGACCACTACGGATCTTCTCGGTAGCCGGAACCGAGTGTTGACAACTATGCGGAGCCGACCCGCTGACCGACCAAGGCGTACAACCACTCTCGGGTGTAACGCTCAGCAAGCAGCGGCAGGAAGGTGTCGATGGTCGCGTGGTCGGCGACATGGTCGTAGGCCGAATGGAGGAACTTCTCGATGGCGTCGTCCTCGATAATGCCGTCGAACTCCTTCTCCAAACGGTCCGCCGCGGCATCCAAGGCGACGGACTGATCCAAGGCAGGATCATGCAGGCGGGTCGTGGTCGGGGTGACAGGACTCTCGTTCACAGCAGGCTCCCGTGACGATCGATGCGATGAGCGCATGCATGGCATCGGCATGCCTCGCTCTACCGAGTACCCACCCAACCGGATCGGACACTCCCCGACGCTGCCAAAGCCGTCCGCGAACTTTCGCATGGAACCAACTGGCCGTATGTTTGTCAGCTATCAGATCGCACGTCGGTTCCGGGTTAATGAGGGGGTTCGCAGCATGACAGAGTCAGCGCCAACGTTTGCGCTGGTGCCCGATGAAGTCACCGACGCCGGACGCTACGTGCAGCAGGCCGCACAGCATCTGATCAGCGGTCTGCGCACCGCATCCGCGGACGTCGACGGTCTGATGTCGAGTTGGCGCGGCAGCGCTGCCATCGCCTACGCCGTGGCATGGGACGAAACCCACACTGCGGCATTGGATGTGTTCGAAGCCCTCGCCGAAATGGCCGAACTGCTTGGCGTGGTGGTCGACCGGAGCCAGGCCACCGATACCAACACCGCGAGCACCGTCAGCTCGCTCGATCTGCCCTGACCGCCCGCATCATCCATTCACCAACGAAAGTGGCTGGGGTACAACGCACATGGTTGATCAATACCGCGTCGATCTTGCACAACTCGAAGCTGTGACGGCGAAAGTCGGCGGACTCACCGCGTTCGTCGCCGAGACGCTGCGGGAGATCGACGAACGCGTCGCCACCGTGCAGCAGACATGGACCGGTCAGGCAGCCGACGCACACGCGACGGCACACGCTGAATGGGTTACTGCCGCCGCGAAAGTCAACGAGGGGCTGGACAAGATGAAGCGGGCTGCCGCTGCGGCACGCCAATCCTATGAGAGCGGCACCGCTGCCAATCTCGCGATGCTCGGCCGCGGCGGTGGAACCAGCCAGTGACCGGCACAGTTCTGGACGTCGACACAGCCGTCTACTACGACGCCGCCAACAAGATTGCCGCTGGCGCGTCCGCATGGTGGTCGGCGGTCGACGCGCAATGGCCCGCCATGGAGCAAACCGTCCAGATGGCTGGTTCGTACGAGGACGCGGTGAAATGGGCCGAGTCCTACGACAAGCGGGCCAAAGAGATCTTGCAGATGGTCACGCGGGTGGCCGATGCCGCGCACTCCTACGCGGTCCTGCTCAACAGCATGGGCTATCAGCGTGCCCTCGATGAGCACGGTGCGACCGTCAACGCCGGACCCTCGCCGATCAAACCGACTGCACCGATGTATCCCGTGCTCAACTGCCGGGTACCGCTCCCGTCGGCGGGCGGGTCCGGCAACGGGTTGGTCGACGGCGGACTCGGCCTGGTGCGGGAGATCGGGCTCACGGTTCCCGACGGCAACGCCACCACCATCAGCAACGCCGCCAATACCTGGGATGCCGCGAAGAATGCTGAAGGCGCAGCCGGGTTCCCTGCGGTGCTCGAAGCCGCCGCAGTCGCGTTCGAGGTGGTGATCGCGCCGGAAGCGGCCTACATCGACGAAGACCTGCGCGCGATGAAAGCTGCGGCGGAAACGACCCTGGCAGCCATGGGAGATCTAGCGCAGTCGTGCCGCGATCACCGCGCCGCGCTGGATGAACTTCGCGACCAACTCAAACAGCAACTCGAGATGGTGCGGGACGCGCTCATCCAAGAGCTGGCGGTCACCGCCGCGATTTCGGTGGCGTCCTCGTTCATCACCTTCGGGGCAGGTGCGGCTATCGGGTTGGCCGCGACGGCGGCCATCTGCGCCCGCTACGCGCGGCCCATGCGCGCCTTGATCCAGAGTTGGCTGCGTGAACGCGGCATTCGCGCCGGGGTGAAGATGGACCAAGACATTGCGCGGTACTCCGCGGAAATGGACCGCATAGCGGCGCTGCGGCCGAAACCGGATCCGAAATCGGCTCCGACTGTCAAGGATCCGGTCGAGATACTGCCGACTCGGCATCCACCCGGCACTGCGAGAACCGAATTGTCGCCCACTGAGCAAGCCGCGCTGAATCGGTACGTCAGTGACGGGTCGGTGATCAACAAGGCGATTCGAGAGGGACGCGAGCTGAGCGCTGATGAGAAGGCGTGGGTCGCCAATGTCAACGCTGGGCTGGACAAGATGCCACCGTACGAGGGTGTGGTTACCCGCCGTGTCGAGCTCACCCCCGACGAGATCGCGCGATACAAGGAGGGTGACAACGTGACTGAGCACTCGTTCACGTCCTCTTCCGCATCGCCCGACGCCGCTAAAGACCGCAACGTAGAATTCAAGATCCA
Organism: Nocardia altamirensis NBRC 108246; assembly: GCF_001612685.1. Classification (GTDB taxonomy): domain Bacteria; phylum Actinomycetota; class Actinomycetes; order Mycobacteriales; family Mycobacteriaceae; genus Nocardia; species Nocardia altamirensis. The sequence continues at coordinate 21,286 of NZ_BDAY01000098.1, forward strand.
ATCGGTCAACGGAAAATACATTGGACACAACGGCGGCAGTCCTGAAGAGCTAGAAGTACTGTTCAGAACCGACACCCGATTCGAGGTAATCAAGAACGAAACCATCGACGGCGGACGGACTGTCATCATATTGCGAGAAAAGTGAACAAAGGAGGAGTAGATCAATGCCGAAAGAAATAGACGGCAAGACCTTTCATGAAGCACATGAGGTAGAGGACCCGCTGACCGAGGAGCAAAAGGCCGAGACATTGGCGCTGGTCGCCGAATTCGACCGCATTCGTGACGCCATACCTCCCGACCAGCTCAGGCACCTGCCGGACAAGTACGGCGACGAAGACCGGCTGGGCACATCCAAGGAGGCCGAGTATCTGGCCGAGGTCGAGCGACGCAAGGAGCGCGGCGAGTACTGGGGGTGACGGGCTGAACGCTCAGCAGCGGCACGCAATCCGCGACATCGTCCCGTGAAAGTAGAACAGGTTACTGTTTGATGTGTCAGGCTGGATCCATGGATCTCGAGGCCATGGAAGCGGTTCGGCAGCTCAAGTATCGATACTTCCGCACGCTGGATCTGAAGCAGTGGGATGGGTTCGCGGACACTCTCGCCGTCGACGCGATCGGGCGGTACGGCACCCGTGCGCTCGGCGAACCGCTCGAATTGGATGGGCGGGCGGCGATTACCGCATTCATGCGAGAGAACCTCGGCCCCGAGGTTGTCTCCGTGCATATCGCGAACCATCCCGAGATCAGCGTGGACGGCGACACCGCCAGCGGCTCATGGGCTTTCGAGGATACTGTGATCGCGACGCAGTACGGGGTGCTGATCAGGGGTGCCGGATACTATTCCGACACTTACCGCTTGGACAACGACGGCCACTGGCGGATCACCTCGACCAAGTATCAACGGATCTACGAATCGATGCAGACGCTGTCGGACACCCCCAGTTATCAACTGCTGGCGAACATGTGGGCAACATCGGCACCGGAGTAGCGGCAGGTAGAACGGTCCACTTTCGGCTCCCTGGCGCTGGACGACGCGTCGCGGGCGGCGAATGCTGCCACTATGACCTCCCTCGCCCCCGATGAGTTCGCGCCCGAAGCCACCTACCTCAACACGGCCTCCTACGGCCTGCCGTCCGCGCGGTCGCTGACCGCGGTCCAAGAAGCCAACGCGCGGTGGTCGAGCGGCCGAGGCGCACCGGCGACACAGGATCACCTGGTACCACAACTGCGCGAGTCGTTCGCCAGGCTGCTCGACGGCGCGACCGCCGACGATATCGCGCTCGGCGGCGGCGTCGCCCCGTTGATCGCACCGATCGCCGTCGCGCTGCCACCCAACGCCGAAGTTCTGGTGGCCGAGGGCGAGTTCGCCTCGGTGACCATGCCTTTCCTGTATCGCGGCGATCTCACGGTGCGGGTCGTGCCGCTGGAACGCATCATCGAGGAGGTGCGGCCGGAGACCGATCTGGTCGCGGTGAGTGTGGTGCAGTCGGCGGACGGCCGGATGACCGATCTGCCCGCCCTGCGCGCGGCCACCACGGCGAACAGCGCCAGACTGCTGGTGGACGCCACGCAGGCGGCGAGCTGGCTGCCGCTGACCTTCGCCGACGCCGACTACTGGGTGTGCGCGACGTTCAAATGGTTGATCGGTGCGCGCAGCGTCACCTTCTTCGCAGCGGGACCCGAGGCCGCTGCTGCCGCGCGCCCGGTCAACTTGAGCTGGTACGCGGCCGAGGATCGGTGGGCCGAGCTGTACAAGCCGGTCGCCTTGTCGACCGCCGCACGGCGATTCGATTCGACTCCGGACTGGCTCGGTGTGATCGCCGCGAGTGCGGGCATCTCGCTGATCGAGGAGCTCACGGTCGAGAAGATCAACGCACACAACCTCGACCTGGCCGACCGCTTCCGGGCCGGGTTGTCCGCGCTCGACGTGGCGTTCGTGCCGAACCGTTCGCCGATCGTGTCGGTGCAAGGGGCGGGCGATGCGGCGCAGCGGCTGGAGCGGGCTGGGGTGATGACCTCGGCACGCAACGGCGGGCTGCGGTTCTCGTTCCATCTGTACAACGACATCGACGATGTCGATCGGGCGCTGGAGGTGCTCGCCGACAAGTGATTTCGGCGGGCGGGGGCAGGCACCCAGCCACCGCAACGCGGCCACTCATCACCGCACCGCAGCCCCCGCCACCGGACCGGGGCCGTAGGGCACCCTCCGCCACGACCCCGCGGCACCACCGCACCGCACCTACGCACCTACGCAGCGTCCCGGAACAGCTGCCTCGCGCGCCCGATCCCTTCGATCTCGACTTCGACCACATCACCGTCGCGCAGATACGGGTACCGGCCGGAAAGTGCAACCCCCGCAGGCGTTCCGGTGTTGATGACATCGCCGGGTTCGAGGACGGCGTACTGCGACAGATGCCAGACGAGGAAGCCGACGTCGAAGATGAGGTCGGCGGTGCTGGAGTCTTGCCTCGCTTCACCGTTCACGAACGACCGCAGCCGCAGATCGGCCGGGTCGAGCCGGTCGCGCGGCACCAGCGCGGGGCCCAGCGGATTGAATGTCTCGCAGCACTTACCTTTCGACCACTGCCCGCCCGAATGTTCGAGCTGGAACGCACGTTCCGAGACGTCGTTCGAGATGGTGTATCCGGCAATGTGATTCAGCCCCGCTTCGGCCGAGTCGAGGTAGCGCGCCCGCCGCCCGATCACCAGCGCGAGTTCGACTTCCCAGTCGGTCTTGCGGGAATCACGCGGAATCAGCACGTCGTCGTACGGCCCGACCACGGTGTTGGGCGTCTTGAAGAACACGACGGGCGCCTGCGGCGGCGCCGAACCCGATTCCGCGGCGTGCGCGGCGTAGTTCATGCCGACGCACCACACCGCCTGGGGCCGCGCGATCGGCGCGCCGATGCGCTGCCCGTCGATGTCGACCCGGGGCAGCTGTCCGGCCGCGAGTGCGGCGGCGACGGTCTCGATGCCGCCTGCGGCGAGGAAGTCGCCGTCGATGTCGCCGGTGAGTGGTCGCAGATCGTAGGCGTACTCGCCGTCGACGACGATCGGCTGTTCCGCGCCGGGTGCACCGATGCGCTGCAACTTCATTCGAGTTCTCCTAAGGTCATCCAGGTTGGCGCGAGGGGCAGTTGGTATGTCCGCCAAGCCACTTCGGTCAGCACCTGCACCCGTTCGGCCGGATCGAGGTGGGCGAGGGTGGCCATGGTGGTGCGCCATACGGTGGGATAGGACGCAGCGGTCAGGGTGAAAGGCCAATCGCCGCCGACCATCAGGCGTCCCGGCCCGAAGACCGCCAGTGCGTGGTCGACATACGGTTGCCAGCGTGCGGCGCTGATCTCCGTGCCGGATACCGTCGCCAATCCGGAGATCTTGGCCACCACGTTCGGCGCGGCCGCCGCGTCGGCGAGTAGGTCGGCCCACGGCTGCCAGCCATTCGACGCGATCGGCGGCTTGCCGAGATGGTCGAGGATGATCGTCAGGTCGGGGTGTTCACCCGCGATCAACGGAACTTGGGCAAGCAGATCCGGCCGTTCGGCCACCGCGTCGAACGCCAAGCCCGCTTCGGCGAGCAGTGCCAGACTCTCGGAAACTTCCTGGCGCAGTAACCATTTCGGGTCCGGATCGCGATGGATCATGTGCCGGACGCCGACGAACTCCGGATGTGCCCGCCAGCGCGGCAATTCGGCGGCGACGAGCTCGGGCCGATGCAGCGGCAACCAGCCGACCACCGCCGCGGGGCGCTGGGTGGCGACGGCCGCGGCAAGCAGTGCGTGGTTCTCGGCGAGCGAATCGGCCGCCTGCACCAGCACGATCGCGCCGACACCGTGGTCGGCCAGTGTCGGATCCACGTCGGCCAAAGTGTAGTTTTGGCGCAATACATCCGATGTTTCGTTCAGCCAATCGTACTGTACGTCGAATTTTCCGCCGTCAACCTGCCAGACATGGACGTGGGAGTCTACAGTCATCGGAGGCATAGCTTCACATCCTCGAAGGCGAAGGAAACAGGTGTCGGTCACCGACGACGCGATAGCGAAGATCAAGGCGATGATCATCTCCGGCGATCTCGAGCCGGGCTCGCGACTCCCCCGCGAGGCAGATCTGGCCGCCGAGCTCGGCGTCTCGCGCAACTCGCTGCGCGAGGCGGTGCGGGCGCTGTCGCTGGTGCGGATCCTGGACGTGCGCCAAGGCGACGGCACCTACGTGTCCAGCCTCGAGCCCAAGTCGCTGCTCGACGCGATGAGCTTCCTGCTCGAATTCCACCAGGACGATTCGGTTTTGGACATTCTCGGCGTGCGGCGGATCCTCGAGCCCGCCGCCACCGCGCTGGCCGCGCAACACATGCCCGAGGAGCGCATCGAGCACTTGCGGACGCTGGTCGTGCCCGAGACGTCCTCGGTGACCGAGCTGGTGACCCTCGACCTGGAATTCCACGCCGCGATCGCCGCCGCCTCCGGCAACAAAGTGCTTGGCTCGCTGTTGGATTCGCTGTCGATGCCGACCATGCGGGCGCGGATCTGGCGGGGGATCACCGAGGAGCGAGCGTTCGAGCGGACCGTTGCCGAGCACCGCGGGATCTGTGACGCGATCGCCGCGCGCGACCCCGAACTCGCGCATGCGCGCGCCCTCGCCCACGTGGCTGGCGTGATGGAGTGGCTGCAACGCGCGGCAGGGTGACACTCGCCTGCGGATCAGCACGGCGCTACCTCGTCTAGTTCATCCCAGAGTTCCACCGGCACAACAGTATTCAGCATCGCGATCGTATCGGCGAGCTCTTCACTGGTACCCGCACCGATCACCGTCGCGGTGACCGCGGCGTTGCGACGCGGGAATTGCAACGCCGCCGCCCGCAACGGAACGTCATAGGCCGCGCAGAGCCGGTCCATCGCCAGCGCACGCTCGACAACCTCGCCAACGGCCTGCCGGTAATCAAAGGTCGCCTTACGCACGGGATCCGCCAGGATGCCGCTGTTCAACACACCGGCCACTTGCACCCTGATCCCACGGCGCGCGCATTCGGGGAGCAGCTCAGCCTCTGCACGCCGGTCGAGCAGGGTGTATCGGCCCGCGATCATCACCTGATCGATGTCGGCCTCCCGAACGAAGCGCAATGCGACCGCTACGTCGTTGACGCCGATGCCGATTTCCGCGACCACGCCGCGGTCCCGCATTCGTTGCAGCTCGGGCATCGCCCCGGCCAGCGCTTCCTCCTGGTAGTCGTCGGGATCATGAATCAGGAGCAGGTCGACCCGATCCAGGGCCAGCCGGTCGAGCGACTCCATCAGCGACCGGCGGACACCGCCCCCCGAATAGTCCCGTCGCCGTGAACGTTTCGGCATGCCGTAGAAGTCGGCCGCACCGTCGGGAGCCAGCGGATCGTCATAGAGCAGACGTCCGACCTTGGTGGAGAGCCGGTAGGCCCCTCGTGGGCGCTCGCGCAGGAACGCGCCGAGCCGCTCCTCGCTGCCGCCTGCGCCATAGTGCGGCGCGGTGTCGAAAGCACGGATGCCCGCCTCCCAGGCCGCCGTGAGCGCCGCCTGCGCGTCCTCGGCCCGCACCGGGCGAAACAACCCCGCATACCCGGCACCGCCGAGCACAATGTGCTCGAGGCCTTGCGTCACTCCGCTGTGCCGCGTCGTCGTGCCACCGGATCGCACTGGCAATTCTTCGTCGTACCGCTGTGCCACGTCATTCTCCCGCTACCGGTGCGGGATTCAGCTCCCACACCACCGGCAGCCCCGCGCCGGCGCCCGCGGCCGAATAGTCGTGCGCCGCTGCCAGATACTCGTCCATCCGCACCTGCCATGCGATGTTCACCGGCAGCTCGGCCAGCCGCTCGAGCAGCACATCGTATGCGGCGCAGTCGATCACGTGGAACAGCTCGCTGCCGCTGCGCCAGATGGTCCAGTCGGTGGCCCCGGCAGACCTGATCGCCGCGACCAACTCGGCGGGCACCGCTCGATGCGCCGCCGCGTACTCGGCTTCGGCGCCGGGTTTCAGCCTGGTGTGCAACGCGATTCGCACCGCTACTCCTGCCGTCGTCCACTGGCGACCCGGGTGATCACCAAGGCGACCAGGATCAGCGCACCGTTGATGAACTTGAGCGAGTCGGCACTCACTCCGCCGTAGGACAGCAGCTTCTGAATCAAGGTCAGGATCAGGACACCGAAGAAGGCGCCGAGCACCGAACCGCGCCCGCCGTTGAGCGCGACGCCGCCGATCACGCAGGCGGCGAACACCTGGAAGATCATCCCGTCGCCCTGACTCACCTGCACACTGGCGAACTGCCCCGAGTAGATCAGGCCCCCGATCGCCGCGAGCCCACCGGCGATGACCAGCACGCCGATAACGACGTTATCGGTGCGAATGCCCGCGGCCCGCGCGGCAGCCTCGTTGCCGCCGACCGCATACAACGACCGCCCCACCGTCGTGTAGGTCAACACCAGATAGCCGAGGACGAACAGCGCCAAACAGAGCGCCACATCGACCGGCACCCCCAAAACCCTGGTGTTGCCCAACCATTCGACCGACGGCGGAATCTTGGTGAGCGTGAACCCCTCGGTGAGGAAGGTCAGCAACCCACGCAGCGCGATGAGCATGGCCAGGGTGACGATGAAGCCGTTCAACCCGAAGCGCACGATCAGCACCCCGTTCAGCGCGCCGACCGCAAGACCGACGAGCAGCGCGATCGGAATGGCCATCCACGGCGACGTCCACGCGTAGGCGCCCATCTGCGCGGTGCCCATGGTCGCCCAGATGGCGACACCGGGCGCGAGCCCGAACGTCGATTCCAGCGACAGGTCCATCCGGCCGACCACCAGCACCAGCACCTCGGCAAGCACGATCAGCGAGATGCCGCTCATGGTGGTCAGCACGTTGGTGAGGTTGTCGCGCGAGACGAAGTTGGTATTGATGAAGTAGCCGACCACCAGCACCAGCAGGATCGGCGGCACCAGCAGGAAATCGCGCAGCGCACCCCAGCGCACCGTGCGCCGGGTCGCGGTCGGCTCGCGGGTCGCGGGTTCGCGCCCGGTCGCGATCGGGGTCATGACAATCCTTCCATCGCGGCGACGAGTTCCTTGTCGCCCCAGCCCTGCTCGAATTCCTGCACGATCGCGCCCTGCACCATCACCACGACGCGGTCGCAGTCGCGCAGATCGTCGAGTTCGTCCGACACCACCAGCACGGCGGTGCCGCGGTCGGCGGCCGCGCGCACGACCGCGCGCAGCGTCTCCTTCGACCGGACGTCGACGCCCGCCGTCGGGGTGATCAACACGAGCACCGCGGGATCGGTGGCCAGCGCACGAGCGAACACCACCTTCTGCTGGTTGCCGCCCGACAGTTCCGCCACGCTCTGGTCCGGCCCTTCGGTTTTGATGCCGAGCTCGTCTATGGCCTTGCCCGCCACCGTGTTCCGGGTGCGCCGGGACAGCAGGCCGAGCCGTCCGAGCCGGTGCGGCACGGTCAGCGTTGCGTTGTCGGCGACGCTCATTTCCGGGACCAGGCCCTCCTCGTGCCGATCGCGCGGCACGAAGCCGATACCCGCGTCCAGCGCGCCGCGCACGCCGCCGCCGCGCGGCGCGCTGCCGGACACGAGGACCGAACCCGTTGCCGCCTTGCGCAATCCGACGATCGTCTCGGCGACCTCGATCCGGCCACTGCTGCCGCCGCCGGCCAGGCCGACGATCTCACCGGGCCGGACCGCGAACGTCACATCGGCGAATTCGCCGGTGCGCGTGAGTCCGTCGACTGTCAAGGTCGGCGCTGCCGAGCGGTCGGGGTCGCGGCGGGCGACCGAGGTCTGCAGCTCCACCGAGTCACCGGTCATCGCGGCGATGAGTTCCCGCTTCCCCAACTCCTCGGCGGGAGCGGTCACCACATGCTTGGCGTCCCGGAAAACCGTGATGTCCCGGCAGATCTCGTAGGTCTCGTCCAGGTGATGCGAGATGAACAAGAAGGTGACACCCTGCGATTGCAGGTCCCCGATCCTGGCGAACAACCGTTTGATCGCGGGCCCGTCGAGCTGCGCGGTCGGCTCGTCCAGGATGATGAACCGGGCGCCGTGCGACAGCGAGCGCGCGATCTCCACCAGCTGCCGGTGCTCGACCGAGAGATCGCGGGCGACGGTGTCGACGTCGACCGGCACCGACCACGTGTCGAGCAGGTCGCGAGCGCGGCGACGCACGGTGCGCCACTTGATGATTCGACCGCCGAACCCTTGATTGTTGACGAACAGGTTCTCCGCCACCGACAGGTCGGGGATGATCGTGGACTTCTGGTAGACGCACGCCACCTTGGCACGCCACCCGTCCCGGTCGGCGGGCGACGGCGCAGGGCGACCGTTGAAGCGCACCTCCCCCTCATCAGGAGCTGCGAGTCCGGTCAGGATCGACACCAGGGTCGATTTCCCGGCGCCGTTGCGGCCGACCAGCGCGTGCGTGCGGCCCGCGGTCACCCGCAGCCCGACCCGATCCAGTGCGATCACGTTGCGGCCGAATCGCTTCGATACGTCGATCGCCTCGGCGATCGGTTCCCCGGTCGCCGTCATCAGCCGCCGTGCCCCCACAGGCCGGGCGCCGAGGTGGTCAGCGTGTCGAGTTCGCCCACCTTGCCGCCGGTCTTCGTGACGACGGGAGCGGGCAGTTGGTCTTCGAGCATCCCGCCGATGCCGGTGTCGATGATGGTCGATCCGTGATCGGTCGGGCCTGGCGTGAACGTGCGGCCGTCGACAGCGGCCTTCGCGTACACCGCCGCGTACTGCGCGTACAGATCCGCGGGCTGGGAGATCGTCGCGTCGATCTCGCCCGCCTCGATGGCATCCAGCTCGGCTTTGATGCCGTCGTTCGACACGATCGTGATATGGCCGGGCGCACCGGCTTTCACCAGTTTGCCGCTGCGCTTCAGCAAGGCGAGTGTCGACTGCAGGAACACGCCACCCGCCTGCATGTAGATGCCGTTGATATCGGGATCGGTCAGCAGTTTGTCCTGCAGGCCCGAGACGGCACGGTCGCCCTTCCAGTCAGTGGGGATCTCGATGACCTTGATGCCGGGGTAGCGCGTCTTCATGCACTCGGCGAACGCCTCAGACCGGTCGCGGCCGTTGATCGAGCTCAGGTCACCTTGAAACTCGACGACTTTGCCTGTGCCTTTGAGTGTTTCGCCGAGGTAGATGCAGGACTTGGTGCCGTAGGCGCGGTTGTCGGCGCGCACCACCATGTACACACCGCCACTGTCCGGCCGGGTGTCGACGCTGACCACCGGCACACTTTTCGCGGAGGCGGCGGCGAGTGCGGGTTTCACCGCTGCGGTGTCCTGCGGTGCCATGATGATCGCCTTGACGTTCTTCGACAGCAGGGTGTCGACGTTCGACTTCAGCCGGTTGGCGTCGTTGTCGGAGGAGGTGTTCTCCAGTTTCACCCCCGCCGCAGCGGCTTTCGGGCCTAGATAGCCCGCGTAAGCGCTCCAGAAGTCGGAGTCCGAGCGTGGCTGATCCGCACCGACGAGGACGCCGGATTCCGCACCGCTGCCGACGGTGACGCCTGCGCCACTCTTGCCGGTATCGATCGGATCCCGCGAACACGCTGTGCTGGCGATGATCAGCGTCGCGCCGATGGCTATGCCGATGATGCTGGCGGCTTTCATGATTTCTCCTGCGGGTGGGTCGAGAGATCAACTCCCGGTGTCGAATTCGAGTCGGTGTCGCGCCAGGCGGCGCCGGTCGGGTAGGTGTGGTCCTGTAGTGAAGCCGGTAGCATTTCGGCGCTGAAGCCCGGCTCACGCGGCGCCAGGTAGCGTCCGCCGCGCACGCGCACCGGATACCGGAAATGCTCGTGCAGGTGATCGACGAATTCGATCGCCCGCCCCTCGATGCTGCCGCTGATCGCGATGTAGTCGATCATCGCCAGGTGTTGCACCAGCTCGCACAGTCCGACGCCACCCGCGTGCGGCACCACCGGAACCCCGAACTTGGCCGCCAGCAACAGAATTGCCAGGTTCTCGTTGACTCCTGCCACCCTGGCCGCGTCGATTTGCAGGATGTCGACCGCGCCTGCCTGCAGCAGCTGCTTGAACAGGATCCGGTTCTGGCCGTGCTCGCCGGTCGAAATCCGCACGGGCGCAACGCGACGCCGGATCTCGGCGTGCCCGAGAATGTCGTCCGGACTGGTCGGCTCCTCGACCCAGGCCGGATTCGCCGACGCCAGCCGGGAAATCCAGTCCACCGCGGGTCCGACGTCCCAGCGCTGGTTCGCGTCGACGGCCAACCCGATGTCGGGCCCGATGGCCTCCCTGGCGACCTTGATCCGCCGCACGTCCTCGTCGACGTCGCGGCCGACCTTGATCTTGATGGTGCCGAAACCGTCGGCCACCGCCTGTCTGGCCAGCCTGGCCAGCTTGTCGTCGGAGTACCCGAGCCAGCCTGGCGAGGTGGTGTAGGCCGGATAGCCCGCCTCGAGTAATCGATCCGTCCGCTCCCGCCTGCCCGGCTCGGCGCGGCGCAGGATGGCCAGCGCCTCGTCCGGCGTGAGTGCATCGGTGAGATAGCGGAAGTCGATCAGCTGGACGATCTGTTCCGGCGACATCTCGGCGACCAACTGCCACACCGGTTTTCCGGCCAATTTCGCGGCGAGATCCCACGCGGCGTTGATCACCGCGCCCACCGCCATGTGCTGCACACCCTTCTCCGGGCCGAGCCAACGCAATTGGGAGTCCCCGGCAAGCGCGCGGGCGAAACCCCCGAGGTCCCCGACGACCTCGGCCACTGAGCGGCCGACAACCAGGTGTGCGAGCGATTCGATGGCGACACGTTGCACGTCGTTGCCGCGGCCGATGGTGAACGCGAAACCGTGGCCGTCCTCGCCCGTTTCCGCGTCGGTCCGCAGGATCACGTACGCCGCGGAATAGTCGGGGTCGGGGTTCATCGCGTCCGAGCCATCGAGCTCTCGCGACGTCGGGAACCGGACATCGAAGGTGTCCAGCGCCGTGAGACGCGCCATGGGGGATCCTCGTTCCAGATAGTGATCTGGGTCACGACTATACATCGGATGTCTGTCTACGCAATGGGAGCAGAAAAATCGACCAATCTCAGCTTCCCAGTGGCAATCTGGTCCGTATCGCGGGGTGCGGTGCTATCTTCGCCAGGGTCAAACATCGGATCTGTTCTGGGCGGTTGCTCGCACCGGGATCGACGCGAGAAGGTGGACGGTATGTCGTCGCATGGCACATTCGACGGGCTGGTGGCCGTAGTCACCGGTGGCGCGTCCGGGATCGGGCAGGCGGTCGCCGAGACGTTCGCGGCCGCGGGCGCGCGGGTGGCGGTGCTGGATCTCGAGCCGAGCGGCACGGCACCCGCGTCGGGACTGGCCCTGCGTTGCGATGTCACCGAGGACGATTCGGTGCGGCGCGCGATGGCGGCGGTGATGGACGCGTTCGGACGGATCGACATCCTCGTCAACTGCGCAGGCATCGGCGCGCAGGGCACCATCGAAGACAGCACCGACGCCGACTGGCGACGAGTATTCGACGTGAATGTGTTCGGCACAGTGCGCGTCTCCCGCGCCGCGCTCCGCCACCTGCGGCGCTCGCCCGCCGCCGCGATCGTGCACATCTGCTCGATCGCCGCCACCACCGGGCTGCCCGACCGTGCCGTCTACAGCGCAAGCAAGGGCGCCATCCTTGCACTCACTCGCGCGATGGCCGCCGACCACCTCGGCGAGGGCGTTAGGGTGAACTGCGTGAATCCGGGCACCGTCGACACACCATGGGTGCAACGGCTGCTTGCGGCCAGCGCGGATCCCGAAGCCGAAATGGCCGCGCTCCGCGCGCGACAGCCACACGGACGGCTGGTCACCGCGGCCGAAGTAGCCGGTGCGGTCGCCTATTTGGCCGGTCCGACGGCCGCGTCGACAACCGGGACCATGCTCGAAGTCGACAGCGGCATGCATTCGCTGCGGCTGCGCACCGCCGCGCACGCCGCCGGGGCAGGCCGGTGACCGCGCGCCGGATGCCACGGCCGCGCGAACTCGCGCCGTTGGTCAAATTCGAGCGTCCGTTCGGCGGACGGGCACGCAAACTCGCACGCGCCCAAACCATCTGGGACCTCAGGGAGATGGCGCGCACCCGCACCCCGAAGGTCGCCTTCGACTACACCGATGGCGCCGCCGACGCCGAGATCAGCCTGAACCGGGCCAGGGAAGCGTTCTCCGACATCGAGTTCCGACCCGCGATCCTGCGCAATGTCGCGACGGCAGACACCACCACCCAGGTGCTCGGAGCCACCGCCACACTGCCGTTCGGCATCGCGCCGACCGGGTTCACCAGGATGATGCACACCGCTGGCGAACTGGCCGGTGCGCGGGCCGCCGAACGCGCAGGCATCCCATTCACGTTGTCCACCATGGGGACAACGGCCATCGAGGATCTCGCCGCAGGCACCGGCGCCGACGCCCGCAACTGGTTCCAGCTCTACATGTGGACCGACCGCGATCGTTCCCTCGCGCTCGTAGAACGGGCTGCGGCAGCGAAATTCGACACCCTCGTCGTCACCGTCGACGTGCCGGTGGCAGGCGCCCGGCTGCGCGACGCGCGCAACGGCATGACGGTGCCGCCGTCGATCACGCTGAGCGGCGCGCTCGATGCGTTGCGCAGGCCATGGTGGTGGTGGGACTTCCTCACCACCGAACCGCTGGCCTTCGCCTCGCTCGACCGCTGGTCCGGGACGGTCGGTGAACTGCTCGACGCCATGTTCGACCCGACGGTCGGCTTCGACGACCTGGCCTGGCTCCGGGAGCACTGGCCGGGGCGGATGCTGGTGAAGGGCGTGCAGACCGTCGAGGATGCGAAACGCTTGGCCGGGCTCGGTGTCGACGGCATCGTGTTGTCGAATCACGGTGGGCGGCAATTGGATCGCGCGCCCGTGCCGCTGCATCTGCTGCCGTCGGTGGTGCGTGAGGTCGGCGACGACATGGAGATACACCTCGACACCGGCATCATGCACGGTGCCGACATCGTCGCCGCCGTCGCCCTCGGCGCGCGGTTCACCCTCATCGGGCGGGCCTATCTGTATGGGCTGATGGCGGGCGGTGAGGCAGGCGTCGACCGGGCCATCGACATCCTGCGCACGCAGATCGTGCGGACGATGAAGCTGCTCGGTGTCGGCACACTCGCCGAACTCGAACCGAACCACGTGCGGCTGCTGGAACGGTATCGATCGCGCGAATGAGCCACCGCCGCTAGGGCTTTCCGTTCCGTGCCGCAGGGCTGGTGATGAGCGGCAGGTCGAGGGCGGTCACGATGCCCGGCGGTGCCTGGACCACGGCGGGGATCGCGTTGACGATGCGCATGGCCGTGCCGACCAACGTGGCGTAGTTGTGGTCGCCGTTGCGGCTCGATGTCACCAGATCCATGGCGTAACTGGGTTCGCCGGTGATTTCGACGCGGTAGGAGCCTTGCTGCTCAGCAGGCTGCGGCCAGTCGGGGCAGAGGTCAGGGTGCAGGCGAGTCACGTGCTCCAGGACGGTGACGACATCGTCGCCAACCATGCCGCGGACCTCGAAACGCAGTGCGGCAGCGGTGCCCTCGGCGATGTGACCGGTGGCGATGTCGAAGGAATGGGCTGCCGGGATCCGTTCGTAGGTTTCGGTGACCGTGTCGAGGGTGACGCCGATGCCCGCGGCCAGCTGGCGTACCACGCCACCCCACGCGAGTGAGAGCACGCCGGGCTGCAGCAGCAGCGGGATGTCGTCGACCGGCTTACCGAAACCCATGATGTCGAACATGACTTCACGGTTGTCGTAGCTGGCGTAGTCGACGATCTCTATGCAGCGCAGCTGATCAATGCGCAGACAGGTGCCCGCGAGTGCCAGCGGCAGTAGGTCGTTGGCGAAACCAGGATCGATGCCGTTGACGAACAGCGACGAATTGCCCTGTGCCGCCGCCTCTTCCACCGGCTTCAGCAGTTCGTCTGGCAGTACGCCGTACGGGTACTGGAAGAACACCGGCGCGCAGGCGACCACGTTGATTCCGGCACTGAGTATCCGCTGCAGGTCGCCGACGGCTTCGAACAGGCGGTTGTCGGTCATCGAGCAGTAGACGACGCAATCGGGTTTCGCCGCGAGGATGGCGTCGGCGTCCATCGACGCCGCGACGCCGACCGAATGATCTAGTCCCGCAAGGGCTCCCGCGTCCTGTCCCGCCTTCGCGGGGCCGGACACCCAGACGCCGGTCAATTCCAGATCAGGATTGGCGATGACGCCTGCCAGCGCGTGCTTGCCGACGTTGCCAGTCCCCCACTGCACTACGCGATAGGTCATCTCAGAGGTCTCCGATCGGAAGGTCGAGGTTCGGGGCGATCAGGCCGCCGTCGGGCTCGAGCACCTTGCCCGTGAGGTACTTTCCGGCGGGCGAGACCAGATAGAGCGCGGCGGCCGCGATATCGTCGGGATCACCGATCGACTGTAGTGGTGTCTTCGACTCCAGCTGGGTACGCATCGCGTCGTTGCTCGCGACGATTTCCAGCGCGGAGGTCAGGATCGAGCCCGGCGCGATCGCGTTCACGCGGATGCGTGGATTCAGGTCGAGCGCGGCGAGTTTCGTGTAGTGCGCCAGCGCGGCCTTGGCCGTGCCGTAGGCCGCGAAGGCCCGGCCGGGGAGCCTGCCCATGGTCGAGGTGATGTTGAGAATCGAGCCGCCGCCCGCCGTCGCGAGGATGTGCGGCACCGCGGCCCGCACCAGTGCGTGCGCGTTGGTGACATTGAAATTGAAGGCATCGACCAGCGCCTGCGGTGTGGTGTCGAGCAACGGGCACGGCATCGCGCCGCCGACGTTGTTCACCACGATGTCCAGGCGACCGAACCGCTGCACCGCCGCCTCCGCCAGCGCGGCGGTCGCGTCGAGATCGCTCAGATCCGCCGCAACGACATGCGCCTGCCGCCCGGCCTGCGACACCTGCTCGGCCACCGCGTCCAACTGGCTCTTGGTTCGTGCCGCGATCAGCACATCCGCGCCCGCCTCGGCAAAGGCCACCGCGATCGCCGCACCCAACCCGCGACCCGCGCCCGTGACAACGGCGACCTGCCCATCGATGCGGAACCGGTCCAGAATCATTCGCGCTCCATTCGCGCCGAGGTGTCGAACCTTCGGATGTCGAATATTCGACACTGGATGATCTAATATTCGACATAGTAGGTCGTCCGCTCGAATCGAGACAAGGGATTCCGCCAATGCCCGATCGCTCCGCGTCCCCGCCGACGCGCCGCGTCATCGAGATCGTGTCCCTCCTGACCACCGCCACCGAGCCGGTCAGCGTCGCAGGCATCGCCGAACGCCTCGGCATCGCCCGCGCCACCGCGACCGCCATCCTGGCCGAACTCGACGACGCGGGCTGGGTCGCCCGAGACCAGCACCGCGGCTACGCCATCGGCCCCGCGCTGGTCGGCCTGCACGGTGCCGCGCTCCCGCCCGGCGTCGGCGACATCATCGCCGCCCTCGCCACCCGCACCGGCTACGGCGCCACCTTCAGCCGCATCGAGCCGGACCGCCTCACCGTGCTCGACATCCGGCACGGCACCCACCGCGTCGTCCCCGGAATCCCGGTGGGCCACCGCATCCCACTCCAATTCCCGGCAGGCGCCAGCGTCATGCCCTGGCGTACCGCGACCGAACAGAACACTTGGCTGCGCACCGCCGCAGGCGCCGACCAACGCACCGCGGGCGCGCTCCTCACCCTCGTCCGCGCCAACGGCGTCGCCGTCTTCCGTCCGCGTGCCGACGACGCAGGCATGGTCGACCTGCTCGCCGATCTGCTCAGCGCCGTGGGAACCGAACTCCTGCAACCACATCTACGCTCCCGCGTGCTCCGCCAGCTCGCCGAACTCACCTCCCGGCCCTACACCAAGTCCGAACTCGACTCCACCGACGCACTCCCCCTCAGCTACCTCGCGGCCCCCGTCTTCGACGCCACCGGCATCGCGGCCTACGAAGTCCAGCTCGGCCCGCTCCAGTCGGCGACCTCGAAACCCGAACGCGACGAATACATCTCGGCGACACTGGACGCCGCACGTCAGCTCTCGGCGACACTGTCAAGCAACGGCAAAGCCAATACTTGATGAAACCGACGATTCGGATTCTCTTGCGACACAAGATAAAACGTCAGACACGCGGTAGCGCTATGCGATCGTGACTTCGATCCATCGATTGCGGGACACGCGCGGAGGACGATTGATCCATGACCGACCCCGCACCCGCACCCGAAGTTCCCGACGAGCCAGCAGCCGAAGAAGCAGACGCACCTGCCGCTCCGGTCGATGAAACCGGCTACGAAGCAGACGACGAAAACAGCGACGACGAACCCGCCGCGGAGACCGATACCGAGGAAAGCGACGAAGACGACGAGGAAGACGGCGAAGAGGAAAGTGGCGCCGAGAGCGAGTGAGTCCTGCTGCACCCGTAGGTAATTGAGATGCCGAAGGCCTCCGGCGCGTGCTGGGGGCCTTCGTGCTGCAGGCAGGACAGGGGGCTGCCGCCGGTAGCGGTCACGTGGCACTGTAGGCCTCGTGGTTATAGACAAGTCAGGTCAATGGTGGCGCGGTGAAGATCTCACGGATCTCGCCGAGTTCGTCCGTGCGTTCCGGGCGAACGGCTACAAGGTCGACCGGGTTCTCGAGTCGGTGTGTGCGCAGTGCGATGGGCGCGCCTTCCGGGTCGAGGCCGATGACGACGAAGGCGCCGCGCGGCGCACCTGCACCGGCTGCGGCACAGCGAGTTTCATCGCCGACAGCGCGGAGTACTGGGACGACGCCGATCACGGCGAGTGCGCATGCCCGTGTGGCGGTATGGAATTCGCGGTCGCCGTCGGATATGCCCTACGCGACAACGGGGACATCCGGTGGATCAGCGTCGGCCTGCGTTGTATAGCTGACGGCACGCTGGGTGTTTACGCCGACTGGAAGATCGACTACAGCCCGGCGCTCGACTTGCCGGCCTAGGCGGCAACCACCGGCAGCGCCCATTCGAAACACGCAGTCGCCATCCAGGACGGCAAACCCCTTGTGGTGCAACCAATTCTACCTACCACCAGGTATGCCGAAATGCCTAAGTCGACCGTTGACACGGTTGATTCCAATCGGTAGAAAGGGAGGCGACAGTTCCGGCAACGGGAATTGGGGGGTCCACGCAACTGCGTAGACATATCCTTCGGCATGTGAAACATCTTGTCGCGCAACGATGCGCGCAGTGCGTTTCCTGCGAATAGGGCACACAGAGCCTCAGCAGACAATCGAGCTTTGCGCTGAATCGAGCTCTCGTGCGCAAATACACGTGCGATCATCGGCGTGCCGCAGGGACAGCAATGCCGCAGGCCCGACATTTGCACGCCGTGCCGGGGGGAACATAAGCGGGGAGCTATCGTTATGGCACGTAATGTCTTGATCGTGGGCGGCGGGACGGCGGGTTGGATGACCGCCGCATATTTGTCCAAGGCTTTGCCCGGTGTATCCGTCTCGTTGATCGAATCCGCAACGACGGGCCGAATCGGCGTCGGTGAGGCAACATTCAGCACCATCCGGCATTTCTTCGACTACCTCGAACTCGACGAGCGCGAGTGGCTGCCGCAGTGCGCAGGGGGCTACAAGCTCGCCATTAGATTTCAGAACTGGAGCGGCGACGGCGACCATTTCTATCATCCGTTCGAACGCTGGAATCGAGTGCACGGGTTCAGCCTGGCCGAATGGTGGCTCGCCGGCGATCGAACGGACCGGTTCGACGAGGCAGCGTTCATCACACCGACGCTCTGCGCCGCCCGACGTTCACCGCGGGCCATCGACGGAAGTCTCTACGGCAGAACAGTTTCCGAAGATCTCGGGCAGTCGACCATGCTGGATCAGGTCGAACAGTTCCCCTATGCGTATCACTTCGACGCGGACAAGGTAGCCGCATTTCTGTCGAAGTACGCCATCGAGCGGGGAGTCAGGCACATCGTCGACGACGTGACCGACGTGCGGACCGACAACGACGGAATCTCCGGTGTCGAGTCGTCCGAGCACGGCACGCTGACGGCGGACCTCTACATCGACTGCACCGGCTTCCGATCGCTGATGTTGGCGGACGCACTCGCCGAGCCGTTCGAATCCTTCGCCGACGTGCTACCCAACAATCGCGCGGTCGCACTGCGTGTCCCCCGCGCCGTCACCGAGGAGATGGAACCGTACACCACCGCCCAGACCATGAATTGCGGCTGGCGCTGGACGATTCCACTCTACGAACGAAACGGCTACGGGTACGTGTACTGCGACCGCTACACGACACCCGAACAGGCCGAGGCGGAACTGCGAGCATCCATACCCGTCGACACCTCGGGCCTGGAAGCCAACCACATTCGCATGCGCATCGGACGTAGTCGGCGATCATGGGTCGCCAACTGCGTCGCCATCGGGCTCGCCAGCGCGTTCGTCGAGCCGCTCGAATCCACCGGGATCTTCTTCATCCAGCACGGCATCGAGGAGTTGGTCCGCTTCTTCCCCGGCACCGACGACAATGCCTGGTTGCGCGAGGAGTACAACAGGCGAGTTCGGCACGTGGTCGAAGGGGTCAAGAGCTTCCTTGTCATGCATTTCGTCGGCGCCGCACGGAACGACACCGAATATTGGCGAGACGTGAAACTGACACCACTTCCGCAAGAGCTCGAGCGCATCCTGAAGTTCGCCGAGAACGGCTTGCTCGACGAGCAGAACATCTACCCGGAGTACCACGGATTCGAATCGTATTCCTGGAACACGATGATCCTCGGTCTCGGCATCGGACCCGAGACACCGCGGCCTGCGTTGCGGAATTTCCGCACCGGCGCCGCCGATGCCGGGTTCGCCGACGTACGCAAACGAGCCGCTGCCGCGGTCGAAAGCTTGCCCTCGTGTTACGAATATCTGGACCATCTCACCCGTGATTCAATGGTCCGGTGATCGCCGCAGTCGGGGCACTTGCCGCCACTGTCGTCACCCTGATCGCCATTCCAGGTCCCAGCATCCTCTATATCGTCGGTCAGACGTTGGCGGCAGGAAAGGCCACGGCGTTCCGGAGTGTCCTCGGGAACGCGCTCGGCACGCTGACGGCAGGCATTCTCATCACCACATTCTTGGGAGTGGCGATACAGCAGAGCAGCTTCGTACAAACAGCCCTTCGAACCGTCGGCGCCGTCGTACTGATCCTGCTCGGCCTCTCGTTTCTGCTGGCGGCCTTCCGAAAAAGAAAGGTTGCCGAGGCCTCGATGCCGGAGACCGCAGGCTCTACTCGACCGCTGGCCACCGGCTGGCTGGTCGGCGCAACCAATCCCAAGGCCATGATCATTTTCGGGACCATCACGCCGAGTTTTCTGCCTGCCGGAACAGCGGTATTCCCCGGCCTGACCGTGCTTGCGTTCGTTCCGGTACTGGTCGGGTTCTTCGTCGACTCGCTCTGGCTCGAAGGCGCTCATCGGATGAAGGGGTGGCTTGCGCGCACCAACGGATCCATCGCGTCGATCAATGCCGCAGGCGGAATCTTGATGATCGTGATGGCCGCATTGATTTTCCGCGGGGTGTGACCCCGACGACGTCCGGGCAACAGGAAGCAACAAGATGACCGGTCAGCAGCAGTACGACACAAGCGATTTCCGGCAGTTCATGAGCTCGTTCCCCAGCGGAGTCGCCGTGGTGACCAGCGTGCTCCCCGACGGTTGTCCCACCGGTTTCACCTGCACATCGCTGTGCAGCGTCTCGATGGATCCGCCGACTCTGCTCGTCTGCGCGAACCAGGCGGGTCGTTCGGGCGCGGCGGTCGTGGCGAGTGGCGGTTTCGCGGTGAACCTCCTGCATGTCGGCGCCACCGCGGTCGCGAAACTGTTCGCGGCACCGACCAGCGCGCGGTTCCGCTCGGTCGAATGGCATCGAACTCCGAACGGCATGCCTGCCTTGACATCCGATGCCTTCGCGGTCGCCGACTGCAAGGTGGTCGGCCATCTCCAAATAGAAACGCACACAGTAATTTTCGGGCGGCCCATCCAGATCACCCACAGCGACGCCGCAGGCAGGCCACTGCTCTACGGCATGCGAATGTTCAACGGCTGGAACACTGCCACCCAATATCACTGACTCAGGTGGATTCGAGGTCGGTAGGTTGCTCTATCGTTGCGAGGCATCGATGCCGGCGGATCGCGAATAGGTTGGGTACATGGGCAAGCAGAACCGTCGGCGGCGCACCGGCCGACGGCCGCACAGCGGTCCGACTGGGGGCGGCGACTTCTGGTCTGAACAGAAGACCCCAGATTCATCGGCGGACGCGGCCGAGATCGCCAACATGCTGATGGCCGCTGCGATGGAGACCGCACGTGGGGCTGTGGCGGCAGCAGAGCGTTGCGCGGCGGCGCTCGCTGGTCGGGATCGACTGACACCGCAGGTGGAGCACGGCGTGCACCTAGCGGGTCAGCGCATCATCGCCCGGATCTTCCAGAACGGATGGCTGCCGTGGGACGTCCACCGGGCCGCGCGGCGGCACCTCGACGAGCACGCGATCGCGCTGCTCACCGACGTCATCACCACGTACATGCAGCCTTTCGCCGCCGCATCGGTCGACGAGACCTGGCGCGCACAGCTCGACCAACTCGAGGCTGTTGTCTGGTGGTCGACGTCGGCACCACACCTCGGTCAGTGGGCGACGAAGCACCTCCTGACTCCGACCGAAGCGCTCACCACCGCGGTCCAGGCGCTGGCGCTGCTGATCCGGCTGCCGCGGCTCGAACTCATCCGTCCGCTTCCTGGCACCGCGCGACCGAACACCGCCTCGCACCATCACGTCGACGAGAAGGTATTGGGCCGGGTCCGTGGGCTGCTCGCGAAGGCCGAGTCCACCTCGTTTCCCGAAGAGGCCGAAGCGCTTTCGGCGAAGGCACAAGAGCTGATGACGAAATACGCACTCGACCGCGTGCTGATCGACGCGGACACCGCTGCGCCCGATCTGCCCGGCGCACAGAGGATCTGGCTGGACACTCCGTATCTCGAAGCCAAGGCGCTGCTCGTCGACACGGTCGCCCAAGCCAACCGCAGCCGGGCGATCTTCAGTTCGGAATGGGGATTCATGACCGTCGTCGGGGACGACAGCGATCTGGAGGTCATCGAGCTGTTGACGACATCGCTACTCGTGCAGGCCACCAGGGCGATGATCGCCAGCGGCAATCAGGAACAGCGCAGTGCGGACTCGCGCAGCCGCGCGTACCGCAAGTCGTTCCTGCTCGCCTATGCCACGCGGATCGGTGAGCGGTTGACCGCCGCCACCGAGACCACCATCGCGCAATCCACCGAATCGGCGCGTCTACTGCCGGTGCTCGCCTCCCATCAGGTGCAGGTGGACAAGGCATTCGACACCCTCTTCCCGACAGTCCGCAATCGCGGCGTCGCCATCGGCAACGCCAACGGTTGGGACGATGGCCGTGCCGCCGCTGATGACGCCAAGCTGGAAGCCCGGCGCCCGCTTCGGAAGTAGTGCTATCCGATCGGTTCGACTGCGGCGCTGGATTGGTCGGTT